>CALKHR010000150.1 GCA_937988885.1 uncultured Roseiflexaceae bacterium | reverse complement strand
GGCCCCGGCGACACTTCGCCGGTCGGCCACGCGGTCAATCTGCACCTCGACCTGGCTTGCCACAACTTCGGCGTGCAGGAGGTGATCAGCTTCAGCGATGCGATCTACGAGGTGTTCCCTGGCACGCCGACGCTGAGCAACGGCTACCTGTGGGCCAACGATCAGCCTGGCTTCGGCATCGACATCGATGAAGCCGCCGCTGCCAAGTACCCGATCACGCTGTCGCCGATCACCTGGACGCAGAGCCGCTGGCCCGACGGCACGGTCTGGACGCCGTAAGCCTACTCAATGCGACAACAAACGAGACGGCACCCAACCACAAGGCGGGTGCCGTTTTCGTTGGATGCAACCAAATGGCGCGTCAAACGTCTAGTTTTATGATGACTTTGCCTGTTCTTCTTCATACAGTTCGATGATCGCATCGAGTGCATAGCCGTAACCACGCCAGCCGAGCCCGGCGATCTGCCCACGGGCGATCGGCGCGATGTAGGAGAAGTGGCGGAACTCCTCGCGAGCGTGGACGTTCGACAGGTGCACCTCGATGGTCGGGCGGTCGGTGGCCACGATCGCGTCGCGCAGGCTGACGCTGGTGTGCGTGAGGCCAGCGGGATTGATGACGATACCGATCGAGTTGCGCGCCTCGGCCTGCAAAAAGTCGATCAGCGCCCCTTCGTAGTTCGATTGAAATGTGACGACCGTGTAGCCGCGCTCAGCGCCGCGTTTCACCAGAAAGTTGTTGATGTCGTCGAGTGTGGTGCGGCCATAGATTTCGGGCTGGCGCCAGCCTAGCGCGTTCAAGTTTGGGCCGTGCAGCACCAGAATACGTTGTTCGTCGGTAGCCTGGGGTGTGCTCATGAACAATCTCCATTGTGTTTTGTCCGAGAGATTGCGAGTATACCGCCTGCGTCGTGGCTGTCAAGTGCGGCGCGTCCACGTTCCAAAGGAGGAAGAAAATGTCGTTGCGTTTTCACGAGATCGCCGAGCGTTATTTGCGGGTTCTGAACCCACTCTTACCAGCACAACTCGATCGTTTGGCGCAGAAGTGTCGGGTACGCGCCGGGTTGCGCCACTTGGACCTCGCCTGCGGCAAGGGCGAGTTGCTCTGCCAGTGGGCCAAGCAGTTCGGCACGATAGGCACGGGTGTCGATATCAGCCACGTGTTTATCGCGGCGGCTCAGGAGCGCATCGCGGAACTTGGGCTGCAAGGCCAAGTGACATGCGTGCAGGGCGATGCTGCCGCGTATGCCATTGCGCCGCAACAGTACGATTTGATCAGTTGCTTGGGGGCGACCTGGATCGGCGGAGGCTTCGTGGGCACGCTGCAGATGCTCGCGCCCGGCCTGCGCGATGCCGATAGCCTGATGCTGCTCGGGCACCCGTTTTGGCGGGGCGATGTGCCCGACATCGCCTATGAATCGTACGACCCGGAGCGCAACGCCTACACCACACTCGCTGGCACGCTTGATTGGATCGAGCAGAACGGCTTCGAGTTGATCGATATGGAACTGGCCAATCTTGTGGGATGGGATCACTATAGCACCAATCAGTGGCACAGCGTCTCGGATTGGCTGCGCGAGCATCCCGATGATCCCGATGCTGCTGCGCTGCGCGATTGGATCGCCCAGTCCCGTCGGGAATATCTAACGTTTGGTCGCGAACATTTTGGATGGGGCGTGTTTGTGCTTCGTCGAGGAGCGGTGTGATGGAGTTGATGATTCGTCCGTTTCAGCCTGAGGATGTCACGGCCACAGCAGACCTGTGGCACCGCTCGGGTTTGGCGACCTACACTTACCTGCCCACGTGGCAATCCCTGAGCGCCGAGGTAGCGCAGCAGGTCTTCCGCGATGTGATTATGGCGAACTGCCAACTATGGGTGGGCGTGCAGGACGAGCGGATCGTCGCTTTTTTGGCGATGAACGGCTCGTACATCGACCGACTGTACGTTGATCCGAGCGCTTGGCGGCAGGGTTGGGGTACGCGCTTGCTGGAGTTCGCCAAGACGCTCTCGCCGAACGGCTTAGAGTTGCACACGCACACGGCCAACACGGCGGCCCGCGCGCTGTACGAGAAGCACGGCTTTCGGGCGGTGGCGTTCGGCATCAGCCCGCCGCCCGAATCCGCGCCGGATGTGGAGTATCACTGGAGGCCCGCGTAGGAGAGCGTAGGTGTGCGGGTGACACAACCGCCAAGCGCTGTGGTATACTCCCTGTTAATTATCCGTCTCAACAAGAACAATAAAGATGACAACGCACCTTCTTTTGATCGATTGTTCGGATGCCAAGGGACTTGTATATACTATCACTGGCGCGTTGTACCGCCACGGCTACAACATCACGACGAATCAGGAGTTTGTCGATCCCGTCTCCGAACACTTTTTTATGCGCACCGAGTTCACGGGCGAAACCGCGCCCGACGCGGCTGTCGCCGAATTGCGCGAGGTGCTGCCCGTCAACGCCAACATTCGGCTCGCCAGCACCGAGAAGCGCCCGATCGTGATTATGGTGACGAAGGAGCATCACTGCCTGGGCGATCTGCTGTTGCGCCATGCCTACGGCGAGTTGCACGCCACCATCAGCGCGGTGGTGAGCAACTACGACACGCTTGAGCCGCTGGTGCGCAAATTCGACATTCCGTTTCATCACATCAGCCATCAGGGCTTGGAGCGCGAAGAACACGAGCAGGCCATCTTGCAGGTGTTGGCGCAGTATCAGCCCGCCTACGTGGTGTTGGCCAAGTACATGCGGGTGTTGACGCCCTCCTTCGTGGCGGCCTACCCGAACCGCATCATCAACATTCACCACTCGTTCTTGCCCGCATTTATCGGCGCAAATCCGTATCGGCAGGCGTTCGAGCGGGGCGTGAAGATTATCGGCGCGACCTCGCACATCGTCACCGACGACCTGGACACCGGGCCGATCATCGCGCAGGGTGTGCATCCTGTGGACCACACCTACACCGCCGCCGACATGGCCCAAGCTGGCCGCGATGTGGAAAAGGTCGTGCTGGCGACTGGCCTGAAGTTAATGCTGGAGGAACGCATCTTTCTGCACGGCAACCGCACCATCATCTTCGATTAATCCTCTTCGCATTGGGCGGGAAAGGCAGCGCAGCCTCTCTTCGTCTTCGTGGTTGTAAAACGGCGATGTTGTTTGCAGCAGACAACATCGCCAAACAAGCGTTTTCCGCTTTGCAGAGGGATACATCGCTCCTTCGCCCCGCCCTCACTCCTCCACATTGAAGCGATATGCTCGCTTCGATCTTGCGTTCTTGTAATAGAGCACGCAGGAATGGTGTTGAACAGTGAGCAGGGTCGTGATTGCGTACCACTGCGGGTTGCATCCAAAGCCGTTTGCTGGCGTGCCGTTGCGCCCGCCAAAATGAAGATAAGGGGGAACACATGCGCATCTTGTTTTGCTTCTCTGGCAATAGTGGGCATCTCGAACCGCTTGTCCCAATTGCTCAGGCTGCCGTTGCGGCTGGTCATACGGTTGCGCTGGCTGGTCGCCCATGGATGCGGGATAAAGTCGAATCCCACGGCTTTGCGTTCTTCGCGGCTGGCACCGACGTTGGGCTGACGCCTGTGCGCCGCCCGCTGATGGTGGCCTCGCCCGAGCAGGAGATGCAGGCGTTTGCGCGCGCTTACGGTGGCCGAATCGCCCGTGAGCAGGCCGACGATCTGCTCGCGCTGTGCCAACAGTGGCAGCCCGATGTGCTGGTGTGCGAGGAGACCTGTTTTGGCGGAATGATCGCTGCCGAGTGCTTGGGCTTGCCCTACGCGAATGTGATCGTGATCGGCTCGGGGGCGCTGTTCAACGCCAAGACGCTGCGTGAGCCGCTGAACGCCGTCCGGGCCGCCTTCGATCTCCCCTATGACCCCGATCTGCAGATAGTGTACAACGCGCCGACCTTCTCGCCCTTCTCGGCGTGCTACCGCGATCCGCGCGCCCGCCTGCCGTGCGATACGCAGTTCTTCCGCCTGTACGAGCCGCAGCAACGGCGGGAGACCCCGCCCTGGGCCGATCATAAGCATCGTGGGCCGCTGGTCTATCTCACGCTGGGCACGGTGTTCAACGTGGAATCCGGCGATCTGTTTGTGCGATTGGTGGAGGGGCTGCGCGATTTGCCGATCGAACTGTTGGTGACGGTGGGCCGCGAGATCGATCCGGCGGAGTTGGGCGATCAGCCGGAGCATGTGCAGGTGGAGCGCTTTATTCCGCAGGCTGAGGTGCTGCCGTACTGTCAGTTGGTCGTGTCGCACGCGGGGTCGGGCAGTGTGCTGGGGGCGTTGGCCCACGGCTTGCCGATGATGCTGCTGCCGATGGGCGCGGACCAGCCGATGAACGGCGAGCGCTGCTTGGCGCTGGGCGTGGCGCAACAGCTCGATCCGCTGCATGTGCAGCCCGCCGTGGTGCGCGCGACCGCAAACCTGCTGCTAGAATCGCCGGAGTATCGGGTGGCTGCCCAACAGGTGGCGGCTGAACTGGCCGCCTTCCCGCCACCAAGCGCGCTCATCCCGCAACTGGAGCAGTTGGCTTCGGTACACTCGGCGTGATACAGTAGCACAGAGGCGCGCTCTCGATGACGCCTTTCCATATCTTCCGATGAACGTGATGTCGATGGGTTGCCCGAACGCATCGACATCACGTGAATTTGGTATCATATGGATGGCGTATCTCATTAAACGTGAGATACGTTTCATCATTATGCACATAGCTAATAACAACGAGGGATTCATGGCAGTGTTGACAGATCGGCCAGTGTCGATCGATTGGAGCCTTTTAGATATTGTTTGGGCGTTTGTGCTGAGCGCGCTGTTTGGGGTGCTGCTCGGCTTTGCGTCCTTGGGCCTGTTAGGTATCCAAGCGCTGGGCACGATTCCAGGTTACACCACCAACCTGATCTGGATGCTGCCCGGCTTTTTTGTGGTGTACGTGCTGCGACGGCCCGGCGCAGCCCTGTTGATGGCGCTAGTGGCGGGTCAGATCGCCGTGGTGGTGACGCCGGCTGGCTCAGATCTGTTGTTCTCGCTGCTGATCCGGAGCTTTTGTATCGAACTCGCCGTGGCGGTCGTGACGCGCTATCGTCGGTTTGTGCTGCGGCGGTGGACGCTCGCGGCGCTGCTGACGGGCGGCCTGCTGATCATCGTGTATCTGTGGCTGTATGAGGTCGTTTGGCCCGATCAAAACACGCAACTGCTGGCGTGCGCCACGATCACGTTGAGCGTTGTGGCGAGCGCCGCGTTAGCCAAACTGTTGGCCGATCTGATGGTGCGCACTGGCCTGCTGCCGCGCACGGCCGCAAGTGAGGCGCAATTCTGATCACTCGATCACGCGCTGATACGAGGCGCGCGAAAGGTGATGGTAGCGCCGAATCGTTCCTTCATCGGTCAACATTGCGCCGTTCTGGTTGCGCATCGGGAGCGACTGCGGCAAGTAGATTTTAAAGCGCGTCCCGTGGCCTGGCTTGCTCCACACCTGAATATGCCCGTGATTCTGGCGCACGATGCTCTGCACACTGGCCAGCCCCAAGCCGGTCCCCTGGCTCTTGGTTGTGAAGAACGGCTCGAAGGCCCGCTCCATTGTGGTGCTATCCATACCGATACCGTTATCGCTCACTTGCAGCAAGACATAGGTTCCGGCGGGCGGATCGAGCGTGTTTTGCCTGTTGGGGTGCTCGATCACAATGTTGCTCGTCTCGATCACGATCTCTCCGCCCTCTGGCAGCGCATCGCGAGCGTTGACGACCAGGTTGACGATCACTTGATCGATCTGGCCTGGGTCGATTTTGATCAGACCCAGATCAGGCGCTAGTTGCGTGGTCAGCAAAATATCTTCGCCGAGCATGCGGTGGAGCAACTGTGTGGTGCTGATGATCACATCGTTCAGGTTTAGCACAGTGGGCTGTAGCGCTTGGCGACGGCTGAACGCCAGCAATTGGCGGGCGAGTCCAGCGGCGCGTTCGGCAGCCGATTGGATCTGCTCGATATCGTGACGAATCGGTTGATGCGATTCGATGCTATCGAGCACCAGCGTGCAACTCCCCAGGATAATCGTCAGCATGTTGTTGAAGTCGTGCGCGACGCTACCCGCGAGCCGCCCCACCGTCTCGAACTTTTGCGCTTGCCCGAGCTGCTGTTCAAGCTGTTTGAGATGCGTGATGTCTTGCGCTACGCCGTAGATGCGCTGTACGCCCTGCTGTTCGGGATCAAGGATCGGGCGGCTGTTGAAGCGCAGCCAACGCACCTGATTATCCTTGGTAATGATGCGGTATTCGCTGATATCGGAATGCCCCGCATGCAACTGTCTGCAGCGTTGTTGCACGATCTTCACGTCGTCGGGGTGGGCGATCGCGTCCCAGGCGGCAGTTGTGCGTACTTCGGCGAGCGTGTAGCCTGTGATGCGACTGAGCGCCTCGGTGGTCCATTCCAGTTCGGTGGTGCCGTCTGCGGTCGTGCGGAACGAGAACGCGATCTCGGACAGCAGATCCGAGAGTTGGTGAAAACGTTCCTCATTGGCCCGCAGCGCCGCTTCGAGTTGCGTGCGCTCGGCTATCTCCTGGCGCGATCGGCTCAGGGCCGCGTCGATATTCCCCACGAGCATATACAAAAAGCAGGCCGATATCGCCAGCAGTGTCGTGTAGATGAGCGCCAACGATCGCGTTGATAGCGTGAGTTCCGGAGTGCGTTGCGGTATGCCGATACCCATTGCGATGCTGGCCGCAATGCTGATCAACGCGATGGCTAGCGTCGCTCGGCGACTGAGCAACAGCCCGCAGCCCAGCAGCAAGACGATGTAGCTGATCAAGGCAGGTGAACGGATGCCGCCGCTCAGTGCAACCGTGGTTGTGAGTACGAGCCAAACGATCACGACCGTGCTGTACGCCGCTACAAGATGGTGGCCTCGTCGGAGGAACCAAGCCATCATCAGCACCATCAACACCAGCGCAATGCTGATCGCGAAACTGAAGCCTTCTAGCAGTGGAATCGAGGGGACGAGTAGACGATCGGAGAGAACTCCTGCAAGGATCACTAATAGTGTTGTCGTGAGAAGACGCGCAGCGTATATGTTTACCTCATCACCGCCATCTTTGGGCTGCGCGATGAGCTGCCGCACTCGGTGTATCATTGGTCGTACTCCAGGCCAAGCGACATAGCTTGTAGGATGGAAACTGTGCGATGTGTCGCTATACCAATGATGTTCAGCATACCATCTGCTTTCATCAACAGCAAGCCAAAACGGGCCTGTTTGGGCGTACTGAAAGCAATTTGTAACGCAACGGCGGGGTGCGCTCCAGACTCGCTTCCTCAATCGGCTCGAATACCACCAAGATGGGGTATCATGCTTTGGGAGATGGAGACCAAAAACGGTGGAATATCACACTGAAATGCCTCGATCTCGCACGGGATGGGTATAATACAGGCCAACATCTTGCTTCCCCTTCTACTCATTGCCCCATCGCTTCAAGAAGCGCATTTGTGAGGATGCATGTCGAAACGCTACGATGCCATTATCGTTGGTGGTGGACCGAACGGCTTGGCGGCTGCGATTGAATTGGCGCGCGCGGGTCGTACCACGTTGCTGCTGGAGGCCGAGGCGACGATCGGTGGCGGCTCACGCTCGGCGGAGGTGACTCTGCCAGGTTTCGTTCACGATATCTGCTCGGCGATTCATCCGCTGGGTGTCGGCTCGCCGTTTATGCGCACGCTGCCGTTGACGGAGCATGGCCTACAGTGGGTCTACCCCAAGGTGTCGCTCGCCCACCCGCTCGACGATGGGACGGCTGTGGTGCTGCAACGCTCGGTCGCCGCCACTGCGGCTACGCTCGGTCGCGATGCCAACCGCTACTATCGGCTGGTTGCGCCGCTGGTGCGCAACTGGCAGGCCATCGTCGATGCCACGCTGAGGCCGTTGGTGCCGCCGCGCCGCCCTTTCACGATGGCGCGCTTCGGGTTGCGCGCCCTGTGGCCCGCTACGCTGCTGGCCCGTGCCGCCTTCCGCGAGGAGCGCACCCGTGCGTTGTTCGCTGGCCTGGCATCGCACGCGATTATGCCGCTTGAGAAGATATCGACCGCTGCGTTCGGCTTTGTGCTGCTGATGCTCGGTCACGCGGTTGGTTGGCCGTTCCCACAGGGCGGCTCGCAGAAGATCCCGAATGCGATGGCGAGTTACTTGCGCTCGCTGGGTGGCGAGATCCAGACGGGCGTGCGCGTTGATTCGCTGAGCCAGTTGCCGGATGCCCGCGCCGTGCTGTTCGATGTCACGCCTCGCCAACTACTCAGCATCGCGGGCGATCGATTGCCGCAACAGTACCAGAACGCGCTGCAGCGCTACCGTTACGGCCCCGGCGTGTTCAAGGTCGATTGGGCGCTCGACGGTCCGATCCCCTGGACGGCAGACGAGTGCCGACGCACCGCAACGGTGCACGTGGGCGGCACGCTCGATGAGATCGCCGCTTCGGAGCGGGCATCCTGGAATGGCCAGCACGTGCAGCAGCCGTTTGTGTTGGTGGCGCAGCACACGCTCTTCGATGCGACCCGCGCGCCCAAGGACAAACACACCGCTTGGGGTTATTGCCACGTGCCGAACGGCTCCACCGAGGATATGACCGATGTCATCGAGCAACAGATCGAGCGCTTCGCGCCCGGCTTCCGCTCGCGTATCCTGGCCCGCAGCACCAAAAACGCTGTCGAAATGCAGCACTACAACGCCAATTACATCGGCGGCGATATCAACGGCGGCGTGCAAGATGTGTTTCAGTTGTTTATGCGCCCCGTCGCTCGGCTCGACCCGTACAGCACACCCGCATCGGGTTTGTACCTCTGCTCATCATCAACGCCTCCCGGCGGTGGCGTGCACGGCATGTGCGGCTATTGGGCGGCCCGCTCGGCGCTGCGCTCACTTGAGTAGCTTTACATTTCGAAAAGTCGAGGCGCTGTGTATACCAGCGCCTCAACATCTCAAAAACCTCTGTTGTAGGCGAAAGCTGATTCGATATCAAATTCGAGTGATAAGTGCAGTGTTTTTTTAATATCTCACTGTTCGCATTGTCATTTCGAGCGAGCCGCCAGGCGATGTGAGCAATTTCAAAGCGCATTGCAATCCACGATCAACACAACCCACCTATGAAACTTGCTCACGTATCACAACCACACACCACTGAACAACATCCGCATATTTGGGGTCCAGGGGCGATAAGCCCCGGTCGGGGTTTCCAAAGGGCCGCGACTGGCCCCTTGGACTTGCGCAGCAGCCTACGCCCTCGTGAGTACGCGCATGTTCGCGTATAGCGCATCCCACGCTCTCATAAGGGAGACATATCAACATGCGCACTATGTTTCTCTCACAACGCTCCAATTGAATTTGACATAACCCCACAAAACGCCGATACCCGAAATCGCCAATTGACGCTATAATAGCAACCCTGAATAATGACAGTTGCAAATCATCTGCAAGCACGCCAGCCTGGCACGCGCCGCGCTGTGCTGTGCACATTGAATAGGCCAACCTGCTGCTATCCAAGGATGATCATTCATGCCCTCACATACCAAGGTTGCTCTGCGAGCGCTTGAACGTCAACTCGCACCGCGCCAATTGCTCACCGACCCCGTCTCGCTGATGACCTACGAGTACGATGCTAGCCTTGATCGTGGTCTCCCGGATGGCGTCGTCTTCCCCAACAATGCCGCTGAAGTCGAACAGATCGTGCGTTGGGCCAACGAATACAACGTGCCTGTGATCGCTCGTGGCGCTGGCACTGGCCTTTCGGGCGGTGCGATCGCCGAGCACGGCGGTATCATTATGCACTTTTCGCATATGAACCGTGTGCTGGAGTTCGATGTATCGGGCCGCAGCGCTGTCGTGCAGCCTGGCCTAGTCAACCAATCGCTCGATGAACTCGTCAAGACGCGCGGCCTCTACTTCCCGCCCGACCCATCGAGCGGGCGTTCATCGACATTGGGCGGCAATATCGCCGAGAACTCGGGCGGCCCGCACTGCTTTAAGTACGGCGTCACCACCAACTACGTGAGCGGTTTGAACGTCGTGCTGGCGGACGGCAAGCAAGTGCGCCTGGGCGGTCGGGCTACCGATTATCCCGAGTACGACCTACTCGGCGTGATGATCGGCAGCGAGGGCACACTCGGCATTGTGACGGAGGCGAGCGTGCGGCTGATCCGCAACGCGCCAGCCGTCAAGACGATGATGGTGGCCTTCGATTCGATCGAGGCGGCGGGTGAGGCAGTCTCGGCGTTGATCGCAGAAGGCCTGATCCCAGCCACGCTCGAAATGATGGATCAGAAGATGATGCGCATCATCGAGGATTTTGCGCACGCTGGCCTGCCGACAGAGGCGGGCGCGGCGCTGATCGTCGAGGTGGACGGCTTCTCTTCCAGCGTTGGCCCGCAGATGGACGAGATCAGCGCAATTATGCAGCGCTACAACGCCAGCGATATGCGGATCGCGCAGACCGCCGCCCAGCGTGATGCGATCTGGTACGGTCGCAAGAGCGCCGTCGGTGCGATGTCGCGCCTGGCTCCGGCCTACTACTTGGTCGATGTGACAGTGCCGCGCAGCAAATTGGCCACGACCTTGGCTGGCGTGAACCGTATCTGTGAGGAGATGAACTTGCGGGTGGGCTACGTGTTCCACGCTGGCGACGGCAATCTGCACCCGCTCATTCTGATCGAAGATCCAAACAACCGCGAGTTGTTGAAGCATGTGATGGAGGCTGGTCGGCGCATTGTTGAGATCTGCGTGGCGTTCGACGGCAGCATCACGGGCGAGCACGGCGTTGGGATCGAGAAGCGCGATCTGATGCCACTGATGTACAGCGAGGTCGAACTCGATGTGATGCGTCAGGTCAAGCGCCTGTTCGATCCGCGCGACCTGATGAACCCGCACAAAATCTTCCCGCCTGCGGGCGAACTGCCGCCGCGCCCGGTGCCCTCCGCACCGCCGACGGAGAGCGAGGTCGCGCCCGCTACGTCCGAGGAAGCCGCTAGTGTGCTGCACAGCGCGATCGCGGCTGGGCGCACGGTGCGCGTGCGGGGCGCTGGCACGAAATCGGCTGGCCTCTCCGCCGCCGATCTGACGATCTCGACCAGCAACCTTGCAGGTGTGCGCACCTTCGCCCGCGACGACTTGTACGTGACGGTGGGCGCGGGGACGCCGCTGAGCGCGCTACAAGAGGAGTTGGGCCGCGACCGCTTCTGGGTGCCGCTGGTGTCGCCCTGGCCCGAATCGACGATCGGCGGGATCGTGGCCTGCAACTGGAACGCGCCGCTGCGAATGCGCTACGGCGGCTTGCGCGACCAACTGTTGGCCGCCACCGTCGCTATGACCGATGGGCGCGTGATCCGCGCAGGTCGTCCGGTGGTCAAGAACGTGGCGGGCTACGACTTGCCGAAGCTGTTTGTGGGCTCCTACGGCACGCTCGGCCTGATCTGCGATGTCACCCTCAAGATTGCGCCGTTGCCTCGCGCTCAGCAAACGCTGATCGTGCCGGTGGCGGATCTACAGCAGGGCTTGGAGTGGGGCGCGCAGTTGCGCCAGATCTGCCTGAATGCCTCGGCGCTGCTGCTCTGCCGCGATGCCGCTGTCACCGCCTTGCACGGCGGTTCGGCGCCGTATGCACTGATCTACAGCATCGAGGGCGTGGAGCTCGATGTGGAGGCCGAGATCGCCGAGGTGCAGAGCGCGCTGAAGGCACTCGGCGCACCCGCAGCCGTGGTGCTCGAAGGCACGACGGGCAGCCACATCTGGGCCGATTGGATGCGCGAGGCCAGCAGCGTGCCCGCTCTGCGCGTGGGTGTGGCTGTCAAGGATGTGAGTAACATCCTGCCGACTCTGCGGGGCGCGTCGCCCGATGCGCTCTCGTTCGTCGCCGATTTGGCCAGCGGCCTGCTCTACGTGCGCGGCTTAGCCGATCTCGGCGCGGCTCAGCGTGCGGCGCAGCAACTCGGCGGCTACGCGCAGCAGATCGGCGCTCCCGCCGTCGGCGATCGCTGGGGTCACGCTCCCGATGCGCTCGACCTGATGCAGGCTCTGCGCAAGCGCTGGGGCGGCGATGGTCTGCTCAACCCTGGGGCGTTTGTGGTGTAGTTTGGGTGTCTCGATAACAACAATGGGCGGCTTGGAACACTCCAAGCCGCCCATTTGTGTGATGTTGACCTGTTTTACGACACCTGCATCAGCGGAATCGTCACAAACCCATCGGGCACAAACAGGCTGCCCTCGGTGGTGCCCTGTGGGCTGATGCGCCGCAGCGTGCGGGCCAGGTCTGGCGTTGAGCGACGCCCCGCTAACACCTCGGCGAAGGCCCGCCCGATCTCGGTGACCTGCTCGGCGCTCTCGTGGGCGAACTCCAGCCGGAAGTGCCGCACCCCAGAGTGACGCCACAGATCGATGTGCTTGCTGGCCTCTTGCGCCTCGGCGCCGAACACCGTGTTGCGGCAGCCCACATCGGCCATCACCGGATGCGCGCGGCCCTGCTGGTCGCGGAGCGCTACGCGGTGCTTCTCGCAGGGGTGGCCGCAATTGGTGAAGTTGGTGCCGTTCGAGAGGAAGCGGCAGAACACGCAGTGTTCGGTGTGGAACACTGGCAAGTGCTGGTAGGCAATCACCTCGATCTGGTCGCCGCCTAGGCTGCTGGTGAGCTCAGCCACCTGCGCCGCGTTCAGGTCGTGCGTCGGCGTCAGGCGGGTCAGACCGCGCTGCAGGAACGATTCGGCTGTCAGCAGGTTCGCGACGTTCAGGCTGAAATCGCCGATCAACTGCGGGTGCTCCACCTCTTGCAGCGCGTGCAATAGGCCGCTGGATCGCACCAGGATCGCGCAATTCAGTTTGAGCAGGAACCGCACGATCTTCTGCTCGCTTGGCTTGAGAATGCGGGGACTCGCTACCCGCGCCTCGATGCCGCTCTCCTGCACACGCTCGACCGCCGGGCGCAGGCCGTACAGTTCGAGATAATCGAGCGTGATGCTAGCCGGGCGCAGGGCGATCGCCGCTTCGAGTTGCTCGGGAGTGCGCACCAGGATGTGCAGCGATGGTTCGCTTGTAGTGGTCGGCGTGGTGCTGCGGATGCGCAACGCCTGTTCCAGCGTCGCCTGCGGGTCGTTGATGGTGATGGCGCGCGGCTGCGTTTGCAGCGTACTCAGTTGCTCGATCGCCCGTCGCCGCAACTGGTTCAGCAGCGAACTCGGCGCGAACGGCTGCCCGTCCATCTCTAGCTCTAGTTCATCGAGACGGTAGGGCGTATTGCCCAAACGGCCCAGTTGCTCGCGCAGATACTCGGCGCTCAGAGCGCGATTCTGCGCCGTGCTCAGCAGATCGTCCGAGAAAACCGTCACGCTCAGCGCGGGCTGCTCGATCAGCGTCCACTCCAGCATCAGCGGCGCGCCTTCGTGAGCGGTGGCGCGAACCCGCAGCGGCTGCTTGTGCAGCGGCGCGGTGGCCTGCGTGAACGGCTTGACCACCTTGTCGAGGTCGGGGTCGTGCGTGCGCCAGACCAGATCGCCAACGCGGACGCGCGACCAATCGATGGCGCCGTTGCCGAAACGCAGTTCGAGCAGGCCGTTGCGGCTCGGTCGCACTTGATAGATGCGCCCGCCCTCCTCGCGCTCCTCCGGGCTGCGCCAATCGGCGGCGTCGAACACCAAGCCGTCGCCAGGCTTCAAAGGCGCCACCTCCAGTTTGGGATCGGGTTGCACCAGCACGGCGTCGGGTAGGAGGCGCACCACGCGGCCCGCCAACACGCCACGGTGGCGCGGCGCTCGTCCGCGCACCACGGCCTGGTGGTTGGTGCCAGTCACGAAGTACGGCCCTAAACCGCGCGAATAGACCTGTTCGAGTTGCAACTCCTCGACGGCGCTGATGCTGAGCGGCAAGCCCGCCCACGCCTCATCGACGGCCTGACGGTAGGCGCGAGTCGTCAGCGCAACATAATCGGCATCCTTGTAGCGGCCCTCGATCTTGAGCGCGGAGATGCCCACATCGACCAGATCGGGGATGCTGTGCAGCGTGTAGAGGTCGCCGGGCGAGAGCAGATAGCGCGCATCGCCGAGCGGGCGCTGTTCGCCATCCACAATCAGATCGTAGGGCAGACGGCACGCCTGTGCGCATTGGCCACGGTTCGCGCTGCGCCCGCCCCACGCCTCCGAGGAGAAGCATTGCCCTGAGTACGAGACACACAGCGCGCCGTGGGCGAACATTTCGAGTTCGCAATCGGTTTGGGCGCGGATCGCCCGAATATCGCTGATCGACAATTCGCGCGCCAGCACCACGCGCGTCACGCCCATGCGCTGGGCGTACTCCACGCCCTCGGCGCTGGTGATGCTCATCTGGGTCGAGCCGTGCACCTCCAAGTCGGGCGCGATCTGTCGGGCGAGTTGCGCAATGCCCACATCCTGCACAATGATCGCATCGGCTCCGGCGGCTGCGATTCCGGCCAGCATTTGTGCGGCGTCGCTCAACTCGTGGTTGAACACCAGCGTGTTGAAGGTGACATAGCCGCGCACACCGCGCTGATGCAGTGTTCGCATCACATCGGGCAGTTCTTCGAGCGTAAAGCCCACTTTGGCGCGTGCAGTAAAGTGCTTTAAGCCAAAATACACGGCGTCGGCTCCGGCCTCGATTGCGGCGTGCAATTGCGGCCAGTAGCCCGCCGGGCTCATAATCTCTGGTTTTTGGCGTAGGGATTGCGACATGTGCTCTTTCCAATGAGTGCATTTATCAATAATAACTGGGGCATTGTACCACGTTGGCGCCGATTGAGTTGCTGTTCTTAACTATTTGGTATAATGCGGCTTTGGAGCGCGATATCCCCGTTTTTGGTCGGCGATTCTTGCAGTATCTATGGTGTTTGTGCGCAGATCAGCACGGAGATGTTGCCGATGAGTGGTGGAAGCATTGTAGAGTGAGGTAGTGATGAGTCACTATAATCAACCTGTTATCGAGGAGTTTCGCGCCAACGGTGGTAAAGTTGGCGGGCCGTTCGAAGGTGCCAAGATGCTGCTTCTCCATACCACTGGCGCAAAAACCGGTCAGGTGCGTGTGAACCCGCTTGTTTATGTCACCGACAACGATCAGATTGTGGTGATCGCCTCCAAGGCTGGCGCGCCAAGCCATCCCGATTGGTACTACAACTTGCTCGCTAATCCTATCGTTACGGTGGAACTTGGCACCGAGACGTTCCAGGCGCGCGCTACGCCTGTGACCGAGGACCCAGAGCGCGCGCGTCTGTTCGCGAAGATGGTCGCCGAGCAGCCGCACTTCGCCGAGTACGAGAAGAAAACGACTCGCAAGATTCCGGCGGTGCTGCTGGAGCGCATTTCGTAATCGCTTTTCCGCATTCTACTCAACAAAAACGGCCTGGTGCGTTTCTCACGCACCAGGCCGTTCTCTTGCTAGGAGACTAGCGCAGTTCGAAGGTGACCTGCACATCCACGGTTACGTTCTGCGTGCCGGGCTGCAACGGCACCGAGCGAGCGGCGTCGGCGTAGACGACTGGCATTGGCACAACGCTGCCCACATTCTCGGTGATGGCCAGGGTCTGGCCAACGGTCGCGCCCGATGCTGCTGCCAATTGCTCAGCGCGAGTCTTGGCATCCTTGATCGCTAGCTCACGGGCCTGCTGCATCTGCGCATCGTTGTTCGCAATGCTGAAGTTGATGCCGCTGACGCGGTTGGCGCCCGCCTGCACCACTTGATCCAGCAGTTCGCCTGCGCTCTCCAGGTTGCGGATAGTGACCTGAACGGTGTTGCTGACGTGGTAGCCGATCACTTGGCGGCCCTCGTTATCGTAGTTCGGGTAGATGCTGAAGTTGCTGGTCTGCAGATCCGCTTCGGCCACGCCCAGTTCCTTCAACTTGGCGATCAGCGCCTCGGTCTGCGTGCTGTTCTGCTCCAATGCCTCTTTGGCATCCGAGCCGTCGGTCTCGACGCCGATGTGAACGGTGGCCGTATCGGGCTTGCCGCTCACCTCGCCGTGGCCCACCACGGTCACCTGGCGGCCCGGCACCGTACCGGTCTGCGCTGCTGCGGGTCGAGTGTATAGCAAACCGACCAAGCCCGCCAAAATGGCAAGCAGAAGCAGGCCGGCTACCACCGCAATATTGATACTGGTTCGTTGTGTCATCGGAAACCTCCTGATCCGTTTGACATAAGCACACGTTGTGCTTGGTGCATCTGTTGTACGGAATAAGGACGGCACCACCCCGAAAAGAGTTCCATTTTGTTCGATGGGGTTTCTGGAAGCGCGTTAGAATGCGCAGAATCGCGATCCGTTGGGATGCGAGAGTTGATATGGCAGGGGATTAGGTGCGGTGGCATGGCTCGATGATGGGCATTGTAGGCAACGTGGTGCGATGCGCAGCCGCGAGTACAGCGGCGCGCGTTTTGGCGCGTAGCGCCACACCTGTCCGAGCGCGCACACGTTGTGCACGACGTTGTTTGCCCGTAGCGACGGGAGCTGGGGCTGATGACGCGGCCTCTTTTCCCAAAAAAACTGTGGTTGAACAGAGGGAACGCGAGCAAATGGGACAGATGCGGCTAGGGTATCAGTCGCAGGTCGGGCAGGCTGAGCGTGATGATGTCGGGCATGCGCAGGCTGCGCCAGAACGCAACGGCGTCGATGGGTTGGTGCGCGGCGACGAGCAGGGTGATGACGGTGCCATGCGCGACGATGGCGAGGTCGTTGGTGGGTTGCGCGGCGTGTTCGCGCAGGATGGCGCGCTCGAAGCGCTGGCGGGCTTGTTCGCCCGTCTCGCGGCCAAAGGTTGGCTCGTGCGGGCGGGTGAGCAGCGCGGTGATGGCGGCCTGGAACTGTTCGGGCGCGAGGAAGCCAACCTGGTCGCGCTCGTGTTCGTGCAGGCCGTCGGCGCTGCGCCACGGCAGGCCCAGGTGCGCGGCGAGGATGGCGGCGGTGTGTTGCGCCTTCGGCTCGTGGCTGGCGATCAGGGTGTTGATCGGCTGGCCGCGCAGGCGCTCGGCGAGTTCGGCGCAGGCGTGCTGCCCTTCCTCCGACAAGCGCCATTGCGCGGCTGGCACGTTTGGGTCGATCTGCGGCGCGGCGTGGCGGATGAGCCAGAGTCGTTGTGTGACTGGCATCGCGCTCCTGTTAGGCGTCGGCCTCTAATTCGGCGCGCAGTCGTTCGCGCAGTGTGTCGATAGGTTGGCGGTTGCCATGCTCATCTTCGAACCACCAGTGATCCCAGCCGTTGCAGGGCGCGCCCTGGATCTGTTTGGCGAGCGCGTGAATGGAGCCGACCACGCCGTTGTAGCGCAGTTGCCCGTTGGCTAGGATGGTGGCTTGGGCGTCTTTGTTGCTGAAGTAGAGCGTCTGGCCGGGCCGCAGCAGGCCGCGCTCGATCAGCGTGCCGAAGGGTATGCGGGGCAGGTTGCGGCGGTTCGGCAGATCGAAGACGCTTGGATCGTAGGGGCCAGGCTCAATGGCCGCGATGCGCTGGCGGGCCACCTCGATGTAGCGCTCGTCGCGCTCGATGCCGATCCAGTGGCGGTGCAGGCGTTTGGCGACCGCGCCCGTCGTGCCGCTGCCGAAGAACGGGTCGAGTACCACATCGCCGACGTTTGTCGATGACATGAGCACGCGGTAGAGCAGCGCTTCGGGCTTTTGCGTGGAGTGCGCCTTGACGCCGTCGATGCGTATGCGCTCGGCGCCGCTGCAGATCGGGATGCGCCAATCGCTGCGCATCTGCAGGTCGTCGTTCAGCGCCTTCATTGCGTCGTAGTTGAAGGTGTAGCGCGCGCCTTGGTGCTTCTGCGCCCAGATCAGCGTTTCGTGGGCGTTCGCGAATCGCACGCCGCGAAAGTTGGGCATGGGGTTGCTTTTGATCCACACAATGTCATTCAAGATCCAGAACCCCAAGTCCATCAGCAGCGCGCCGACGCGATAGATGTTGTGGTACGCGCCGATCACCCAGAGCGTGCCTGTGTCCTTCAGCACACGGCGGCAGGCGCTCAGCCAGGCCTTTGTGAAGCGGTCGTAGGCCGCGAAGTCGTCGAAGCGATCCCATTCGTCATCGACGGCGCCAACTTTGGTCATGTTTGGCCGCCACAGATCCTGTTGCAGTTGCAGGTTGTAGGGCGGGTCGGCAAAGATCACATCGACCGAGCGTTCGGGGAGTTGATTGAGGATCTCGATACAATCGCCTTGGAGAATGCTATCAAGCGGCAGATCTGCTTGTTCCATGCACACTATCTCGCGATCTATTTGAACGAAGACGACGATGCCAGCCGACTTGGTTATGACGGTGTGTTGATGTGTGGCGCTATTGTATACGAAGTTTGATCGCGTGTTGATGCTGTGTTTGGTGATCGAGGAGGTGAATGCTCCCCGATCACCGAAATGCTACGAACTGTAGGATTTACGTGTGGATTACAGCTTCTCTGCGATGCTTTTGCCTTGGAGGTAGAGCAGCAGGTAATCGCGGCTGCCGGTCTTGGAATCGGTGCCCGACATATTGAAGCCGCCGAATGGGTGCGCGCCGACCATGGCGCCGGTGATCTTGCGGTTGAAGTACAGGTTGCCGACGTGGAAGTCCTCGCGGGCGCGGTTGAGTCGTTCTTTGTTCTTCGAGAAGACGCCGCCAGTCAGGCCATATTCCGTGTTGTTGGCGACCTCGAGGGCTTGATCGAAATCGTTGACCTTGATGAAGGCGAGCAGCGGCCCAAAGACCTCCTCTTGGGCGAGGCGCGCATCGGGGGCGACATCGGCCACGATGGTGGGCGCGATGAAGTAGCCCTCGCTGAGCGGCGCGGGGCCGCCGAGCACGATGCGGCCCTCGTTCTCGGCGATGGCGATGTACTCGTTGATCTTGCCGAAGGATTTCTCATCGATCACGGCGCCCATAAAGGTGTTCGGGTCGCTCGGGTCGCCTACGCGCAGCGTACGGGCGCGCTCGACGACCTTCGCGAGCAGTTGGTCGTAGATCGGCTCGACGGCGACCACGCGCGAGCAGGCCGAGCATTTTTGGCCTTGGAAGCCGAACGCCGAGGCGACGATTCCATCGGCGGCGGCGTCGAGATCGGCGGTCTCATCGACGATGATGGTATCTTTGCCGCCCATTTCGAGCACGGTGCGCTTGAGCCATTTTTGGCCCGGGTGCACCTTGGCGGCCCGCTCGTAGATGCGCAGACCGACCTCTTTGGAGCCAGTGAAGGTGATGAAGCGCGTCTTTGGGTGATCGACCAGCGCATCGCCGACGCTGCCGCCGGGCCCGGGCAGGAAGTTGACGACGCCGGGGGGCAGGCCCAACTCGTGAAGGATATCGACGAACTTGGCGGCGATCACGGGGGAGGTGGAGGCGGGCTTCAGCACGATGGTGTTGCCTGCGACGATCGGGGCGACCACCAGGCCGACCATGATCGCGCCGGGGAAGTTCCAGGGCGGGATCGCCACGCCAGCACCCAGCGGAATGTAGTGGTATTGGTCATCTTCGCCGGGAAGTTGTGGGATGGCCTGTGGCTCGCCGAGACGCAGCATCTCGCGCCCATAGAACTCGCAGAAGTCGATCGCTTCTGCGATATCGGCATCGGCCTCGACCCAATTTTTGCTGACCTCGTAGACCAGCCAGGCGTTCAGCTCGAAGCGTCGTTTTCGCATCACCTCGGCGGCGCGGAACAGGAACTCGGCCCGTTGGGCGACCGGAACTTTGCGCCACGTTTGGAACGCCTCATTGGCCTGCTCGATGGCTTGGTTGGCGTGTTCGATCGTGGCGCTCGCCACCCGCCCGATCACCTCGTTGGGGCGTGCGGGGTTGCGCGATGCGATCGTTGTTTCGGTTAAGATGCGCTCGCCACCGATGATCAGTGGATAGGTAGTGTCGAATTGCGCACGTACCATTTCAAGCGCTTCTTGCATCGCGCTGATATTGGCTGGGTTCTTAAAATCGGTAAATGGTTCATTTTGAAATGTTGGACGTGACATGGCAGTACTCCTCGGGTGGAAGAATAACGAGGATGCGCTGGTGCGATGTAAACGTTATTATAACACTCTCGAACGCAATAGGAGGTATGAGCGTTGGTCGGTTGGTAGATGGCAAAAAGAGTCATTGTGCTTAATAAAACATTTTGCTTCGATTTGGTATCTTTGCTAAAATGAATTAAAAAAGCGATAAATCGTTGGAATAATTGCAAGTAATGGCTGTGTTGGATTATAATGTGTATGTACGTCTTGAAGAATGTGTGCCCAATACATAAGAGTATTGTAAGAACTTCAGTATGTAGATAGCTCGTATTAGGCACACAAAGAATATTAACTTACGGGATTGTTGGCAGATGTTAAGATCCGTTGCCATTGTTCGGCAGAAACTGGCATTACAGACAATCGTGCCTGGCGTACAAGTGCGAAATCGGCAAAGAAAGGATCGGATTTTATTTGAGCAAGTGTAACTGGGTTTTTAAGACGTTCTACTGGACGTAGATCAACAACTACTAATTTTGGATTATTGGCTTTCGGATCTGGATATGGTGCACTGGTGATTTCGGCGATTCCCACAGCCCGGCGCTCATTGCCGGTGTGGTAGATCAGCGCTAAATCGCCGGATTTCATCGCACGCAAATGTATTAACGCGGTGTTGTTCGCGACGCCATCCCAAGTCGTGGAGCCGTCGCGCTCCAGATCGTCGAACGAGTAGGTGTTAGGCTCAGTTTTAAGGAGCCAAAACGATGTATCACTCATAAAGAACCTCGATGTTATGGAGTTAAGAATACATCAAAGGATTATAGCATAGCTCAGGTTTATTTATGCTCGTCCTAGGATATTCGAGTTATTTTCAATCAAATATCTTAGAAATATGATGTAGTATACATCGTTGCCGGAATATTTGTTAGGCTCTGGAATGCTTGGATGGCAAGGTATAGTTATGGCTCCGACCGCTATTTACGCTACTGATAAACGAGTCAAATGCTTCAGAGAAAGACCAGCGATTATAGATTTGGTACAATGATTGGTTATAAGAAACTACCGATGGGCAGGTGAGAAAAAAGACATCTACCAAATATGCAATTGTTGGAATGCTACTTGCATAAATTGGCGGGAAGCAGTAATATAAACCCCCTTAGTTAAGGCTGTAAAAGGAGAGACTACCATGCCAACCGTACGTAAACTAACTTCGGATGAAGTGCAGGCAATTCAGGATCGTGGAAAAGGCCTACGCCAATTGATCGAAGAACAGTACGATCGCTTTTTGGCGGACTACGAAATCGGCGATTATGGTGAAGCACAGATCGCTGAGAACGAGAAGCGTTTGACCGTCCGTAATCGTTTCAAAGCGGCGGCAGAGCGCCGTGGCGTTGCATTGCGCTTTATTCGTACCACTGGCGATACAATGCGCTTCAAGGTGATCGCTCGTTCCGATCTGGCTGGTCGCTCGAAGCAGAACGGTGTCGTTGCATCGTCGTCGAGCACTCCGGGCACCAAGCGCGGCCCTGGGCGTCCGAAGAAGTCCTCATAACAGTAGCGCCGTGAGGATTTGGCGTTCTTATAGGCAAGGTGAATTATCCCAGCACTATCCATGTGCAATGCTGGGGTGCTTTTATCTTCAGCAAGGATAATTCAAAAGTGGTGTATTATGCCCGGCAAAGGAACGTTTACTCCATACTCAATCTCAGTGGTAGAAAGTAACGGTAACACATGACTGACCAAACCGTCCCTACAGAAGTACAGGTTGCTGTCGAAACTGTGGTCAGCGGAGGCCATGTGCCGGGTATTATGTTGGCGGTCGCACAGGGCGATCGGCCGGTCAATTATGTTGCGGTAGGTGTTGATGGGGCAGGGCGACCGATCGCCCGTGATAGTTTGTTCCCGATTGCGTCGATCACCAAGTTGGCAACCGCGCTCGCTGTGCTGCGGTTGGCCGATGCGGGCGAGCTTGCAATCGATGATCCTTTGGGGGTTTATCTTCCTAGCGCTGCATGTGCGCAGCCCGAGGTGACGCTGCGTACATTGTTATCTCATACAAGTGGTCTTCCACTTGATGTCGCACGATCCTTAGCTCCTTATGCCCATGGCCTCGATTGGCCAACCTTAGCAACTGCCTGTATGCTCACGCCGCTTGAGGCGCCTCCGCTGACGCGAGTGCAGTACAGCAATGTTGGCTATGGTCTATTGGGCTTGGTTGTCGAGCAGCGCTGTGGCGTCTCCTTCCGCGAGGCGTTGCATTCGCTGGTGTTGGAGCCTCTCGGCGTAGAGGCGTACCTGGGCGATGAGCCGCCTCGACAGCCGATGGTCATTGCGGATGTGCGCAGTTCCCATGCGAACTCTGATCTTGAACCCTTTAATTCGCGCTTTTGGCGAAGTTTAGCGCTGCCTTGGGGCGGGCTGTACAGTACAGTTGAAGGCGCATTGCGTATTCTCCTTGCGTTCCAAGGTCGTCCAACTTCGTTTCTGAGCCCTGAACTGCGATCAGAAGCGCTACAGAACCAAACTGGTATGCTCAACGGTGGTTTCGTGAAGCCACTGATGTGGTCGCCTTGTCCATGGGGGTTGGGCGCCGACCTGCGCGGCACCAAGGAACCGCACTGGGTTCCTGCCGAGGCCGGCCCCACCTCGTTTGGGCATAGCGGTGCATCGGGTGCATTGGCTTGGGCCGTGCCAGAACTTGATCTCGCCTGGGTTATTCTGGGCACGCGGGCTGCTGATAGTGGTTGGCTCGTGCGTCGTGGTCCTGGAATTGGCAGAGCCATTTTACAAGCGTATGGCACTTAAAGACGCTGCATCTTTCGAGTGTCGCCTGTTCTGAGAGGTTGCAATGTTCAAGGAGTTTAAGGAGTTCATCGCACGGGGGAACGTGTTGGATCTCGCGATCGGTGTGATTATCGGTGCGGCGTTTGGCAAAATCGTCACTTCATTGGTCGATGATGTGATTATGCCGCCGATCGGTTTGATCCTCGGTCGGGTCGATTTCACCAACCTATATCTGAGCCTGACGGGTGAGTCGTACCCGTCGCTTGAGGCGGCAAAGGCCGCTGGCGCACCTACCATTAATTACGGCGTGTTCCTCAATACGATTATTCAGTTTCTGATTATCGCATTCGTGCTGTTCTTGGTCGTGCGCCAAGCGAACCGCCTGCGCCGTGAGGAACCACCCCCCGAGCCAAATACCAAAGAGTGCCCTTACTGCTTGGAGAGCATTCCGCTGAAGGCTACGCGGTGCGGGCACTGCACTTCTGATCTGACTGCCACTGCTACGCGTTAGGTTCGTTCAATAACATAGACTGCTGCTGGCCGCCCGAGCAACTGCACTGGATAGATCTTGCGCAGTTGTAAGCCGTGCGATCGACGCAACGCGGAATCGATGTTGCGCCGATCCCCGGTGAGGGCGGCTAGTCGTGCGCCTGGGCGCAGGACGCGCGTGAGTTCGCGCAGCACCGCCGGGTAGAGCGCGTTGTTCTCCTGCACGCTGCCGATCTGCTGGCCGAACGGCAAGTTGACCGTCGCGGCGCTGATCGAGCCTGCATCCAACGGCAGGTTGCGTGCATCCCATTGTTGAATCTCGATCGGTTGGTAGCGCGTGCCGATGTTGCTGCGCGCCAACTTCAACGCTTCCTCGCGGATATCGCCGCCGTACAGTTGCGCGTACCGTCCGGCGTGGGCCCGTTCGATCAGCGTCGTGCCCGCGCCACACATCGGGTCGAGGAAGACGTCGTTGTTCTGCGGACGCGTGAGCCATACGAGTGCTGCGGCTGCGGTGGGGCGCAGCGATGCGGGCATGTGCTCAAATTTGTATTCGCGGTGGCGCATGCGTTCGTCGCTCAGGCGCAACGCCAGGATCGCCTCCTTTGGCAGGAGCGTGAGCCAAAATTCCAGCGCGCCCTCCTGCTCCAAGCCCCATCGGTGGTCGCTGCGAGCCATAATCGCCCGTTCGACGGTGTTTTGCGCATCGACACGCCGATATGCCGTGCGGCCCACTTGGCGCGAAACGACCCGAAAGCGTATGCGGCCTCGTCCTCCGCGACCGGGCGCGATCTGACGGGCGATCTGCAGGGCGGGTTCGATCTGCGCCGAGAGGGTGATGTCGCGCAGCATGCGCAATCCCGCCACGGAGGGTGGCAGGTTGGGGATGCGCGCCACTTGGATGAAGATATCTTCGACCGTGCGCAACTCAAACAGATCCTGCGGGTCGCCGGCGTAGTTGAATAGGAGCATGCCATTCTTATCGGCGATGCTGCGCGTGCTATGCTCGGTCGTGCCCGGTACGAGATCGCGCAATTCCTCGGCTGCGATAGCTTCGAAGCCCGGTTGGGTCTGGACGATATAGGTATGTGTACGATGTTTCATGAAACTAACTGGTAAGAGAATCCGAATGACGATTGGTGTGCTCAGCTTTGATGACGCATCAAAAACGCCTGACCCGTTGCAATTGGCGGGATCGCTGTCTGCTCGGTCACAACGAAGCCTTGTTGTTCTAAGAAGCTGATGCCTTCCTCGTTGTTGCTAGCGATCGCCCATAGCTCGGTCATCGAGCGTTGGATGAACCAATCGACAAGCAGTGCCATGCACTCGAGGCCGTACCCTTGACGCTGGAAGCCGCCCCAAATCAGCAGCAGCAGTATCGTTGCCTCCTGCGGTTGCGGCGCATCGAACTGCACATCAACGCAGCCGATCAACAGATCGGTGACGCGGTGGTAGACACCCAGCAAGTTCCTTCCTGCGCTTTTTTGGGCAGCCTGCCACTGGGCTTGCACATCGGCAAGCGTGAGACGCTGCACATCGTAACCAAGCCCATCAAAATAGAGCGGTGTACCCTGATAGACCTTCAGCAAGGCTGGGAGGTGCTGTTCGGGGAGCGTGCGAAGTTCGAGGTATTCGCCGAGTAGCGTTACCATATCGGCCCCCTAGCATGGCGAATCGAGTTGATCTCGCGTTTTGCGCAGTATAGCACACACTCGGTGATCTGAGGGCGCGTGTGGTATGATACGTACTTACAGGATTGCAACCATACCTCTAGCGTGATGGATGTATCGATAGAGAAGGAGTTTGGTTATGCCAACGCCACGTTCGCCCATTGCGGCATCTGCGAATGATTCTGATTCCGCAGGCGAGGTTTGTATCGCGAACATTAGCCCTAGCGAGCGGCGCAAGCGCTTCCTGGTGGGAGTTGTGCAGTTGATAGTGGGCGTCTCGCTGTTGGCTGCGTTGCTGTATATCGATGCGCCCCGCTGGATGCGCTTGGTGTTGTTTATCGTCTTCTGGAGCTCGGCGGTAGGGTTCTTCCAGTGGAGCGATAAGACCTGCATCGGTCTTGCGGCCCGTGATGCGCGCAAAACGGGCGATCGGGTTGAGGCGATCGAAGATCCCAAGGAGTTGGCGCAGGTGCAGAAGCAGGCCCGCCGTGTCGTGATGAAATCGGTGGCCGTTGGCGCAGTCGCCACTGTGATTGCGATGCTCCTGCCGATCTAGGCGCTCATTCTGGCTTAGCTTGAAGATACGAAAAGGGGCGGCATTGCTGTGCCGCCCCTTTTCTGTCCCTCACGTGGCGCAGAGTCGATGCACCCTACGAGTCTGATGTGAGCTTTTTGCTATGCGGGAAGGTCTTGCGCGCTTGTTCAGCTGTGTACTCAACGATCGCGACCAAATCGCGGTCGCCGTAGTCGGCGGCGGTGGCTGCCGCGAACAGCGCCAGCGCCGAGGAGCCTGTCGCGGCGGGCACACCCACGCTCTGTGCGGTGGAGACCATCGCGAGCAGGTCCTTGCGAATACCCGTCACGTCGAAGGCAACCTCGTGCGGCTCGCCGAGCAACAGTGGCGCTTTGGCGCGCAGTGCGGGCAGCGCCACCGGGGAATCGAGGTAGACGTCAAGCATCTGCTCGATGGTGAGGCCGAACTGCTGACCCATCGCCATCGCCTCCGATAGCCCAGCCCAGAAGATCGCCATCGCCATGTTGAGGGCGAGTTTCATGGTGGTGCCGCTGCCGCTCGGCCCCATGTGGACGATGCGTCGGCTGAAGGTGGCGAAGGCTGGTCGCGCACGTTCGAGGTCGGCAGCATCGCCGCCGACGAGCGTGAGCAGTTGGCCCTGGCGCGCTGGTTCGACGGTGCCCGAGACGGGCGCATCGAGCAGGTGTGCGCCTTTTGCACGCACTCGCGGCTCCAACGCTTGAATTGTGGCCGTGCGGATGGTGCTCATCTCGGCGAACAGTTTGCTCTCGCAATCGCCGCTCAGCAGACCGTTCTCACCGCAATACACCTGTTCGACGGCTTGATCATCGGTGAGAATGGTGAGCACGATGGCGGCGCGACTCGCAACTTCTGCTGGCGAAGCGGCCCAGGTTGCGCCGTTCGCCAGCAGTTCGTCGGCTTTGGCACGGGTGCGGTTATAGACACACAGCGGGAAACCCGCATTCAGAAGCCGCATACCGATCGCCTGGCCCATACGGCCAAGGCCAATCAAACCAATCTGTTCCATGAGAAACACTCCTCGATTTCAGCAACGAGAACTTGGTGGTCGAGCGCTGTGGCTACCACGTATTGCTTATTCTTTCGGCAGGTCTACCATCTCGTGAATGTTGCCGCGTGGTGTGTGCACGCGGATGCGCTGCCTGGACGGGCGCACGATCATGGCCATGCCATACCGTGGCGCAAGGGTGATGCGCAGGCGACGGGCGACACGAGCACCCGCCCGCAGTTCTAGCCGATAGCGTTGCAGCAACATCGCCAGCACAATCTTGATCTCGAACAGGGCGAAGGTGGTGCCGATGCACATGCGCGGCCCGGCCCCGAAGGGCAGGTACTCGTATGGGCCTGGGTTGATCGTCTCCCAGCGGCTCGGCAGAAAACGGTTCGGCTCGGCGTAGAGCTCGGGCATGTGGTGAGTGATGTACTGGCTGTAGAAGATCGTTGTGCCGCTGGGGATGGTATGGCCCGCAAGCTCGATCGGCGTGATGCTGTAGCGCAGGCTGATGCTGGCGGGCGGCAGCAAGCGCAAACTCTCCTTGATCACACGGTCGAGTAGCGGCAACTGGTTGAGTTGCTCGATAGTTGGGGCCGCCCCGCGCAGCACGCCGTGGAGCTCATCGCACAACTCTTCGAGCACAGTGGGGTGCTGCGAGAGCAGAAAGAGCGTCCAGGTGAGCGCGTTCGAACTCGTCTCGTGCCCAGCGATAAAGAGGATCGCCGCCTGTCCCACGAGATCGGCCTCGCTCAGCATACTACCATCTTCATCTCGCGTCTGGATCAGCATCGCCAGAACATCATCGCCTAGCTCGGAGGCGGCACGTTTGCTCGCTATCATCGCTTGCAGGTCGGCCTCAAGCCGATCGGAGAGGTGCAACAGGCGCCGCATCGGTGAGCCAGGGAAGTTATAGGGCAGCAGGACCATCTGGGGCGAATCGAGCAAGTAGAGCCAGGTCTTGATGCGTTGGCCGAGACGGTCGGCGCGATCGTTGATATTGAGGCCAAAAAGCGCCTGGCTGACGATTCGGAGGGTCAATTGTTGCATCTCGTAGGCGATATCGAGATGCTGACCGGGACGCCATGCATCGAGCGTCTGCTGCGTGATAGCGGTCATCGTCGCGTGGTAGCCTTCGATACGTTTTTTGTGGAAGGCTGGCATCATCAGTTTGCGGTGCTGGCGGTGCACCGAACCATTCATCGCCAATAGCCCGGAGGTGAGCCGCGCGAGCGAGGTGTTGGGCGCCGATTGCAGGAACGGGCGAGAGTAGAACTGCTCGGGGTTGCTGAGCAGCATGCGGTTATAGGTTGGCCCAAACGCGAAGACCGCAGCACTTGGGTAGCCTTGAATCAGAGCCGCAATAGTGCCGTGGCGTCGGTACACATTGCACGTGTATCCGAGCGGGTCGATCGCAAAGCGGAGCAGATTGCCGCGCCAGCCGATCAATGGCATCGCTTGTGGCCCTGGTAGGTTAAGGGTAAAGGAAGTAGCGGACATGCGTGCTGTCCTTTACATAATGGAGTTGTTAGGTTGGTGGTGTATGGGTGGCCATCGGATGGACACCGCGAGCATTGTACCACGATCGCATCATCGCTCTGGCAACCTTATTAACTAATGTTGCTACTAGCTAAATGGTAAATGCGGCAAGTGAGCGTTTCTG
>CALKHR010000149.1 GCA_937988885.1 uncultured Roseiflexaceae bacterium | reverse complement strand
AAGGTTGCGCTGTGCTCGTGAGGATGTTGCTGTATCAAATGCAAAGCACAGTTGGGCAGGGTCGCAGGAAGGGAGACGCACAAGGCCGTGTGAGACAATGACTCGAAGGTTGCGCTGTGCTCGTGAGGATGTTGCTGTATCAAATGCAAAGCACGATCGGACAGGGCCGCAGGAAGGGAGACGCACAAGGCCGTGTGAGACGGGGAGATTCTTCACTCCGTGTCCGACTGGATAGTTGTCGTTGAAAAGCTGACTTCATTGTTCTGATTGTCATTTCGAGCGAGCCGCTAGGCGACGCGAGAAATCTCATCGTTCTGCATTGCAGTACGCATTGAGATCTCTCCCCATTCGCTTCGCTCAGGGCTTCGACCGTTCGAGATGACAGTGCTTTTCGTTGAAAGGAAAGTGGCGCATCTGCCCAATATTGCGATTCTGCATTCTTGGAAATAGTCACTGTCCAACCGGATTTAGTATCACCCAGTCATCTTGTCACCTTGTCTCACCTCAATCACCGAGTCATCTTGTTATCAAATACAAAACGAGGCTCTGCACGTAGCAGAACCTCGTTTTTACATAAACGCCGTCCGAACTACTTCAGCTTAGCGATCACCTGCTCGCCGAAGATCTTGATAAACTCGGCCTGGTTGCGGCCCACATTGTGAACGTGGATCTCATCGAAGCCGAGATCAATGAACTGCTGAATGTACTCGCGGTGCTCGTCGAGATCGGGCGAGATCAGCATACGATTCTTGTAGTTCTCGGGGCGCACCAACTTCGCCATCTCGGCGAAGTCCTCGGGCGAGCGGATATCCTGCTTGGGGAAGGCCATACCGCCGTTCGGCCACTCGACCAGCGCGTTCTGCAGCGCCTCCTCGTAGGTCGGTGCCCACGACATATGCAATTGCAACAGCTTCGGCATCTTGTCGGGGTCTTTGCCAGCCGCCCGCGCGCCCTTCTCGAAGGCGTCGAGCAGGCCCTTCAGCTTCTCGATGCTCGCGCCAGGCGTGATGATGCCATCGCAGTTTTCGCCCGTCCACTTGGCGGTCACCGGGCCAGCCGTGGCGACGTAGATCGGCACCGGCTGCTCGGGCAGTGTCCACATTCGCACGCGCTCCATCGTGAAGTACTTGCCGTCGTCGTGGCGAACGACCTTGCCGCTGAACAGCTTCTTGATGATGCTGATCGCCTCCTGCATCATTTTGAGGCGCACGTGCGGCTCGGGCCACACGCCACCGACCACACGCTCGTTGAGCGCCTCGCCGCTGCCGAGCCCCAGCCAGAAGCGACCAGGGAACATCGCGCCCAGCGTCGCGGCGGCCTGCGCCACCACCGCCGGGTGATAGCGGAACGAAGGGCAGGTGACGCCCGGGCCGAAGGTGAGCTTCTTGGTGGTGGAGCCGAGCGACGACATCCACGACCACACAAATGCATTGTGACCCTGCTGCGGCACCCACGGTTGGAAGTGGTCGGCGGCCATCACCGCGCCAAAACCGTGCTGTTCGGCTAACTGGCTATATTCAAGCAGTTCGGTGGGGTGGAACTGCTCCAGTGCTGCAGCATATCCGATAATCGTCATCGTTGATCTCCTTGTATACGGTTAGATACAGACCATGCGGGCATCGACACATAGTTCGCGAGCGAGTTGTTGGGCGGCTGTTTCGCCGGGCGCATCGGCAAGGATCAGCAGATCATCGGGATGGTCGATATCAAGATCCAGCCCAGCGCCGTGAAAGAGCCGTGTGGGCAGGCCAAGCTTTTGGGCTGCAGCGAGATGTTGAGATAAGCTGTTCGGTCCGAACAAGAAGGGAACAGCGGCGTGCAACGGGCGATACATGCCATTGGTGCCGCCATCGCGCGAGGGCGCCAGCACCACGCCGCCGATCTCGCGCCCGCAAGCGATCAGGTCGCCGATCTCGGTCGGGCTGATCAGCGGCAGATCGCCGGGCAGCGCCAACAGCGCCGTCGCGCCTCGCAGTTTGGCGAAATGTGCCCCCTGCTCAAGCGCACCGTTTAACGTCTCGGCCTGATCGATCAGCGGGTAGGCGCAATGCTGCTCGGCCACATCGAGCGCCGAGATATCGCGGCTGACCACGATCACCTGATCGATCGATGGCGTCGCTTGAAGCGTGCTCAACACATCGTTGAGCATGGCCAGCGCGAGCGCCCGCCGCTCGGAGGGCGATAGCACGCCAGCAAGGCGGCCCTTGGCGTGGCGCAACGGTTTGATCGGCACAACAGCGACAAGCTTGCCGTTAGTGGAAGAATCCATAACACGACTAGGTGCAAAATACATGAGTAAGTCGGGCTACAATTTCAAGATTGTATTGTACCACGAAGTTTTCCCTTAACGAACTGCTGTGGAGCGGGCTGTATCGAGCGCCGCCTGGGCCAGCGCGCGCTTCTCGGCTGGGCCGCGCATGATCGTATCGGTGACCAACACCTCGATGCCCAGCGCGCGGATATCGTCGGCCAGCGCGGCATCGGCATGGTCGATCACCAGGGCATCGATGATCCCTTTGTAGCACTCCGCCACGCCGCGCGCCGAGACCTCGTAGCCCTGTGAGCGCATCAACGGGGCGGCAGGCCCTTTGATTGCCGCGCCACCAACGATCGGGCTGACCGCCACGATGCGGGCCTCTGTCGTCTGGAGCGCCTCGCGCACGCCGGGGACGCTCAAGATCGTGCCGACGCTGACGATCGGGTTGCTGGGTGCGATTAGTACCGCCTCGGCGTCGCGGATAGCATCGAGGAGGCCGGGTGTGGGCTGCGCTTGCTCGATATTCACGTAGCGTACGCCGAGGATCTCTTCTTGGGCGCGGCGCTGCACGAAGTACTCCTCGAAGTGCATCTCGCCCGCTGGCGTGATGATGTGTGTGGGAATCGGCTGGTTGCTCATCGGCAGCAGGCGGATACCGACGCCGAGCGCTCGGCGGAATTGGTCGGCGACTTCGGCGAGCGTGTGGCCTGCGCGCAGCAGCGCCGTGCGTTGGATATGTAGCGCCAAGTCGCGGTCGCCCAGCGTGAACCAGTTCGGCGCGCCGAGTTTGGTCAGCCAAGTCATGCACTCGTGCGTATCGCCCGCGATGCCCCAACCCTGCGCCTGGTCGATCAAGCCAGCCAAGGTGCATGTCACAATATCGAGGTCGGGAGCGATGTACAGGCCGTGCAACTCGAAATCGTCGCCCGTATTGACGATCGCGGTGATATCCTCCGCCGGGACGACCTGCACAAGCCCTTCGAGAAATCGTGCGGCCCCAACACCGCCAGCAAGCGTGACAATCATACTGTGTTCCTGCTCTACTCGTTGTTTTCGGCTGCTCTCAATAATAACGCACTGGAGCGCACTTCGGATGAAGAGCTCCAATGCGTCATAGAGTGCAGGGTGCTAACTCCAAAGCGCCGATCAGAACATCTCGGCGATCCAAGGGCGTGGCCCATTAAATATGGTGCCCGCAAGCGCAAGGTTGGCGTTTGACCCCCGTATTGTACCAAGATATGCGCATTCTTGGGGCGTGATAAAGCCCGTGTAGATCGCCGCCAGATCGCGCTCGCTCAGTTGGATGTGCGGTTCGCCGCCGGGCCGCACCTCGGCCCGCTGATCCGCGACACGCAGCGTCCAACGACCGGCGTTCTCGGGCAAGAGAGTATCGTACAACTCGAACGAGAGCTCCGCATCGATGCCGGGCGAGTAGCCGCGCGCTTCCAGCGCCTTCACCACATCAACGATGCGCAGCATCCAATCGATGCGACGGGCCACCTTCACCCGCTGCTTGCCCACTTGGACGTGCTGCTCGGCCACCACATACGCCAACTGATCGAGCGAGCCGCCGGTCCAGAGCGCATGCTCGACCATCGTGCGGTAGTTGGCCAGCATGGTGAGGATGCAGCGGGCCGCGTCGGGCGTGAGCGACATCGTATCGAGCACGGTGATCGGGTCGGTGCGGCTGCCCTGCGTGTAGACGATGTACCCCTCGGCTTTGTCGCCGCGCTTGGCGAGGAAGCGGTACACTTGGCGTCCCGGCGCTCCGAGGCGGCGCTGCCACATCCAATCGGGTCGGTCGATCAGGCCCGCCGAGCGCTGCGCCGCCTCGTTGTAGATGGCGCGCACCACCTCGTAGCTCTCCGGGCCGAACGGCTCCAGGGTGAGCGGACTCGGCGCGACATCGACCAGATCGAGCGGCAGTTCGTAGGTGATGCGGTTGCCCGCGCGCTCGAACCCGAAGCGGCGGTAGAAGCGCAACGTGGCCGGGTAGAGCGAGGCCAGTGGGTAGCCCTGCTCGCGTAGGTCGCGCAGGGTGCTGCTGAGCAGCATCGAGCCGACGCCGCTGCCACGAGTGTCGGGCGCAACACCAACCACCGTGATGCCAGCCGCCGGCACGCTCTTGCCGCCGAACCAATGGCCCATCGGGATGCAGCCCAAGCCCGCCACGATGCGTTGGTTCTGGTAGACAGCGCGGTACGCTTCGAGGCCCATCGCGCTGATCAGTTCGTTGGTGGTGCCCGTAGGTAGGTGCAGTGCTGCATCCAGCAGCGCTTCAAGTTCGGCTTGTTCGCTAGGCTGCGGCACTCCGTAGGTGAGTTGAGTCATGATCGTTCCTTGTGTATTGTGAGCAGCCCAACAGCCTCGCGCTCGTTAGCCCGATGTCCCAAGAGGCTTATCGTAGATGCGATGCGTTTTGTAGCGTTGGCCGCCGAGCCGCTCGATAATGCGGTTCATCATCGTGTTGGATTCGAGAATCCACGAGCCGTCGAGGTGGGTGTAGCCTTTCGCAAGCGCTGCTCGCGCGGTTTCCACATAAAAGACGGCGTCGATACCACGACTGCGATATTCCTTGACGACTCCCATCGTCCACAAGCGGGCCTGCGTGACCTTCTTGCGGTGCCATAGGAATTTGAGCACGCCGAATGGGAACATGCGCCCGCCGCCAGCCAGGCGGAGCGGCTGGTTGTAGTCGGGCAGCGTGATCGAGATGCCGATCGGCTTGCCATCGCTGGTCTCGGCCAATAACACCAGGTCGGGGTCGATCAACGGCTTGATATTCTTGGCGAGGAACTTCACCTCGGCTTCCGTGAGCGGCACAAAGCCCCAATTCCGCTCCCATGCTTGATCGTAGACCTCTCTCGCTCGCCGCACTTCCTCGTCGAAGTCGCGCATATTCACTTTGCGAATGCGGATGCCCGCTTTCTTAGTGGCCGATTCGGCCACGCGGTACACCTTGGGCGGCGCGTTCTTGATGCGCTCGTCGAGTTCGCCGATGTAGGAGTACAAGTCCATCGCCTTCGTGTAGCCCTGCGCACCAATCAAACGAGCGTAGTAGCGAGGGTTGTATGTTGACATAATGACTGGTTGCGAATCGAAGCCATCGATCAGCAGCCCCACCTCGTGGTTGGTTGTGAAGTTCATCGGCCCACGGATAAAATCCATGCCCTGTTTGCGTGCCCATTGTTCGGCGGCTCCGAGCAGCGCATCGGCAACCTCTTGGTTGTCGATGGTCTCGAAGAAGCCGAAAGCTGCCATCCGCTCGTTGTGAAGGCTGTTGTAGTCCTCATCGATCGCTACGCCGATCGTGCCCACCAGATCGCCCGCTCGCCGCGCAAGGAACAGTTGATGACGAGCATGGTCGAAGAACGGGTTCTTCTTCGGGTCGAGAAACTGTAGGCGCTCCTCGATGAACGGCGGCACCCAATAGGGATCGCCTCGATAGAGCATGAACGGGAACTCAACAAAAGCGAGTAGATCCTGCTTATCACGAACTGGTGCGATCTGAATGTTGCTGGCGTTAGGGGAGGTGACAAGCGGCGCGCTGCACATACGGACTCCTCATGGTCTGAAGGCGGCAAACACGCTGCGCAGCAGGAACATAGCGCAACCGAGAAGGCTGCGGATTCTCGTTCTTCGGCGGGCGTGCGGTGGCAAGTATAGGGTGCGCTGTGTCTAGTGTCAAGGTATCGCGATATGTTCAGGTGCTACAGGCGATAAAGCGATATCACTCCAGTAAGACGTTCGGATGAAGTGAATGTTTTCGCCCACTTCGCGTATGAGTTGCGAGTTTAGGAGATAGTCGGTATGATGCGCTCTGGTAGCGGTCCAACTGCCCACTTTATGATTGGCCGCTCAATTGTGAAGGAGACATCATGCAATCAACCAGTTTTGTGCGGCGCTTCCTACCACTTGCCATGTTGGGCATCGTAGGCGTCATTGCACTGCTCGTCGCGAATAGAGAGGTCATCAGCAATGCCTTTGCTGCCATACCGGAGCTAGCGAACCTGCCCATGCCTGTGCAACTGTTGATCAATGGCGTGCAGCCCGTCATCTTTGTGGTGATCGCGAGCATGGTTGGCGCTGCGCTATCTACTCGTCTGGGTTTGCGCTCGAAGTTGGCTGGCGATACGGTCGTGCTGCCGCGCAACGCTTGGTGGCAGACGCTCGGCTTGGGTGTCGCCGTGTGCCTCGTGGTGATCGTGCTGGACCTGCTGACGCGCGGCCTGATGCCCCCTGTGAAGCCAGGCAGCGAGGCGCTGCTGAGCGGCCTTTCGCACACCACGGTCGCAAGCGTACTGGGCGCGCTGCTCTACGGCGGCATCACCGAGGAGGTTTTGCTGCGCTGGGGTCTGATGACGCTGCTGATCTGGCTGGGTTGGCGTTTGCTGCAGAAGGGCGAGGGCGCACCCAAGGCTGGCCTGGTCTGGACGATGATCGTGGTGACGGCGGTGCTGTTCGGTCTGGGGCACCTGCCCACCACGGCGATGACCTACGATCTGACGCCGTTCGTGGTGATGCGGGCGATCGTCTTTAACGGGTTATTCGGCGTGTTGGCGGGCTGGCTCTACTGGAAGTATTGCCTAGAGATGGCTATGCTGGCGCATATGGCCTTCCATGTGGTGCTGACGGTCGTGAATCTGGCGCTGGTGGCGCTCGCCTAACGGTTCGCAAGGGTCTTGTTCGCGGTGCGGCAACAAGACCCTTCGCAGCAGATCTCGGCGGATCGCCTTACAATCCCCACCCTGCCGCTTCCGGCGCATTGGCGAAGACATCGCGCAGACCCTGCTGCAGCGCGGCGAACTCGGCATCGCTGAGTTGAAGCGTGATGTTGTAGCCCGAACACTTCAGCGCCTCGGCGGCCTCGGTGTTGAACTCCAGCGTGAGCTTCTCTCGGCTCAATTCGCACCAGATCAGGCCGCCGTAATAGGTCGCCTCGTCATTGACGATGCAGTAGCTATCGAGCGTGAGGCCAGCGTCTTGCGGATCAAAGATCGTTGAACGTTGCAGTTCCAGCCCCTGTTGTGGATGCTCGGCTTGATCGGCCAACGCTACAACAAGCGCATCATCAACGTTCTCGACCACACAGGCCGACGCGACAAAGGTGCGCGGCTGCGACTCGGCGTTGTTAAATATCTGCATGATGGTGTCTCCAATCACTTAGCGTAGTCAGTTGCGCAGTGCCCCAGTTTCGGGCGGCAGTGCAACGGGTATCGTACCCCACAATCTGGGATAACTCAAGTGCCGCGCCGCCGCAGGCGACACATCGAAGCAATACTACAGGGGCGTAGATTGTGGTATCCTTCTCTCACCAGAACCCCAGCCGATTCCAATGGCAAAGATGCTAGCAAGGAGCTTCGACATGTCCGCCTCGCTGATGTTGCCCCGTGCCGATGGCGTAGCGTTACGGATGTCGCGCGCCGCCCAAGATTTGCTCGATACGCTGGCCGCCGAGCAGCGTGCAACCCTCCACTTCCCGTTCGCAGGCGATGAGCGCTACGAATGGGCCTACACGCCTGGTCCCCGCAATGGCCTGCAACTGCGCCATATGACCGAGGCGCAGCGTCTTGCGGTGCTGCGCCTGTTCGATGCTGGCCTGAGCGCGCGCGGTTCGGCCATCGCGCAACAGATCATCGAGCTAGAGACGATCCTGCGCGAAACCGAGCGGATCGAGCGGCGCCCCAGCGCTCATGAGCGCGATCCAGGTTTGTACTACGTCTCGATCTTCGGTACGCCGGGTGGCAGCGAGCCGTGGGGGTGGCGCGTGAACGGTCATCACCTTGCGCTGCACTTCACCGTGATCGATGGAGAGATCATCGCGCCCACGCCGCTGTTCTTCGGCTCGAACCCTGCCACGGTGCACCACGGCGAGCAGAAGGGCCTGCGGGTGTTGGCAGCCGAGGAGGACTTGGCGCGCGCCCTGCTGGGCAGCCTCGCCGAGCCGCAGAAGGCGATCGCCATCGTTGATCCGCACGCGCCGTCGGATATCCTCACCAAGAATTACCGTGTGGCCGACCCCAACGCGTTACCGCATGGCATCACCTATGCGGCGCTCGATGGCGAGCAGCGCGGGCATTTGGTGCGGCTGGTGCGGCACTACATCGGGCGGACCGCCGATGAATTGCACACGCAGATCTGGGGGGAGATCGAGCGGGCGGGCTTGGAGGCGCTGAGTTTCGCCTGGGCCGGGCCGGAGGCGCGCGGCCAAGGGCACTACTACGCGGTGAAGGGCGCCACCTTCCTGATCGAGTACGACAATACGCAGAACAACGCCAACCACATTCACAGCGTCTGGCGCGACGCCAGCAACGATTGGGGCGAGGATGTGCTAGCGCAGCACTACGCCAACGACCATCATCACGGCCATCACCATCACGAGTGATGCCCAAATACAAAGGAGGTTCTGCATCAGCAGAGCCTCCTTTGCACGTACGAGAAACGCTACTACCTACACACGCTGCTCGATCGGGACGTAATGCACATCCATCGGTCCGATGTACTCCGATTCCGGGCGGATCAGGCGGTTGTCGCTGTACTGCTCGTAGACGTGCGCCGTCCAGCCCGCCACGCGGCTGATCGCGAAGATCGGCGTGAACAGGTCGATCGGGATGCCCAGCGTGTAGTAGACCGATGCCGAGTAGAAATCGACGTTCACTGGCAGCGGCTTGGCTTCCTGCACCAGCGTGCGCACGCGCTCCGAGATATCGTACCACTTGCGCCGCCCGGTCGACTCGGCTAGATCGTGGGCCAGGCGCTGCAGCCACGCCGCGCGGGGGTCGTCGGCCTTGTAGACGCGGTGCCCGAAACCCATAATCTTCTGCTTATTATTCAGCGCGCCACGGATGTACTGGTCGGCCCGTTCGGGTTGGCCGATCTCCAGCAGCATGCGCATCACCTGCTCGTTTGCGCCGCCGTGCAGCGGGCCTTTGAGCGTGCCGATCGCCGACACGATCGCCGAGTGGAGATCGGAGAGCGTCGAGGCGGTGATGCGGGCCGAGAACGTTGAGGCGTTCAGGCCGTGATCGGCGTGCAGGATCAAGCAGGTATCGAGGATCTTGGCCGATTGCGGGGGCGGCTCCTTGCCCGTCAGCATATACAAGAAGTTCGCCGCGTGATCGAGATTCGGGTTCGGCGCGATCGGCCACTGATCATGGCGAATGCGATCCCAAGCCGCCACAATCGTGGGCATAGCGGCGGTCAGGCGCAGCGACTTATTGACATTGGCCTGGAGCGAGTTATCGAGATCCTCGGGATCGTAGGCCGACAACGCCGAGACGGCGGTGCGCAACACCTCCATGGGCGTGGCCTTTTTCGGCATCGCCATCATCATCGCCAGGATCTCGTTGGGGATCTGGCGGTTGTTGACGAACTTCTGCTTGAAACTGGAGAGTTGTCGTTGGTTGGGAAGTTTGCCGTACCAGAGCAGCGCTGTTGTCTCTTCGAAGGTCGAGTGTTCTGCCAGCTCGTTGATCTCAATGCCGCGATAGAACAGGCGGCCATTCAAGCCATCGATATAGCTAATAGCTGTGGATGCTGCAACAATGCCCTCTAAACCCTTACCCATTGGGGAGTCCTTTCCTTATTCAGTGAGGAACATCAACGTCCTTGTTCATGTTTCGTGCTCAATCGTAAGGCAAGTCACCGTGCGTTTAATCCCGTGAATGGCATGAATATCGTTCATGACCAAGCGTCCAATATCGCGTGGGTCGGGTGTTTCGATAGCTACAATGATATCGTAAGGGCCAGTCACCGGGTCGGCAGCGCTAATGCCGTCTAGCTTACGCAATGCGGCGATCACAGAGCTGACGAGACCGGCCTCTGCCTCGATCAAAATATAGGCTCGTGCTGGCATAACCCCTCCAATGCGAAGGTGTGGATCTCGCAGGGAAGTGATGGCGTATTGTACGTGTGGATAACCGCCACCATTATAGCACACCACCTCTCTGCTAACCCTTGCACAAGGCTACGAATCGGCCTGAAGCTCGCGCAAAAATGCGGCTGCGGCGGCGGCCTCCTGGCCCGGTTCGCTCGCTTCGATCGCTTGCACCATCGCGCTGCCGATGATCGCGCCGTCGGCGTACTGCCCAACTTGGCGCACATGGGCCGCCGTGCTGATGCCGAAGCCAACCACCAGCGGCACATCGGTGTACTGGCGCACGCGCTGCAAAAAGGCCGGCAGGCCGTCCCACAACTCGCGCCGCGCGCCCGTCACACCCGTGATGGAGACGCAGTAGATGAAGCCGCTGGCCAACTTGACGATCTGCGCGATCCGCTCGTCGGTGGTGGTGGGCGTCACAAACATTATCAGGTCGAGGCCATTGGCGCGGCAGGCGGCTTGGCAGGCTTCGGCCTCCTCGGGCGGCAGATCGGGGATGATCAAGCCATCGGCGCCAGCGGCGGCGGCGTCGTTCGCCAGGCGCTCGATGCCATACTGCAGGAACGGGTTGTAGTAGCCCATCAGCACGATCGGGGCTTTCAGGCCGCCCTCGCGCACCTGCTTCACCGTCTCGATGCAGAACGGCACGCGCACGCCATTCGCCAGCGCTCGCTCGCCCGCGCGCTGCACCGTCGCGCCATCGGCCAGCGGATCGGAGAACGGTACGCCCAACTCGAACAGACTAGCGCCTGCCGCTTCCAACGCGAAGAGCAACTCAGGAGCCGAATGGAGTTCGGGGAAGCCAGTCATCAGATAGGGCATAATCGCAGTGCGACCATCAGCCCGGAGGCGCGCAAAGGTTTCTGAAATACGGCTCATACTTATCCTTTTGATGTATTCATAAAGCCAGTCGGGCCTTGGGGTGGCGACTGCTGGCGCTATTGTACCGCAAGAACGACATTGCTGAGCAGCGCCCAAACAAAAGCGCCCCACCGAAGTGGAGCGCTCTCGATCCTGCCATCGGCCCTGATCAGCCCTGGCTCTCTTTGCCCTTCATCTTCAACTGAGTCGGCTTGGTCACTTCGTGCCTGCGGATGTTGGGGCGACGCGGGAGCGGGCGCTTAAACGAGAACTTCTTCTCGGGCTTGGTGGGTTTCTCGGGCTTGGGGCGCGGCGTCCACGATTCGTTGAGCAGCGAGCGGGCCTTCCAGAAATATTCCACCCCGGAGAAGATCGTCCAAATGACCGCCAATGCCATAGGGATGGGCCATAGGTTCACGAGCACTGCCCAGGCCCAGGCAACGCCTGTGAGGCCCTCGAACGTGAAGGTGAACGGAGTAGCGTTCGGCGTCGCGGCTGCGGCGAGCAAGCGCCACACCAACGCCACCACGGTGATCACCAACTTCTGCTTGCCCCATTGGCGGGCCGAGATAACCTGCCCCTCCGCCGCTGCGAATGAACGTAACCCCGAGACGGCGAAATCGCGCACAATCACTAGCAGTGCAATCCAACCCGAGATCAGGCCCATTTCGACCATGGGGATCAGCGCTGCTGCGACAAAAATCTTGTCTGAAATTGTATCGAGGAAGACACCGAGTGGAGAAACGACGTTGAGCCGACGGGCGATCTTACCATCGGCGATATCGCTTGCCGACATAAGAAGCAGCAGGATCACTGCGCCAATGTAACCACCGCTGGTATTGAGAAGAATAAGCATCACCAACAGCGGCGTTGTAACGATGCGGAATAAGCCGAGTAGATTGGGTATACTGCGTTTGCTCACGATATCCTCCTCCGCCTGAAACGTATAGCTATTATACTGCTAATTTGCGCGATTTACAGGCGTCGTCAAAAGGGAACGATGTGCCAATACTGTGCCGTTGAAGTTACATATTGGGCAGTGGTGTTACGATTGGGGCCTCAGGGTACTGCTCATTCGTAGTAGCATAATTTTGACCAGCAGTACGCTCTAATGTCTCAGTTAGTCCCTACCGTATACCCAACTCACCTCATGCCGAGGTATGGATAGTATACTCGTTATTCCCCATTGGGTTGGATCGTTGCGCTGCCCTATTTGAACGAAGTTGTAACGCAACCCGTAATCGCTTGGGATTCTGCATGGAGCCTCGTCATAAGGTCTTTTAAGATGCCCGCCGAAATTGAAGAGTGGTGTAACGAAACAAGGGGTACAAGCCGCATATGTTGATGATGTGTCGCTGTGACGTTGAGGGAAAATAAAAAGTTGCGCATAAACGCATGTTGTTACAGCGCATATTCCACATGAAGTGCGGCACGCAACGGCCAGACAAGGTAATAAGGTGACTTGGTGACACGGTGACCTGGAGAAAAACCACAACAAGCAGACCACACTGTCCTTTGCCACCACAAACCCCACCCATACCTCAGACCTCATGTAACGCAAGGCATAACAACGGGCAAACCAAATGAGGCGGCCTTCCACTTTGGGGACCAGAGGCTTATCGCCCCTGGTCGGGGTTTCCTAAGGGCTGCGACCGGCCCTTTGGGCTTGCGCAGCAGCCTGTGCCCTCGTGAAGACTCGCCTACCCGCCGAATGGCGCATCCGGCGCTCTTATAATTGTATTTTGTTAACAATCTGAAAATACGCAAATATGCTACTTGACAAGCCTGCATTCTTTCGGTACACTCCTATCCAACAACCATCCACATCGAATTGAATAGATGGTACAGAGGAGGAGCCGATGGGTCGCTTACGCGTGAACCCCCACCACGTCGTGTCCAATTCCGCTCAACGTTTATTCGCATTGCCTGGAAAACTGTTCGCCCTGATCATGGTGGGCGCACTGTTGCTGAGCGCCTGTGGAGGCTCAGCAGCGCCGACCCCCGAGGCTCCTGCTGCCCCAGCGGCACCTGCAGCAACCGCTGCGCCCGCAGCATCTGAGGCCACTGCGGCACCCGCAGCCGAGCCGACTGCGGCACCCGCTGAGCAGCCTGCCGAGCAACCCGCCGCAGAGAAGGTATTGCGCGTGGGTATCAACGTGCCGCCCGGCGACTTCAACCCTTTCACAGCCTCGAACGCCTTCCAGTATTGGGTGTTGTCGCTCGTGATGTCGCAGTTGACGGTGGCTGATACCGATGCGTTGGCCGCCGCTCCTTCGCTAGCCGATTCGTGGGAGGTCGCGCCCGATGCCACCTCGGTGACGTTCAAGCTGAACCCGAACGCCAAGTGGCACGATGGCACGCCAGTGACTGCCAAGGACGTGGCGTTCACCTTCCGCATGGCGCTGCACCCCGAGGTGAAGAGCAACCGCGCCAGCGCCTACGCGCTGATCAAGGGCGCCGCCGCCTTCACAGCAGGCGAGGCCGATGATGTCGAAGGCATCACGGTGATCGATGATCACACCATCCGCTTCGATATGGAGTTCCCGAACGGTCTGTTCGTGGACGAGACCGCTCAGCGCGCGCAGATCCTGCCCGAGCACTTGCTGGGCAACGTGCCGCCCGCCGAGCTCTCGCAGAACCGATTCTTTATCGACGGCTTGGTCGGTTCCGGTCCGTTTAAGTTGGAGAAGTTCGTCACCGACCAGTACGCCGAGCTGGTGGCGTACCCCGATTACTTCGGCGGTAAGCCCAAGATCGACCGCATCTTGGTCAGCATCATCAAGTCGCACGATGCTATGCAGGTGGCCTTGCAGCGCGGCGAGCTCGATTTCGTCGTCACCGACGGCGGCCCGCTCCCCTTGGCGACCTACCAGGAGTTCTTGAACCACCCCAACTTCAAGGTGGTCGCGACGGGCGGTGGTCCGGTGCTCGGCTATGGCTTCAACCATCGCCTCGACTACCTGTCGGACCCGCGCTTGCACCAGGCGTTCCTGTACGCCATCGACCGCAAGAAGATCCTGCAGACCCTCTTGAGCGGCGTGGGCAGCCTGCCGAACTCGTTTATGGTTCACCCCTGGTTCCAGAAGCCGGAGTGGAACGACCTGTACGCCTACGATCCAGAGAAGGCCAAGGCCCTGCTGGCCGAGATGGGCTGGGACAGCAACCGCGAGTTGACGGTCAACGTGCTGCCGATCGCCAGCGAGGACGACCGCGCTATTCTGGCGGCGCAGCAGCAGATGCTGGGCGATGTCGGTATCAAGATCAACTTCCAGGAGTTGGAGGCGAGCGTGTGGGTCGAGCGCTTCTACACCAATCACGATTACGAGTTGGTGTATGTGACGTTCGGCACCTTCCCCGATCCCGATGGTTTCCTGTACTGGCACATGCACTCGACCTCGCAGAATGCGCTCGGTTATGCGAACCCCGAGCTAGATGCGAAGATCGAGGCCGGTCGCCGCGCAGCCACCCAGGAGCAGCGCATCCCGATCTACCAGGAGATCACCGAGGAAGTGCTGCAGACCGTGCCGATCGCACCGATCTATCGTCAGAACTTCCTGTTCATCCTGTCGAGGAACTGGTCGATCCCGCAGGTCGATACCATGCAGGAGGTGACGAGCCTCGATGATCTCGGCCCCGGCAAGCGGTTGTTCAGCGATTTCGACGCGTTCCTGTACCGCCCCGAGTTGTGGGATCTGAAGTAACTCGTTGGAAGCGTGTGGATGGAGGTACTGCTCACACAGGACCTTCATCCACCACATCCATTTGAATGGCTGGTTGATCGAGCCAGTTTGCCGATGCGCTGCTTCGCGCGTTGGTAACATGATAGAGATTAAGGTGGGAAGAGTCGCTGAGATGTTGTTTGGTTGCGGCCAGGAACGCCTGACCAAGCAATCGCTCAGCGATTCGTATGTGTGGCGGGCGCCGCTCGGGCTTCGAGGGATAAAGAGGATCGTGTATGACTCGCTACATTTTAAAGCGCCTGCTGCTAGTGGGGCCGATGCTACTGGCGATCTCGATAATCACGTTTTTATTCATCAATTTGGCCCCAGGCGATCCAGTGTTAGCGATGATTAGGCCGGAGGATCGTGTCGTCGCCGAAGATCTGGAGCGGCTGCGCGAAGGGCTCGGCCTGAACAAGCCATTGTACGTACGCTACGCCCTGTGGCTGCGCGAGGCGCTGACGGGCAACTTCGGCTTCTCGTACATCAACGGCGAGCCGGTGCTGAAGCGCATCGGCGAACGCATCTGGCCGACGGTCGAGTTGATGGGCGCGGCGCTCGTGATCTCGACGCTGATGGGCGCGGTGCTCGGCATCCTGGCAGCGCTGCGCATCTACTCGATCTGGGATTATGCGTTAAGCGTCCTGTCGTTGCTCGGCCTCTCGGTGCCTGGCTTCTTCTTAGCCTTAGTGGCGCTCTATATTTTCGCGGCGAAGCTTCAGGTGCTGCCGGCCTTCGGCATGTCGAGCGCGGCGGTGGGCACGCAAAACCCCGGCTTGGCCGATCACCTGCGGCACTTGGTGCTGCCCGCAATGGTGCTCTCGGTGGAGTTGGTGGCCTCGTTTATGCGCTACACCCGCGCCTCGATGATCGAAGTGCTGAACGCCGATTACATCACCACGGCGCGGGCCAAGGGCTTGCACGAGCGGGTCGTGGTGCTGCGCCACGCTTTGCGCAATGCGATCACCCCGCTGATCACGATTATCGCGTTGCGCCTGCCGATCTTGGTGGGTGGCGCGATCATCATCGAGACGATGTTCCAGTGGCCCGGCATGGGTCTGTTGGCGATCCAGGCCATTCAGCAGCGCGACTACCCGGTGTTGATGGGCTTGACGTTTATCTTCTCGGTGTTGGTGCTGTTCTCGAACTTATTGGCCGATGTGCTCTATGCCTACGCCGATCCGCGCATTCGATATCAATAGTGAGCGATCATGACTGTAACAACGATGTCTGTCGAGGCGGAACCCATAGTCATCAACCAATCGAAGAATACGGCGTGGCGGCGGTTTTTGCGCCACCGCTTGGCGGTATTCGGCTTAGTGGTGCTGCTGATCTTTTTGTTGATGGCGGTGTTCGCCGAGCAGATCGCGCAGCACGACCCGTACCGCGGTGATCTGGATCAGTTGAAGCAGCCACCCAGCGCGACACACCTGTTGGGCACCGATGCCGCCGGGCGCGATGTGTTCGCGCGATTGGTGTTCGGCGCGCGCATCTCGATGTTGGTGGGCCTGACCGCTGTCGCGATCTCGAGCGTGATCGGCACGCTGATCGGCTTGGTATCGGGCTATGCTGGCGGCGTGGTCGATAACGTGCTGATGCGCTTTACCGAGTTGGTGATGACCTTCCCGACCTTCTTCGCGGTGATCCTGTTGGTGGCGCTGATCGGGCCGAATATCCTGAATGTGATCGTTGTGATCGGCGTGTTGGGCTGGACGGGCTTGGCGCGGCTGGTGCGCGGCCAGACGCTCTCACTGCGCGAGCGGGAGTATGTGACGGCGGCGCAGGCGCTGGGGGTGCCGTTGTGGCGCATCCTGATGCGGCATGTTCTGCCGGGCGTGCTGCCGCATGTGATGGTGGCGGCCACGCTGCTGCTGGCGAGCGCGATCTTGACGGAGGCCTCGTTAAGCTTCCTTGGCTTGGGTGTGCAGATGCCAACATCGACTTGGGGGAATATGCTGAACGCGGCGCAATCGCTGCCGGTATTGACGAATCAGCCCTGGTTGTGGCTGCCGCCCGGCCTGTGCATCGCCCTCACCGTGCTCGCGGTGAATTTTGTGGGCGATGGCCTTCGCGACGCCCTGGACCCCCGCATGGGTAATCGATAATCGTTTTGAGCAATGGTACAATGGCGCTCGTAGAACGATACGAGAGGAGCAGATCGTTTATGAAGACTCCCGAGGAGTTGTCGGAGATTTTATCGCCGCCGCTGAAGCGCAGTTTGGCGGATGAGGTGACTGGCAAGCTCCGTGAAGCGATCTTAAGTGGTCGCCTCAAGCCTGGCGAGCGTCTCAGCGAAAATACTCTGGCTAGCTCGATGAACGTCAGCCGAGGGCCGGTGCGCGAGGCGATGATCGCGCTTGAGCGTGAGGGTCTGGTGATTGTGCAACGCAATCGCGGCACCTTTGTGGCTCGGTTGGCGCGCGACGACCTTGAGGAAGTGTATAGTTTACGACGGATCCTTGAGCCATTGGCGGTTCAGCGGGCGATTCAGTACGGCACCGCTGAGCACTTCCGCAAAATGCAGGATGTGGTCGATCAGATGAAGGTGGCCCTGCAGCGGGGTATTACGGGCCAAGAGTCGGCGGCGCTTGATCTGGCCTTCCATACGCTGATCTACGAGGCGAGCCAGCATCGGCGCCTGCTGAGCATCTGGACGGCGTTGCAACCGCAGATCCATATTCTGTTGCTGACGCGCACGGTGGCGAACCCCGATTTTAAGCATATCGGCGTCGCGATCGAGCATCAAGCTATCCTCGATATGATCGTTCAGAAGAATGAGCAGCAGGCCGTTGACCTGGTGATCAAACACCTCAACAGCTCGTACCATCGGATCGTGAAAAGTTATACGCAGATCTACGGGGAGGATTCGCAGTAGCGGTCACGATTCCGCAACTGGGCGCGCTCCATACGACGCCGGAGATCATTGTCGTTGGGAAATACTCGTGGTATAATCTAAACGATATCGTGTAAAGGGCGTCGTATGCAGCAGCTTCATCTTCAACCGAAGCAGTGCATGGAGAGCCCCAACCGCGCCCCGAGGCGGCTGGGTGTGGCCGTGCGGGTGCTGGGCCGCGATGGTCTGCGCTCGCGCGATGCGCGCCGCCCCGAGCATCACCCGCACCTCAGCATCAGCCTGCTGTATGTGCGCGATATCCTGCTCTATCTGGCCGAGCAGCGCATCGGCTGTTACCGCCTCGCCGATGATCTCGTCCCCTTCCAAGATCGCTACGATTCCGCCCAATTCGCCGCCGAACTCGAAGCGTGCCGCGATATCCTGGCCGAGGTTGGCGCATTGGCTCGCCAACACCAGGTTCGTCTCACGATGCACGCCGGCCTGCACTTGTCGCTGGCCGCCCCCGATGCGGGCATCGCGCAGCGCAGCGCGGAGGCGCTGGTGCGGCGGGCGGCGCTACTCGGTGCGCTGGGCTGCGGCCCCGATTCCGTCATCACGCTGCACGTAGGTGGTGCGCACGGCGATCGGGCGGCGGCGTTGGAGCGTTTCGCGGCCCGTTTCGAGCGGTTGCCCCACGCGGTGCAGCGGCGGCTGGCGCTCGAACCCGACGAAGATAGTTTCGCCCTCGAAGATCTGCTGCGCCTGCATCAGCAGCTTGGCGTACCCCTGATCTTCGACACCCTGCACTACCAGATCCACAATCCGAGCCGCATCCCGCCGAGCGCCGCGCTGTCGTTGGCACTGGCCACCTGGCCGTTGGGGCAGCGCCCCAAGATCCACCTGAGCAGCCAGCGCACCGAGGCGCATCTGCTGCCCGCGCAGGGTCGGCAGGGGCGGCGGGTGTTGGGCCCGCGTCTGGGTCAGCACGCCGATTTCCTCAACCCGTTCGAGGTGATCGCTTGGTTGGAGGCGGCCCGTGGCCTGCCCGCCTTCGATATGATGCTGGAGGCCAAAGCCGCCGATCTGGCCCTGCTGCGGCTGCGCGAGGATCTGGCCCGCTTCGCGCCGGAATGGGCCGAGGTGGTTTCGTGAGGTGGATGTATCCACAGATTACACAGATGAGGTGTTATTGTTTGGATGCCGTGCCTAGCTGCCGCAGGCGAAATGCATTGTCTTAAAGTTTTTGATAGTTCTCATTGTCATTCCGAACAAGCCGCTCAAGCTCGTTTCTGTTGTGTATCGTGTGGCTTCGCTGGCCATGCCGATACAATCGCTGCCCAGAACATTCGTGTCCTGGGCAGGGCAGTCGTCAGCCTGCCACACGTCTCGGAGCCGCATCATGTTGCGGCGCGCCTGGGACAAGCTCACGCGCTTTAGCCGTGGGTAGTTGACACCAAACAGAACGAGCCATGCTGTTGCAGGCGAAACGGCTTTGCAATCCAAAACGCATCTAGGAGCCATTATGGAACAGATCGCCCTCGATAGCAGTGTCCTGGTGGCGGTGGTGACGCGCCCGCGCGACTTGGCGTTGGCCCGCGAGGCGGGCTGGTACCGTATCCCGCTGCGGAGCGCGCCCCGTATGCTGGCGGTCGAGTACGTGGCGTTCTACCAGACGGCGGCGTTCGGGGCCGAGCGCTGGTCGGTGCGCTACATGGCGCCGCTCCGCTCGGTGAGCGTGGCGCGGCGGCGCGACCTGCTGCCCGATGAGCCGGAGCACCCCCGCGCCGACGAGCGCTACTACCGCTTGGCGCTCGGTTCTTTGCAGCCACTGGCGGTGCCATTGCCTAGCGCACGGCTGCGGCGCATCACGTTTATCACCACCACCTACGGGCAACTCCTGCGGGCGCGCGATGTGCGCGAGCTCTGGCGGCCCGTCGAGGCGGCGCTGGGTGGCTGGGAGCAGATCTGGGGCGCGGGCATTGGGGCGGCGCAGCGCCCGTGGCCTTGACAAACGTTCCCAGGATGCGGCACCATGGAGCATCGGTATGCGATGAGTTCATAGGTTGCGCGATGCGGACGATCATTGTGGCCAATGCGCCCAATTTGGATATAAGCCCGTATCTGGGGCTGATCGACGAGGCGGCGCTGTTGATCGCCGCCGATGGCGGGGCGCGGGCGCTGATGCGTCAGGGCATCTACCCGCAGATCGTGATCGGCGATCTCGATTCGCTGACCTCCGATGATCAAGCGATCCTGCTTGAGCATGGCGTTGAGTTGCAGCGGTTCCCTCGCGCCAAGGACGAGACCGACCTCGAACTCGCGCTGCTTGAGGCGGCGCGACGGGGCGCTCAGGTGATCGATGTCGTGGGGGCGCTTGGAGGGCGTTGGGATCACACCTTTGCGAATGTGGCGCTGTTGGCGCTGCCCGCGCTGGCGGATCGTAAGGTGCGCCTGTTGGACGATCGGCAGGAGCTGTTTGTGGTGCGCGATCAGGCCGAGATCTCCGGCAAGGTGGGCGATACCGTGTCGCTGCTGCCGCTCAGCGTCGAGGCCCGTGGGGTGACGACGCAGGGTCTGCAGTATCCGTTGCACGAGGCGACGCTGCACTACGAGCAGGCCCGTGGAGTGAGCAATGTGCTGCTTGAGGTGCCCGCCCGTGTGACGTTGCGCAGCGGTTTGCTGTTGGTGGTGCACCACGACGATGGCGGCCAATATCAGTGGAATACGAACCCTGATGCTGCGTAGTGGGTCGGATGGGAGATGGTGGGCGAACTATGCTACAATACCGTGTGCTAGTGGCATAAGGAAGCGATCATGAATGAGGAAAACGAGCGTCGTTCGGACATCAATTGGGGTTCAGTGATCAGTTGGCTGATCTTCTTTTTGGTGCTGGCTGGTGGACCTCTGTTGAATATGGTGCGCCGCATCTTTGGCGGTGCCATCGCGCTGCCGGCGCAATTGCCGAGCCTGATTCCGCTTGCGATCCTTGGGTTGGTGGTGTTGAGCATCGCGATCTCTGCGATACGGGCGCTGGGCGAAGTGCGCGTGAAGCGCTCGCAGCCAAGTTTCCCCCGTCCCGAGAGCATCGAGATGCCCGATAGTACCTTCTCTATGCCATGGGGCGATACGTACATCCCTCAGCCACGACCGGACATACCGCAGCGTCTATCCTCAACGCGCAATACTCCACCACTAACCGCCCCCCGTTTCGATCCGATCATCCCTCCGTTGGTGCTGACGCTTGGTCTGATCGGTTTAGTGGCGCTGATTGTGGGGGCGCTCGTGTACGCTGTACAGAATGGGTTGATCTAAGAATTGCGCGCAGGCTTTGGCTCTGCCATTGATACGAGTAAAGAATGAGTCAGTTCGACGGGTTCGCCCGCTATTACGATGCCGATTTCGGCAGTTTCGAGGATGATATCCCCTTTTACCGCGAGTTGGCGCGGCGCTGTGGTGGCCCGATCCTAGAGCCGATGTGTGGGAGCGGCAGGATTCTGCTGCCGTTGGCGCGGGCCGGCTATCGGCTGACGGGCGTCGATGTCTCGCCGGCGCTGTTGCAGGTGGCGCGCACCAAGTTGGCGGCGGCAGGGCTGCTCGGCCAGGTCGAGCTACTGGAGGCCGACATCTGCCAGCCGTTGCAGTCGGGGCCGTTTGGCATGGCGCTGATCGGCCTCAACTCGTTTATGCATCTGCTCTCGACCAAAGATCAGTTGGCTGCGCTCCGCCAGATCCACGCCGTGCTACGGCCCGATGGCCTATTGGCGCTCGATCTGTTTAATCCCGATCTGCGGGCGATCTCCTCCTACAACAATGAAATGATCTTTGATAAGGTGTTGGTACTGGAGGATGGCAGCCAGGTTCACAAGTTTGTGACCCAGCAGGCCGATCCTGCGGCGCAGACGATCACAACCCAGTTTATCTACGACGAGCAGGAGGCCTCGGGGTTGGTGCGCCGGAACGTGCAGACCTTCACCTTGCGTTGGCTCTACCGCTTCGAGTTGGAGCATCTGCTGGCGCGGGCCGGCTTTGAACTGGAGGCGGTGTACGGCTCGTACGATCTGGATGAGTATGAGAACGCCAGCGAGCAGATGTTGGTGGTGGCTCGCAAAGTGTGAGCTAAACCGCCCAACAATGAAGTTTCATCCACAAACCACCGTATCCAATCCGGTGGTTTTGTGTATGGTGCGCGGATTTAGGATGAATAGGCTCTGCTGCTGGGAAAATACAAGATCGAACGTTTAATTACAGGGAGGGGAGGTGTACAAGTCGATCCCTCTCTGTTTTTGGAATCCAATTGATTGGATGACGAGCGGTAGGTTGAGGTTGAGGCACGGCCTGATGGTGTTTAACGGCGGTGGCATATCTGGTTAGTGAAGGGGAATTGAGGCAAGGGGAACTGTATCGACGGCAATAAAAAAGCCACCGCAGGAATGCGGTGGTTTTGGTGGGCCGGGCGGGGATCGAACCCGCGGCCATCGGTTTAAAAGACCGCTGCTCTACCACTGAGCTACCAGCCCAACGCAGCGCATTATAACACATAATTTTAAATTTGTCGCATCGCCCAAATGTCCTAATTTCCACCTGTCGACTCTGCGTTGCTCATCCAAAAACGGATACATCTAAACACTGCTCTTCGATCAACGATCATTCAGTGCTACAATAGATAGTGCACCTCCACAGCAAGATCCATGACCGCGTTAGAATAGGGGCAGCGATGAGTGAACATCTCGATACTCAACCCTCCAAGGGTGCTAAGCCTCGTGTCGCTTCGCGAGGTAAAGACCGCGTTCTTTTAATTGTCCTGCACGATCTCTTTCAGAGCGCCGAGCAGATCAAAACAGCCGCTCAACAACCGCACTATTTCATCGCGCTCGACGGTACTGTGAGCGCCATGGTGCCCGAACAACGGGTAGCAACTTTGGGTGGGATCGCTCTTTGGAACAAACGTCATCGCAACATAAGCCGTATCGGCATCAGCATCGGGCTGGAAAGCGCGCCGGATACGCCCGCACCCGATGCCCAACTGATCGCCCTGCACGGCCTGATCGACGAACTTCAGCAACGCTACGACCTCGATGACGCTGCGATCGTGCGTTGGCGCGATGGCGACCAACCCGGCCAGGGCTCGATTGTGCCGACGCTGCCGCCGCTCCCGCTGATCCACGAGCCTCCCGCGCCGCCTGCCCCGCTGGTGCTCGGCGCCGACGAGAGCGCTCTGCGGCTGTGGGTGTTCCTGCAGAGCGAGACATACAACTGTCGCAGCAACGGCTTCAAATACACCCTCAACGATCTCAACCGCAGCCAGGCCTTCCCGATCTACGCCACCCAGCAGAACCTTGGCGCGCCCGTCGCCCCGAACGAGCCAACCCCTGTGGTGGTCAACAATGTGACCTACAACTTCCAGCCGTTCGCCCGCGCCACGCTCTTCAACGTCGGGCGGAACTACGCCGCCGTGCAGAACCTCAACGACATGCTCGACTACGTGGTGCCCGATAAAGGCGTGGCCCGTGCGCTGCTCGAAGCGAGCTACAAGGCCAGCCAAGACGAGACCAAGAGGCGCGTCGGTCTGCACGGCCATGAGGGTTTCCGCGAGAATTGGCGCTTCCACGTGACCGCTATGCGCTCGAAGCTTGGCCCGGCGCTCAGTGGCAACTACGCCACCGCCGATGGCGTGTACGCGGTGCAGGTGTTCGCGGGCGATACGCTCTACACGCCCCGCACCGAGCTGGCGGGATGTCGATTCCTCAGCCAAACCGAGCCGAGCGATCCGGCGTATCAACCGATCTGGATCGAGACCTACAAAGTGTGCGGTGCGCCCTACGATCCCAACTCGCCTTTCCAGCAGCTCGCAGCCAAAGAGCGATTGGGTACACCGCTCAGCGGCGTCTACACCGCTCAGCACGAGGGTGTCACCTACACCATCCAGGTGTTCGCGCTCGATACGCTGTACGCCGGGCCGGATGGGCAGATTCGGCGGATGAGCGCGCTCGAGAAGCCCGCCGATGTGCAAGCTTGGAAGCCCGCCTCAGCCTCCCTGCCCGAACAGCCGGCTGCTGTCACCTTTAGCGCGCCGCCGCCGAACGTTTCATCCACGCCGGTGCGTGATCCCAACTGGCCGCCCTTTCCCAATTTTAAGCCGTTGCCCAACCGCGCCGCCCGCGATGCTGCCTTCGGCGCCTTCTCGTTCACGCGGGGCGAGGGCAACAAGATCAATATCGATCCCGCTTGGGTGCAGGCGAATATTTGTGAAGTGACCATCCCTCAGCTTCAGCGCCTGATCGGCAATCGAAAGGTCAGATTTCACCGCCGTGTGGTCGATCAACTGCTGGCGATGTGGGCCGCGTGGGAGAGCGCTGGCCTGCTGCACCTGATCCTCACCTACGATGGCGATTGGTATCCTCGTGTGATGGCCGGTAATTCCAGCGAGATCAGTATGCATGCCTATGGCGCGGCCTTCGATATCAATGTGAAGTGGAACGGCTTCCTTGCGCGGGCCGCACTGGTGGGAGATAAAGGCTCGGTGCGCGAACTCGTGCCGATCGCGAATCATTACGGCTTCTACTGGGGCGGACATTTTCGCTACAACAAGACCGATGATAGCAGCGATGGTATGCACTTCGAATGGGCGCGTCCACTGTAGCCCGCTGAACGGCTTTCTGTTGGTTTGTAACTGATATCAGCGTCTGCAATGTATGTGAAGTCGATGTGCCGCGGGTAGCAGTGCATCGACTTCCTTTGTTACCGAACGACGTTGAGTATCAGTCCTCCTACTAAAACCCTCTCTACGTATTGCAATAGCCCCGTATGTTACTCCGGAAGAATGAAATCCCCTCCACCAATCTTCTTACATGCCTCGAAATAAACATAATACTTTTTGATGAACTAATTAGCTAATATGTGCGATACACTAAGCTATCGTTTATATGCCTATTCACTACGTTAGACAACTAATATATCGCATTTTACTGCGTTCACCATGCGAAAATATTGGTTTGTCTTTGATATTGTTTTGTGTGTAGGTGTAATGGAATATTCTATCGGAATACTCATTTCGTCATAAACTATTCCCCTGTTATGCAGAACAACAACGCATACTCGTGCTAATAACTAATGTTGCTACTAGCTAAATGGTAAATGCGGCAAGTGAGCGTTTCTG
>CALKHR010000148.1 GCA_937988885.1 uncultured Roseiflexaceae bacterium | reverse complement strand
GCCATCACAAGCTTGGGAAAGAGACGTAGCGCTTTCATTGTATCTTCCTCCGCGTTAAGCGTTATTTGTTTTCCGATGCTGTGAGTATAGTTGAGGTGCAAAGGTTGTTGTGTGAATAATCGAATACTTATAGATAAGACGCCACAACTCAACTGAACTCGGTTGGTAGTGCCATAACTGGTTTGGCCCACGGCAGCAACTCCTTGCCGTTTGAGGCACCCCGAAGTGCCTCACGTGGAATACCTACTACAAAGAGTTGTTAGGTTCTCTTTACAAAACCACATGCATCACGTATAATAAGGGAAGCGCCAGCGGTCTTACAATGAACCGTTGGCGCGTGTGTAATTTCTGGTCCGGACTGAGAGCATCCACTCTCAGTTCTTTTTTAAGGCCAGTCACGAGGTTACCAACATCTGTGTTGTGCGTTGTATCCTGCCTCGTGAATAAGCCAAATGCAGAAGGTTCAAAGATGAGTGAGAAACCTGCCTATCTCACCCGCGATGGTCGCGCCAAACTTGAGGCCGAGCTCGAAGAACTGATGACGAATGGCCGGAAAGAAGTGGCTGATCGGATCGGTGCAGCTAAAGAGCTCGGCGATATCTCGGAAAGCGGCGAATACGAGGATGCCAAGAATCAGCAGGCGCATTTAGAAGGGCGAATCCGCGAAATCAAAAGCATTCTTTCGCGAGCCCAGCTCATCGATGAGGACAATGGTCACGCTAACGAAGTACGCGTTGGTTCCACAGTAACCGTTCGCATTGAAGGCGAGGACGAAGAAGAAACCTGGACAATTGTTGGAAGTGCCGAAGCCAAACCCGGTGCAGGGAAAATCTCGAACGAATCGCCGATTGGTGCTGCGTTGCTTGGTAAACGCCTGCGTCAAAAAGCTGTTGTCCAGACTCCTTCCGGCACCATGAAACTAACGATTGTTAAGATACAATAGCATAGATCGTATTGCGTATCGCGTATTGCGTTAAGAGTGATGCGCAATACGCGATACGTAGTAGGATATATGGAACTGAATGACCTCCAGCAACAACGGCTCACCAAGCTAGAACGACTACGAGCCGCCGGGATCGATCCCTATCCACCCCGTTCCGAGCGCACCCACCGGATCGCCGATGTCCTCGCATCGATCGATGAATATATCGAGAAGGCCGAACAAGTTACCTTGGCGGGCCGTATTATTGGTGCGCGCCGTGTGATGGGCAAGCTCGCCTTCGCTCATATCGAGGACGGCAGCGGCAAGATCCAGCTTTGGATCAGCAAGGCCGATTTGGGCGATGAATGGTTCGCGCGCTTCCGCGACGACCTCGATACGTTCGATATTGTTGAAGCGACCGGCACGCTCCGCCGCACTAAGACCGGCGAGCCGTCGTTGTTTGTCGAGAAGCTCACCATCCTCAGTAAGGCGCTCAACCCGCCGCCCGAGAAGTGGCACGGCCTTACCGATGTCGAGGCGCGCCTGCGCGAGCGCTACCTGGATCTGATCGTCAACGAATCGGTGCGCGATGTGTTTCGCACGCGCTCCAAGCTGATCACGCTCGTGCGCCGCTACCTCGACGAGCGCGGCTTCCTCGAGGTCGAAACGCCCACGCTTCAGCCTGTGTATGGCGGCGCGTCGGCACGCCCGTTCATCACGCACCACAATCAGTTGCACCAGGACCTGTACCTGCGCATCGCCGATGAACTCTACCTCAAGCGCCTGATCGTGGGCGGCTTCGAGAAGGTGTACGAGATCTGCAAGGACTTTCGCAACGAAGGTGTGGATCGCTCGCACAACCCCGAGTTCACGATGATGGAGTGCTACCAAGCCTACGCCGACTACAACGATATGATGGAACTGGTCGAGGGCTTGTTCCGCACCCTCGCGCTCGAGATCCACGGGACAACGAAGATCACGTATCAGGGTCAAGAGATCGACTTTGGGCCAAGCTGGCAGCGCGTCTCCATCCCCGAGGCGATCGCCGAACGCACGGGCATCGACATTATGACGATCACCGAGCTAGAGCCGCTGCAAGCCGCTATCCGCTCGGCAGGGTTGCGCGTCGAAGCGAAGCCGAGCTGGGCCAAGCAGGTCGATGAGCTGTTCAGCGAGTACGTACAGCCATCGCTGATCCAGCCGACCTTTATTGTTGATCATCCGGTGGCGCTGTCGCCGCTGGCCAAGAAGCGCCCCGATATCAATGTGTTGGTCGAGCGCTTCGAACCGATCGTTGCTGGTATGGAGATGGGCAACGCCTTCACCGAGTTGAACGACCCGCTCGATCAGGAGCAGCGCTTCCTCGAGCAGGGCCGCGATTACAAGGCGGGTGACGACGAAGCCCAACAGATGGACACAGATTATATCAACGCGCTGATGTATGGCATGCCACCGACTGGTGGCTTGGGCTTAGGCATCGATCGCATGGTGATGCTGTTCACCGATCAGGCCACCATCCGTGAGGTGATCCTGTTCCCACACTTGCGCCAGCGCGACTAAACGGTTCGCCGCATCGTCTGCCCTTCATGCCTAAGTGCAGGCATGGAGGGCTTGCCTTTTAAAGGAGGTATTGATGCCTCGTTCCTTCACTATCGAACGCGAGAACTTACCAGCCGTTGTGCAGGGCTGGCTCAAGGCCGTGCAACTCGACGAGGAGGATTTGGTCGAGATTGTGTTCACCGAGCACGAGGTGTTGCTGCGCCGCCCGGCCAGCCCTCACCTACGCGAGTGGATTCGCACAATCGGCGACCGCTACGATATGGCCTTCCGCGAACTTGCCGGACTGTAAGGCTTATTCTGTGGTGTACGGGATGCACTTCCCCACGCACCGCACGCCACAGCAAAACAGCTATGAACTACCTTTCCAAAGAAGATCTGCTCGATCTTCACACACTCGTGGTGATGCAGTACGGTGGACGGCTCGGGATCGCCAGCCAAGACCGCCTGATGCACGCGCTCGATGCGCCACACCAAGTGCTCTTCCACACAGAGTTGTACCCCGATATTTTTAGCAAAGCGGCGATCCAGACGTTCCTACTGCTGAATCAGCGTCCGTTCATTAGCAACAACGAGGGCACCGCGCTGCTGGCGATGTTGCGATTCCTTGAGATCAACGGCGTGACCTTGCGCGAGGAGATCGGTAGCCCCGAATTGCTCTGGTTGATCCGAGCGGTGAGCTACGCCGAGCTCGACCGCAACGGCATCGAGCAATGGCTGCGCGACAACACCCTCCAAAAGGTTGAGATGAGCGATTAGTGCGCAAGGAAGCCCCATAAACAAAACCCCAACCTGTACCACAACAGGTTGGGGTTTCGCTCGTCGCAAACGTGCGAGAGATTAGACGAACCAAGCGCCGCCGTTGATCTCGGTGATCTCGCCAGTGATAAAGCTGGACATATCCGACGCCAGGAACAGCACCGCCGTCGCGACCTCCTCGGGGGTGCCACCACGCTTCAGGGGAATACCAGCGATGGCAGCGCGTCGGCCCTCCTCGGTGTTGAAGTTCTCGTGGAACGGCGTGTTGAGGATCAGGCCCGGAGCGACCGCGTTCACGGTGATGCCGCGCGGCGCGAGCTCCTTGGCCAAGCCGCGGGTGTAGCCCAGCAGCGCCGCCTTCGCCGTGCCATACGCCACCGCGCCAGGGCCAGCACCGTTGCGCCCCGCCAACGACGACATATTCACGATCCGACCCCAACCGCCCGTCATAAACGGCAACGTGGCCCGCGTGCAGAAGAAGGCGCTGGAGACGTTCACATCGATCACCTTGTACCAGTGCTCGTCGGACATTTCGTGCACCAACACGCGGCCCACCAAGTGCCCAGCGTTGTTCACCAGAATATCGATGCGCCCGCCCAAAGCCTCGGCCACCTGCGGGATCACTGCGTTCACCTGATCGCTCTTGGTAGCATCCAACTGGAACTGCGCCGTATTGCGGCCCATCGCCCGAATTTCGTCGGTGGTCTCGGTGGTGTTGTTACTAAACGTGGTAATCGCCACATCGGCGCCAGCACGCGCCAACTCCAGCGCAATCGCACGCCCAATTCCAGTGTTGCCACCAGTCACCAGAGCGGTTTTGCCAACTAACGACCATGGTTCTTTCGTCATTGTTTTTTCCTTGTCGTGATGGTGATCAACCAGAATCCCAAGTCCCTTGAACGTCACAGCCACGCAGAGCTATTTCGCCTGCACCAGCAAGCTACTCGCTCCTGTACGCGATCGGAAGGCTGTTCAGCCGATGTACCGCTTGTATACGTACGAAATGTGGTATGAACATCAACAAGCGGTTCAAGAGCGCTGAAACGAGCTCGAACCGCTTGCCGAGGCTCCTTCGCCAAAACGATCGACAGCAGAGCCGCCGATCGTTCTCTCTTAAAACGTACAATCAGGGAAAGGCATTCACCCGGATCAAAGGGGAAAACGCGGGGTAGCCAAGGCACCGTTAACGTTGATGATGGGCTTGGTCATCGTGATCGAGGGCGAGGCTATTGTCGTGCAACGCCTGTTCGAGCCGTTCGACGCGAGCAGTCATAGCGCGCCGCCACTCCTCGGATGCCACCTCGTGAGCGCGAATGCGGTACAACACCTCTTCGGAGACGCGCCGCACGCCGCCGATACGATCGGACACGATGCCAAAGATAAAGATCAAAAAGCCGATGATCAGCGCCACGCCGCCACCCAACAATGCCTGATCGTTGCTGGCCACCAAGCCGAAGTTGCGGGCGATGTAGACGTACACCGCGCGCCCCAAGAGCAGGATGCCCACAAGCAAGAACGGCAACGCCAAGTACGAGAAGGTCTTGAGCGGCTCGTAGGTCGCGTAGGTGCGCACAATCGTCGCGGCTTGTCGTTTGACAAAATCGAAATTGCCTCGATGCAGTTTCGAGGGACGCTGAACGTAATTAATCTGGATCGGGATCGTGGTGATTGTCAAGCGTTTCTTGCCAACCTGAATGAGATTCTCGACCGTATACGAGAACTCACTAGTGACAAATGTTCGCAGTGCCGCCTCACGGGAGAGCGCGCGGAAGCCGCTCACGGCATCGGAGACTTGAGTATCGGAGGCCCAACGCACCACGCCGCTGCCAAACGCCTGCAAGCGCTTCTTAAGCGGCGAGAAATGCGCGATGCTATCGATCTGGCGATCGCCGATCACATAATCGGCCTGGCCCGCAAGGATCGGCGCGATCAGCGGCCCGATCTGGCTGCCGGGATACTGATGATCACCATCGGTGTTGACAATAATATCGGCCCCTAAACGGAGCGCTGTATCAATGCCGGTTTGGAAAGCTGTTGCTAAGCCTTTACGGCTGGTGTGCCGCACGACATGATCGGCACCGTTTTGGAGCGCGATCATGATCGTATCGTCGGTGCAGCCATCATCGATGATAAGCACCTCAACAGAATCGATACCGGGGATGCTGCGCGGAATATCTGCAAGCACAGCGGCAATTGTGTCGGCCTCGTTGAGTACCGGGATCTGAACGATCAACTTCACAGCGACCTCGATGCCAGGCGCAAACAAGCTGCCTAGGGCGTCCTTCATCTGCCTCATAAAATACCTGGCTGGCGGGTCATTGTACCCGAGCGCTGGGCTTTTGTAAAGCAATAGCTCACCAAGCCCACCGCGCCCGCCTACCCGCTAGCCAAGGCAGATCCTAAGAAATTGGATCAGCCAATCGGCCAAGGAACAGCACTTCGCCGCTCACGTTGTCGCGAATCGCGAACACAAACGGGCGATCCAACACCAACTCGATCGGCTCCTCCATCGGGGCCGATGTGGGCATCCCGATCGCGGCGGAGGCGGCAGCGGCCTCCGTACCCTCCTCATCGAGCCGCACCATCGCCTTGTGGTACACATCGCCCAACATCAGGCGCGCTTGGGAGGTCATCGCGCTGAAGTTCGCCGTGGGCAGGAAAGCACTGGGCATGCCGAGAGCGCTCAGCATCTCCTTTAAGCTAATGGAATCGGAGGTGAAGGTGAACTTCGGCATCGTCAACCGCACCTCCTGCCAAGCCAGGCGGCTGACGATCTCCTGGAAGCGATCGCCATCCAAACTAGCCTCGAAGGCATCGAGCTGGCCCGCGTCTGGCATGATCGCCACAAGCGACATATCGCCAATATACGGCAACTCGATCGCCTGATAGTCTGGGCCTTTCGCGTATTGATAACTGCGCGTCACTTGTCTCATCATCGGCACGGTGACGCTGCGGTTATCGGCAGTGGTGAACGTGCCATCCTCGGTTCGCTCCTTGGGGAAAGGCACAAGCCACTTAGCATTGAAGTAGATCGCGTTCGTCAACACGAAACGGGTGTCGCTGGTGATGCTGGGCGGTGGCAACAGATCGCGAATCAGATCGTTGGTCTGCTTGGCGATCTCGGCATTGATCGTCTGACGTGCGGTTTCGGGCGCGCCGGAGAAATCGATCAGGCGTATGCCCGTGCCGTAGTGCTGCGCCAAGGTATCGAGGAACATCGGCTGGAACGTGAAATCGTGCTGGCCCCACATCGTATTCACGAGCGAGAGCTTAAAGCCATCTTTCTGCGTGGCCCGATCCATCAAGGTTTTATCGAGGGCGTTGGCGGCGGCGTGCATCGCATCGGGCATCCGATCGGCATGCACCACGTGCGCGATCTCGGCGAGCGTTTCGCCCTCCGCGCCCGCCATCACCATCAACAGTGCCTGCATAATGCTGTAGGGCGAGAAGAACAGGTTGCCACTTCCCCGCAACTGTTGGAAGGAATCGAAGGCGAACCAGGTGCGACCTATGATAAAACTATCCAAATCGCTACCCTCGGGCAGCGGGACCGATTGGCGAGCTAAGGAGGAACGTGCTTCGGCGAGTGCGACGGAGCGCTGACCAATACCACAATTCATAAGCATACCGCTCAACGTCATCAGACCCGCCCCGATTAAAAAATGGCGCCGCGATAGGGTGTGCATTATCGCCTCTCTGTATCGTCATGAGATTGTGCATTCTCAACCTAAGACGTTGCGCGGATAAGGGAAGTTCCTCGCGCCGTTTAAGGCAAAAAGAGGCAAGCACCCTCGCTAACGAAGCGCACCTTTGCAGAGGCAATCGGTTTGAATTAGGAGGATTTTGCAGCGCGGTGATGGGTATAGCCGAGGCAATTTATGCGGAGATCACAGCCAATTCTGAACAATCTCGCGGATCTGGCTCATACTCACAGGCTTGAAATACACAGCATTCGCACCCGCCATCATAGCCTGTTCTTCAGCGATCACATCAGCAGTGATGAACACTATCGGCACAGCCTCGCCCCAACTACGGAGCGTGCGCAGCATATCGATACCACGCATGACTGGCATGCGTTGATCGGTGAGGATCAAATTGTAGGGCTGCTCTTTAAAGCGTTCCAAAGCCAACGCGCCGTTCTCAACTGCGGTTACTCGGGCCTTAGGGATAATCCGACGAAGCGCACGTACCAAAAAATCGCGCACATCATTTTCATCTTCTACAATTAGAATACGTGGCATGCTCATGATGCGCCTCTTAACTGAAATATTTAAGCGGTGAACGCATTATATCAGGTTTCGACATCTACAATGTTTTTACATGCAGATATAGGAAAATATGCGTACTACAGATATCCAAGATCGGAAATGGGCATCGTTTCATTCTTGATAAATGTTTTACTTTTCTATTTCTCTCCCGATGACTCTTTTACAGACTGTAGCAGAACTCTCAACAAACATATAGACTCCATAAAAAACTACGGTAGTACTACAGAACAGGCTAGAACACTTTCGTTCATCATTCGTATCGTCTTATGTTTGTTTTAACTTTTGATGATGAGGAAGCATCGTCTACTGGTAGACGAGGCCCTGAGGAGAGAGCAACTTGGCGCGTTTCTTGCAGAATAAAGGGCGATGTTCGACAATACGCATTGACAAGAGGGGAAACCGATGATCAATTGCCCAAAATGCGATAACGAGACGCGCACCAGCGCATTGCAAACTGCGGCAGGCGAGGTTTTGCTGGCGGGCACGCTCAGCACCGATCCTCAACCGATTGTGGCGCAGGTCTGCACTGCTTGTGGCTATATCGAGCTTTACGCACCGCAACCGCTTCAACACGCAGAACCCGAACCCGCTACCGCCGAGCAACAGCCAGTATCGCCAGAACTCGCACCCGCAACATAGCCCAAAAGAGTGGCGGCGCAGCCTTATTAGCGGTATACTACCATCGCGCTTTGGAGCCTTCCCCACATGTTTCGGGAGAACAGTATGAGTGATTTTCGGTCGAACCGCTCACAATCCCTACTCTCTGACGAAGAATCGTTGTGGGAACAACAAGACCTAAGCGAGATCCAAAAGACGATTCGCGGCCTCAGGCGGCAACTCAGCAAAGAACAAGCTCGTCACGCCGAGATTACACGGGCCTACAAACTCACCGTTGCGAATCTGGTGGAGGCGAAACGGCAAAACACATTGCTCACAAGTGAGCGCAATGTGTGGCAAGCGCGTGCCGAAGGCCATCGCGCCAACATCACATTTGGCGATATAACTCCCACCCCCGAGGAAGTGAACGCGATTCGCAAGGCGATGGCGCGCCTGTATCACCCCGATTCAGGCGGCGATGTCGAGCGTATGAAGCTGTGGAACGCCACCCTCGATCCGCTCGATGAGTGAGCTGAAATTGAGGATTCGTTATGCGACAAATCACAACCGATGTGCTGGTGATCGGCGGCGGTGCAACCGGCCTAGGCGTGCTTCGCGATCTCTCAATGCGCGGCATTCGGGCTGTGTTGGTGGAAAAAGGCGATCTCACACACGGCACCAGTGGCCGCTACCACGGCCTGCTGCACAGCGGCGGGCGCTACGTGGTGAAGGACCCACAATCGGCCACGGAATGCGCCCGCGAGAACGAAATTCTGCGCAAGATCATGCCGGGCTGCATCGAAGATACTGGCGGTTTCTTTGTGGTGACGCCCGCCGACGATGAAGCCTACGCTGAGCGCTTCGTAGCGGCCTGCCACGCCACCGAGGTGCCCGTCGATGAGATCAGCGTGCGCGAGGCGTTGCGCCGCGAGCCACTGCTGAACCCCCGTATCAGCCGCGTGTTCACGGTGTGCGATGCGGCCGCCGATTCGTTCTTGGCGGCCCGCTGCCACGCCGAAGATGCCCGCCAACGGGGCGCCCAAGTCTTCACCTACCACTATGTCAAGTCGCTGATCGTGGAGCAGCAGCGCGTCCAAGGCGCGATCTGCGAGGATCTGCGCACCGGCGAGGATGTGCATATCCACGCCGCCTACGTGGTGAACGCCGCTGGCGCCTGGGCGGGCAAGATCGCCGAACTGGCGAATGTGAAGGTGACGGTGGTGCCCGGCAAAGGCACGATGATAGCGATGAATCATCGCGTGCTGAATACCGTGGTGAACCGCTGCAAGATGCCCGCCGATGGCGACATCATCGTGCCGATCCGCACGGTGGCGGTGATCGGCACCACCGATGTCCACGTGCCCGACCCGGATGTCTACGGCATCACGCAGGAGGAAGTGGCTCAGATGCTGGAGGAGGGCGAATGGCTGGTGCCGGGCATCAGCAAGGCGCGTGTGCTGCGGGCTTGGGCAGGCGTGCGACCGCTCTACAAAGACCACGATGTCGCGAGCGACCGCGATATTTCGCGCACCTACAAACTGCTCGACCACGAGCAGCGCGATGGTGTGGCCGGGCTGATCAGCATCGTGGGCGGCAAGTGGACGACCTACCGCCTCATGGCAGAGGAAGCCACCGATGCGGTCGCTGCTAAGCTTGGTGTCAGCGCACCCTGCCGCACACACTTGGAGCCGCTCCCAGAGATCGCCAGCGCCCGTGACTCGGCATCACGACGCTTGGAGCGCGACCCCCGTGCGCCAACGTACTTCTGGATGGGCCAACCGCTGGCCCGCGTGGAGGCCGCCGACACCTACGGCGAGCTGATCTGCGAGTGCGAACTGGTGACCCGGGAACGGGTTGTGACGGCGATCACCGAGGGGCACGCCGCCAACCTCGACGACCTGCGCCGCGAGACGCGCTTGGGCATGGGGCCGTGTCAGGGCGGCTTCTGCACGTATCGCGCTGTGGCGCTGTGGAACGAGGTTGCGCCTCCGCAGGCCAACAATAGCGCGGTGGGTGACGTGCTAGCACTGGCGAACTCGGGCGCGCTGCTGCGACACTTCTTGCAGGAGCGCTGGAAGGGCTTGACGGCGATCACCTGGGGCGACCAGTTGCGACAGACGCGCCTCGATGAACTGATCTTCCTCGATACGCTCGGTGTCGATCTGCTGCCGCACGATGAAGGACAGCAACCCGCTGACTCCTTAGTCACCGACCATCCCTCCATCGCAACCGAGTATCACGCATCGTAAGAGTTGGGCTAGCCGAATGGCAAAAACAGTTATAGGTGCAGTATGCGCGACACAATTGTGATCGGGGCGGGCTTGGCTGGGTTGATGGGCGCGCTGACGCTCGCTGAGGCCGGACGAGCGCCGCTGCTACTGGCAAAGGGGCTAGGCGCGACACATTGGACGAGCGGCACCATCGATATATGGGGCAAACATGCTGCGGCAAGCCCACGCGCCGAAATCGCCGAGTTGATCGCCAAACAACCCTCGCATCCGTTCGCCAAGATCGGGTTGGAAGGGATCAGCAACGCGCTCGAGCGTTTTCGGGCGTTGATGGCCGACGCCCACTACCCGTACGTCGGCAGTATCGAGCGGAACTTGCTGCTGCCCACCGCGTTGGGAGCCTTGCGCCCCGCCGCCCTGGTGCCCACCACGATGATCGGCGGCGATATGAGCCACGCCAAGGACGATGGCCGCATCACGCTGATCGCGGGCTTCCGCGAGTTGGGCGATTTCTTCCCGCCACTGGTCGCCGCGAACCTCTCGGCCCAGGGCATTCCGGCACGCGGTGTGTACCTGCACTTGCCGCCGATCAAACGAAAACTTTCTTTCGATAGCCGCGTTTTTGCGCAACTGTTCGATGATGCCGCCTTCCGCGAAGAGATTGGCCGCCAACTGCGCCTGATGAAAGGCGAGGCGACCCGCATTGGCCTGCCCGCCGTCTTGGGCTTGAAGGACCCGGTCGGCGTGGTGCGCGAGTTGCAGCATCTGAGCGGGGCGCAGGTGTTCGAGATCCCCACGCTGCCGCCCTCGGTGCCGGGCATCCGATTGTACCGAATCTTTCGGCGGGCCATCCAGCAGGCGGGTGGGAGGTTGCAGATCGGGGCGGAGGTGCTGCGCGGCGAGAGCGAAGGGAAGCAACTTCGCGCTGTGTTCACCGCAGCAGCCGCCCGCGAACAGGAACATCGCGCTAACGCGTTCTTGCTGGCAACCGGCGGCGTCGCGGGTGGCGGTATCCGCACCGACCACACTGGAGCCGTGTGGGAGACAGCGCTCGACCTGCCGCTGCGCGCCCCCGATTCGCGCGGTGGCTGGTTCCACGGGCGCTATTTCGCCGAGGGCGGCCATCCGATCTTCCAGGTCGCCGTGGCGACGGATGCGCAGTTGCGCCCGTTGGACGCCAACGATCAGCCGATCTACCACAATGTGGCGGTGGCAGGCTCGACGATCGCCAATTTTGACCCGATCCGCGCCCGCTGCTACAGCGGGTTAGCGATCACCTCCGGTTGGTACGCAGGGACACTGCTCGCCCAACAATAAGCCGTAGATTGGCGGTTGCAACCACAGATTGGCCGCCAATCACCCCCTCATCATCTTTTGCTTCCAAACCATTAGTAACCAAACCGTAATACTAACATGCTGCGTACCGCAAACCGTAGCAGTAAAATATTCCTGCGTTCTAGTAATCGTGCTAGCGTTTTCCCCTCATTCCACCTCACAAAGAGGCACTAGTTATGCAACGAAGATCTTGTTTCGCCATTCTGCTGTTCGTGTTGTTGTTTGTGCAAGCGGTGCCCATAGCATCGGCACAGACACCTCCCGGCGATGGCCGACCGGATCAAGCCGTATTGCGGTTTGGTGGAGAAGTGGGCTTAGCCGCGATCGGCGATTATCTTTCGCCACCGACGCAGGCGGCCCGTCCCTTCGACTTTATGCTCCTACGACGCGAAGCGAGCGTGCCCGATGGAGCAACAATGACGCTCACCTTGCGCGTTTCAACGGATGGCAAGCAGTGGAGCGATTGGCGCGTAGTTCCTGAAAGCGACGATTTGTGGATGCCATCGGACGGCCCCGATGTGTGGTGGAGTGAGATAATGAGTGTTGGGGCTGCGATGCGTTTCTGGCAGGTGCAGGTGCGCACCACGCCAGCACACGATGGCTCGTTGCCCGAACTACGGCGCATAGATGTCAATACTGTGGATACCTCGTCGTTTGCGCCCCGCCAAGCGCCACAGGCCACAACCTCACAGGTCTCGCCCTCAGCGGTGGGCAAGCCTGCGGTGGTTTCGCGCACGGCTTGGGGCTCGCCGGATGGCCAGGGCAGCCGTGCCAGCGTGGCGCGCTACAACGTGACGCATCTGGTGGTGCACCACACCGCCGATTCAAACGAGCGGCCCGCTGGTGGCTGGGCAGCCCGTGTGCGGGCGATCTGGTCATTCCACACCATCACGCGCGGCTGGGGCGACATCGGCTACAACTACCTGATCGACCCGGATGGCGTGATCTACGAAGGACGCGCTGGTGGCGATGATGCGGTGGGCTTCCACGACACAGCCAACTACGGCTCGATGGGTGTCTCGCTGATCGGCACATACGCATCTGTCGCGCCAAGCGCCGCCGCACAAAACGCCTTAGTGAATATCTTGGCCTGGAAGGCTTCACAAAAAGGGATCGATCCGCTCGGAAATTCGTATTACTACGGCTGTGCGCGCTCATCGTACTGTAAACCGTTTAACGCGGGCGGCTTCGTGCCGAACATCGCGGGGCACCGCCAAGTGACACCCGGCCATACGACATGTCCCGGCGACGCGATCATGGCGCTGCTGCCCAGCATCCGCAGCCGCGTGGCCGAGCGAATGGGTGGCGCGCTCCCGGGCGACAACGGCGATCTGTTGATCGACAACCTAGAGCATGCGCAATCATCGAGCGCGCCGGGCTTCTTCAAGAGCAACGCGAACTGGCACGAACAGAGCTGCGGTTACGGTGGCCACACCTACTACACCTACGCCACCGATGGCAACCCCGCGAGCAGCAATTGGGCGACGTGGCGGCCCAACATCCCAACGACCGGCACGTACCGAGTGTACGCGTATATCCCACAGGGATGCGGAATCAAGCCAACATCGCCATACGCAAGTAGTAAAGCTTCCTACACGATCAACCATGCGAGCGGCAGTAGCACAGTCGTGGTCGATCACGATATCGCCACGCCCTGGGTCGATCTGGGGCTGTACACCTTCAACAAGGGCACCAATGGCTTTGTGCGCTTGAGCGATCTGACGGGCGAGCCGTTCTCGCAGCAGAAGGTGATCTTCTTCGACGCGGTCAAGCTCGTGCCCGAGACGGCCAGCGAGAAGATCGAACTGCGCAATGTGACCTTCGACCGCACCACGTTGGTGAGCGGCGAGCTGCTGAAGGTGACGTTCCGCGTGCGCAACACCGGCAGCACCACGATCTATACGCAGGGGCCGCAGGCCAGCCGCACCGCCGATGGCAGCGCCTTCAACGATGGGCAGGGTGGTCGCCCCGACGATGCGTACGTGTACGACCAGGGCGAGTGCTTCGGCGGCAACACCCAGGGCGATTACCCGTCCTTCCCCAAGGAGGGCAACCGCTTCCGCGTGGTGCTCGGCCCCACCAACACCAGCGCGATCGTTGGCTGCGCGGTCGATTTCGGCAAGTATCCCTGGCGCTGGGGCCTGAACGGCGACTTAGCGCCCGGCGCCGAGCGCGACATCATCGCCTACGTGCGCTTCCGCGAGCCAGGCACCTACACGCTGCGGGCCAACGTGCTGCAGGAGTACGTTCGCTACTTCTACGACGAGACGAACGGCTTTAAGCAGGCCACCATCACCGTGACCAAGGAGCAGTTCAAGCCCGAACTCTCGACCTACGATGCGCAGACGAACAATTTGGCGCGTGTGTATCGCATGGGCAACGTGCCCGATAACTTCTTGGCGCGCACCCACAACCCGTCGTCGATCACGCGGGGCGAGGAGGTGGGTACGTTCGTGTGGAACGGCGGCTTCTTCAACTGGGAGAACGGCGGGCCGCTGCCCGGACTAGAGGATAACTTTATCATCGAGCAGGTGCGCAGTTTCGAGGCTCCCGTGACGGGTGAGTACATCTTCGGCATCAACAGCGACGATGGCGCATGGTTGTGGGTCGATGGGCAGTTGGTGGTCGATAACAGCGGCCTGCACGGCGTGATCGACCCGAACGAGGCCACCGATACGGACTACATGGTCGGCGCGGTCACGGGCAAAATCACGCTGAGTGCCGGGTTCCACACGCTGGCGTTCAAGTACTTCGAGCGGACAGGCTGGGCTGCGGCTGGTTATGGCGTGCAGATGCCTGGCGAAACAAGCCTGCGCATGCTGACCGATCGATTAGGAGGTGGCGCGCCCCAACTCGGCTCGACGTTTATCAGCCACCCGCGCCTGCTGATCGCCGCCGATGATACGGGCGGCAGCGGCGTCGATTACATTCGCTTCAGTTGGAACGGCACAGATTGGCTGACGAATCAGCCGTGTATGGGCCGCGATTGCGCGCTGCTCAACTTGGGCGCGCTGCAGAATGGCAGCTACACGGTGTACTACGAGGCGGTCGATAAAGCCGGCAACGTTGGCACCCGTCAGCGCCTGAGTTTCCAAGTGGATACAAGCCTAGTGAGTAGACAGACGTTCTTGCCGCTGCTTGGGCGCTCACCGAACTAAACGCTATTGGCATACATATTGCGGCTACTTGCATGAGGAGTAGCACAACTGAGAAGTTGGCTATCGCACACTACCGTTTCACCCGCTGCAGCAAGGCCGTTTCTCTTCCTGTGTATGTCGTTTTTCCGCTCCCTGAGCAGAAAAACGACATACACTCGTTGCTTCCGCTCCGCCCAAAGCGAAAACTTCAAGAGAGCCATAACCTTGATCTGAAGCGCTCGACTTGTTTGGTGGTGCTACCCGAGAAGGCGTCGTGTAGCAGATCTATGCAGCTTTACGGTTGGCAGCAAGGAGATGCGCAATGATCAGAACAACAAAAACGATCGAAGTCTTCGCTCCGATCAGTACCGTCTACAATCAGTGGACGCAGTTCGAAGAGTTCCCAAGGTTTATGGAAGGCATCAAAGAGGTCCGTCAACTGAGTAATACTGAACTGTTTTGGCGGGCCAACATCGATGGGAAGGAAAAGACATGGACGGCGGTGATCACCGAGCAGCAGCCCGATAAGGTGATCGCATGGCGCAGCACATCGGGCGCGCAGAACGATGGCCGTGTGACCTTCGAGGCGCTCGATTCGGTGACGACCCGTCTCACGCTGCAACTCGAGTATCATCCCGATGGCTTTATCGAGACGATGGGCGATATGATCGGCCTTGTGTCGATCCGTATCTCGGAGGATTTGGCCCGTTTCCGCGATTATATCGAGGCTCAGGGTCACGAGACGGGCGGTTGGCGGGGTACGATCGAAAAGGAGCGGGAGATTGGTGGTTCCTAGTGTGTTTTGCGGCTCGATATGCGCGTACAGGGTCAACCCTCGGGGGTTGGCCCTGTTGTTTCGCAGATGAGCAAACTATCATCGGCACTTAATTGACACGTCACGCGCATATGCTACACTCCGCAGAGAACAACGCGCTATAAGAGAGGTGTTTGAAATGCGTCATCTGTTGGTTACTGGTGGTGCCGGGTTTATCGGCAGCAACTTTGTACATCATATGTTGGAGAGCTACCCGGAGTATCGGGTGGTGGTTTACGATAAGTTGACATACGCTGGACGGCTCGAGAACCTCGACCGCGATGTGAATAACCCGCGTTTCGCCTTCGAGCAGGGCGATATCTGCGATCCGCAGCGGGTGCGCGAGGTGATCAAGAAGTACGATATCGATACGATCGTGAATTTCGCCGCCGAGAGTCACGTGGATCGCTCGATCCTCGACCCCGATGCGTTTGTGAAGACCGACGTGTACGGGGCGTATGTGCTCTGCGAGGCTGCCAAGGAGTTGAAGCTGGAGCGCCTGCACCATATCTCGACCGATGAGGTGTACGGGCCGATCCCGGTGGGCACGTTCTCCGAGACCGATCCGTTCCGCCCCACCAGCCCCTACGCCTCCAGCAAGGCGGGTGGCGAGCTGTTGGTGCTCTCGTACTTCATCACGTACGGCCTACCGATCACGATCACGCGCGGCGTGAACACGTATGGCCCGTACCAGCACCCCGAGAAGGCCATCCCGCTGTTTATCACGAACGCGCTCGATGATATTCCGCTGCCGCTGTACGGCGATGGCCGCCAGTCGCGCGATCGCTTGTATGTGACCGACCACGCGCGGGCGGTGGATGTGGTGCTGCACCACGGCAAGCTTGGCGAGGCGTACAATGTGGCCGCTAACTGCGAGCGCACGAATATCGAGGTGGCGCAGATGATTGTGGAGGCGCTCGGCAAGCCGAAGTCGCTGATCCAGTCGGTGAAGGACCGCGCTGCCCACGATGTGCGCTACGCGCTGGCGACCGAGAAGTTGGAGCAGTTGGGCTGGAAGCCGCTGGTGAGCTTCGAGGAGGGCTTCGCCGAGACGGTGAAGTGGTACACGGAGCGCCAGGATTGGTGGCGTGCGATCAAGGATGCTGAGTATCAGGAGTATTATCGCAAGCAGTACATCGAGCGGGCATAGCTCCACGTTGCGCTGCGATGCGCTGGCGCTGTGCGGCTGCGGCTCTGGCGTGCGCGCGTTTTGGCGCGAAGCGCCACAGCTGTCCGAGCGCGCACACGTTGTGCACGACGTTGTTGTCCCGCAGCGACGGGCGAGCGGATCGCGGTTGCATCTTTTTCACCCATATCTGCTGCTTGGCAGTGAGGTGAGGTAGTTGAAAGGATCGAGCGGGTGATTGTGCCCGCTCGCTTCGTTGTATGAGTGAGACACCAAAGACGATTCAGGTGACGGTTGCGGCTGAACAGGCGGGCCGTCCGCTGCACGAACTGGTCGCTGAGGCGCTTGGCGATGCCGCCGAGGCCGAAAAGTTGATCAGTCGCGGGGGGTTATGGGTGAACGGCGTGCGCACCCAGGAGGGCGCGGCGCTGGCTGAGGCGGGCATGGAGTTGAAGATCCAGCGCCCGTTGTCGAACCTGTACCCCGATGTGCACGTGGATGAATCGATGATCCTGTTCGAGGATCGCGATGTGATGGCGATCAATAAGCCGCCCGGCGTCTACGTCGATTCGACGCCGTGGGATGCCGAGGGGAATTTGCACGCGGCGCTGACGCGCTTTGTGGCCGAGCGCGATGGCGAGTTCCGCAAGCTGCACCTTGCGCATCGGCTCGACCGCGATACGAGCGGGGTGCTGCTGGTCTCGAAGAATCCCGAGATGAACCCGGCGATCCAGCGGATGTTTTTGCGCAACCTGATCCACAAGCAGTATGTGTGCTTGGTGGTGGGCGAGCCAGCCGAGGATGAGTTCGAGGTGCTGACGGGACACGGGCGCAGCGCGCACGGGCTGTTCCGCGTGTACGATGCTGAGTATATCGGCCAGATGTTGTTGTACGGCTCGGTGATTAAGTCGATGCACACGCGCTTCGAGGTGGAGCGGCGGCTGGGCGATTCGGCGTTGGTGCGGGCGTTCCCGATCACGGGTCGCACGCATCAGATCCGCTTGCATATGGCGCATATCGGCCACCCGCTGCTGGGCGATGCGCGCTACGGCGGGCCGACGGTGTGGCATGGCCAGGAGTTGCCGTTCCATTTGCTGCACGCCGAGCGGCTGGAGTTGCCGCACCCTCGCTCGAATTATCCCCTGAAGTTGTTTGCCCCCACGCCCGATTGGGCCGCGCTTGTGCGGGCCGATGCGCCCGAACAGGGGTAGCGCGCACCACAGTGCTGCGATGCGCGCTCCCTGCGGCCTCCGTTATGCCAACCGCACCCGCAAGGTTTTGATCTCGAACGGTCGCACGTCGAAGCTGAGCGTGTTGCCCTCCACGGCGAGCGCGCCGATCTCGCGTTCGTGCAGGTCGGTGACGGCTGCGCTGGCGATCGGTCGTTCGAAGGTGATGCTGGCGGTGCCGCGCTGGTTGTGGGCCTCGTAGAGCCGCACGATCAGGCCGTCGCCGTCCTGGGCCATTTTGACGGTTTCGACGACGATGTGCGGGCAATCGGTGCTGAGGAACGAGGCTTGAGCGCGAGCGGGCCGCTGGTTGGCGCTGACAAACAGCGGCGCGTTCAGTTCGTAGGCCCGCCGCACGACTTCGCCTGTGCGCCAGTCTCCCGCGTGCGGCAGCAGGCTGTAGGTGAAGCGGTGCAGCCCCAGATCGGCGTTGGCGTCCGGGTGGATGCTGCCCTTCAGCAGCGAGAGACCCAGCGTGTTGTGATGTAGGCTGTGGCCGTATTTGCCGTTGTTGAGCAGCGCGACGCCGTAATCGCCCTCGCTCAGATCGACCCAGCGATGCGCGCAGACCTCGAAGCGCGCCCAGTCCCAACTGGTGTTGCGGTGTGTGGGCCGCTCCACCGCACCGAATTGGATCTCGCAGGTGGCGCGGATGGCGTTGATGTTGAGCGGGAAGAGCGCCCGCAGCAGCGATTGACGCTCGTGCCAATCGACCTCGGTTTCGAAGTCGATGCGGCGGCTGTTGTGCGCCAGGCTGATGCGCTGGCGGATGGTGCTGCGGCCTGTGCGGCGCACGATCTCGATGGCGGCGCGCAACGGGCCTTGTTCGACGATGCGCCAATCGACGATGTCGTGCACGGGGTAGGGCTTTTCCTCGTAGAAGGCGTCGATGTCCCAGGCTTCCCAGTTCAGCGGGCGATCCTCGTAGAGCACGAGTTGGTTGGCGCTGCTGCCCGCTGCGAGCACTTGGCGTCGGTTGCGTAGGTCGTGGAGCGCGGCGATCTCGCCGTTGTCGTCGAACTCGATGCGCAGTTCGTCGTTCTCCAGCGCGGTGCGACCATCGGCGCGCACGGGGCGCGGCGCGCTGCTGGGGCGGCTCTGGCTCAGCGTGGCGTATCCATAGGAGGGCACAGCGGCATCGAGCAGGATGGCCCGTTCGCCGGAGAGCGTTTCGATGGGTTGGCTGGGTCTCTCACCCAGATCGGGCGCGGGCGCGTCGTCGGTGAGCGGGAGTTGCACCAGTTCCTCGCGAGGCCACGGCAGGCTGTTCAGCACCACGGTTTCGGTGGCGGTCGCGCCGCCGAGCAGGCTGCCGAGCGCGTTCTGGCTCACCTCGCGGGCGAGTTGTTGGACGTGGGCGTATTGCTCGTTACTTTCGGCGTAGACAAGCGGCACGCTGCTGCCGGGCAGGATGTCGTGGAATTGGTTGAGCATGATCAGTTGCCAGCCTTGATCGAGCGTGTCCTGCTGGTTCGGCGCGCCCTGCGTGGTGGCCCAGGCGTTCAGCCATTCCGCTGTGCGATAGGTCAGTTCGGCGAGGCGGTTGGCCTGTTTGGTGCGGGCTTGGCTGGTGTAGGTGCCGCGATGGTATTCGAGGTAGAGTTCGCCCGACCAAATCGGCAGGCGGGGGTTATTCCACACCCGTTCGTACAAGCGCTTGAAGTAGTCATCGACACGGCCCAGTTGCACCTGCGGGAAGTTCGGTAGGTTGCGCAGCGTTTGGGCCGATTCGAGCATCTCCTCGGTTGGGCCGCCGCCACCGTCGCCCCAGCCATAGATGTACAGCAACTCGTGGTTGATGGCCTTCTGGCGGTAGTGGTTCCAGGTGCCGTACACTTCGCCGCCAGTCATATGGGCGTTGTAGGTGTAGAACTGCGGGTTGGCCCAGTGCGTCATCGGCATGTCGGTGACGGTGACGAAATGCGCGAGCACGTCGGTGCCGTCAATGCCGCGCCAGCGGAAGGTGTCGTAGGGCATGCGGTTGAACTGATTCCAACTGATCTTGGTGGTCATGAAGCTGTCGAGGCCCGCCAAGCGCATCAGTTGGGGCAGCGCCGCGCTGTAGCCGAACACATCGGGCAGCCAGACGACGTGCGGGGCAGCAGCGCCACTGGCATCGCCGAACTCTTCGCGGAAGAAGCGCGCGCCGTGCAGCAGTTGCCGCGCGAGCGATTCGCCGCTGCTCAGGTTGCAGTCGGCCTCGATCCACATCATACCGACCGGCTCGAAGCGCCCTTCGAGGATGCGTTGTTTCATCCGCTCGTATAGGGTCGGATCATCGTGTTTGAGGTAGTTATAGACGTGCGGCTGCGACATGCTGAAGCGATATTCGGGGTAGCGCTCCATTAGTTGCAGGGCGGTGGCGACGGTATGGGCGACCTTTTGGCGGGTGCGCCACAGCGGCCAGAGCCAGGCGGTATCGAGGTGCGCGTGTCCAGTGCCGATCAGCGTGGGTCGCGGCACACCCGCGCCGCTGTCGGTGCTCGCGGCCATCTGCTCCAAGCGTTCGCGGAACTCCTGCAGGGCCACGCGGGCCGATTCGGCGAACCGCGCGCTCTGCCAACCCTCGCGCAGGTCGAGCGTGTTGTAGGCGGCGTTCACCGCGTCGAGCAGCGAGTGACGGGCCGCGTCGCTGTCGCGATAGGTTGCGATGACCTCGCAGACGGTGCGCATGGCGTGGCCCAATTGGAAGATCGTTTCGTCGCGCAGGCGCAGTTCGAGGCCGCCAAACGGCTGCTCGAATGGCACGTAGCAGCGCAGCAGCAGGTGCTGTTCACCATCGTGCGCGCTCTGCGGCAACAGCACGGTGCGGTGGAAGTCGTCGATGCCCGCCAGCACCTCGCCGTTCAGGTAGGCGATCGCTTCGAGGCTCGATTGCCCAACGCCCTGCCACTCCATACCCAGCAGCACGGGTTGGCCGCGCCACTCCTCGGGCACGCGGAAGCGCGCTTGGAGCCAGTGCGTGCTGCCGCCGTTGGCCGGGATGCCCCAGTCGATCATCTCGACGAGCGCGCCGGGCGTGCTGCCCGGGAAGCGCCCCCACGGCTCGCGCAGGGCCAGTGGCTGCCAACCGGGCGAATCGGCGGCAGGCGGCGGGCTCATCGCCGCCTCGTTGGCGCTGCCGGGCGCAACGTGGGTCTGTACAGGAATCGGGATCGCTGCGCGGGTGGCAGCGGCGATAATTTGTGGAATCCGTGCTGTAAGCTTTTCCAGCGTAAAGAACATATGTCGATCCTCCAATTGAGCGGGGCGGTTGTCTATTAGGTATCCACAGATTTCACAGATCTTTTTTTATTGGGTTACCAAATCACCTTTTCACCTTGTCCGGCCCGTTACCCGGTCACCTTGTCACCTTGTCACCTTGTCTGACCCGTCACCCAGTCACCGTGTCACGAGGCTAGCCGCCAAGGCGGGCAAGTTGCGTTTCGGCGCGGGCGCGCCAGGGCGAGGCGGGCGCCAGATCGACCACCTTGATCAAAGCCGAGCGCGCCTCGGAGCGCCGCCCCAGCAGGGCCAGCGATTGCCCAAGGTAGTAAGTGGCCTCCGCGTTGGTCGGCGCAAGCTCAAGCGCTCTCTGCGCTGCGGAGACGGCACCCTCAAGATCACTGCAGGCCAGGCGGGTCTGCGCCAGCGTCACCCAGGCATCGACCTGCTGCGGCGCAAGCATCACGGCCTCCAGCGCGATGGGCGGCGCTGACTCACAGAGGCGCAAGCCCGTCTGCAGATAGAAGCGGGTCTGAGCGAGCGCGTAGCGGCCACGATCCTCTGGGAGCGCTTGGAGACGGGCGCGCTGATACTCCGCCTCGGCGGCCACATAGTCGTGGTGGGCGGCGTACCACTGCGCCCAGGCCAGATACGTGTCGGGCGAGCGGGGAGCCATCGCGCGCACCAAATCCAGTTGCACCTGCGAACTGCTGGAATCCTCTTCCGAGAGGTAGATCAATGCCAGCAGAGCGCGGGCGCGCGGCTCGTCGGGATGCTCATCGACGATCTGTTCGAGTTTTTGCTGGCCCTCGGCGCGCGCACCCGACCGCCAAGCCGTGTAGGCGGCATAGGTGGTTGCTGCCAGTGCGTTGGGGCTAGCGGGCGCCACGGCGGTGAACTGCGCCTCGGCGAGCGCGTACCAACCAGCATCGAGGTACATTTGCCCAAGCAGCAGAGCTCGTTGGTCCTGTTCGCTCTCTAGGGCGACCGAGATCTGCTGAGCGTCGGGGTAAGCGCGGGGCATCAGCGGCGCCAGGAAGTTGACGGTGCTGGGCAGGTTGCGGGGCGCGCTGACCTGGGCGATCTGCGCGATCTCGGCCATCGCGCCGGGCGGATCGCTGGAAGCGCGCAGGGCCGCCAAACGCGTGAGGGCTTGACGTCGCCAGGCGACGGGCAGTTCGGCCTGGAGCGCGGTTCGGTAGGCCGCTTCGGCGCTAGCGTAATCCTGCAGAACGAGGAAGAGTTCGGCGTCCAATATGCGCCGCATGCCGTACACAGGCGAGGTTGGGGCGATCTGCGCCCAGAACAGCGCCGCCTCATCGTGGTAGCCCATCAACAGCGAGACGCGCCCTTGGTAGAGCCGCACAAGATCGTACTCGTGGCCGTACACGCCCAACCGAATCGCATTGCTGAGCGCGATGCTCGCCTCGTTCGCCTCGGCGCGCAAGGTGCGGATCATGCCCATCCGCGTCCAAGCCGCCGCCGACTCTGGACTACGCTGAACGAGTTTCTCCGCTGATCGGAGGGCTTCGTAGTAGTGCTGAGCGACAAATTGTTGATCGAACGATCGTAGCAGATCATTGGCATCGGGCCGCCATGCCCAACGTAGCGATTGCCAAAGCAACAATACTAATGCAACCGTATAGATACATGCTCCGAAGATTCGGCCTATCGAACGATATCGTTTTAGTTGTCTCATAGTATTGTTGTAAGGATCAAGAATCGATTCAAATCATGCTAATTAAAAAAAGAACATTTTATGATGAACTTTTTATCCTTTATCGCATTGACCATTAGGCGGGTATATGATATATATTTATCCAAACAAAAAAATACCATGTTTCCCCACGAATGTATATTCATCGGGTCATCTTGGTCTAAAAATTGCTCATTCATATTGAACCCAAGCATGGCTTATCCGACCACGCTGTGACGTAGCACCAGTTTAGACTGGCGATTCGCAATGCAGCAGGAGCAACAATGACATCTCAAACTATTCTCGTTGTTGATGATGATACGGCAATCCTTGATATGATCTCCCAGATTTTACAGGAAGAAAACTACCACGTCATCACAGCGAACAATGGGCGGGCAGCTATTACGCGGGCACAACAGGAAGAGCCTCGCCTTATTTTATTGGACCTGATGATGCCCGAAATGAACGGCTGGCAAGTTATCAACGAGTTACGCGCTTCACCAAAAACGCGCTCTATCCCGGTTCTCCTGCTTTCGGCACGCCGCGAAATGGCAGTCACCGCTCAGGAGTTAGGTGTCACATCGTATCTCGAAAAACCCTTTGATCTCGATGATCTGCTGAGCCGTGTGGAACAGATTTTAGCACGCTCAGTGCCAACCACCATGGTCTCCTAGATCTCTCCTCAACTGTTTTAGGCATACCATCCAAAAGCACGCTAGGAGGATGGATGCCTCACGTTCAACTGGTTAACAATGATGAGCATGCTGTTTTAATTTGCAGCAGTAACATAACCTCCTTTTGCTTGTGAAGTGGATGCCCTGCTACGTACAGCGCATCCACTTCGTATTTTTTTAGCAGCGTTGGGATCAGTTTGAAGACCTGTAGCGCATTGTTCTGCAGATATATCGTTTTTTAGCCAAAAAATTTGACAAACCACATCCTCACCCCGTATCATATCCTATATCGCGTCATTATGCAGTCGAATGGATCAGGAAACCGTGCTCTGTTGTTCATCACGAAGCGAGATAGGCCCCTTGTCAAGCATCAGCAACAACATTGGTACCCTCTTCCCGACACACTGCACCACAGCCAGTAAGCGCCTGCTGGTGGTCTTGCTGCTGCTGAAGATCGACGCGACCCTGATACTTCCACTGTTGGCCTGCACCCGCAGCAATAGCGCCAAGCGCTCTCGCAATCTCGCCACCTCCAGCAAGCGGAAGGTTTATCGCCACGTTATCGGCGCACCGATCCCCGATCTCAAAGGTGCGATGATTGCGATAGCCTGCGCTTTGGGGCCAGTGGTTCATCCACCTCACTAACATCGCCCAAACACAAGCCAAGAAGATCCCAACATTCCAGACAGTTCTTGTTTTGAGGGCCGTTTGAAATTGGGCCAGAGCGAACAGCCCAATGCGTGTGATGGGTGCATCAGCGCAAGTGTATGCCGCTGCGCCAAGGCGCACAGCAAAACACAAACGACACGTATGAGAGGATACACGCTCGGTTGGGCATGGAAGTGAGATGAGAATAGGCATTACAGGCGTTGTAATGCCTATTTTGGGGCGCGTAAAGATACGAAAATGCGCTTGGCGGAGCTTACAATCGTTTTGAGAAGCATATGCACTCAAACATCATATTGTTAGCTCACAAATAGAGCCTTACTCTCAAACAACATCATATCTTTACCGCGCACCATTCGATCTATTCATAAGCATAGTAAGTACAAGAATAAACACATTCGTTAATCGTGTGTTCGTTCGCTTCATCGGTTTGTTTTTCGCCAAGCGCATCTATGAAGCAACTACCACATGCTGCTATACGAACGAACAAGGAGTTGAGTATGCCATGGCGCAAGTTATTAGCATTTGATCACCGACCGATCCGCATTCTGCTGATCGGCTCCAATTTGTGGTATATCGGCGAAGGAATGTTCGGCCCATTGATCGGCATCTATTCCGAGCGCATCGGCGGGAACGTGCTGGATCTGACGTGGGCCTGGGCGATCTACCTGTTCATCAGCGGTATCTGCACGGTGGGCATCGGCGCCATCTCGGATCGCTGGATTCCGCCGGGTCAACTGATGGTGGCGGGCTACGCGCTCAATGCGCTGTGCACATTCGCCTATCTGCTGGTACAAACGCCCATGCACCTGCTGCTCGTGCAGGCGGCGTTGGGCATCGCCAGCGCATTGGCCAACCCGACCTGGAACGTGCTGTACGCGGCCTACACGCCACCGCACCGCGCTGGGCACCTGTGGGGCGCGGCGCACGGCCAAACCTACCTGATCACCGGCCTAGCGATTATGCTGGGTGGCTACATCGTCCATCTCGGCTCGTTCACGCTGCTGTTCGTGGTTATGGGCATCATTCAGGTGATCGCAACGATCTACCAGGCCCAAATTCTGCGCGAACCAGCTCCATCGGCCTACAACCTGACCTCCACAACATAGCCCAATAAGAACGCGGAAGCCCGTTGTAGTGGGCTTCCGCGTTTGTTCCTCGTTGCAAACCGACCCTTACCGTTGGAACCACCAACTCTTGCGTTCCTGCACGAAGTCCCAGTGGACATGCTTGGTTTCGAGGAAGGCTTCTAGCCCTTCCTCGCCGAGTTCACGTGCGCCACCGCTGAACTTCATGCCGCCGAACGGGCCAGCATCGTTGTCGGTGAGCGGGTCGTTCACCCAGCAGGTGCCCGCCTTGACCTCCTCGTAGTACTGCTTCACCTTGCGTGGGTCGTTGGTGTACAGATTCGCGCCCAAGCCATAATCGCTGTCGTTCGCCAGTGCGATCGCTTCATCGAAGGTGTTGTAGGTCATCACGGGGATCACCGGGCCGAAGGTCTCCTCGCGCACGATGCGGAACGAGTGATCGAGCTCGGTCAGCACGGTTGGCTCGTAGAAGTAGCCTCGCTCGAACTGCGGCGGACGGCGGCCACCCGTGAGCACGCGGGCACCCTGCGCACGGGCCGACTCGACGTGCTCCTCGACCTTGGCGCGATACCGAGCGCCCACCAGCGGCCCAATATCGGTGTTGGGGTCCAAGCCAGGGCCAAGCTGCAAGGTGCGCACGTAATCGACGAGCCGATCCGTGAAGGTGCGCGCGATGCTCTGGTGCACATACACCCGCTCGGTGGAGGTGCAGACCTGCCCCGCGTTCAGCAATGCTGCCCAAGCCACACCGGGCACCGCCACATCGAGATCGGCATCCTCGGCCACAATAAAGGCATCCTTGCCACCCAATTCCAGGTGCGTCTTCTTCACGCGCTCGGCGGCCAGGCGGGCGATCTCGCGCCCCGTCTCGAACGAGCCGGTGAAGGCGATCACGTGGGTGTGCGGGCTGACTACCAACTCACGCCCGACGGTTGGGCCATAGCCCGTGATGATGTTGACGACGCCCGGCGGCAGTTCATCGAAGATCTCGGCGAACAACAGCGTGGTGAGCGGCGTCATCTCGCTGGGCTTGATGATGACCGTGTTGCCAGCCGCCAGCGCCGGAGCCACCTTCCAAGCCATCAGCAGAATCGGATAGTTCCACGGCACAATCGCAGCCACCACGCCATACGGCTCCTTCAGCACCATCGCCAATTGCGATGACTCAACCGAGGGGATGACGCGACCACGGGTGTTGCGCTGCAACTCGGCGTAATAATCAAAACAAGCGGCGCTCCACCCCATCTCGTCGCGGTTCTCGGTAAGCGGTTTGCCACCCTCTTGGGTCAACAGAGTCGCCAACTCCTCGGTGCGTTCGCGGATGCGGCGGGCGATTTCGTGGAGGAAGTGGGCGCGATCGTGGGCGGTGACTTTGCGCCAGCTTGGGAAGGCTTGATTGGCGGCGTGAATGGCGGCGCGAGCATCTTCGGCGGTGCCGAGCGGCACCTGAGCGAGCACTTCTTCGGTGGCGGGGTTGTGAACGGCGAACGTCTCGCCACTCACACTAGGGACGCGTTGGCCGTTGATCAGCATCAAATGGGACATAGCAACCTCGCTTTGTCTTTCGTCGGGCCGATACGGTTCAGGTCGTCGCAGGGCGCATAGGACCTACGAATAAGGCGGATTTTGTGGTATAGGCGAGCGCGCTGCACATACTGCAACGCAAACAATCAGTGGTATGGCTCAGATTCCGGCTGTTTGATGTGTTCACAGGCAGGGCGGATGCGTTGGTTGTCGGTCTCACGCGGGGTGCGCGCAAAACCGACAACCGTACATGTTCGAGCGGGGCTCCTGTACGAGCTGCTTGCCTATTGGGTAGATTGATTAGAGCTCGTCGTACTCAGCGAGCAGATCGCGCCATTCGGCGGCGAGCTCATCGCGGCGAGCGGCGTAGTAGATGTGATCCACACCGTCCTCGTCGCGGTACACGAGATCGACCTGGCTGCGCATGGGGCGCATATAGCCGATATTGCCCCACCAGCGCACCTTATCTTCCTCGATCGGCAAGTCGTTCAGCGCCATGCGGGCGGCGTACTGGCGTACCGTGCCCTCCTCGATATCCTGCAAACGCCAGGGTGCGTTGCTCACCTCACCTGTGCGCAAATTGCGGAAGGTGAAGCGCGGCTCGCCATCCTCGCCGATCTCGCGCCCCACCACCTCGATACCAGTGCGAGGCCGTGGGATGCGGATGAGATTCAGCCAGGCATCGGTCAGTTTTTCGCGGGGCACGCTGGGAAACTCTTGGCTATGGATGCCATCTTTATCCTTCATTGCCAAGTCGAAGCGCGGCTGATTGTTCTCGTCGAGCCAGATGCGCCAGAGACCGCCGCGCCCGCGCCAGCGGTAGCGTCGTTCACCCCACACGTTCTCGACCGGCGCCTCCATCTCCTGATCATCCTCGAAGGATGGCTCATCGTCACGGAAGGCGTTTGGTTCATTTTCGACGGGGGTCTCGTTTCGGTCACCAAGCAGCGCTTGCCAGGCTTCGCTCAATCCCCAATCGGAGACTCCGAAGAACACATGATCGATCACACCGTTCGCGTCGCGGTGCACCAAATCGTACTTGGTGCGATTGCCCTGACGGTACGCCCGCCACAGACCGAGCCGACCGCGCCACTTCACCTGGCTCTGAACATCGAGCTTACCATCACGCAGGTCCTCGTAGCGGCTGATCGCGTAGGCCCACAAGCCTTGGGCGCGATCGCGAGTAACTCCTGCTGTGGTGCGCAGGTCGCGCACTTCGTACAGCCACTGCCCGGCGCGCTTCTGAGCCGACACAATCTCCACGCCGCTGCGGGGCAGATCGAGATCTTGGCCGTTATCGAGCGGAGAGGCAACACCCTCGGCCAAGGCGCGGCGGCAGAGTTGGATGATCTCGCTGCGGTCGGCGGGCACCGTATCGGTGTTGCGACGCACGTAGATCACGCCATCGCGGCTCACGTAGGGCGGTGGCTCAGGGGCGCGCACCTCAACACGGATCAAGTCGCGACCCTCGTAGTTCATCAACTCCATGGTCAGGTAGGGCTGGGGAACCACCTGCTCCTGAATGCTGCGGCGCAGTTGCTCGCTGACTTGGTCGGGGCGAGCTACACCGCTGATCTCTTCGCCCTCGCAGCCGACGATCAACAGGCCGCCGCCCATATTGGCCAACGCCGCAACATCGCGCCAGAGCGTCGAGATCTTCTCGGGATCTCCCGAGTGCAGCACTTGACGCTCGCTCGGCGGGCCGAAGCGCAGGGTATCAACCTCCCATTGCTTCTGGTCGCGCTTGGGCACGCGCACATGGTCGAAGTTCTGCGAGGTGAGCAATTCCCGCAGCGCGGCGTGGGAATTATCGGGCAGCAGTAACTCGATATACCGATCGCCGATGCCGTGGCGGTGCCACGCATCCCCATCGCCAGCGGTGGTGCGGCGCAGGCGGTGGGCATCGGAGCCCTGCAAGCAGAACATACGTCGCTCGTAGTGCTCGGTTTTGCCGTTGTAGAAGCCAGGAGAGGTGAACGTTTCGTGGTCTGTGTAGAAGTTGATGAACTCAAGCGCGTGCAGGGAGGCATGTTGGGTAGCCGCAATGCGCGACTGACCGCTTGTACCCATGCGCAACGTCTCGGTGATCACACCGTTGGGGCCGTTGGCGTGGGCAGCAATCACAATACCCCCGGCGCGATTGATAATCTCATACGCCTCGGTAACGTGTTTGGTATCGGCTATCGCGCAAGCACCGCTTTTCAATTGCTCGGGTGGAATACCCAGTTGTAATAACGTTGCTTCGATCAGACTGAGCGGCCGGTCTGGAGCAAACAATGCCAAGATGTGCGCACCATAATGAGATGTAAACTCAAATCCTGGAAGAACGGTAATTTTAGCTAAGAGTCTTCGATATTCATTAAGCCGTTCTTGCTCTTCTTCGGTAAGGCGATTCGCTTGCTCCAGTGTTTGTAAAAAATCGAGTTCGCGGCACATCTGCTCGTAGCCGTGAACGGTATTATGATCAGTGAACGCGATGATTTCTAATTCGTGTCGTTCGGCCTCTCGCAAAATATCTAAGTAGGTCACATGTGGTTCAGCATAATCTTCCGACGCGGGAGTATGAACATGGAGATCTGCCCGTATCCAACGCTTCCCATTGCGTCCATCATTCCCAGTAACTGTCATATTTATTGCTCCAACGCAATCAAGAGCTTCTTCTTATTAAGATTGCCCGCCAATGCCTCAACACACAATGCTTGCATCTAGCGGATCACTTGTTTGTCATTTCAACCTTTTGTCATGAACCTCCCGTTCTTCGGAGCTCACCCGCTCCCGAAATATGATGAACCCAACAGGCAGTGCAGCACAAAATGGTACCTTTTACAGAACGCTGCGCCCCCTATGACATATGAGCGGCTGCCCATATATCAAAGTGGGCACCCGCAAAAGGCATTTCTTGTTGCACTATCATACTGCAAACAACGCATTGTGGCAACGCTGTTTTAGCTAGTGTCTATGGTATGATGTCTGCATGTATGTGAGCAACATGTGTTCCTTTAATACGTGATTCTGCGGCCTCACAGCCTCATTATCACATGACAGTTTACCGGAGGAAACCCGTATGTCGCAAGAGCCAGAACAGATCGGCAGCCTGATTTACGTGCCGAATCCCGATTATCCATACCCATTCGATGTTGAGAAGCCACCTCACTTTTGGATGACGGAGCAAACCGGCAAACTCGCCGAGGCAGTCGAAGCCTACTATTGCGGCGATCCCCTTACACCAGCGGCGCTCGATCTGATCAAACAGTATTTAAAGCAATATCTCGAGCGCGCGCTGATGAGTGGAGATGCCAAGCGTCACCTGCTGATCCAAAAGATCGCAACTCTCCGCAATAACCGTGATGTCGAACAATTCGCTGAGGAGATTGCCGAATACGGAGTCGAGGCGTTTTAGACGCAGGTGTAAAGCGTTTCCTAGAGGCTAGCTGCTTGTTGCTCCTGAAGTTCCAGGCGATTCAAGGCATAGGCAATACCGCTACGCAGATCGCGTAGGCTGATCAGCCCACCGAGATCGATCCCCAGACTGACGAACATCTGCGCAATTTCCGCACGAATACCGACCAAGATCGGCTCGGCACCAAGCAGGCGCACTGCTTGGCCAGCGCGGATGAGCGCGCTCGCGACCTCTGTATCCACCGAGGACATGCCTGTCACATCGAGCAGGACGATGCGCGCTCGCTCGCGGTTGATCGCGGCCAACAACTGCTCGGTGAAGAACTCGGCGCGCTTCGTATCGAAGTGGCCCATCATCGGCACGGCCAACACCGCATCGGCGACTGGCAGGATCGGCGCGCTCAACTGCTGAATCACCTCAGCGTTCTGTCGCAGTTCCTCCAGCGCCAACATGGTGTCGCGGGTGCGCTCGGCGACACGATCCTCGAGTTCGGTGCGAACCTGCTGCAACTCGGCTGCGTGCTGCTGTGCACGGCTCAGTTGCTCCTCGTAGCCTTGGGCAGCCATATACGACAATAGAGCAACGACGATAAAGTATCCGCCGTACATGAGCATATTAAAGATAATAATGCTCGGCGTTGTGAGGTTTACGCCACTCAGCAGCTCGATTGCGAGCGTCGCGATAAGTGCAGCACCAGCGTACACCCAGCTCCAGCGTGAGCCAATCAACAGATTCGCGCCCACAATCGGAATGAACAAGGCGTACATTCCCGCGCCAGTGACCCCATCCGGCAGACACAGCCTGATGGCGGCGAGGGTCAGAGTCACAAAGAAAATATGCGTTGCCAGCACCAACCACTTGAGGCGGGCCACTACCCAGGCGACGATGATCGCGAGAAATATGGCAACCAGCGTGAGCAACAATGGCGAAACGCTAGCACTTATATCCCCCGCGAGTATCAAGAGAAACAACCCCAGGATCAGTACGATACCGCCGCAAACGTACAACAACCATTCCAGAATTCGTAAGCGGCGAGCTTGTTCATGCAGACTGATCTCAGCAACCGCGCCAGACATACCAGGTTCCTTCCTTTAGGTAGTAGAAGTACGACGTGCGAGTTAGAACCATCCTTACCGAACCAAGGCATACACCTCGGTAGAATACGAGCATAGAGATATCGTCAGCCTATTATAAGGTTAGTCCGCTCCATGGCGTGCTCCGCTCTCGGAAGATCATATATGATGACAATGCCTGTATATGATACAGCCAGACGGCAAGTTTTGCACTAGCCTTTTCGTGCTATGTGATTTGAAGCTGAAGTAGGAATCAGGTAGAATGAACACGCTAAGATAAGCGATTTAGCTGAAGGTTCTCTGACTATCTCTATAAAGGTGGGCTCAAAGGTTCGGTCGTACGACCAGTCCCCAAACTCACACCAAACCGTCTGGCAAGCTTCAACAACACTTGTTTCCTTTGAGTCAAGGTTCCACACTACCAACTCGTTTGTAACGCTAGCGTAATCATAAGCTCGAGCGCTGTATCTCAGCCGATCGGTTGACCTTAGGAACGTTGACTCGCACAACGATTGTAGGAAACGGCTACGACAGCCCAAGTGAAAACGAAACGAATAGATGAGCTCTGTCGCACGTACAAAGGATCTGGCAGGAACCTTGCTCAAGCGAGGAGAAACAAGATGAGGAGACTTTTGTGGGCTAGTGCGATTATCAGCCTACTCGGCTGCAGCATCAGTCTCTGGCTCCGTCTACGAGCGGCTCAACAGCGTGGTGATATGTACCGCGATATTGCGGTGCGGCTGGATCGACAGGTCACAGCATTAAAGCAGCGAGGGTCTTAACCGTGCAAGAACGCATCGGAGTTATCGACCTTGGCTCCAACACAACTCGTCTGATGGTCATGGGGTACACACCCCACCATTCATTCAAGCTCCTCGATGAGGTGCGTGAAACTGTACGTCTTGCGGAAGGTATCGGCAGCGACGGGCGACTGCAACCCGCTCCGATGGAACGTGGCATCGAAGTGATGAAGCTGTTTCATAGCTTCTGCAAAGCCACTGGAGTTCAGCGCATTGTCCCAGTGGCAACCAGTGCCGTCCGCGATGCCACAAACCAAGCCGAGTTTCTGCTTCGGGTGGAGCGCGAGGCCGGCCTGAAATTGCGCGTTCTCTCGACGGAGGAGGAAGCGTACTATGGCTACCTCGGCGCGGTGAACTCACTCGATATCAGCGACGCTTTCATCGTTGACATCGGCGGTGGCAGCACCGAAGTCACCGCTGTCCGCGGGCGCGCCTTCCTGAACTCCTTCAGCGCGCCAGCGGGAGCTATTCGCTTCACCGAACGCTTCGTGCGTAGCGATCCCATCAGCAATGCCGATTTCAAGGCGCTCGAGAGCGCCGCAGCCTCCCTGTTCACCGATATCGAATGGCTCTCGCGCACCGAGGGCACGTCGCTCATCGGCATTGGCGGCACCATCCGTACACTCGTCGATATCGATCAGAAAGCCAACAACTACTCGCTCGACCGTGTGCATGGCTACACGCTCAGCCGCGAACGACTCGATGCGATCATCGAGATGCTGCGCGGCATGAACCTCCAGCAGCGTGAACAGGTGCCGGGCCTCAGCCGCGACCGCGCCGACATCATCTTGGCGGGCGCGATGATCGTCCAACAACTGATGAAGTGCGGGCGGTTCGAGAATATCACCGTCAGCGGCCAAGGTCTGCGCGAGGGGCTGTTCTACGAGCAGTTCCTGGTGGGCGAAACACCCCCGCTGTTCGCCGATATGCGCGGGTTCAGCGTGCAGAACTTGGCGCGCGTCTCGAACTACACGGCCATCCACGCCGCCAAGGTGCGCGATCTCTCGCTGGCGATGTTCGACCAGTTGCGCACCATCCACGGCTACGGCGAGTGGGAGCGCGAGTTGCTGGGCTACGCCGCCATCCTACACGATATCGGCACAAACATCAGTTACTACGACCATCACAAACATGGCGCGTACCTGATCGTCAACTCCGCCCTGCAAGGCTTCACGCCTCGCGAGATCGCGCTGTTGGCCCTGCTGGTCCGCTACCATCGCAAGGGCGATCCCTCGATCAACCAATACCGCGATGTGCTGGAGGATAGCGACCGCGTGCGGGTTGCGCGGCTGGCCGCCCTGCTGCGCCTCGCCGAGTATCTCGAACGCAGCAAGAGCCAAGTGGTGCAGGGCCTCCAGATCGAGATCGGCGAATCGATCACGGCCCGCGTCCGCACAGTCGGCGATGCCACTGTCGAGATCTGGGATGCCAACCGCAGTTCCGGCTTGTTCCGCAAAGCCTTTGGCAAGCAGATCGAGATCGTCGCGATTTAGCAAAGCCCATCGGCTGTGGTGAGAGCGATGCAAAGAGGTTCTGCAAGCGCAGAACCTCTTTATCGTGTGATAGCCTCGATGCGGAAGGAGTTTACGCGCCCCAGGTCTTGCGGAGCACCCGCACCCAGTTCTCGTGCGTGATCTTGCGCAGTGCAGCATCGTCGTAGCCCGCCGCCTGCAGCGCCGCGATCAGTTTAGGCAAGCCCGTCACATCGCCCAACTCGGCTGGCATCAGCGCCCCGTCGAAATCGGAGCCTAAACCAACCCGATCGATACCGATGCGATTGACCAGGTAATCGATATGCTGCACCATCACGCTGAGCGGCAGGTTCGCGTCGCGCTCGCCCTCGGGGTTGAGAAAACCCACATGGAAGTTCACACCCACCATCCCATCGGAGTCACGAATCGCGTCGAGCTGCTTATCGGTCAGGTTGCGCGTCGAAGGGCAGATCGCGTGCGCATTCGAGTGTGTGGCGACCAGCGGAGCCTGCGACAGTTTCGCGATGTCCCAGAAGCCCTGCTCGTTCAAGTGCGAGAGGTCGATCAGAATGCCCAAGCGGTTGCACTCCTTCACCAACTCCTTGCCAGCATCCGTCAGGCCGGGGCCGGTATCGGGCGTGCTGGGGAAGCGGAACGGCACACCGTGTGCAAAGGCGTTCGGGCGGCTCCACACGGGACCAAGCGAACGCAAGCCCGCCTGATAGAACACTTCGAGCGAATCGAGGTTCGTGTCGATCGCCTCGGCGCCCTCCATATGGAAGATCGCCGCAAAAATGCCCTCGCGCAGGCAGTGCTCAAGCTCAGCCGCGGTGCGCACAACCTTCACCTGTCCCTGCGATTCGGCCTCGATGCGAAACAACAGGGCCGACAAGCCCATCGCGAGGCGCAGGGCGTAGGCGTGCTCAAGCGGCTCCGGCAAAGGCCGATCCGCTAAGCTTGTCGAGGGCTGCACATCGGAGGTCGGATTCGGCAAAAAGACTGCGAAAAAGCCACCAGCAAGGCCGCCTTCGCGTGCACGTGGCAGATCAATATGGCCTTTATCGCTGCGGTCAAAAAAGGTCACATTCGCGCCACGCTCGCCCCCGTACAGGTGCAACAACGTGTCGTTATGTCCATCAAAAATCCGCAGAGAGTTGGCATCTTGCATAATGGCGCTCCTTTTCCTCGTAACACACAACAGTGTGCGACCTTGTACACAATGCCATTATGACACACTTTCGCGCAGTGAATGGCGAGTTCATCCCAAAAACAACACGGGCGGGATCATAGGCAGATCCCACCCGTTCATCTTCTGCGTTTTAGCGATGCGAGCAATCGCCCGATCCAACCCACAAGCTACTTGAGCACCTCGCGAGAGCGACCATCCTCGGCGGGGCCGACCACACCCTGCTGTTCGAGCAGGTCGATCAACTGCGCCGCCTTGCTGTAGCCGATGCGCAAGCGCCGCTGCAACAACGAGGCCGAAGCGCGCTGATGCTGCTTCACAAGCTTGATCGCCTGAGGCAGAAGTTCATCCTGCTCCTCGCTGTTGAGAAATTCGCCCAACCCCTTGGTATCCACCTTCGGCCCATCGTCGCTACTCGGCTTATCGCCGTCGGTCAACGCCAACGGCTTCGGTTGCGCCGATGTCTGCGAGGCGGCCTCCTCCTCCGGCGGCTTGGCTTCGCGCCAGAAGCGTACGATCTGCTCGACCTCATTCTCGGAGACCCACGTGCCTTGGATGCGGATCGGCTTGGCGGAATCGGCGGCCATGTAGAGCATATCACCGCGCCCAAGCAGTTGCTCGGCACCGTTCATATCGAGGATCACGCGCGAGTCGATCTGCGACGTGACGGCGAAGGCGATGCGCGAAGGGAAGTTGGCCTTGATCAGACCCGTCACCACATCGACCGAGGGGCGCTGCGTCGCGATAATCAGGTGGATACCCGTTGCGCGGGCCATCTGCGCCAAGCGACAGATCAGCGTCTCAACCTCATCGGGCGCCATCATCATCAAGTCGGCCAACTCATCGATGATCACCACGATATAGGGCATCGGCTCAAGGTCGGCGCGGCGGCGAGCGGCCTGCTTGTAGCTTTCGATATTGCGGAAGCCGTACTTGGCGAACACCTTGTAGCGCCGCTCCATCTCGCGGGTGGCCCACTTGAGCGTCGGCACCACGCGCTCAAGCTCCGTCACCACGGGCGAGAGCATATGCGGGATGCTGTTGTAGATGCTCATCTCGACCATCTTCGGGTCGATCATGATGAACTTCAGCTCGGCGGGCGTGAACTTCAGCAGCAGCGCGCAGACGTAGCAGTTGATCGCCACACTCTTACCCGTACCCGTACTACCGGCCACCAATAAGTGCGGCATGCGCTCCAGCGCGGCGATCACCGGCGTGCCCGACACATCCTTGCCAAGCGGAATCTTCAGCTTGCCCTTGTAGTTCTCGAAGTCCTCGCAATCGATCACATCGCGCATACCCACAATCGAGATCGCCGAGTTCGGGATCTCGATACCGACGTATTTCTTGCCCGGGATGGGCGCTTCGATGCGGATCGACGAGGCCGCCAAGGCCATCATCAGGTCTTTTTCGAGCGAGGTGATCTTGCTGACCTTCACGCCAACGGCAGGCTCTAGCTCGAACTGCGTCACCGCAGGGCCAGTATTCACACCCACCACCTTCGATTCGATCTTGAAGTTGGCGAGCGTATCCTCGATCAGCAGCGCCTTGATGCGGCGCTCCTCATCGGTGATGGTGCCCTCGGCATACGATTCGAGCATGTCGTAGGATGGCAGCGGCCAGGCGCGGTGCACGGGCGGCACCTCGAAGCCTTCGAGCGGCTCCTGCACCACCTCAACAGGCGCCTTCTTGGCAAGCTCGGCAGCCGGAGGCGTCGAGATGGGCGAACCCGAAGGCGAGGCCAGCAGACGAGCCAATGTCGCATCGTTGCTCGCCTTGGAGGCTTTGCTGTCGCGCTGTTTCGCCTCGGCCTTGGCAGCTGCCGCAGCGGTCCTCTGATCGTTCTTGAACAGGCTGGCGCGCGTGGGCCGCGCAGCGATCGGCGTCGGCACGATATCGTCGGCGGATTCGGAGGCGCCGGGAGGCGGCTCGTAGGCGTGCGAATCGGCGGCAGCGGCATCCACCGCCGACTGCCGATTGCGGCGACCATTGGTCAGTTGCGGGCGCGGCGGTGGGCGTTCTTCCTCAACGGGCTGCGGCTCCCAAACGGTGTACCAGAAACGGAGGAAGCCGTCGCGGAGGCCGATCACCAGTTCGCGCAGCGTAATGTCGAAGGTGAGCAACACACCTGCAAGCGCCAACGCACAGATCAGCACAAATGCGGGGATCTTGCCGAGCACACTTTCGAGGATGCTCACGATGCTGTAGCCCACGATACCGCCGCCGGAGCCGAGTTGGTCGGCGATATCCTTGCGCGGCTCGGCGAGCGACAGTTCAAGCATCGAGAGCAACGCGCCCAACAGCAGGAACGTGCCCAGGATCGTGGCACTGGTCAGCTTTAAATCGGTGCGACGTTCTTGCCACAGAATGGCAATACCCAGCAGACCCAACGAAAGTGGCACCAGAAGGGCGCCCCAGCCAAGCAGACGCTGCGTGAAATCGACCCAGCGCTGACCAAGCACACCGGTGGCGGCAGGCCCCACCAAGAAGAAGACGATCGTGATTGCAGCCGCCGTAATCAAAGCCAACGCAAATAACTCGCGCTGATGCTCAGGTCGCAACGGCTCAAACACGGGCTGCGGCGACGTGCGCTTGGAACGTTGGGCTGGTTTTCGCTTCGTTGGGGCTTGCTTACGATTGGTCGTCGTTCGCTTCGCCATCACACGCTCCGCACTTGTTGACGATAATGCTTTATAACGTTTGCATTATAGCACATCTGCGCGAATCTCTGCCCTCTTTGGCTCAGATTGTTCACTTATTGTGCTCATGGTATAATGCGCAAGCGGTAATCCCCAAAACATTAAACTCAACATCGACCGTGTTGGTCTCTCGGAACGCAGCAACAGAAACCATAGGCCACGCCCATTTGGTGATGTACTAGTGTGCACTGTACAGGGAGGGTATCTGAAATGGAGATCACCCACAAAAGTTTCGCTCGTGTGGATTTACTGAGTATTCATGGACGATTAGATGCCGCCAGCGCACCGCAGCTCAAACAAAAGTTGGATGAGCTATTCGATCAAGGACGGTATCAAATCGTATTGGATCTCGCTGATCTCAACTATGTGGCAAGCCCTGGGTTGCGCGTGCTGATCGAGGCACGCAAACGTGCACGCGACCGCAAGATTACCAACTTGGAGGGTGGCGACCTCCGGCTTGCGAATATGCCCGACCGCATCCGCGAAGTCTTTGATCTGACAGGTTTTACCTCGCTGTTCGAAGTGTACGACGATACGCTTTCTGCGGTTGGCTCGTTCTAGAAGGCCAGTATTCTACGCTTGACCGGGCCATGTGTGTTGCCCTCGCAATACACAGCTCGAAATGCGCATGGAAACGATCACGCTTCCCGCAACGCTCGATTCGCTGGCGCTCATCAGCGAATTCGTCATCAATAGCACCAGCCAAGCGGGTCTCGACGAGCGAACCGCTTGGCAAGTGCAATTGGCCGTAGACGAAGCGGCGACCAACATTATTCAGCACAGCTACGATTCAACCGGCAATGGCACGATTGAGTTGACGTGGTGGCGCGACGGCGATTTCTACGTCATCTCGTTGCGCGATTTTGGTCGCCCCTTCGACCCCAGCGAGGTCCCAGCCCCCGATGTCACCTCACCACTCGAAGATCGCCAAGCAGGCGGGCTTGGTCTGTTCCTGATGAGTCGGTTGATGGACGATGTCTCGTTCTCGTTCAGTGAACAAGAAGGCAACCTGCTGGTCATGCGCAAACGCATCGGCTCAACCGCCACCGATGTGCGCATTTTCACCCTGAGTGGTCGGCTGGACGCCATCGGAACCGAAGCGGCGATCCAGGATGTCGATAAAGCGATCGATGAGGGTGCCCGCACGATTCTGCTGGATCTCCAGGGCGTAACGTTCCTCAGCAGCAGCGGGTTGCGCGCACTATTGTTAACACGAAAGAAAGTGTTGGCCCTGAACGGCAGCCTGAGTCTCTGCGAGTTGCGCCCCGAAGTCCTCGAAGTGTTCGAGATCACGGGCTTCACTCAGGTATTCACGATCCATCCTACTCGCGAAGACGCTCTTGCAGCTCTCCAGCGTGGCAACCCGTGAACCGCGAACGTTGGCTGATCCTCTATTGTTTGCTCATCGGCGTGCTCGGCTGGCTATGGATCTTCTTCGCCTGGCCGCTCACGATCCCGTTTCATATTCTCGCCCTGTTCCTGATCCTCGCGCTATTTGTCGAGAGCGCTGGGTTTCGGGTACCTCCTGCTGACCCGCACAGCTTAGTCGGCATCGTGCTGCTGACAGCGGCGTTCGCCTATCAACCGATCGATGGTGCGTTTGTCGCTGCGCTCTCGGGCTTGATCTTCGGCATCCTCCGCCCGCTCATCTACGGGCTGCCCCGCACCTTCTATTCGCTGGGGGCGCGCCCATTGTTGCGCAGCGGTGTGCGCGCGATCGCTGTGCTGTTGGGAGGCGCAGTGGTGGCGCTGTTGGGGGCCACCGATACCGTGACAGTGGTGCTCGTCTCCGCGCTCTGCTACACCGTGGTGATCCAACTCAACCGTGTGGCCCGCGAGTTGTTGCAGGGTGGCCGCAGCGGCCTGAGCACGTGGTGGCGCTCATCGTGGCGCTCGGCGTTGCTGGCCGAGGTGCTGCCCCTGCCGTTGGCCGCGTTGGGGGCCGCGATCCTCGAGGGGTTGGGGATCAAGTACTTTATGCTCAGCGGCTTGGCGCTACTCGCCGCGAGCATGGCCGTGCGTTGGGGCGTGCTCAACCTGCAATACCAGCGCCGCTCGGTCAGCGAGTTGGCCTTGCTCAACGAGGTGAGCCGCGCGATCATCCGCTCGGAATTGGATGTGAACGCGCTCTGCGAGTTGATCTACCGCGAAACGAGCAAAGTGGTCGATACATCCTCGTTCCACTTAGGATTGTTCGATCCAAACAGCGATCGCTACACGCTGGTCGTTCGCATCCAGGATCGGGTGCGACTCGCGCCGCTCACCGTCGATCTCCCCTCTGGCGATGGCATCGTCGGTTGGATGCGCGAAACGGGCCGCGCCCTGCTGGTGGAAGATTTCGCCAGCGAGCTCGATCAGTTGCCCGCCCGTCCTCGCTATCAGAGCGATCGCCCACCGCGCTCGGGCATCTACGTGCCGCTGATCGCTGGCGACACGGTGCTGGGCAGCATCTCCATCCAGAGCTATCGCCCAAACGCCTTCGCCACCGACGATATGCGCCTTCTCTCGCTGATCGCCGATCAGGCTGCGATCGCGATCTCGAAAGCGCGCGCCTTCGACCAAGCGCGTCAGCGAGCCGTACAACTCCAAGCAATCAATGCAGTGAGCGAGCGGATCACCGCGATCCTCGATCTCGATGAACTGCTGTCCTCGGTGGTCGGCCTGATCCGCGAGTATTTCAACTATCATCCCGTGCATATCTTCACGTTGGAGGAAGATGGCACGTTGACATTCCGGGCCAGCACCGCCGAGAACGAGGGACTTGAGCGGGTGCGCGAGATCCAGCGGCATACCCGCAGCGGTCTGATCGGCGCGGCGGTATCGCAGGGCCAGCCGATCCTCGTCAACGATGTGGCCCACGACGAACGATTTGTGCGCGACGACCAGCACACCATGGCCGAACTGGCGGTGCCGCTGCGGTTTGGCGATCAGAGTATCGGCGTGCTCGACGTGCAGAGCACACAGGTGGGGCGCTTCCAAGAGAGCGACCTGTTCGTGATGCGCACGCTCGCCGACCAGATCGCCGTGGCGATCGAGAGCGCGCGGGCCTTCACAGCACAACGGGAGGAAGCATGGACGCTCAACGCGCTGTTGCAGGTGGCCGAAAATACGGCACGGGCAGCCTCGCTCGAAGATCTGCTGCCGATCGTCGTGCGGCTGCCACCACTGCTGCTCGGCTGTGATCGATGCTACTGCTTGCTGTGGAACCGCGAGCAACAAACCTACACCCTCGCAGCCGCCTACGGCCTTGGCAAAGGCGAACACAACGGGCTAATCGGCCAGACCTTCGACGAGACAGCGGTGCCGTTGCTGGCCGATGTGCGCCGCACGCTTCAGCCGACCATCGCCGATAACGCGCACCGTCCGCTCGCCGAGGCCGCGCCGCTGTTCAGCACTCTCGGCGGGAATCAACTGCTCGCCTTGCCGCTGTCGGCCCGTGGCGCGATGTTGGGTGTGCTGATCGCCGATTACGATTCGGCCATTCACCAATTCACCAACCGCGAGATGACGCTCTATATCGGCATGGCGAATCAGGTGGCTGGCGCGCTCGAAAGTGCGCTCCTGGCCGAGGAAGCATCCAAAGTCGCGCGGTTGGAGGGCGAACTGCGCGTGGCCCGCGATATTCAGACGGCGCTGCTGCCGGCCACAACGCCATCGCAGCCCGGTTGGGATATCGCAGCCGATTGGCGCTCGGCGCGGTTGGTTGGCGGCGATTTCTACGATTTCTGGTACTTGCCACAACTCAGTGCCCAACCCGTATCGAGCGCGCCAAACGTGGTGGTCGACCCATCCGCTGCACAGGCGGCATCCCGACAATTGGGCTTTGTGATCGCCGATGTGAGCGACAAGGGCGTGCCCGCCGCGATGTTTATGGCGCTCTCTCGCAGCTTGGTACGCGCCGCCGCGTTGGATGGCTCATCGCCAGCCATTGCGCTCACGCGGGCCAACCGCTGGATCACCCGCGACTCCGAATCGGCGATGTTCGTCACGCTGTTTTACGGGATGCTTCAACTGGAGAGCGGGGCGCTGTGCTACACATGCGCTGGGCACAACCCGCCGCTGCTGTTCCCCGCCGATGGTCGCCCACCGATCGAACTGACCACTCCGGGAATCGCACTGGGTGTGCTGGAAGAGATTTCGCTCACGCAGCGCGATGTCGAGATCGCGCCTGGCGACATTTTGGTGTGCTACACCGACGGCGTTACTGAGGCAATCGACATCAACGACGAGCCGTTCGGCGTCGCTCGACTGGTTGAGGTTGTGCAGGCCCACCGCGAGCAATCGGCGGCTGGCATTGTGCAGGCCATTAACGCGGCGTTGGCACAATTCACAGGCGGACGCCCCCCCTTCGACGATGTGACACTAGTGGTGCTCAAACGGCAACCACCCGCAGGGCAGTGATCCACCCATCCCTCGGCACGATATCCAAATCGAACTGATGCAACTACAGATTTAGGGGTTGTTCGACGGGTCGGGCGTCTTCGATGGCTCGGCTGTCCCCACCGACGAGTTGCCCTGAATCGTGGTAGCCGATGGCTCGGCGGTTTCAATCGCCTCGGGCGTGTTGCTCGACACAGGCGTATCCGATGGCACTGGCGTGTCAGTCGGCTCAGGCGTTGCTGTCGGAACAGGTGTGTCCGTCGGCTCCGGCGTGTGCGTCGGCGTATTGGTCGGCACCGGCGTATTGGTCGGGACAGGCGTATCGGTTGGCACCGGAGTGTCCGTCGGCTCAGGCGTATTAGTCGGCTCAGGCGTTGCTGTCGGAGGCCGTGGCGGGCGCGTCGGCGCCGGAGGACGCGTTGGCGGCGGCGGAGGCGGCCCCTGCGTCGGCACGCTGGTCGGCGTCGGGATCTGCGTGCGCTCAACGGTTGGCGTCGCTGTGTCCGTCGGCAACGGCTCATCGGTGGGTGTATTGGTGGCTGAGTCGCGTTCGGGAACAGCCGTAGGCGACGGAACCGTCTCAACAATGGGAGTCGGCGTCGCTGATGCTTCGCTCGTCGCCTCAACAATTGGCGTATCGGAAGGCACAGGTGCGGTAGGAGGAACAGCCGTAGAGGTCGGCAGCACCCCAGGCAATTCAGCCGTGTTGGTTGGCACGCTGACAGCAGTATTGACCGGATGGCCCCCCGAAGATGAAGGCGCCTGTGTTGGCGATGGTGGCGGAGTGATCGTCGCTGTCGGCGACAAGAAGACGGTCGGCACGATGATCGGCAGAGAACTTGGTTCGGGTGTTATGCCCACCAATTCTCGATTATGGGAACGCGCTAATTGTGTATCAAGCGCCGCCACTTGCTCACGGGTCTTGCCGAGCGCCTGAGCAGCGTCGGGGGCCTTCTCAAGCAATTCTGGGGCGGTCTCCCGCAGGATCTGATCCGACTGTTCGAGTAATCGCTGCGCATGTTGCAACGCCTCCGGATCGTCCTGAGCTTCCTGCACGACTGCCTGCAAGTGCATGACAAGGCTTTGCGAAGCCTCGACCACAGCGCTCGAATCGAACGAACTGCCACGCTGCGCCAATTGAGCCAACTCGTACAAGCGGCGGTTGGCGTAATCGGCGTGAAGGCTGAAGCGCGCTTCCGAGCTACTCGCAAGCGTCAGGTTAATCTGCTCGCGGGTGATCTTCCATTGGTACAACGGTTGGCCGGGCAGGCTCGCAGCCGCCACCCTATCAGCACCGAACGAAAGCATGATGATGATCGCCAGTGTTGCGAACGCACGCTGCGGAGTGAGCACGCGCCTTTGAACAGGCGAACGGCGGCGCGGCAGCATCTGCTCGGCAAGCACCGTCATCTCCTGGGCACTGCTCATGAGCCAACGTTCAAGTTCAGCGGGAAGGGGTTGCTGTGCCCGCTCACGCAGTTGAGAGGCGATGGGCAGCAGCGCGGCGAGGTCGGTTTGGTGCTGGGGATACTGCGCCAAACACTCCTCGAGCGGAGTTCCGGCCTGCATCAGCGCCAAAGCATCGTCGAGCGTATCGGGGAGCGATTTAGCGGGAGCAGGTTGAGGCTTCGCGAGCATCCGCTCGGCGATCGCAGCGAAATCGCGCGCGCCAGTTGGCAACCAGGCCTCCAAGTCGGGCGGCAACGGCTGAGAAGCCTCAGCCCGTAATGCGGCGGCGGTACGCACAAGCGGGTCAAGGGTAGGCTCAAGCGAGGCATCCTGTTCGAGGATCTGCTCAACAGGCACGCCTGCATCTAAAGCTTCAATTGCACGATCAAGGGACTCAGAAAGGCCCTTGTGTGTTTCGGGTTCCATGACTCGAACCTCTGACCTGCGAATGTGACGAACCGACAGCGTTCTCTAACTCATCCACCTGTGCCTCTGACATCAACACAGGATCATCGCTCCAACGTTGCTCATCGCGCGCCCGTTCGCGGGCGAGGCTCACCTCTCGTTCGTGTTCAAGAATAACGTGTAAAGCATGAAGCGCACGATGCTGAAGGGCCTTCACGGCACCTTCGCTTCGCCTCAGTACCGTTGCAATCTCCTGATTGGTCATATCGGCAAAGAACTTGAGCGTCAGCACCTGCTGCTGATCTTCCGTCAACTGGATGATGGCCTGTTCGAGCGACACGCGGTCGAAGATAGAGTGCACTTCATCTTGACCGCGTGGATCAACGAGTTCAAGATGATCGTCGAGTGGAGTTGAGATCGCTCGCCGACGACGGGCCTGACCGATCAGCACATTGCCAGCGATCGTGTACAACCAACCAAGAAACGACTTTTCGCCTCGGTACTCAAAGGAGGCGATACCCTTCAGTACGCGCACAAATACTTCTTGCGTGAGATCCTGAGCGCTCTCTTGTTCTTGGAGACGAACATAGAGGTAGCGCAGGATCATCCCTGCATACCGCGTATACAGTTCGCCAAAAGCTCCGGCATCACCAGACTTGGCCTGCGTAATAATGCTTCGAAGCTCCAGATCCAAATCTGTGACCATATCCCTCTCGCCATTCGTGCGCATTTATCAGCATGGGCGGAGGAATAGGTGTTCTTACCTAATACCAACGCCACTTCCGACGCAAAAGTTACGCGCTTTACACTACTGAGGGTCGTGTTCTTGGAGGTCGTGTTACGTAGTGTGCCATATTATAGCCGAACGTTTAAGCGCACGTAAAGAGTGGAAGCTATGAAATTCATGTAATTTAGGTGACAAATGATACATCTATTGTGTTCAGCAGCGCTGCTGTACCGTTCTTTTTTACAGTCAATCAAAATGGTTAAAATGTGTAATGAAAGCCATAAAAATAGTTATTCAACGAAATGATACGCTCCCAGAGGCGCAACCATAGCAGATAAACGCGCTGTCATACTCAGCGGGCTTCGAAGAATCGTCCATTCTAAAGCGAAAAGGCATCGCGGAGGACCGATTCTAGTTGCACGAACTGCGGTGGGGCGCTATACTGCAAACAGACCTCGTTATCGACAACTTTGAGGATCGCTACAAAATGAAAATAGCAATTATTGGTTTACCCAATAGCGGCAAAACAACTGTCTTCAACGCCCTCACGCGTGGCAATGCGGAAACCGCCGCGTTTAGCTCGGGCCAACTAGAGCCGAATATGGCAACTGTCAAAGTGCCCGATGAGCGGCTCGGCGTGTTGGCCACGATGTTTAATCCGAAGAAGATTACCCCCGCCGACGTGCAATATGTCGATGTTGGCGGTATTAGCGGCACGCGCCAGCAGGGTGGCCTACCACCAGCGCTCCTGAACTACATCGGTGGCGCCGATGCCCTCCTGCACGTCGCTCGCGCCTTTGAAGATGAGACCGTCCCTCATCCCGAGGGCTCCGTCGATGTGCAACGCGACATTATGTCGGTCGAGTTGGAGTTGATGTTCTCCGACCTCTCAATTATTGAACGCCGACTTTCGAAGCTTAACGCCGAGATAAATAAAATGTCATCAAAGGATCGCGAGATTCGTATTGCCGAGCGCGATCTGTTGGTGCGATTGCAAGCCGAGCTAGAGGCCGAGCGCCCCATCCGCAGCATTGAGCTGAGCGAGGAAGAAGAGCGGCTGTTGCGCGGCTACCAGTTCCTTACGGCTAAGCCGATGCTGCTGGTGGTGAACATCGACGAGAAGGATATCAAGAATCCTCCCACCTTCGATTACCCCATCCACAACAGTGTGGTGGTGCCGCTCTGCGGCAAGGTCGAGGCCGAGCTTGCACAACTCGACGACGACGATGCTGCGATCTTTATGGAGGATCTCGGCGTGACCGAGGCGGCCCGCGAGCGCGTGATCAGCAAGTCGTACGAGCTGCTGGGCCTGATCAGCTTCCTGACCGCCGGCCCCGACGAGGTGCGCGCTTGGACTATCCGCAAGAATACGCCCGCTGTCGAGGCGGCTGGCGCGATCCACTCCGATATTCAGCGCGGCTTCATTCGCGCTGAGATCGTGGCTTACGACGATCTTGTGCGTGCTGGCAGCATGGCCGAGGCCAAAAAGGCAGGCACGCTGCGCCTCGAAGGCAAAAACTACATCGTGAAGGATGGCGATATCTGCCACTTCCTGTTCAACGTCTAATCGGAAAAGCCGCCTGTCGGTTGTGGGCACGCTCCACAGCCGACAGTAACCACTCGCGTTAGGTGCTATGCTTCAGAATCTACGCCGCCTCCGCTCCGCCGAGCTGCAACTGCTGTTCACCGTGCTGCTCTTCTTCGCAGCCGGGTATCTGCTGGTGGTGGCAGCTACGCGCGCCAACGAATTTATCCCGACTGTGAGCGGGTTCGCCGATATTCTGTGGCCCTCGGTGCTGCCGTTTGTGCTGTTTTTGGGCATCTCGGTGGGCATGGCCTGGCGGAATATCAGGGCCGATCAGGTATTGCTTCCCTTGGTCGCGTTACTGGCCGGCTTGGGCCTGATGATGATGGCCCGGCTCGAACCAAGAGTGGGCAGTAGCATCGATGCGAAACAATCGGCGTGGGTGACGATGGGCGTGATCGCGCTCTCGGTGATTCTGTTCGTCGATTGGGACAATCTGTTTCGCAAGTACCTACGCACCACACTGATGGACTGGCTGGATCACCATCGCTACGTCTGGCTGGCGCTCGGCGTGCTGCTGATCATCGCGACCTTCCTGTTTGGCGTTGACCCGAACGGTAGCGGTGTTCGCGCATGGTTCAACCTGGGGTTGTTCTCCTTCCAACCCTCCGAGTTGCTGAAGGTGATCTTGGTGATCTTCCTGGCCTCGTACCTGAACGAGTACCGCGAGGTGGTGTCGGGCGGGTATCAGATTGGGCCGTTCCGATTGCCACCCATCCCCTATCTGGTGCCGTTGCTGGGCATGTGGGGCATGGCGATGGCCTTGATCATCTTCCAGCGCGACCTCGGCGCTGCGCTGTTGCTGTTCGGCGTTTTCTTGACCATGCTCTACGTGGCCACCAGCAATAGCCTGTACGTGATCGCGGGTATGACGGCCTTCGGCGGCGGCTCGTTCGTGCTCTACAAGCTGTTCGAGATCGTCAAGACCCGCGTGTCGATCTGGCTCGACCCGTGGGAGACGGCACAGAGCAGCGGGTATCAGATCATCCAGGCCATCTATGCGCTGGCCTCGGGCGGCGTGTTCGGGAGCGGCCTCGGGCGCGGCACGCCAACGGTGATCCCGGCAGTACACACCGACTATATTTTCTCGGCCTTGGGCGAGGAGTTGGGGTTGGCGGGCAGCCTGGGCATCCTGATCGGGTACATCTTGCTGGTGTTCCGGGGCTTCCACATTGCGATCAATGTGCCGGGGCGCTTCCGTGGCTTCGAGCAGTTGATGGCGGTCGGCCTCACCTCGATCCTGGCGTTACAGAGCTTTATCATCATCGGCGGCAACCTGCGCCTGATCCCGCTCACAGGCATCACGCTGCCATTCATCTCTTACGGCGGCTCGTCGGTGTTGATGAACTTCGTGATTGTGGGGCTCCTGCTGCGCATTTCGGCCAACGATAGCCACAATTCTGGTTAGCGCTTTTGAGCGATAGCGATGCGAAGACGAGGCCGTGCGCGACCTCGTCTTTCTGTTTTGCTCGTTTGAAGGGTTATACCAAACCTGGTTGGTCAGTATCACGATAGAACCAGTTTTAGCCTGCGGCAGCAAGGTATTTTCTTCTTTTTGTGATGGCGAAGGGCTGCGCGTAGCAGCCCTTCGCCATCACCTGTTTCGGGAGAAGTGAGTATCATTTGAAAACCAGCGTCACGCCATAACATTCACATGCCGCTTATGTACATAATCTTTCGGATTTGGTATTAGGTGCGCGGTAGCACAACCACAAACTGACTGCCCTGTCCGAGCGTGCTGTGCAGGATGACTTGGCCGCCGTGCGCCTCCACCACGTGCTGCACGATCGCGAGGCCCATGCCCGCGCCGGGGTGCTGCCGCGCCAGCGACGTGTCGATCTGGAAGAACGGCAGGAAGACTTTGTCCTGCATGTCAGGGGGGATGCCTGGGCCGCTATCCTCCACTCGCAAGATGATGCGGTTCGGCTCGTCGAGCAGGGCCACGCGCACGGTGCCGTTCGGCGGCGTGAACTTCAGCGCGTTGTCGAGCAGATTGCGGATAGCCTGATCGAGGCCGAGCATATCGCCCATGTATGTCGCGGTTGGCTCGATAGTGGTCTGCAGGTTGATGTTGCCCGCCTCGATGCGCGGTTGCCACTCCTCGAGAATGTTCATCAAGAGCGTGTGCAACGTGCAAGGCTCGCGCTTGAGTTGCGAGGAGCGCACCTCTTGCAGGTAGAGCAAATGATTCACGTGGCGCGCCAGGATCTCGGTGCTGCGCGTCATCACGCGGATGCCCTCGGCCTGCGCCTCGGTGAGTGGGCCAAGCGTGCGCCGCCCGAACAACTCCAGGTAGCCGAGCAGCGATGTGAGCGGCGTGCGTAGCTCGTGCGAGAGCGTAGCGAGGAACTGGTTCTTCAGCCGATCAGCCTCTTGCAGTTCGCTATTGGCGATGCTGAGTTCGCGCACTTGGCGTTCGAGGCGTTCGACCAGTTTCTGGTTGTATTCGCGCAGCAGCGGCGCTTCGAGCGCCTGCGGCACAGCTTCGCGCTTGCCGTTGATAAACTCCTCGATCTGCTCGGGCAGGCGGCGCGGGTCGATCGGCTTGGTGATGTAGCCGTCGCAACCCGCCACCAGGGTGCGCTCGCGCGTGCCGTTGCGGTTATCGGCGGTGAGCGCCACGATCGGCGTGGAGCCAAGATGCGCCATACTGCGCAGGCGCGTGGTGGTCTCGTAGCCGTCGAGGCCCGGGATGTTCATATCGACCAAGATCAGGGCTGGCATGCCTTCGAGCGCCAACTGAATGCCCTCGGGGCCGTTCTCGGCGAGTTGAACACGGTAGTTACGCGCTTCTAAAATGCGTTGCACCAGCCGCTGGTTATCGGCGTTATCCTCGATGTACAGGATCATTGGACGCTCGCTCATACAGCCACCCTTCCAGTCCGTTAGGCATCTCCGTAGGCGCGTGTCTCAGTAGGTTGTTCGTAGGCTGCGTTGTGGATCGGGAGTGTGAACGTGAAAACGCTACCGTGACCGAGAGTGCTCTCGACACTGAGCTGGCCACCATGCGCCTCAACCAGTTTGCGGGTGATCGCGAGGCCCAAGCCACTGCCGCGCTTGCCCTTTCGGTTGGCGTGTACTTGGCGAAATTCCTCAAAAATCACCGGTAGATCTTTGGCTGCGATGCCAATGCCGGTATCACGAATGCTGATTGCGACGTGATCGAGTTGTGGGGTCTCTGGCGAGCTAATCGTGATCGTTCCACGCTCCGTGAATTTTACCGCATTTGAGAGCAAGTTCAACAAAATCTGCCGAATCTTGTCGGCATCGCCGCGCACCATCGGCAATTGCTCCGGCAGACGAATGTGCAACATCACATCTTTATCGTACAACAGCCCTTGGACGGTCTCACCAATGTCGTTGATCAGCGCAGCTAAATCGACCGCCACAATGTTCAGTTCGAGTTTGCCAGCCTCAATGCGCGCCAAGTCGAGCAGTTCGTTGATCATGTGCAGCAGGAAGCGCCCGTTTTGATTGATGGTGCGCAGATCCTCGCGCTGCATTTGCGTGATCGGGCCGTCGAGTTCATCGAGCATCACCGTCGAGAAGCCGATGATCGCGTTGAGCGGCGTACGTAGCTCGTGCGAGATGGCGGCGAGGAATTGGCCCTTGAGCCGATCGGCTTCCTGCGCCCGTTCGAGCGCGATGCGCAACTCTTCGGTGCGCTGCGCCACCGCCTGCTCCATATCGTTGTAGAGACGGGTATTCTCGATGGTGAGGCCGACCATGTTCGCGAACGTCAACAACTGAGTGGCGTCGCGTGGGCTAGTTCGGCGCTGGCTGAGGTAGTAATCGGCGAACAGCAGGCCGATCACCTTTTCTTCATGCCCAAAGATCGGCACCTGTACATACGAATGGCTGTCGATGATAGTCTGCTTGTTTAACCTCAGATGCTCGTGCAGTTGCGAGTCATCGATGATCACGGCCTGGCCGCTGCGCAGAATGTCGGCTTCGATGCTTTGACCGTTGAGCGAGATGGGTTGAGCGTTGGCGGCGGCAAGAAATTCGGCGGCCTGGGCCTGCTGCTCGGGAGTTGGGCCGAAGGTGGCCCGCACGGCGTAGAGCATTTCGCCATCGAGCAGATACAGCACGGCGCGGTCGAAGCCGAAGCGCTCACAAACGGCCTTCGGAATGGCGTCGAGCAGTTGTTGAAGGGAGAGGATGGTGCGGAAACTGTTCGAGACTTCGTTGAGCGTGGCCAGTTGACGCAGGTTATCTTCGAGTTCGCTCACCTGTGCCTGAAGCGCATCGGCCATCTGGTTGAAGGAGCGCACGAGCGCACCCACCTCATCGCCGCCGCCGGGCTCAAGACGATGGGTCAGTTCGCCCGAGGCGAGGCGATGAGCGCCCGCCTGCAAGCGCCGCAACGGCCTCGTCATCAGCAAGGTGAGCAGCGTGCCCAGCGAAAGCACGATCAACACGCTGATCGCCACCAATCCCAGCACCTGCGTGCGCAATTGGGCTTGGCGCTCCGAGATCGCCGCACCAACCTCGCGAGCCGGGCGGATCACCTCGGCCACGGGGATAACGATGCCGATGCTCCAACCCGCATCGTCGATCGGCGCATAGGCGATGTAGACGTTGTTGCCCTCGTAGGCGATCCGCTGCACGCCTTGTTGGCCGCCCACCATTTGCTGCACCACACTGCGAAAGACGGGGTCTTCAGTCTCCAGCAGATTATCGGTAGTGAACGGCTGGTTCCAAGTGAATTGACCAACTTCAAGGTCGGGGCGCACCAGCACCTTGCCCTGATCGTTGATCAGGAAGGCATAGCCGCCCGGATCGATATCGAACTGCAGCAGATCTTGTTGAATGGTGTCGAGCAGCAGGTCGAAGCCGAGCACCCCGATGAACTCGCCCTGCGCATCGTAGATCGGCGTGGCGCAGGTGGTGACGAGTTTGCCGGTGTTGGCGTCCACATACGTATCGACCCACACCGTTTTACCAGCCTCGCGTGCCGCGAGATACCAGGGGCGAGTGCGCACATCGAACGGGCTGATGGAGAAGAGTTGGTCGATAATATCGTGGTCGAAAGCGGTGACGCCGCCATCCTCCAAGCCGACGTAAGCCAGGCTGATGAGGTGATTGTCTTGAGCAACGGCCCGCAAAATCGGAATGAATCGCCGAGCGAGTTCCATGCTAGAGGCGTAGGTGCGCTCATTGGTGGGGTCAGGGCCACCCGGCGAGATCCACACCCGCTCATCGGAGGGCACAGCGGAGGTATCCCTGGCGATCAGGTTGGGGGCATAGGCGGCGACCGCCTCGGCGCGCACGCGGATCGTGTTGAGAGCGGCGTTGTAGAGCAGGGCTTTGTCGCTTGAGCGTTTGACGAGGTACTGTTCGGCTTGCGTTTGCAGCGCGTGGGTGCTGATCTCTTCTGCGGTGATACGGGCTTGATCGAGGCTCGTGAGGCCGAGCCAACTGGTGGAGATCAACGGGATCAATGCCAAACTGAGCGCCAACAGGAGCACCTTGGCACGGATACTAAGCGACGAAATGGTGCGTACAAACGACATCGCCAGACGTAGCACTCCAATCCTTGAAGATAGAGAGCATACAGACTACGAACGAAGGCTTGGTTACGTAGCCAACCTGAGACCACCAACATAGCGTATCGAACTACCGCACTGTATACGTCGTCTACATTGAGGATAGTTTATAAACATTTGAGTTATAAAACGCTTTGCATGAAATGATACCATGGATTGAATTGGTAAAACAAGGCTAAAAATATGAATTTTTCCTTACAGTTAATGGACCATTTATCGATCTGAGATTGGCTATTGCGACGTACTGTAGTGAACGTTGCGACTAGCAACATAGAATAATAGTTTCAACAGTATATACTTACGAATTTCACTTTCTTGGGTGTGAAGAGAACAATAACTGATATCGGATAGGGGATAATGCAGATAACGTATCATAAACATCCAATGCTCTGGTGAGAATACCAAAGCATCGCTACGCAGCCATTGGATAGCGATGCCACAAGCTATCTCAAGCGAAGGAAGTGTGCGCCGCTCACACAACCGAGGCATCAGCAACAGCGAATGAGCGTCCATCTCAAGCACAATACCCATCGAAAGAAGGTTGCGCATTGCCGCATCTCCGCATATACTTCTGTAAATACTGTTGACCAACAAAGGTTATGCTTACGGCAACCATCGCCGAGGCTCTAGGATTTATTGTATGAAATACGCTCTTGACCGATTCGAGCAACAGGTGCGCGAGGCGATCGCAAGTACGGGCAAAGTGCCCGAGACGCAGATCGACCTTGCGGCGCCAAAGCCAAATATTCCTGCCGATTTAGCGTTCCCCGCCTTTCGGGCCGCCAAGGAGTTGAAAGTCGCGCCGCCCCAACTGGCGAACGAATTGGTTGCTGCGATCTCGCCCGCCAAGGATTCTCTGATCGGCGGCGTGGCCGCGGCTGGGCCGTTCCTCAACTTCTCGCTCAACACCACGCAGTTGGGCGCGGAGGTGCTGAGCGAGATCGAGCAACTCGGTCCGCGCTACGGCCACGATGATCTGGGCGCGAACCGATTGGTGATCGTGGAGTACTCCTCGCCGAACGTGGCGAAGCGCATGCATGTGGGGCACATCCGCACAACGATCATCGGCCAATCGCTGTTCAACATCATTTCGGCGCTGGGCTACAAGACGATCAGCGATAACCACTTGGGCGATTGGGGCAAACAGTTTGGCATTCTGTTGCTGGCGATCGAGCGCGAGGGCAAGCCTCAGGGCAACGATGAAGAAGCCGTAGCTCAGCTTGAACAGCTCTACTCGGTGTACGCGAATCGGGTCAAAGACGACGCGGCGCTCGACGATGCCGCACGGGCCTGGTCGCTACGGCTGGAGCAGGGCGATCCAGTCGCACGCGAGTTGTGGCAATGGTGCGTCGAGCAGACGATGCGCTACATCAACCCGCTCTACGAGCGGTTGGGCGTGCACTTCGACACCACCTACGGTGAGAGTTTCTTTGAAGACAAGATGGCCCCCATCATCGAGCAGGCCCTCGAACAGAAGGTGGCCATCCGCGACGAGAAGGGCGCCGTAGCGGTCGATCTGCCGCCGTTGCCGAGTTTCCTGCTGCAACGCTCCGATGGCGGCACGCTGTACCTGACTCGCGACGTGGCCACGGTGGTCTTCCGCGAGCAGGAGTATCAGCCGTTCCGAGTGATCTACGTGGTGGATGCGCGTCAGGAGTTGCACTTCCGGCAGGTGTTCGCGATGGCGCGAGCGCTCGGCTACGCCAAGGACATCGACTTGGTGCATATCGCCTTCGGCACGGTGTTCGACGCGCAGGGCGAGCCGCTCTCGACCCGCAAGGGCAACATGGTCTACTTGGAGGGCTTGCTGAACGACGCCCACGACCGCGCACGGGCCGTGGTCGAGCAGGCTAGCCCAGACCTGAGCGAGGAAGAGAAGGAAGCGGTGGCCGAGGCGGTCGGTATCGGCGCGGTGATCTACAACGACCTGTACCAAGACTCGCGGCGCAACATCACGCTCGATTGGGAGCGGATGCTAGCCACCGAGGGCAACAGCGCCACCTACATCCAGTATATGCACGCACGCAGCTGCTCGATCTTGCGGAAGGCTGGCATTGGCAAGACCGATTCGCAGAGCGCCGACTCGTCGCTGCTCACGCACGAGGCCGAGGTGGCCTTGATCAAGCAGTTGGCGAAGTTGCCCGGCGCGGTGCGCGAGGCTGGCGAACGGTACGCGCCGTTCGTGATCGCCGAGTGGTGCTACAACACCGCGCGGTCGTTCTCGTCGTTCTACCACCACTGCCCCGTGCTCGACGCAAGCCCTGATCTACGGGCCGCACGGTTGCGGTTGGTGGCGGCCACCGCTCAGGCGTTGGAGAACGGCCTGAAACTGCTGGGCATCCGCGCACCAGAGCGGATGTAAAGCGCTCTCCAAACTGTCTACACCTGAACGGGCACCCACGTCACGGGTGCCCGTTTGGCGTTAGAATGCGCCGAATGGTTGCCGCACCGTATCCGTGATGCTATAATCAAAGGCGTGCGAACCGTGCAGTCATCATGCCATCGTTGCTCAAAGGACACTGTTATGGCGATCTTGCCGGAGCTAACACCCCCGAACGATGCACCCACGCAACCATCAAACGAGAGTCATTTTTTCAATCGCGAGTTGAGTTGGCTCGAATTCAACAGGCGCGTGCTCGATGAGGCTCTGGAGCAACAGCATCCGCTGCTGGAACGGGTGAAGTTTCTCTCGATCTTCAGCACGAACCTCGACGAATTCTTTATGATCCGCGTGGCTGGCATGAAACAGCAGGTGGCCGCCCACGTCACAGCCCTCACGATCGATGGGATGACACCCGCCGAGCAGTTGAGCGCGATTCGGCGCGTGGTGTCCGAGCATCTCACGATTCAGCGCAATTGTTGGCTCGATGATCTCAAGCCAAAACTGCAAGAGCAGGGCATCCATGTGCTCGATTACGAGAATCTGAACGAGGAGCAGCGCGAGTTCTGCAAGAATCATTTCGAGCAGAATATTTTCCCGGTGTTGACGCCCTTGGCGTTCGATATGAGCCATCCGTTCCCGCACATCTCGAACCTGAGCATCAACTTGGCTGTGGTGATCAACGACCCCGAGGAGGGCGAACGGTTTGCGCGGGTGAAGGTGCCCGCCGTTTTGCCCCGTTTGATCCCGATCCCCTTGGGCGACGACGCGCAATCCAACCAGATTCCGCCGGAGCGACGACGCTGTTTTGTGTGGCTCGATCAGGTGATCGCCGAGCACATCGGGTCGCTCTTCCCCGGCCACGAGGTGGTCGAAACGCACGCCTTCCGCATCATCCGCAACGCCGATATGGAAATCCAGGAGGAAGAGGCCGCCGATCTGCTGCGCACCATTCAGCAGAGTGTGCGGCAGCGGCGCTTTGGGGCCAGTGTGCGCATCTCGGTCGAGCAGAATATGCCCAAACGTATCCGCGACCTGCTGTTGGCAAACCTGAAGCTGACGCCAAACGACCTGTACGAGGTGCGCGGGCCGCTGGGTTTGGCTGACCTGATGCAACTCACCCAGATCGATCGGCCCGACCTGAAGGATGCGCCCTTCTACCCGCAGGTTCCCACGGTGCTGCGGTACGCGCGCACGAGCGCCGAGCTGTTCGCGGCGATCCGCCAGCAAGATATTCTGCTGCATCACCCCTACGATTCCTTCCAGCCCTTGGTCGAGATGATCGAGGCCGCCGCCGAAGATCGCGATGTGCTGGCGATCAAGCAGACGCTCTACCGCGTGGGCAGCAACTCGCCGATCGTCAAGGCGCTGATGCACGCCCGCGAGCAAGACAAGCAGGTGACGGTGCTGGTGGAGTTGAAGGCGCGCTTCGACGAGGAGAACAACATCACTTGGGCGCGCGCGCTGGAGCGGGCTGGCGTGCACGTGGTCTACGGGCTTGTCGGCCTGAAGACGCACGCGAAGTTGGCGCTGGTGGTGCGGCGCGAGAGCGATGGCATTCGCCGCTACGTGCACCTCGGCACGGGCAACTACAACGCCACCACGGCGCGCATCTACACCGATCTGGGTCTACTCACGTGTCGCCCGGAGATCGGCGCGGATGCCTCGGACCTGTTCAATTTTCTCACGGGCTACTCGCGCCAACGGGAGTATCGCAGGCTGTTGGTGGCGCCTGTGAGCCTACGCCAAGGGTTGGAACGCCTGATTCGCCGCGAGATCGTGCACGCCCAACAGGGTCGGCTCGCGCATCTGGTGTTCAAGTTCAACGCGCTGGTCGATCCCTCGATGATCGAACTGCTCTACCTGGCCTCGCAGGCTGGCGTGAAGATCGACCTGATCGTGCGGGGCATCTGCTGCCTGCGCCCGGGCGTGCCCGGCCTGAGCGAGAACATCAGCGTACGCAGCATCGTGGGGCGGTTCCTCGAACACAGCCGCGTCTACTCGTTTGCCAACGGCGGCAATCTGGAGGTGTACCTGGGCAGCGCCGACCTGATGCAGCGCAACTTGGATCGGCGCGTTGAAACGCTCTTTCCCATCGAGGATGCAGCCATGGCTGCACATATTCGCAACGATCTTTTGGAAGCCTATTTGCAAGATACCGCACGGGCACGCATCCTGCAACCCGATGGCTCGTATGTGCGCGCCCGACCGAACGATGGCGCTGCGCCCTTCGATTGCCAAGCAAATTTCGCGTTCGGGCATTATGCGCCGCTCGATTAACACCATTATGCCACTATACCGCCTTTTTCTCGCGATCGAGCTTTCGTCCACAATCAAACAAGCCCTAGCTCAACACCAAGCCACACTGCAAGCGAACAAGCTGAACGTGTCGTGGGTGCAACCGCAATGGATGCACCTCACCTTGCACTTTTTGGGCGATACCGACACGGCGCTCCTACCCGAGATCGATCAGGCGCTCGCCCCGATCTGCGCGGAGCAATCGCCCTTCGAGTTGCAACTGAGCCAGACGGGCGGCTTCCCGAACCTGCGTCGGCCAAGTGTGCTGTGGGTCGGCGTGGCAGGCGCCTTGAAGCAACTGAATACGCTCTATCAAGCCATTGGAACGGCGCTCACGGAGCTGGAGTTGCCCGTCGAAACGCGCCCGTACCATCCTCACCTGACGTTAGCGTACGTGCGCCGGAACGTCGCCCGCCCCGATCAGGCCCGCATCGGCGAGCTATTCGCAGCGCAACCAGCGCCGCCTCCGCTGCGTTGGCCTGTTGATCGCGTGGTGCTCTTTCGGAGTGAGTTGCTGCCGGGCGGCCCTCGCTACACACCCCTTTACACTTGGCCGTTTGGGCATAGCGCAGCGTAAAACACACCTTGCAGATATGCCGTGATTGGGAGTTCGAGCATGATATCGACCGAGCAACTCCAGCGCATTCTGATATGGTTACTGATCGCAGCAGTGAGTGTGTTCCTGTTCGAGCGTTTGCTGGCGTTGCTGACCCAGTTCGCCACGCCGCTGCTCTTATTCGCGCTGGCCTGGCTGCTGACACTGGTGCTACAGCCGTTGGTCAAGGCGATCAGCGGGCGCGGTTTCGCCATCCCCTTCGTGCAGCGCTCGGCCAACGGGCGAGGCGCACAGCACTGGCATGTGCCGCGCAATATCGCGGCGCTGCTGGTGTACTTCGGAGTGGTCGCGCTAGTGATCTACCCTGCCTTTCTGCTGATCCCAATCATCTCCAGCCAGCTCATCAGCTTGAACGAGGCGATGCCCACGGCGATAGCCGAGATCGATGCGTGGGTGATCGCGCTCGAACGAGGGCTGAACCGCATGGGCTGGCGGGTGAACTTCGCGGATATGCAGACCGATACGCTGATCCAGCAGGCCACTACGCTGAGCAGCACGCTGATCAGCCAGTCGCTCACGATCATCAGCGGGATCGCGACCCTGGTGCTGAATTTGGTGTTGATCCTGATCATCAGCTACTACATGACGGTGGATGGCCCTGCGATCGCTCAGCGCTTGCTTGAGCTACTGCCGATCCAATGGCGGGATGATACCAGCACCTTCTTCGCGATCATTAGCCGCACGTTCGGGGCGTTTCTGCGCGCGCAGTTGGTGCAGGCGTTGCTGTACGGCTTGGCGACCGCGATCATCATGCTGGCACTGGGTATGAGCGACATAGCGCTAGCGAGCGTGTTGGCTGGCATATTGGTGCTCATCCCGCTCGTTGGAGGGTTCTTCGCGATCATTCCGCCGTTGATGATCGCGTTGATCGAGAACCCCGACCGTCTATTGCTGATGCTGATCTGTCTGCTGACGTTGCAACAGGTGCTGTTCAATATGATTATGCCCCGTTTGATGGGCAAGATCGTCGGCCTGCACCCGTTGCTGATCTTCGCGGCGATCCTGTTGGGCGCGGCGTTCGCTGGCGCGTGGGGGCTGCTGTTCGGCGTGCCCGTAGCGGGTGTGATCGCCTCACTGCTGCAGTTCCTCTATCTGCGAGCCAGCAGCAAGCCCGAAGCCGCAGTGGTCGAGACTCCTGTGCCGCGGTAGGGGTCCACAGATTACACAGATTACACAGATTGAATATTTTTGTTCCTCTCGTTTACGGAGAAGAGCAAAAACTGGTCTAGCCCGCCCATTCTCACATAGAGTCATTCTGAACGAGTGCGCAGCACGAAGTGAAGAATCTCTGCCCTCGTCCAGCCTTGAGCGTTTGGTTTCTACCCTGCCCATTCACACATTTACAATAATCTGTGAAATCTGTGGATACTCATCCCCCAGATGCTATACTAATGGCCGATTGGAGCCACAGAGGAGACGGCCATTATGCCAAAGGCTATCTATTTCGATTGTTTCTCGGGGATCAGCGGCGATATGGCGTTGGGCGCGCTGCTCGATCTTGGGTTGCCGATAGAGGCGCTGCGCACCGAGTTGGGCAAACTGCACGTGCCGGGCTGGGCTATCGAGGCCGAGCGCGGGATGCGCCGCTATATCGCCGGAACCCGCGCTCACGTCGTCGCCCCCGAACAGGCCACCCACCGCCACCTGGCCGATGTGCGGGCGATCATCGAACAGAGTTCGCTGGCGCCAGAGGTTAAGACACGCAGTTTGGCGATCTTCACGCTGCTCGCCGAGGCCGAGGGCCAGATCCACGGCATCCCCGCCGATCAAGTACATTTCCACGAAGTCGGCGCGCTCGACGCGATCGTCGATATCGTCGGTGTGGTGGCAGGCCTCGCGCTGCTGGGCGTCGAGCAGGTGTACGCCTCGGCGCTGCCGCTCGGCACGGGCTGGACGCGCGCGGCCCACGGCGCACTACCGCTGCCTGCGCCCGCCGTGCTGGCACTGCTGGCCACCGCTGGCGCGCCGACCATCCCCGACGACACAGAGCTCGAACTGGTCACGCCGACGGGAGCGGCGCTGCTGGCGGGGTTAGCTACCTTCCAGCGCCCTGCCATGCGGCTGGAGCGGGTCGGCTACGGCTTGGGCATGCGCGACCCTGCGCGTCCCAACGCGCTGCGCGCTTGGCTCGGCGAGACCACCGCACCGCATCCCGAGGCGCAGACGCCCATCCTACTCGAAACCAACATCGATGATCAGCCCGCCGAGCAACTGGCCTACACCGTCGAACGGCTCTTCGAGCTTGGCGCGCTCGACGCCTGGCTCACGCCCATCCACATGAAAAAAGGCCGCGTCGGTATGCTGCTCGCCGCACTGGTGCCCGCCGCCCTTGAGCACCAAGCCGTCCAGTTGATCATGCGCGAGACGTCCACGCTCGGCGTGCGACGACGACCCGCCGAGCGCCACACCTGCGAGCGCAAGATCATCGAGGTCGCCACACCGCTCGGGCCGATCCGCGCGAAACGCAAGCGCTGGCAGGGCCAAGACCTCGGCATCGCGCCGGAGTACGAGGATTGCGCACGCATCGCCCGCGCCCACGGCCTGCCGATCCGCGAAGTCTACCAACTCGTCCTCTCGCAAACGCAAGGAGAGTAGACGGCGCTGAGAAGCTTTCTGAAAAGCATCAGGACGTTGTGAGCAGAGATACCTGCGTATCAGCGAGTAAAAAGCGCATACAGACCACCGAACAAGGACCATACCGAGGAAGCAAACGATACCCACCTGACAGAGCGGATTCCTTGGGGGTCCAGGGGCGATAAGCCCCGGTCGGGGTTTCCAAAGGGCCGCGACCGGCCCTTAGGGCTTGCGCAGCAGCCGAGTTGCTCGTGAGTACGCGCACTCTCGCCGAATGGCGCATCCTACGCTCTCGTAAAGGAGATACATACTTCTCAAAATGCGCAGTACATTTATTGCTTTTCTGTTTTCCGCATTAGAAAGCTTTTCAGAAAGCCTCTGACATCACATCCGAATAATCACTAACAAAAACGACACCTTCGTGTAATGGCGTGATCCTCGATTTCAATTGGTACCTACACTTCCCGAAACAAGTGATGTGGACGGACTGCGCGTAGCAGCCCGTTCACATCACAAAAAGAAGAAAACACCTTGCTGCCGCAGGCTAAAAAAGCATTTCAATGAACACAGTCCAACCAGATTTGGTATAAAACCTTCAGCAAAGAAAGCAATCCTGTTTTCAATAATCTGTGCAATCTGTGCAATCTGTGGATGTTCCTACACAAAAACGATGAGGTTGTTCTACATCAGCAGAACAACCTCATCACAACATCGGATAATGTGTGGATGATCAACCCGCGTTACTCGTCCTCAGCGATCTTCGCGACATTGGCCGCGATCACCGCCAGACTGCGCCGCAGCACCGCCAACTCATCCTCGCTCAAACCAACCGTGATCAGCCGCTCGAACGACTCGCGCCGTCCCACCAGACCTGCGATCAACTGCTGGCCCTGCTCGCTCAGGTGCACCAGCGTGAAACGGTTATCCTGCGGATCGACGCGCCGCCGCACCAACCCCTCATCCTCCAACTGCTTGACCTGACGCGTGATCACCGCACCATTCACTCGTAGGCGTTGCTGCAACAACGCCTGACTCATCTCGCCCTCACGCAGCAGCGTCACCAACACGCCCCAACGCGAACGGCTCATACCCACGTGGCGCTCGAAGGCGGGCAACACGGTGTGGTACGTCCGTGAAATCTGCTGGAATAGCGTATCGTTTAACGGCTGTGTAAGCACCTCCGGCTCGTTTGGCGGCGCATTGGTCGAATCATCCACGCATGAACCTCACACTTATAACGATGGCAATTCTCGCTCTACAGGGAGCGTGCGCAACTGATCTGATGGTACCACAAACATTTGAGGTCGCAGCAACGAGGCCAAGATCAGAATCAGCACACCCGCGCCCACCGCTGCCCAATAGCTCGCACGAATGCCAACAGCCAACGCATCGCGCCCCAACGCCATCAGCGTCTCAAGTTGGCTCGGCCCCTGCGGCCCGATCTCATCGGCCAGCACCGCCAACTCGGCCTGCGCATCAGCGCTCACCAACACCGTCGGGTCGTTCATCGCCGCCAACAGGCGCGGGTCGGTATCGGCGGGCGCACGAAACGTCAAGTTCGACATAAACAAGCTTGCCACCAGCGCGCCAACCAGCGCCGTGCCCAGCGTATTGCCGATCTGGCGCAAGAACTGATTCGCCGCTGTGCCCACGCCCATGCGCCGCCGTGGCACCACCGCCTGCACGCACATCACCATCATCGGCATCAGCATGCCCACGCCCGTGCCGCACATGCCCAACAACACACTAAACCAGATCTGCTCGGTCTCGCGCGTCGTCTGCGAGAGGCAGAACGCGCCGATCGTGAACAGACTGCCGCCGATCAGCATCATCACGCGCACTCGGGGGAAGCGCGGGAATAACTGGCCGCAGCACAGGCTGCCGACCGCGATACATGTCACCAACGGCGTCAGGATCACGCCCGCCGCACTCGCGCTCAATCCCAAAGAGCCCTGCGCAAACAGCGGCGTGTAGAAGATCAGGCTGAAGAGCGCGAAGCCCACCAGCAACGAAACCAAACACGAGATCGTCACCGTCGGGATCGTGAACAGATCGAGCGGCATCAGCGGCTCGGGTGCACGCCACTCGATCCACACGAACAGCACCAGCATCGCGAAGCCGAACAGCAACAGACCCACGATCAGCGGCGACGACCAACCCATCTCGCCGCTCCACTCGACCGCCATCAGCAGCGCGCTAATGCTCAACGTGATCGTCGCCACGCCGGGCCAATCGATCCGCGCATTCGGCTGGCGGGGCGAGAGTTCGCGCGGCAACGTGAAGATCAACACGATCACCGCCAAGATGCCGACCGGCAGATTCACATAGAAGACCGAGCGCCACCCGAGATTATCGGTCATCACGCCGCCGAGGGTTGGGCCGAGCACACTCGCCAAGCCGAAGGTGCTCGTGACCACACCCTGCCAGCGCACGCGCCGCTCCGGCTGTGGGAAGATATCGCTGATGCTCGAAAAACCAGTCGCTTGGATCATCCCAGCGCCGATGCCCTGCACGCCACGCCCGATGATCAAGCCCAGCATACTGGTGGCCATGCCACACGCCGCCGAAGCGCCCACGAACACAATGATTGCCGCCAACACAAACGGCTTGCGACCGTACAAATCGCCGAATTTGCCCATAATCGGGATGGTAACCGTCGATGTGAGCAAATAGCTCGTCGCCACCCAAGCGTATAGGTCGAACCCCTGTAACTCAGCAATGATCTTCGGCATTGCCGTGCTAACGATCGTCTGGTCAAGTGCCGAAAGGAGCACAACCAACGCAATACCCGACATTGCCAGTAACGCTGGCATCCCGTACAATCCCCCTTCGTAGCGCGAACTTGGCGCTGCGGATGAGGACGAGGGAGAAGTAGCAGCCATGGCTGCCTCCGAAGACTTTGGTTGGTTCATAGCTCCTCAATAGTTGCTCGATCAATCATTGACCCGTCAACTATCATACCACTCAACCGATTTCCCAACAACTGATCCAAATCCGCTTGGGTCGTGTCAGTAACAAACCCGTTTTAGCCTGCGGCAGCAAGGTATTTGACGTTTTTTGTGATGTCGAGGCGCTGCTACGCGCAGCACATCGACACCACCTTCCCTGGAAATGCTGGTATCGGTCTAACGTTGAAGAAAGGGTGTTCAGCAAGGATGCTGATACTGTAAGCAATCATTTGGATTTGGTATGACCCGACGACTTGGCAAAAATTTTGATTCACAAAATATCAAAACTGTACATATCAACTGATACTAACATCTCCCCACAAACGTCGTAAGAACGTACCTTGCTACTCTAGGCGAATCAAACTCATATCACACCAACTAGCGAATTGAGCTTTACCACCTCTTAAAAATCTGTGTAATCTGTGGATACAACAACCGATTCCAAGGGAGATCACTATGAGCACAATGGCGCGTTACCTCATCCTTCTGCTCCTCGCCCTCATCCTGATACCGCAGGCCTCGGCGCAGCCAGCCGACCTCGCCATACGCCAATACCGCATCAACAACATCACCACCGCCCAACAGCGCACCAACATCGTCGCCCAAGGCATCGCCATCGACAGCGTTGGCCCCGACTGGGTCGAGATCACCGCCACCCCCGCCGACGCGCAACGGCTCGCAGCGCTCGGCTACAACTCACAACCCATCGTGCGGACGAGCGACTTCCCGCCCGCCGACGCCGCGTACCACAACTACGCCGAAATGGTCGCCGAGATCCAAGCCACCGCCGCCGCGCACCCCGAGATCGTCCAACTCTTCAGCATCGGCAACTCATACGAAGGCCGCGCGCTGTGGGCCGCCAAAATCAGCGACAATGTCGCCCAAGACGAGGACGAACCCGAAGCGCTCTTCGTCGGCCAATACCACGCCCGCGAACACCTCACCCCCGAAATGATGCTCTACCTGCTCGACCTCTTCACCAGCAACTACGGCAGCGACCCGCAGATCACCCGCCTTGTCGACACCCGCGAAATCTACCTCATCTTCAGCCTCAACCCCGACGGCAGCGAATACGACATCGCCACGGGCGAATACCGACTCTGGCGCAAAAACCGCCAACCCAACAGCGGCCACCCCGCCATCGGCACCGACCTCAACCGCAATCACAGCTACCGCTGGGACGGCATCGGCTCATCAGCCGACCCCAGTTCCGAGATCTACCGAGGCTCGGCCCCCGCCAGCGCCCCCGAAGTCGCCGCCATGGAAGCGTTCGTCAACAGCCGCGTGATCAGCGGCACCCAACAGATCCGCGTCGCCATCTCATTCCACACCTTCGGCGAACTCATCCTCTGGCCCTACGGCTACACCTACGCCGCCCAACCCGAGGACATGCCCGCCGACGACGCCGCAACCTTCGTCGCCCTCGGCCAAGCCATGGCCGCCACCAACGGCTACACACCACACCAAGGCAGCCATCTCTACCTCACCAATGGCGACTTCCTCGACTGGAGCTACGGCGTACACCGCATCTTCTCCTTCACCTTCGAGATGTTCCCCGTCTGGAACGATTTCTACCCGTCCGCCAGCGTCATCGCCGAACAAACCGCCCGCAACCGCGAAGCCGTCCTGCTGCTGCTCGAATACGCCGCCTGCCCACACGCCGCCATCGGCCCAGCCACCTGCACCGACGGCATCGAACGCCCGCCGCTGCGTACCTGGTTGCCCATCATCAACACCTAACCCGCCACAGCGCCGTAGTGTTGTTGGGGAAGAAAAAAAGCAACCGCGATCTCAACGCCCGTCGCTGCGGGCAAACAACGTCGTGCACAACGTGTGCGCGCTCGGACAGATGTGGCGCTTCGCGCCAAAACGCGCGCCGCTCTACTCGCGGCCACCCGCAGCCGCCGCCGATAACGCGGTATAATCACAGCACAACAAAGCCAACCATCGCTCTCAGAACATTGCAGGAAAGCATCAGAAGGCTATGAGCGGAGGCACAAGATGCAAAAGCGCACACAGACCACCGAACACGGACCATACCGAGGGACCAAATGGCACTGCCTGACAGAGCGGATCCCTTGGGGTCCAGGGGCATTCGCCCCAGTCGCGGGGTTCCCAGGGGTCGCGACCGACCCCTTGGGCTTGCGCAGCAGCGCACCTCCTCGTGAATACACGCGCACTCGCGCCTAGCGCATCCGACACCTACAACGGAGGCTCATACTAATCAAGTGGTGTCAAAGCGCTGCGCGTAGCAGCGCTTTGACACCACATAAAAAAGAAAGTACCTTGCTGCCGCAAGCTAAAACTGCCTTCTAATCATCACCGACCAACCGCATAGCGAAACCTAGAGGAACCCAATGCCAACAACACCCGAAGCCCAGGCGCTCATCTCGCACCTCGAAACCCTCCAAACAGCCTACCTCGACGAACTGCGCGAAATCTGCTCGATCGAAAGCCCCTCGAACTACAAACCAGGCATCGACGAAGTAGGCGCGTGGGTGCAGCGCTGGGCCGAGGCGCGTGGCTGGGAAGTCACTACCCACCCCGACGAAACCGCAGGCAACGGCCTCGTCGTCACCGTGCGTGGCGCCGAACGGCCAGCCATCCTACTCGTCGCGCACCTCGACACCGTTCACCCGCTCGGCACACTCGCGCAAAACCCGCTGCGCACCGAAGGCGACAAACTGATCGGCCCGGGCACCGCCGATAACAAAAGCGGCATCATCTCGGCGCTCTACGCCATGGCTGCCCTCGAAGACCTGGGCATGCTGCCCCGCTGCGGCACCATCAGCCTCGTCTGCGGCGGCGATGAAGAGACCGACATGCGCACATCGCTCCCGCTGCTGCAAAGCCTCGCGCCGCACTACGACGCCGCCATCGTCCTCGAAGCCGCCCGCGCCAACGGCGATATCGTCGGGGCGCGCAAAGGCGGCGGCGGCTTCCTGCTCGAAACCTTCGGCAGATCAGCGCACGCAGGCGTCGAACCGCAGAAAGGCGCGCACGCCGTCCTAGCGCTCGCCCACCACATCATCGCCCTGCAAGCGCTCAACGGCCTACGTCCCGGCGCAACCGTCAACGTCGGCATCATCAAAGGCGGCGTCGTATCCAACGCCGTCCCCGACTACGCCAGTGCCACCATCGACGTGCGCATCGAGCACCCCGACGACGCCGCAGTGCTGGACGCCGCCTTCCAAGCCGAAGCGGAGCGCATCGTCGTGCCCGGCGTGCGCACCACCATCACCGGCGGCTGGGGCGCGCCACCCATGCCACGCACCCCCGCCATCGAAGCGATGGCCCAACTCACCGACGCCTGCGCCCAAGAACTCGGCTTCAGCGTGCAAGCCGCATCGACGGGCGGCGTCTCCTACGCCAACTTCCTGGCGGAACGCGGCCTGCCCGTGCTCGACGGCCTCGCACCCATCGGCGGGCTAGCCCACAGCCCCGACGAATACATCCTCATATCCAGCGTTGTGCCGCGCACCGCACTGCTCGCACTGCTCATGCTGCGCTACGCGAACGACGGTGTGGCGGGGTAACGGGGTGACGGGTGGTTCTAAATAAACGTGATGTCGATGGGCTACTCTTAGCAGCGCATCGACATCACAAAAGAAGACATACCTTGTTGCCGCAGGGAAAAACGGCGTTTAGATACGGGGAATATCCAATTAGACATGTGTTTCCGAGGCTTGATGCAACGTGGAGAGCCGCGTAAGCCACGCATCAAAGTGCGGACACGCGGCACGCAGAGCTGGTACACCGATCTTCGCGGCAATCAGCGGCCCCGACGACGGCTTTTGACCAGCATATTCAGGTATCACTCGAATGATTCGCTTCGAAGGCGCAGTCTCTTGACCATCATCAATCAGTTCAGGCGAATCAAACGTTGCGGTCATCTCAACCAACTGACGGATCGCCTGATCATGCTCAATAAATTCCCATTCAAACTGCTGCGGATCAGCTAATAGCAGCGCCTCAAACTCATGTAACTGAAGGTAGGGGATGAAACGAGTATGCTGCACATCCAGAGCAAACGCCTGCTCAAGCGCATTGACACGCTCAAACGGCGGCAGATGCTATGACGAGGCATAACCGGGGAAATCCTGCGGAAGCGCATAGAGATCGAACATTGTGGAGAAAAAGGCATCGGGGCGCGGATCCTGTTTCATCCAAAGGACAACATCCCGTTTCACACGAGCATAATCGAGCACGCCGCCGCGATACACACGTCCACGACTTCGGCTCGTCTCTACCCGCCGCACATCAACGCTGATCTGGAACGCGCCAAGGTAATCGGCGAGCACAGTGTTTACAAAAGTTTCCTCAGTTTGTCCCTCGACGATCAGGTGCAGCCGAATCATCAACCCGGCCT
>CALKHR010000147.1 GCA_937988885.1 uncultured Roseiflexaceae bacterium | reverse complement strand
TCGCTCAAGCGGGTGCATAGCCAGGTCTTGCAGAACGTTCAGCTTCGTGTCGATCCACTGTCGCCACAAGTGGGGCGGTGGAGCACGATTAACTCCGCCTTCGGCTGCACGGGTGCCAAACCTGATGAAGGAGTGGGTAGAGTGGATGGAAGGCCCAGGTCTGCGCTACGAGCCAATCGTGCGCGCAGCGATTGCCCATCATGGGTTTGAGGCAGTGCATCCATTCGAGGACGGGAATGGACGTACGGGGCGTCTGCTGCTGAACTTGATGCTAATGCGTACGGGCTATCCTCCAGCACTGCTGCTACGCGATTGGCGGGTGGGCTATATTCAAGGGTTGGCGCAGGCAGATACTGGCAACTATCGCCCACTGGCAAACTTGATCGGTCGAGCAGTGGAAGGTGGGCTGGATCTCTACTTGGGAGCCTGCGTCGCCGAGGAAGATGCAGAGTACTTGCCATTGTCCGACTTAGCTCAACTAACCGGGTACGCGGCTGCACACTTAGGCTGGCTCATCCGCCAGGGTCGGCTAGAGGCAGTGAAGCGCGGCGGGCGCTGGTATAGCACATTGGCGGCGGTGGAACGCTATCGGCAAGCGGTAGAGAGTGGTATGGTGCCGAAAGGAAGGCCACCAAAAGAGCAACGTTGAGACGCCTCGCCATTTCCTCACTCGTTCCAAAACCAGTAACACTTCGAAGTCGCCCCAAAACCATTTCACCCCACAGCAACAAGATATTGATGATGTTGAGGCGTTGTCGTAGTGCCTCAACATCACCACCCTCTTTCCACAGGTGCTACAATTGAATCACTTCTCCGCATTCGGTGCTACGAAAGGTGGAGCCATGCAACGTTCACTCTCCTGGCGCAACGCAGCCATCACCCTGATCGCCGTGGCCTTGCTGATGGGCTGCGGGAGACAGACGGGCCGTGTGGTGCTGTTCGATGAGGTCGCCGATCTCAGCCAGGCCCAGGCCGAGCAGGCCGCCGCACCGCTAACCGAGCGGGGCGCGCAAGTGGCGATCTTCGTGGTCGCGCAGGGCGACGATCAGGGCGACGATTTCGCCGAACGCCTTGAACAAGCCCAACTGCTCCGCCCCGATGGCCAGATCGCCGACGATGCGATCGGGCTGTACGTGAGCATGGAGCCGCGCTTCAGTTCGTTGCGGGTCGGCAGCCGTTGGAGCGATGCGCTGCCGCCGAATACGCTGCGCACCATCCGCGAGGGCACGCTGAACCCATCCCTGCGCGCCAACGCATTCGCCGATGGCATCGACGCGACACTCAGTGCCCTCGATTCTCAGATCGGCGTCTATCCGCTGACCCTGCTGGAGCGCTGGGGCGGCATCGGCGTCGTGATCGTGATCCTGCTTGCGGCGATCTTCCGCCAGCCGATCAGTCGGTCGCCGCTTGGGCGTGCGGTAGCGCGAGTGTGGGCGCTCACGGCTTGGGGCAGAAAAAGACTGGATCACCAACTGGAGAAGGCGCGCAAACAGGCACAACTGCACGCCGAGATCGCGGAGGGTTGGGTGCGCAAGGCCGGGCCGCTCGGCGGCGACCGTGCGCCCTACGATTTGACCAATCGGCTCTATGCGCTCAACCAACAGCACAGCATCCTCGAAACCCGCAGCGATAGCGATGCACTGTATGCGCTCGCTCAGCTAACCGAGCAGTACCGCCACCTCAATAGCCTCGCCCGAAAGCTTGCGCCAGAACCGAGCACAGCGTCGAGCGACTACGCAAGCGACGCTTCCACCTATTACGCGAGTTCGAGCAGCTACGATAGCTGGAGCAGTTCGAGCAGTTCAAGCAGCTACGACAGTTCGAGCAGTTCCGATAGTTCGAGCAGTTCGGGGAGCGAAAGCAGCGATAGCGGCAGTTGGTGAGGCGCGATGAACGTTCGCGATTGACCACACTGCCGTAGTTACCTGTAGCCCTGTGCCCGTCGCCCTGGATGGCACGCCAAAGCCCGGAACATGATCACGGGTGGTGCCCACGCGGTTGCACCCTTTGCGCCAGCAACATTAACCCACGCCGATTCTTCAACAAGAACTTGTTACCTGCATTTCCAAGGAAGGTGGTGTCGATGCGCTGCGCGTAGCAGCGCATCGACACCACAAAAAACGTCAAATACCTTGCTGCCGTAGGCTAAAACGAGTTTGTTATTGCCACAGTCCAAACAGAATTGGCATACGCCGCATCACAAAGGGCAGGCCCGCACAATGACGAGCCTGCCCTTGTTTGCGTTTGCGAACGTGGATTAGCGCACGCCCAGCAACAACTCGACGGTCAACTGATCCAAGCGCTCGTAGCGCATGCCGCGCTTGGCCAAACCGCGCCGATCGAAGTCGTAGGCCTTGAGCGCTGCCGCCTTCTCCGAGCTATAGGCACCCTGGAACGGCGCCATCGACCCGTCGTCGGCGGTGATCTCCTGCAGCAACGCCTGAATCTCAGGATCGGCGTTGTACTGCTCGGCCTTCTCCTTCAAGATCAGGTAGCTGCGCATACAGCCGCGCGCGAAGTCCTTCACACCCTCGTAGTCCTCGGTGCGGTAGGAGTGCGCGTCGAAGTGGCGGCTGCCGCTGTAGCCCACATCCTCCAGGAACTTCACCAGGAAGAAGGCAGACTTCAGGTTCACCGCTGCAAAGCGGAAGTCCTGATCGTAGCGGCCAAACGCCTGGTCGTTCAGGTCGATGTGGAACAGCTTGTTGGCGTCCCACGCCTGCGCGACCGCGTGCAGGAAGTTCAAGCCGGCCATATGCTCGTGGGCGACCTCGGGGTTGAGGCCAACCATCTCGGGATGATCGAGCGTGGAGATGAAGCCCAGCGCCGCGCCGACGGTCGCCAGGTAGATATCGCCACGCGGTTCGTTCGGCTTCGGCTCCAGCGCGAACTTGAGATCGTAGCCCTGATCGATCACATACTCGGTCAGGAAGTTGATCGCTTCGCGGAAGTACTTGAGCGCATCGCCAGGATTCTTCGCGGCGTCCGTCTCCACACCCTCGCGACCGCCCCAGAACACGTAGACCTTCGCGCCACACTCCACGCCCAAATCGATCGCTCGCATAGTCTTTTGCAGAGCGTAGGCGCGCACCTTCGGATCATTCGCGGTGAAGGCGCCGTCCTTAAAGACCGGGTCGGTGAACAGGTTGGTGGTCGCCATCGGCACCACCAGGCCCGTCTCCTGGAGAGCGGCCTTGAAGTCGCGCACGATCTGATCGCGCTCGGCAGGGGTGGCATCGATCGGCACAAGATCGTTATCGTGGAAGTTGACGCCGTACGCGCCGACTTCGGCGAGAAGATGTACGAGCTCAACAGGCGAGAGCGGATTGCGCACCGGCTCGCCAAAAGGGTCACGCCCGAGGTTGCCAACAGTCCATAAGCCGAAAGTAAACTTGTGTTCGGGCTTGGGTTGGAAGCGATCCGACATCGGGGTCTCCTTATACTTACAATAACTTGCAATTCTGTAGAGCTAGGGCCAGACTACAGCCGCACCCCAGCGCCGTAATATCGCCGCACCATTATGCGACGATCTGCGCATACGCAGCCGGATCTGTCGCGCCTTCGGTGGCGATCAGCAGCACCCGAGTGCTTGCCGTGATCCCCAACACCTCGCGCACCTGCGCCGCATCTGCGCCCTGCAGCAGATCCAAAAGGCCAGCCGCACCAGCCGCACCAGTCTCGCCCGCCACGATGCCATCGGCGGCCAAAACGCGCATCGCCTGGCGCGCTCGGTCATCCTCGATGGCCGCGAACAGGTCGATCCCAGCCGACACCAGCGGCCAGGCCACCAGCGAGGGCGCCCCGCAATTCAAGCCAGCCATGATCGAATCGTGCGGGCCCTGCACTTCAACGATCTTACCAGCCTGCATCGAGGCCAACACCCCCGCTGCATGGATCGGCTCTATACCAACCAACGCAACGCGCTTCGCAGTACCCGGCGCGCGGAAATGCCGCACCACCGAAGCCGCTAACGCCCCAACACCGATCTGTATCGCCACCAGATCGGGCCACGGCTCTGCCCGTTGCGCTAATTGCGCATCAATCTCGCGAAAAATAGTCGAATAACCGTCGATCACCCAACGCGGCACTTCTTCGTAGCCGGGCCAGGCCGTATCCGAAATCACCAGCGTGTGCTCATCGGCCAGAGTAGCCGAATGCGCCACCGCATCGTCGTAGGTGCCATTGATGCGCGTCACCAACGCGCCCTCGCCCTCGATGGCCGCGACCCGCGCCTCGACCATATCGGCGGGCACCAAAATATGCGCGTTCAGCCCCAACCAACGGGCCATCCGCGCCACACCGCGGCCATGATTGCCGTCGGTGGCTGCAACAAGCGTCAAGGGAGGGTGAATCTGCAACTGCTCGCGCAGGTCGTCGAGCGTGTACCACTGCCGGAACCCGCCCACGAACTGGTCGAGCACCCGATAGATGGCCCACGAGGCGCCCAAAATCTTGAAAGCGGGCAAACCCACTCGCGAGGATTCGTCCTTCACCAACACCGCGCCCACACCCAATTCGGCGGCCAAACGGGGCGCATCGACCAAGGGCGTTGGCTCGTAACCGGGCAAACGGCGGTGAAACGCAAGCGGCGCATCGTCTACTGGCTCCAAATCCGGCAGCGGCGCGGCACGCTTGTTAACAAACACAAGTGGGTTCATAGCAACTCTGGCATCTATCAACATTGAATACGCGTGGAAATTGTAGCGCACGCCTATTATACACCAGAGCGTTGTAAGCAAAAACAAGCCCGCATCATATGGGATGAACGAACCAGTGCCAGCCGCAACGCCACCTGTCATGCCCACGAAACGCGCACACTTGGCGCAATATCGCACGTTTCGCCCGCACTCGCAGTCGTTCCGGCCACCAACCGCACCGAATCGCGCTATACTGAAATCAAATTCACCACAGATGAAAGGAACTTCCTGTATGGCAGCGCGTCGCTTCCCGCCCGGCTTTCTTTGGGGCACTGCAACAGCCGCTCATCAGGTAGAGGGACAAAACGACAATAATCAGTGGTGGGATTGGGAGCAGCAAGCTGGGCGGATCTGGCACGGCGACCGCTCGGGCGATGCCTGCGGTTGGTGGCGCGATCCGCTGCCCGATCTCGATCGGGCCGCCGCCCTCGGCCAGAACGCCCATCGCCTCTCGATCGAGTGGAGCCGCATCGAGCCGCGCGATGGCCACTTCGACACCGCCGCACTGGATCACTACCGCGATTTACTTCAGGCCTGCCAGCAACGGAGCCTTACCCCGATGGTCACCCTGCACCACTTCACCAATCCCCGCTGGCTCGAACAACGCGGCGGCTGGCTGCACCCCGAGACACCGCAACGCTTCGCCAACTTCGTAGAGCGCGCCGTCGAGCACCTCGGCGAGCACTGCACGCTCTGATGCACCATCAACGAGCCGCTGGTCTACGCCGTGCAGAGCTACCTCATGGGCTTGTGGCCGCCCGGCATGACCAGCATGCCTCACACATTCCGCATTGTGGCCGCCATGCTGCGTGGGCACGCCGCCGCCGCACGAGCCATTCACAACGTGCAACCGTACGGACAGGTTGGCATCGTCCACAACCTGCGCCTGTTCGACCCCGCCTCGCCCGCCCTGCACGATGTCGGCGCGGCCATGATGCTCGATCGGCTGTTCAACGGCCTGCTGCTGGAGGCCATCACCACCGGACGCTTGCCGATCCCGCTCAGCAACGGCCTCGAAGTGGTGCCGGGCCTGCTCGGCTCCTGCGACTTCTTCGGCCTGAACTACTACACCCGCGACCACGTCGCCTTCGACCCACGCCTGCCGCAGAGCCTCTTTGCGCGCCGCTTCACACCCGAACACGTGCCACAGAGCGACAAAGGACGCGACGGCCACACCTACGGCGAGATCTACCCCCACGGCCTCTACCGCGCCCTGAAGCGGGTCGCGCGCCTGGGGCTGCCGATCTACATCACCGAGACGGGCCTGCCCGACGCCGACGACGATCAGCGCCCGCAGTTCCTGCTCGATCATCTCGGCGCGGTGCATCGGGCCATCAGCGAGGGCATCGACGTGCGGGCGTGTTTCTCTGGTCGCTGCTCGACAACTTCGAGTGGAGCGAGGGCTGGGACCTGCGCTTCGGGCTGTACGCGTTCGACCAGCACACGGGCACCCGCACGCTGCGGCGCTCTGGCGCGCTGTACGCCATATTCGCCCGTGCCAATGCCCTGCCCGACCTAGCATAAACAGCGTGGCATTAACCGTGCTCACAGTTATGAACCTGCGAACGCCACCTCACACATCGTTCTATTGAGTGGAGGGACAGATATGTCGGGCGCACATCAGGAACCGAACAATCACAACACCATTGAGGCCAACATGAAACTATCAGATCGGCGCACCGCCGAGGGTATCCTCTTCACCGATCAGTATCAATTGACGATGGCGCAGCTCTACTTCCGCATGGGCATCCACGAACAGCGCGTCCAATTCGATCACTTCTTCCGCAACTACCCCGATTACGGCGCGCACCAGGCTGGCTACTGCATCGCAGCGGGGCTGGAATGGCTGTTGGATTGGATGCAGCGCACCCGCTTCCGCGACGAAGATCTGGAGTATCTGCGGAGCCAGCGCGATTCGGCTGGGGAGCGCATCTTCGGCGACGACTTCCTCGATTGGCTGAAACACAACGGGCACTTCGAGGCGCTCACGCTGCGCGCCATCCCCGAGGGGCGCGTCGTCCACCCGCACGTGCCGATGACGGTGGTGGAGGGGCCGCTGGCGATGGCACAGATCCTTGAAACCGCGCTACTTAACCAGCTTAACTACCCCACGCTGATCGCCACCAAAGCGGCCCGCATCCACGAAAGTGGGCGAGGTCGTCCGTTGATGGAGTTCGGGCTGCGACGCGCCCAAGAGGCGGCGGGCAACGCGGGCACGCGGGCCGCGCTAATCGGCGGGGCCGATTTCACCTCGAACGTCGGCATCTCGCATGTGCTGGGTTTGCCGCCCAAAGGCACGCACGCTCACAGTCTGGTGCAGATCTTTATGGCGCTCGGCATGGGCGAACTCGGCGCGTTCCGGGCCTACGCCGAAACCTACCCGAACGACTGCCTGCTGCTGGTCGATACGATCAACACGCTGGAGAGCGGCATCCCCAACGCGATCACCGTGTTCGAGGAGTTGCGCCGCAAAGGGCACGAACCGATCGGCATCCGGCTCGACTCGGGCGACCTGGCCTATCTCAGCATCGAGGCGGCCAAAATGCTCGACGCGGCGGGCTTCCCCAACACCTCGATCGTGCTCTCGAACGACCTCGACGAACTGGTGATCTGGCAGATCTCCACGCAGATCGCCACCGAAGCGCCACGGGCGGGCATCGACCCGGATGCGCTGCTTAATCGGCTGGTGTTCGGCGTGGGCACCCGCCTGATCACCTCGCAAGGCGATCCATCATTGGGCGGCGTCTACAAACTCGTGGCGGTGCAACAGGGCGAAACGTGGACCCCGGCCATCAAGATCGCCGAATCGCCCGAGAAAACACCCACACCCGGCAACAAGCAGGCGTGGCGCATCTACGACAAACGCGGCTTCGCGACCATCGACCTGATGAGCCTGCACACCGAGGACCCCCGACAGATGGAGCAGATCGTCGCGCGGCACCCCGCTGACCATACGAAGTACCGCACCGTGCAGCAGAGCAATATCAGCGGTATCGAGCCGTTGCTGGTCGAGGTCTACAACAAGGGCCGCGTCACCGCCGAACTGCCCGACATCGCTGGGCTGCGCGCGCGTCGCGTCGCCGATATCGAGCGGCTCGACGCAGGTGTGCGCCGTCTGATCAACCCGCACATCTATCACGTCTCGCTCACCGAGCAGTTGTGGGATCTCAAACAGCGCGTCATCGCCGATGCGCAGGTCCAAAGTCAGTAACAATTGGATGAAGCCTTGGAAAGCAATATCGAGGCGCTGCACGTAGCAGCGCCTCGATATCAAAAGTTGGACTTACCGCAAGCTCAACAGGTGTGCAATCACGAAGCCGATTGAGCCACACTCGCCATATCCCACATATGCACACAATTGCGCCCCTGATTCTTCGCCTGATACAACGCCTTATCGGCCTCAAGCAGCAGCGTATCGAGCGATGTGGTGATTTGTTGCGCAGTAACAAGCCCAATCGAGACGGTGGTTGCCGGAATATCCTCTTCCACCCAAGCCTGCGCAAACGCCACACGGATAAGCTCAGCGATCGTCATCGCATTATCGGGCAAAATACCAGGCAGAATCACTGCAAACTCCTCGCCCCCCAATCGCCCGAACAGATCGGTATCGCGCAGCGCCGAGCGCACATACTGCGCGAACATACTCAACACCTTATCGCCCGTCGCATGGCCATACGTGTCGTTAATGCGCTTAAAATGATCGATATCGCACATCATCACGGCCACCGGACGCTTGGATACCGCAAGATCGTTGATTAAATTGTGGCCCTGCTGCAAAAACTCGCGGCGCGTCAGCGCGTTGGTCAGCATATCGCGGGTGGCAGAGGCATGTAGGCGCCGCATCATAGCATTGCTCGCCACAGTGTTGCAAGCGACCGCGATCGGTGCCATCGACATCAGTGCCACACCGATCCGCGTTGAGATCAGCACCTCGGACAAACTGCTCGCCACCGAAAGATCCAGCCACCCCAAACCAATCGAGACCATCATCCACGCGCTTGTGAGCCACGTCAAAATAGTGGTTACAAAGACATCTGACCGAATCGCACACCAAAGCAGCGCGGGGATCGGGAATGCGATCGCGCCAGGCCCACCGATGATCATACCCGCTATGAGCGAGAGCAGCAGCAACAAAATCGGCGCCAACATCTGCACATTGATGCTTAGGGTAGGGCGTTGCAGCGGCCATTTTAAGGAAGGTGCTGCCAACACCATCGGCAAAATAGCCATACTATTCGCTAATTCCGATGAAAACCAACCGCGCCAATCGATATTGAATGTCGTTTCAACGAATATCCATCGTGTTTGTTGAGCGAAGATAGCAGTGCAAAACGCACTGATAGAACATCCCACAAACAAGTAAAGCATTGAACGAGGGCGTAACAAATGCCGATCCTCGTTATCGAGATGCATCAATAACATATAGCTCGTAAGCACGCTGACTAAGTTTGCTAGGCATAGCCATAGCAATTTTCCGATATCATTATCGAAAATGAAATCGGCAGAGACAAAACCAATCGATACCATAATCATCGTAGGCCAATTCACCAGATGCGGCCTCCGAAGCAGAATACCAAGCAACAATGGATTAGCCGGCCAAAAAGAAGCTAAATGACCAACTGGGCGCGTAATAATACCCAATATTGAAGCTAAAAATACGATAACACCTACAATTACCGCATCTCTAAGCATAAGAGCAATATTGTTCCCCTTAGAACCTATATGATTCGTGAAATATACGTCGAAAGGCTTCATACATCGTCCTATCTGAAAGTCGAGCTCTTTTGGCTTCAATCTAACCTTGTAGCATAGAACAAGTAGTGATTACCCATGAGGATGCAGCCGACTCACACCAGATCCGCACGATTACTTGGACTGAGCGCTGCGACAGTGTGCTTTACATTTCAAGCGAGTTTGATAGTACACCGATACAACCGGACTTCGTATCACTCTTCATAAATAGACAACCTTACCGACCATAAAATACCTTTTTGCTTTCCAACAGCATATCGTAATCACGGTGAAAGTGGTAGGAAAGACAATTACAAAATAGTTATCAACAAGATGTCATTTTTAATCATATATGCTATATTATTTCACATATCATCTATTTTCATCAGTCGCCCAACTTCGTGCCCACGCTTATAGAGGTGCGCCACAGAGGGCGTTTAAGAATTGTGGCTCCAAATATGCAGGTGCTGGGAGGAAAGTGA
>CALKHR010000146.1 GCA_937988885.1 uncultured Roseiflexaceae bacterium | reverse complement strand
AAGACGGTCTGCGGTTCGCGATCCGCGAAGGCGGTCGCACCGTGGGTTCCGGTGTTGTCACTAAAGTTGAGTCGTAAAAACGGTTGAGGCCAAAGGGCCACAGCGATTACTGTGGCCCTTTGCTTTTTTAAGGATCGAGGGAGCGCAGCATGGCGAAGCAGAAGGTTCGCATCCGCCTCAAAGCCTATGACCACAAAATTCTTGACCAGTCGGCCCGCCAAATCGTCGAGGCGGCTGAGCGAACCGGTGCGCTGGTAGCTGGGCCGGTACCATTGCCGACCAAGATCGAGAAGTACAGTGTGATTCGTGGGCCATTTATCGACAAGGATTCGCAGGAGCAGTTTGAGATTCGGACTCACAAGCGATTGATCGATGTGCTTGATCCGAGCCAGCAGACCATCAATGCTCTGATGAAACTGAACCTGCCAGCAGGCGTAGACATCGAAATCAAACTCTAAGAGCTACCCTACGGAATCCTCGGAACGAATGCCCCTTGGGCGATGGTCGGAGGAACGCGTACCGCGTTCGACAACAAATAACGGCAAAGAATCGTTAGGATCTTTGTGCTTGTGTGAAAAGCAGCCGCTGCGGCAGGCAAATGCCCTAGGTCCGTATGCTGCGGAGGTGTGATTGTGATCAATGGTTTGTTAGGCCGAAAAATCGGCATGACCCAGATCTTCGGCCCAACCGGCGAGGCTATCCCGGTGACGGTGATCGAAGCTGGCCCGTGTGTCGTCACGCAGATTCGTACGAACGAGACTGACGGCTACGAGGCGGTGCAGATCGGCTTTGGCGACATTAAGCCCAAGAGCGTGAACAAACCACGCCAGGGCCACCTTGCCAAGGCCGGTAGGCTTGTGCGCTACCTGCGCGAGTTTACCGCCGATAATGTAGCCGAACACCAGGTCGGCGAAATCTTGGATGTTGATCGGTTCCGCGTTGGCGAGCTGATCGACGTGACTGGCACTTCAAAGGGTCGTGGTTTTCAGGGCGTTATGAAACGTCATGGTTTCCGCGGTGGCCCTCGTACGCATGGTCAAAGCGACCGCGCACGTGCGCCTGGTTCGATTGGCGCTGGTACCACTCCAGGTCGCGTCTGGAAGAACACCCGCATGGCTGGCCGAATGGGCAACAAGCGCGTGACTGTCCAGAATCTGGAAGTGGTCGATGTGTTGCCCGAGCGACACGTCATCCTAGTTCGCGGGTCGGTGCCGGGTGCAAAGAATGGGCTGCTGATGCTTCGCCCGGCGGTCAAGGCCGCAGAATAATCGAGGATGGGCGTTGAAGATGGAAGCAAAACTTTTTAATCAATCTGGCGCTGAGATTGGTACCATTCAGCTGGCTGAGGATATCTTTGGCATCGAGCCGAATATCCCAGTGATGCATCAAGCGATGGTGCGCCAACAGGCGAACGCACGGCTGGGTACACACAACACCCGCGGTCGTGGCGAAGTTGCTGGTAGCACGCGCAAGCTGTATCGGCAGAAGGGTACTGGCCGAGCGCGCCAGGGTTCGGTTCGCGCTCCGCACCGCAAAGGTGGTGGCGTGGCCCACGGCCCACACCCTCGCTCGTACCGCCAGGCGATGCCGCGCAAAATGCGCCGCCTCGCAGTGCGATCGGCGCTGTCGGCCAAACACGCTGCTAACGAAATTCTGTTTGTCGATGGGCTGTCGTTCGAGCGGCCGCGCACCAAGGATATGCTGGCTTGCCTGAATGCGCTTCAGTTGAGCGGCAAAACCCTGATCGTGCTCGACAGCAAGAATGAGAACGTACAGCGCTCGGCAAATAACCTACCGACAGTGAAGACTTTGCTGGCGCATTACTTGAACGTGGTTGATCTGCTGAGCTACGATAACGTGGTGTTTTCGCGAGCCGCTGTCGATGTCGTTGAGAGCTACCTGAGCACTGGCAAGGTTGTGATCGACGAGGACGAAGAGCTCGGCGAGACCAACGATAGCGCCACCAACGAGGAGCTGTGATGAACGCGCATCAGATCATTCTGCGGCCGCTGATCACTGAGAAGAATACCAACCGCATGGAGTTGAATAAGTATTCGTTCGAGGTTGATCGCTACGCCAGCAAACCACAAATTAAACAGGCGATCGAAGAACTTTTTGGCGTTACGGTAACGCGCGTGCACACCATGAATCAGCGCGGCAAGCGACGACGGCGTGGCACTCGTTTCGGTTATACGGCTGATTGGAAGAAGGCGATCGTGACGCTGTCTGAGGGCGATCGAATCGACTTGTTCGAGACCGCCTAAGAACGTGTTGCGTATCCGCCAGACACGATGGCGGTACGCCAAGCGTTTGACACATTACGGAGATAATGATGGGCATCCGACGATATAAGCCTACGTCAGCCGGTCGCCGCAACATGTCGGTGTCGACGTTCGAGGAATTAACCAAGAACAAGCGACCAGAGAAATCGTTGCTCGAGCCGATCCGCAAAAGCGGTGGCCGCAACAATCGCGGTCGGTTGACAACACGTCATCGTGGTGGTGGCAACAAGCGCGCCTACCGCGTGATCGATTTCAAGCGTAACAAGCACGGCATTCCAGCAACAGTCGCCTCGATCGAGTACGATCCCAATCGTAGCGCACGTATCGCACTGTTGAACTATGCCGATGGCGAGAAGCGCTACATCCTGGCGCCCCAGGGCCTGAAGGTTGGCGATAAGGTGATGAGCGGCCCCGATGCGGATATCCGCGTCGGCAATGCACTCTCGCTGCGCGCAATCCCGTTGGGCTCGCAGGTCCATAACATCGAGCTGCAGATTGGCCGCGGTGGTGTGATGGTCCGAAGCGCCGGTGCCTCAGCTCAGCTGATGGCAAAAGAAGGCGATTATGCAACATTGCGCATGCCCTCGGGCGAAATGCGCATGGTGCATCTCGAGTGTTTGGCAACAATTGGTCAGGTCGGTAATATCGATCACCAGAACGTGCGGCTCGGTAAAGCCGGCCGTAAGCGCTGGTTGGGCCGACGCCCCGAGGTTCGCGGTTCCGTTATGAACCCCCGCGACCATCCCCATGGTGGTGGTGAGGGCCGCGCACCACGTGGTATGTCGACTCCCAAGACCAAGTGGGGTAAGCCCGCACGCGGTGTCCGCACGCGGCACAACCCACGCACGGATCGTTTTATTGTCCGGCGGCGCAAGCCCTAGATCGCATTGCAGTTAAACAGAAGGCAGATTGTCGGAGCAACATCGCTCTGCAATCTGCACTCTGAAATGGAGAAAGTATGTCGCGTTCTTCGAAAAAAGGACCATACGTCGACATCAAGTTGCTTAGCCGCATCGAAGATATGAACCGCGCCAACGAAAAGCGGGTGCTGCGCACCTGGTCGCGCGCTTCCACTATCTTCCCTCAGATGGTCGGTCATACAATTGCTGTTCACGATGGGCGGCGACATGTTCCGATCTACGTTACTGAGAACATGGTCGGGCATAAGCTGGGCGAATTTGCCCCCACACGCCTCTTCCGGGGCCACGGTGGCAAAAAGGCCGATAAGCGCGGTAAGATGAAGTAACAAGCGTGATCTGTACAGCGTGATGCACCCATCACGAGGTACATATGACGTAGCAGGTTGAACGATGCAAGCCAAAGCTGTGACCAAATTCGTGCGAATCGCGCCGACGAAGGTGCGCCCGGTAATGGACCTGGTGCGCGGTAAGCCGGTGGATCGGGCGCTCTCGATCCTGCGATATCTTCCGCAGAAGGCCGCCCGCGAAATCGCGCTCACGATCAAATCGGCAGCAGCGAACGCCGAAAATAACTTCGACATGTCCCCGGCGGACCTGATCGTGAAGACGATCTATGCCGACGAGGGCCCAGCCTTCAAGCGTATTATGCCACGTGCACGCGGGCGCGCCGATCGCATTCGCAAGCGCACCACGCATATTACCGTGGTTGTCGACGACGGCGAGGAGATCTAAATGGGTAGGAAAGTACATCCAACTGGCTTTCGCCTGGGGTACATCAAAGATTGGCAGTCGAAGTGGTTCGCCGAGCGCACTTACGCAGATCAACTCCATGAGGATCTCGCGCTACGCAAAACTATTACTGCCGAATTGGCCAACGCCGGCGTCGCGCGCGTCGAAATCGAGCGCTCGGCAGGCCGGATCGAAGTAACTGTCTACACCGCTAAGCCGGGTATTGTGATCGGCAAGCGTGGTGCTAAGGTGGATGACCTCAAGGTCGCGCTGGAGAAGCGCACCGGCAAGAAGGTCAAGCTGAATATTCAGGAGATCCACCAACCCGAGCTGGAGGCCCAACTGGTGGCCGAGAGCATCGGCGAGCAGATCAACAAGCGCATCTCGTACAAGCGCGCCATGAAGCAGGCCGTGCAACGCGCCATGCGTCTGGGCGCTCAGGGCGTGATGATCAAGTGCAGTGGCCGCCTGGGCGGCGCTGAAATGGCTCGCCAAGCAACCGAGATCGATGGCCGTGTGCCTCGGCATACGTTGCGCGCCGATATCGACTTTGCGATCTATCACGCACATACGACCTATGGCCGTATCGGCGTGAAGGTCTGGATCTATAAGGGCGAGGTCTTCCCCGATCAACTTGGTAAACTGCAGGCCGCTCAGACCCTGAACACCCGCCAGCAGCCTACGGAGGAAGAGGAACGACCACGCCGACGCTCGCGCGGTGGCCGTGGGCGTGGTGGCAGCGGAAGTGGTAGCGGCGAGCGCAGCGGTAGCGGCGGTTCGCGACCACAACGCTAGAGAGGGACAGCATGTTACAGCCGAAGCGCGTAATTTATCGTAAGCAGCAGCGCGGTCGTACTCGGGGCCTCGCACAGCGCGGCAACTCGGTCGCCTTTGGCGATTACGGCCTCATGGCGCTGGAAGCCACCTGGATCACCAGCCGACAGATCGAGGCGGCCCGCCGCGCGATCACCCACCACGTCAAGCGCGGTGGTAAGGTCTGGATCCGGATCTTCCCGGATAAGCCAGTGACTGCAAAGCCCGCCGAGACGCGCATGGGCTCCGGTAAGGGCGCGGTCGACCACTACGTCGCCGTGGTCAAGCCAGGGCGGATCATGTTCGAACTCGGTGGCATTCGCCCCGAACTCGCCCGCGAAGCGTTGTTGCTTGCAGCCCAAAAGATGCCGATCCGATGCAAGATCATCGGTCGTGAGGATGTGGAGGGCGCCGAATGACAACTGTTGAATTGCGAAACCTTGATAACGAGCAACTTCGCGCGCAGCTCAAGGAATATCAGCAGGAACTGTTCAACCTGCGCTTTCAGCAAGTGATGGGCAAGTTGTCCGCCACGGGCCGCCCGCGAGTCGTGAAGCGCGAAATCGCCCGCATCAACACGATTTTGCGCGAACGTGAGCTAGGCCTGTAAGCACAAACATCGGATGAGAAACACTCGATGTTTGTCTTCCTGACTGGTTCTTGGTTTTCGTAGTAGGAGTTCATCATGGCCGAAGGGCAACGCCAATATAAAGTTGGCCGGGTGGTCAGCGATAAGATGGAGAAAACAGTGGTGGTCGCGGTCGATTACCTGAAGCCGCACCCGCTGTATCGCAAAATCATTCGCCGCACCAGCAAGTTTCACGCGCACGACGAGCAGAACTCGTGCCGGATCGGCGATACCGTTCGGATCGGCGAGACACGTCCGCTGAGCCGCACCAAGCGCTGGGAAGTCGTCGAAATTATCGAGCGCGGTGAAGGGGGCTAGGATATGATCCAGCAACAATCTCGGCTGAAAGTGGCCGATAACACCGGCGCGAAAGAGATCATGTGCATCCGTGTGCTCGGTGGCTCGCGTGTTCGCTATGGCCGCGTCGGCGATGTGATCATCGCCTCGGTGAAGGATGCTTCGCCCGGTGGCTCAGTGAAGAAGGGCGAGGTCGTCCGAGCTGTGATCGTGCGTACCGCCAAGGAGTACGATCGCCCCGATGGATCGCACATTCGCTTCGATGATAACGCTGCCGTGATCATCGGAAAAGAAGGCAATCCGCGCGGCACGCGCATCTTTGGGCCAGTCGCCCGAGAGTTGCGCGAAAAAGCGTTTATGAAAATTATCTCGCTGGCACCTGAAGTGCTGTAAATTTCAGATTGCTGAGATGCTCTGGTACAATACTGTATTGAGCAGCATGACCTGCAGTCGGAATTGAGGTTGAGTTATGCACGTGAAAACAGGCGACGAGGTGCTGATCATCACCGGTAAGGATCGCGGCAAGACTGGCAAGATCAAGCAAGTACTGCCGAAGGAGAACCGCGTGGTGGTCGAGGGCCTGAATATGATCAAGCGCCATACCAAGGCGCGTGGTCCGGGCAAGCCCAGTGGCATCATCGAACGCGAAGCACCTCTGCACGCCTCCAATGTGATGTTGGTTTGCCCACGCTGCGGCGAAGAGACACGCACTGGAAAGCGGTTCCTGGAGGAGACGGACCACAAAGGCCGGCCACGCAAAGTTCGCTTTTGCAAGGCTTGTAAAGAAGTTGTAGATTGAGTCGGTGAGTTTTGAGTTTTGGGTTTTTGAGCTGAGCACAGGCAAGGCTTGCAAACTCACCACTCAGCACTAATGTCAAGGCCGAAAGGCCGCTGGGCGGCTTTTCAAGCCCTTGAGGAGTAGGTAATGGCACCGCGGCTGAAAGAAAAATATCAGAACGAAGTCGTGCCGGCGCTGATGCAGGAGTTCAATTACACCTCGATCATGCAGGTTCCGCGCTTGCTGAAGGTGGTCTTGAACATCGGCTTAGGTGAGGCGATCCAAAATGCTAAGGCATTGGATGCTGCCGTCGGCGACCTAGCCCAAATCACCGGCCAGAAGCCAGTGATCACCCGGGCCAAGAAGTCGATTGCAAACTTCAAACTGCGCCAGGGTATGGCGATTGGCGCAATGGTTACGCTGCGCGGCGAGCGGATGTACGAGTTCACCGATCGATTGGTGAGTTTGGCATTGCCTCGCATTCGCGATTTCCGGGGAGTGAGCCGTCGTTCGTTCGACGGGCGAGGCAACTATACGCTTGGCCTTCGCGAGCAAATTATCTTTCCCGAGATCGATTACGATAAGGTTGATAAAATTCGCGGCCTCGAGGTGGCGATCGTCACCACTGCGCCCGATGATGCGCAAGGGTATTCGCTCTTAAAGCGCCTCGGCATGCCGTTTCGTGATTAGCACAGGCCAGGAGCGGTCGGTCTTGCGACTTGCAGATTGGAGCAAGCCGAGCACCGCTTACCAGCCCGCGCCATAAAGGAGTATCCATTGGCTAAGAAGTCGCTGATAATCAAGTCTCAGCGGACGCCGAAGTTCCGGGTACGCGCGTACAATCGCTGCAAGACTTGCGGACGGCCACGCGCTTACATCCGCCGCTTCGGCATGTGCCGCATTTGTTTTCGAGAGAACGCGCTGAAGGGGTTGATCCCGGGCGTTACCAAGTCCAGCTGGTAGCGTGCTGTGCTTACGCAGGTGGCGGGTCGCCATGCGACGACCGGCCGCATTCAAAGCTGGTCATCAAGGAGGAGCGCAGTGAGCGTCAATGATCCGATTGCAGATATGCTAACCCGCATCCGCAACGCGTGCATGGCGCGCCATACGACAGTGCAGATTCCTGCATCAAAAATGAAGTTGGCGATTGCACAGATCCTAAAGCGCGAGGGCTTTATCCGCGATTTTGCGGTAAAGAATAGCGAACCATATAATATCATTGAGATTACGCTGAAATACACCTCAGACCGCCGGTCGGTGATCACCGGCCTCAAGCGTGTCAGCAAGCCCGGCTTGCGTATTTATACGGGCCGCAATGATATCCCTCGGGTGCGGAATGGTCTTGGGTTGAGTATCCTATCGACACCCAAGGGCGTGATGGCCGGGCATGAAGCCTGGCGAGAGCACGTCGGTGGCGAGGTGCTCTGCTACGTTTGGTAGCGGTAGGAGATAAGCTATGTCGCGCATCGGCAAAAAACCAATCCCCGTCCCTAAGGGCGTGGATGTGAAAATTAGCGAGACGAACTTCGTCACCGTGAAGGGTCCGAAGGGCACGCTCGAACAGCAGTTGCCCGCCGAGATCCAGATCGTGAACGATAACGGCACGCTTGAGGTGCGGCGTCCTTCGGACGCCAATCACCACCGCGCGTTGCACGGCCTGACTCGCTCGCTGTTGGCTAATATGGTCACTGGTGTGACCGAGGGCTACCAGCGCGTGCTCGAAATCAACGGCGTCGGTTATCGCGCTTCGCGCGAAGGCAAGAACCTGATCGTACAGGTCGGTTTCTCGCATCCGATCCGCGTCGTGCCCCCAGATGGGATTACATTCGAGGTCCGCGAGCGCCGCAGCGCCAACGAACCGCAACAGGTCGTTGTTGTGGGTATCGACAAGCAACTTGTCGGTGAAGAAGCAGCCAAATTGCGTGGCCTGCGCCCACCGGAGCCCTACAAGGGTTATGGTATCCGGTACCAGGGTGAGCGCGTGCGCCGCAAGGCTGGTAAAGCAGGTAAGACGAAGTAGTGCACTGGCGAGGGTCTCCCTCGCCTAGGCACCTACTCTTCATATAGTTAGAGGCAGGGGATATAATCTCTGTCGCCAGGAGATCAAGGTTATGCCATCACGTACACCACGCGAGCTGCGGTTGCGCCGCCATGCGCGGCTCCGCAAGCGAGTCAAAGGCAGTACGACACGGCCACGATTGAGCGTTTTTCGCAGCAACCTCCATATCTATGCGCAGGTGATCGACGATACCACTGGCACCACCATCGCCGCGGCATCGTCAAAGGATCGCTCGCTGGCTGGAACGCTCGCTGGCAAGACAAAAATCGAGCGTGCGAAGATCGTCGGCTCGTTGATCGCCGAGCGCGCGAAGCAAGCTGGCATTGAGCAGGTTGTGTTCGATCGCGGTGGGTTCGTCTATCACGGGCGTATCCAGGCTCTGGCCGACGCTGCCCGCGAGGCAGGCTTAATATTCTAAGTATTCGTTTTGAGTTTTGAGCCACGCATCTGGCTCCTGGCCAACTGCTCACTCGCTCAAAACTCAAAACCTTCCGTATGGAGGTAGTGTGGCATCCAGACGTATCAATGCAGAGGAGCTTGAGCTCGAAGAGCGGATCGTCCAGATCAACCGCGTCGCCAAAGTAGTTAAGGGCGGCCGGCGCTTCAGCTTTAGCACTGTCGTTGTCGTTGGCGACGGCAAAGGACATGTCGGCGTGGGTATGGGCAAGGCAGGCGAAGTGCCCGAAGCGATCCGCAAGGGCGTTGAGGCTGCCAAGCGCAATTTGATCCGTATTCCGCTGACCGGGACCACCATCCCGCACGAGGTTGAGACCCGCTACGCCGCGTCGAAGGTTCGCATCATTCCGGCTGGGCCTGGTACAGGCGTTATCGCTGGCCGTGGTGTGCGCCCCGTCGTTGAGGCTGCCGGGATCAAGGACCTGCTGTCGAAGAGCTATGGCAGCAATAACCCGGTCAACGTCGTCAAAGCGGCCTTCCAGGCCCTGAGCGAACTGACCTCGCTGGAGGAGCAGGCACGGCTGCGCGATATGACCCCGCGCGAGCTGCACCAGCGGCGCTTGCGCCGCGAGCCGGAGGCGCAGGAGGCTTCCTAATCATGGCCAAGCTACTGATTACTTACAAGAAGAGCGCAATCGGCTACAGCAAGGATCAGAAAGCAACGATTCGCTCACTGGGTTTGCATAAACTGAATAGCACCGCTATTCAAAACGATACACCTTCCATCCGTGGTATGATCTTCAAGGTTCGCCACTTGGTGAAGGTTGAAGAGATCAGCGATACAGCAACGGTCGAGCGCCCCCAAACGGTTCGCCCCGCCGTGCAGGCTGCTACGAAAACCACCAAGACATTGGTCGCTCCCGCTGCAACCGCAGAAGTAGCCGCCGATGATTTGGAAGTGATCGAGGGTATCGGCCCGAAGATCTCGAGTGTGTTGAAGGCCGCTGGCATTAGCACCTTTGCACAGTTGGCAGCCGCCAGTGTTGCACAGTTGACAGAGATTTTGCAGGCTGCTGATCTGCGGCTTGCGGTGCCAGAAACCTGGCCCGAGCAGGCGGCATTGGCTGCAGCTGGCAACTGGGATGAGTTGAAACAACTACAGGATCGGCTCAAGGGTGGCCGGCGCGAAGGATAAGGGTATTGTATTATGAGCATTAAGCTGCACGACTTGAAGCCCGCACCCGGCGCACATCGCGAGCGAAAGCGCGTGGGGCGCGGTCCTGGCTCGGGCAAAGGCAAGACTGCCGGTAAAGGTATGATGGGTCAGAAGGCCCGCTCGGGCCCGAACCCGTACCGTACCTTTGAAGGTGGTCAGAACCGCCTGGTGCGCCGCATGCCCTATCTGCGCGGCTTCAAGAACCGCTGGCGCATCGAATATCAGGTCATCAACGTCGGCGAGCTCAACGAGCTGCCCGATAATCACGAGTTGACCATCGATTCACTGATCGAGACGGGTGTGATCACCAAGCACAAGCCGCTCAAGATCTTGGGCGACGGTGAATTGGCTCGCCCCTTGACCGTTCACGCACACAAGTTCAGCACCAGCGCACGTCAGAAGATCGAAGCTGCAGGTGGTACTGTGGTGGAGGAGACCTGGGTACGGGTTCCAACCAGCCGTAGCCGCGGTCCGAATCCGCCGGTGCGCGCTGCTGGTTCAACCGAACAGGCACAGGGCTAAAGTAGGCAGGCAGGTGTAACTAGCGAGAAGCTGGCTTCACCTGCATACCTGCTCCCGGATTGAGGAGTATCATCGAATGCTACAGTCGGTTCTACGCGCACTCCAATTGCCAGATCTGCGGCGTAAGATTGTGTTTACACTGTTGATGCTGCTGGTCTTCCGCTTTATTGCGCATATCCCGGTGCCGAATGTTGACCCAAACGCGCTCGCAAGTATGCAGGCAGCTTTGGACGCCAACCAGTTAGCGCAGCTGCTCAATATCTTTGCTGGTGGTGCGCTTCAAAACCTGTCTGTCGCGGCGATGGGCGTATATCCCTATATTACTGCCTCGATCATTATTAACCTCTTGCAGCCCTTGATCCCAGCGTTGGACGAGTTGCGCAAAGAGGGTGAACAAGGTCGGCAGCAACTGAACCGGATTACGTTCTGGACAACAGTGCCGCTGGCATATTTGCAGGCGTATGGCCAGACGCTGACGCTCGAACGCACCTTGGCAATGGGCACCAGCTTGTTCCGCACGCCATTCGATATCTTTAGCAATTTCTTGCCTACCTTCACGATTCTTACGTCGATGGTAGCAGGCACCATGCTACTGGTATGGTTGGGCGAGCAGATTCAAGAGCGCGGTATCGGCAACGGTATCTCGGTCATTATCTTCGCGGGTATCGTCTCGCGCCTGCCAAGCTTGATTATGGAGGCGTTCAGTAGCGCACAAATCGGTGGTTTCGAGCAGGCGATCGGTATTATTGCCTTCTTGGCGATCGGTTTGTTGACGATCATCGGGATCGTGCTGGTGCAAGAAGGCCAGCGCCGCATTCCGGTGCAATACACGAAGCGCGTCCGTGGAAATCGCGTCTATGGTGGGCAGAGCAGCCATATTCCGCTGAAGGTGAATATGGCCGGTATGATCCCATTGATCTTTGCGCAGAGCATTATCATCTTCCCAGGTACAATCGCCTCGTATGGCTGTCCTACGGGCGTTCCTACTCAGGGAGCAGGTATCCTAAACCAGATTGCTTGCTACACGTACCGAACGTTTAGCCCGCAGTTTGGCACTGGCTCGTTAGTCTACTCGGTGTTACTGTTCTTGTTGGTGGTGGGCTTCACCTACTTCTATACGATGGTGATCTTCAACCAACAGAACATTCCCGAATCGCTCCAGCGCAACGGTGGCTTTATTCCGGGTATTCGGCCCGGCAAGCGCACCGAGGAATATCTCAGCAGAGTGGTGTACCGCATCACGCTGGTGGGCGCATTCTTCTTAGGCTTGGTGGCAATTCTACCATTCCTTACACAGCAAATTACCGGTGTGCAGATCGGCCTGAGCGCGACAGCGCTGCTGATCGTGGTTGGCGTAGCGGTCGATACGATGCGCCAATTGGAAGCACAACTGGTGATGCGGAATTATGAAGGTTTTCTTAATCGCTAGCGCTCGGTCGGGCGTCGGACGAGCACTGTAACTTATCGCTCAACGAAGAGCGTAAAGAGGCAGGCATGGATGTGATCTTGTTGGGAGCGCCCGGCGCTGGCAAAGGTACACAGGCAAAGTTTCTCGAGGAGCATACCGGTCTGGTGCATGTCGCCAGTGGGGATCTGTTTCGCGCAGCATTGCGGCAAGGTACCGAGCTGGGGATGTTGGCCAAGTCGTACATGGATCGCGGAGAGCTAGTACCCGATGAGGTGGTCATCCGCATGATCATCGAGCGGATTAGCGAAAGCGATTGTGCATCTGGTGTGCTCTTCGATGGCTTCCCGCGCACGAAGGAACAAGCACGCGCGCTTGACCAGGAGCTCCAGAAATACCAGCGCCGGATCGACCATGTGTTATATCTACGAGTACCCGATCTGGTTCTGCTACGACGGATAGCTGGGCGGCAAACTTGCAAAACTTGCGGCTCTATCTATAATATATATTATTTTCCGTCGATACGACCGGAGGTTTGCGATACGTGTGGTGGGAAACTGTACCAGCGCAGCGATGACTCGATGGAGACAGCACGGCATCGCCTATCGGTCTACTTTGCGCAAACGATGCCGTTGATCGAATACTATCGTGAACAGGGGAACCTGATCGAGATCGACGGACAGCGCGAAATCTCGCTGGTTACCGAGGAGATGATCCAAAAGTTGGGCCTCGCCCAATCGGGTAACCATCGCGAAGCCGATGCAAACGGGAGCGAGGCTTAACGCTACGTATGGCGGCCTGCTGGCGGCGAGTCAAAGGAGTGGTATGACCAAGAAGAAAGACACGATCGAGATGGAAGGCACGATTACGGAGCCGTTACCCAATGCGGTCTTTAAGGTTGCATTGGAGAATGGCCATGAAGTGCTAGCTCATATCTCGGGGAAGATGCGAATGCACTATATCCGCATCACCAAGGGCGATCGGGTGCTGGTAGAGTTGTCACCGTATGATCTCACTCGAGGACGCATTATTTATCGGTATCGCTAAAAACCGATTATAATAGCAGAGTGCTGCCCGCCAGAGGTGGGGCGGTATATATGTGTGTTATTTCTCTCATGCTGGATTGGCTACGGGCAAATCGGTAGAGATAGCCCGCAAGGGAGGTTTTGGATGAAAGTGCAAGCGTCGGTGAAGCCACGCTGCGAATATTGCCGGGTTATCAAGCGCAAGGGCGTGATTCGGGTGATCTGCAGCCGCACACCCAAGCACAAGCAGCGGCAAGGGTAGCCTGCCTGCGGCGATAGCTGCCAAGCCTGCTTGGGGCTGTCACCAAACTTTGGCTCAAGACACTCAGAGGAGGAGTCCAGAATGGCTCGTATTGCAGGGGTTGATATCCCACGCAACAAGAAGATCGGCATTTCGATCAGCTATATCTATGGGATTGGCCGATCGAACGGCGCGGAAATTCTCAAGAAGGCCAACGTCAACCCGGATGTTCGGGTGCGCGACCTGACCGAGGAAGAAGTCGGTCGGATCCGTGAGGTGGTCGATCGAGAGTATCGCGTTGAAGGTGACCTGCGTCGCGAGATCCAGCTCAACATCAAGCGCTTGATGGACATCGGCTGCTATCGTGGCTTGCGCCACCGCAAGGGTATGCCGGTTCGCGGCCAGCGCACTCGCACCAACGCTCGCACACGCCGCGGGCGCAAGGGCCAGGCGATTGGCTTGAAGAAGAAGGTCAAGAAGTAGGATCGTGGCAGTTGGTGCGTGAGAACCGCCAACTTTTCGTAAATAACAATCACTAGCAGCAGGGTATGCTCGTTCGTGCCCGAGCTGAGCATCTGTGGAGGAATAATGGCGAAACAACAGGCCAAGGGTGGGACCACCGCCACGCGACGGCAGCGCGGTAAGCGCCGCGAGAAGAAGAATGTGCCGCGTGGTCAGGCGCATATCCAGAGTACGTTCAACAATACGATCGTGACGATTACCGACCCATCCGGCAACGTGGTGTGCTGGTCGAGCGCTGGCCAGAATGGCTTCAAGGGCTCGCGCAAGAGCACTCCGTATGCTGCTCAGATCACTGCCGAAGCAGCAGCGCGCAAAGCGCAAGAGAACGGTATGCGTTCGGTTGAGGTTTTCGTCAAGGGTCCTGGTGCGGGCCGCGAAGCGGCGATCCGCTCGCTCCAGTCGAACGGGCTTCAGGTCAGCGCGATTACGGATATTACGCCGATTCCGCACAATGGTTGCCGCCCACCCAAGCGCCGCCGCGTCTAAAGTAAGGGGATAGAAACGCTCATGGCTCGTTATCGTGGACCAGTAGGTAAGATCAGCCGCCGCCTCGGCATTGGTATCACAGAGAAGGGGCAGCGCATCCTGAGCAAGCGCGCGTTCCCGCCCGGCCAGCACGGCCCGTCGGCCCGACGCCGCCAGATCTCGGATTACGGTCTGCAGCTGCAAGAGAAGCAGAAGGCGCGCTATATCTATGGTGTGCTGGAGCGACAGTTCCGGCGCGTCTTCCAGAAAGCCCAGCGCCAGCCAGGTGAGACCGGTGCTGCGCTGTTTAGCCTGCTCGAGCGCCGACTCGACAATGTGGTGTACCGCCTCGGCTTCGCCACGACCCGCTCGCAGGCCCGCCAGATCGTCACTCACGGCCATATTACGGTCAATGGCCGCAAGACCAATATTCCGTCGTATACCGTTCGGGCAGGTGAGAAGATTGCGGTTCGCCCGGAGAGCCGTCGCCTGGCGTATTTTAAGAATTTAGTCGATAGCGGTGAGCTCAATCGCAGAAATGTCTCTGAATGGCTGCGCTTGGATGCTGCCGATTTGTCCGGCGAAGTTGTGACGCTGCCGCGCCGCGAAGATGCTGAGCAGGGGATTAACGAGCAGCTGATCGTTGAGTATTATAGCCGGCGCAAACCCTAACGAATGCGCACAGGAACTCGCGTCGGTAGTGCTGTCTCGCAGGCTGCCCGCTCTCGCGATGAGAACGGGCAGAAGGTGCCGATGCATCAGTAAGGAGGCGATCCGTGTTAGACATCGCCATGCCCAAAATTGAGGTTGTGCAGGCGGCGGAGAATTATGGCCGTTTCAAGATTGAGCCGCTCGACCCTGGCTATGGCCATACGCTAGGGAATGCCTTACGGCGTGTGCTGTTGTCGTCGATCCCAGGATCGGCGATCACAAAGATCAAAATTGATGGGGTCTTTCACGAATTTTCGACGATCCCAATGGTGAAAGAGGATGTAACTGAGATTGTATTGAATATCAAAGGCATCCGCTTGCGCTCGTACGCGGAGCGCCCCGTGAAAGTGCTACTGACCAAACAGGGCGCTGGAGTGGTGCGAGCTGAAGATATCGATACACCCAGTAACGTTGAACTCGTTAATCCTAATCACTATATTTGTACCTTGGACTCGGACGACGCGCAGATCGAGATCGAGATGACCGTCGAGCGCGGTAAGGGCTATATGGCTGCAGATCAGCGCGAAGCCCTACCGATCGGCGAGATCCCGGTCGATGCGATCTTCACTCCGGTGCCTAAGGTCAATTATGTCGTTGAAAATATGCGTATCGGCCAGGCGACCGACTACGACCGCCTGCTGATCGAGATCTGGACCGATGGCACCATTAAGGCCGGCGATGCGTTGAGCCACGCCGCGCAGGTGCTCGTCCAATACAGCCAGACGATCGCCGATTTCAATCGGTTGACGACTGAGCCCGAAACTCCGTCGATGCCCGGTGGCCTCGTTATCCCGGCAGATATCTACGATACGCCGATCGAGGAACTGGACCTCTCGACCCGCACCTATAACTGCTTGAAGCGTGCCGATATCACTAAGGTCGGTCAGGTGCTGGAGATGGACGAGAAGGCACTGCTCTCAGTGCGTAACCTTGGCCAGAAATCGATGGAAGAGATCCGCGACAAGTTGATCGAACGTGGGTATATCCCTCGATCCAGTGTGGCTGTGGGCAGCAATGGCACCGAGCCGGTCGGCGGCGAAGGTTAGAACAAACCAGAGGATAAGATATCATGCGACATCGAAAAGCTGGTCGGAAGCTAGGCCGCTTGAAGGAGCACCGCGAGGCTTTGCTCCGCAACTTGATGATCTCGTTGATCGAGCATCGCAAGATTCAAACGACCGTTGCGAAGGCCAAGTCAGTTCAGCCTGAGATCGAGAGTCTGTTGGCGTTGGCGCGTGTGGATACTCCGCATGCCCGTCGCTTGGCTCTGTCGCGGCTGGCGAACAAGAAGGCTATGAATAGCCTGTTCGCGTTTGCGCCCGCGCAGTACGCTGGCCGCAATGGCGGTTTTACTCGGATCACAAAGCTTGGACCTCGCCAGGGCGATGGTGCCGAAATGGCCATCATCGAGCTGCTGTAGGGTATAAGTGATAGGTTTTAGGTTTTGAGGGATGGCGCCTCGAAACTTAAAACGCAAACTTGTGATCCTATGATGCGGAATGTGGCCCTGCGGATCGAATATGATGGTACCGATTTTGTCGGTTCGCAGTGGCAGAGTAATGGTCGCTCAGTTCAGGCAGAGCTTGAAAGCGCTTGGGAGCGGCTGACACAGGAACGACGACGCATCATCTTGGCTGGTCGTACCGATGCAGGCGTGCACGCTCGGGGGCAGGTGGCTAACATTCAAACCGAAACGCGCCACGATGTGGCAACCATCCGGCGCGGATTAAATGCTCTTCTGCCAAGAGATGTTGCAGTGCTGGAGGCGTGGGACGTCTCTCTCGACTTCCATGCGCGCCATAGTGCTATCCGCCGCGAGTATCGGTATCTTATTGATAATAGGCGGGTTGCTTCGCCGCTGCTCCGCCGATACGCGGTACATGTGCCACAACCGCTCAATCTCGATGATATGAGTGAGGCACTGCGCTCGCTGCTTGGCACGCACGATTTTGCTGCGTTTGCTGGGGGGCCGCAAACTGGTTCAACAGTGCGCGAGTGTTTTACGGCGAGTTGCACTCCGGTTGAGCTATTAGGGTTTTCGCTGATTGCTATCGACCTTGCCGCTAGTGGCTTTTTACGACATATGGTGCGCAATATCATTGGCACGCTGCTAATGGTAGGCGAAGGCAAATTGACACCTAGTGGCTTTGCAGCAATTTTGGCTGGCCGTGATCGGCGGCGAGCTGGGCCTACGGCACCAGCACATGGTTTATATTTGATGGCGGTGAGCTATCCATAAATATGCAGCTAACCGCTCCAGGTTCCTCGATGGCCTAGCAGTTCGTGTTAGAGTGAGCTGAGGGAACTACGAGGACGGACTGTTATTAGGAAACAGCAATGAAGACCTATTCGCAAAAAGCATCAGAAGTCCAGCGCGACTGGCACGTCGTCGATGCAACCGGCCAGACGCTTGGGCGCCTCGCGACTCAGATCGCGACGTTGCTACGTGGCAAGCATAAGCCGACTTTTAGCCCAAACCTTGATGGTGGCGATTTTGTGATCGTTGTGAACGCCGAGAAGGTGCGGGTTACGGGGCGCAAAGAAGAACAGAAGATGTATTACCGCCACTCGGGCTATCCCGGTGGGTTCAAGGCGATCCCCTATCGCCGCATGATGGCTACTCACCCGGATCGCATTCTGCGCTTCGCCGTCAAGGGCATGCTGCCTAAGACGCGCTTGGGTCGTCAGCAGATCCAGAAGTTGAAGATCTATGCCGGGCCTACGCATCCGCATGCTGCCCAGCAGCCCAAAGTCTATACGCCCCGACCACGTGGCTAACTGTTAAAGTATCTGGTGCGTTTTGGCGATACGTGTGACGCCGCGCACTTCGAGCGAGGAGTTCATGGTAGAAAAACGCTATTATCAGGGCACAGGCCGCCGCAAGACTGCGGTGGCGCGCGTGCGCCTGTTCCCCGGCAACGGCGAGATTGTTATCAACGGCAAGCAGATCAATGAGTACTTCGGTAATCGCGATGTGTTCAACAAAGAACTGCTGCGCCCGCTGGAGTTGACCGGTAATCTGAACGCTTTCAACGTGCTGGTGAAGGTGCGTGGCGGCGGCGTGTCGGGTCAGGTTGGCGCAGTGCGTCACGGCATCGCCCGCGCTCTGCTCGACTCGGATGAGGAGCTGCGCCCGACGCTGAAGAAGGCTGGCCTGCTGACCCGCGACCCGCGTATGAAAGAGCGCAAGAAGGCTGGTCTCAAGCGCGCCCGCAAGCGGCCACAGTACACCAAGCGCTAACGTTTGGTGGTGCGGTACCACTCAAACGTTTTTGTGCGGTGGTGGCCTGCTTCTTTCATAGCGATGTCTGAAAAATGCCTGCTCTCACTTTGAGGGTGGGCATTTTGCATTGGCGAGCATAAATTGTGTAGCTTGAACTGTCTTGAGGTGCGCGAGCTGAGGACGAAGTGTTACGACGGGAACGATGGTAGTGTGGTTGAGAATGCGGGGTCGGATGTTGGGTTAACGTATCGTGCGACACAATCGAGCAGTTGATCGAGGTCGAACGGCTTGGCGAGATAATCGGTTTGGGCCTGGGGTAGCAGTGCCTCCGCAAGGTTCGGACTGGCGGTCATCAAAACGACTGCAGTATCGTTGTACTGCTGTAGCCGTTGCCATACCTCCATCCCTGTCATTTGAGGCATCAGCATATCGAGCAGAACGAGACGTGGACGTTCGCTCTCGATCAGAGAGAGGGCCGTAAGACCATCGGTGACACCTGTTACTCGATAGCCCTCATCGCGCAGAAAATCGACAACCAACTCGACAATATCGATTTGGTCATCTACAACGAGAACGCTTCCTGGTCGCTTCATAGCTCCCACCCTTCGCGCACATGGCGATCAAATCCCATGGCTCTAATATAGTAACGGGTATTATACCACCGTTTTTTATCTGTGTATCGAAATATCAGTGAATATTTTTATTTCGTTAAAGATATAGTATATATCATTGAGATGATGATTAAAAAAGGTGAAATGGCTCGATACGATTATCGTTGTTGGATCTGACGACGTAATTTTGTAATATGCGAGGATTCTCCGATAATTATCGGTTCGTTCAGTGCTGAACTTGTGATTGTTGTGTTTATGTCCCATTGCGCGCCGGATAGGCTTTCGATCTGTCCGCCAGCGGCTTGTAAGATTGCTACTCCTGCGGCGATGTCCCACAGCGCCGCTCGGCTAATCAATGCGCCCAACGCTTTGCCTCGTGCCACATAGCAGAATTCTGCCGCAATAGAGCCGAGCGAGCGGACTTTGCCAGGGAAATCGATGGTGAACCGTCGATGGCTGTTCGATGGAATGGCGATCCAATCCTCACCCTCCCATTCGCGCGGGGCCGCCACGTGGATGGGCGTGCCGTTGAGTTTGGCAGGGCGGCCTGGCTCGGCCCAATAGCAATCGCCCAGTAGCGGCAGTTCGATCATTCCGAAAGAGGGGTGGCCCTGGTGCAGCAACCCAAGCGAGATACCCCACATCGGCAGGCCCGCCACGAACGAGGCGGTGCCATCAAGCGGATCGAGCACCCAGACGTATTCGGCGTTGGCGTCCTGGCTGGTCTGCTCTTCCCCAATGATGCCGTAGTTCGGGTAGCGGAGCGCGAGCCGTTCGATCAGCATTTGTTCGATGGCTTGATCTACTTCGGTCACCCAACTGTGGTCGGCTTTGCGCCATGCGGTGGCGTGGTTGAACTGTTGTTGAGCGAGCTTTCCCGCTTCACGCAGCCAATGTTGTAGCTCATCGAGATCAATATTGTGCATATGTTGGGGCTCCAATCGGCTTTGGTCGCTTGTTCGCTGCGATGCCTATGGTATCATAGCGCTCTATGTGCATATATACAATGCAATTAGTGCATTTCGCTGTGCTATTTGCATTCATTTTGAGGTTGTTATGCAGGTTGCTGAGGGTATATTTTTGGTGCAATTGCCGTTACCGTTTGCGTTGCGCAGTGTCAATTGCTATTTGCTCCGCGATGGCGCACAATGGACGGTGATTGATACCGGTCTACATCATACGCCAGGTCAGGAGATGTGGCAAACAACGTTCGATGAACTTGGTATTGAGCCGAGTTCGATCGGACGTATTATTTTGACCCATGCTCACCCCGATCATTATGGTATGGCAGGTTGGCTTGCACAGCAGAGCGGCGCTCCGGTACTCCTATCTGCCGTTGAACAGCGGTTTGCTGAGCAAGTTTGGCACCAGGGTGAGCCGTTTTATCGCGCGACTCAGGCGTTTTTTCAAGAGCATGGTATGCCCGAACCGCTCTGCCAAGTGGTGTACGAGAATATGGTGGCGTTGCAGCCCAACACGTTGCCGCACCCTGCCGTGGTGACGTTGCTGGCCCCGAACAGCCACCTGACGATCGGTGGACGCGAGTTTGTGGCGATTGAGACGCCCGGGCACAGCGATGGGCATTTGGCTTTCTATTGCGCTGCCGAGCGCCTAATGTTGTGTGGCGATACGGTGCTCACTAAGATTACGCCAAACATCAGTTTGTGGCCGCACAGCCACCCGAACCCATTGGCTGCCTTCTTGCAGACGCTTGAGCTCCTACGTCAATTCGATGTTGCGCTCGCGCTGCCGGGCCACGGGCCACTGATTACCAACTGGCATACGCGCCTAGACGAGCTGAATCTGCATCACGAGCAGCGCTTGAATGCGGCTGTGGCAGCATTGGGTGAAGGGGCTACGGGGTTCGAGGTGTGTGAGCGTTTGTTCCGGCTCGACAAGCTCTCTTCGCACGAATTGCGCTTCGCGATGGCGGAGGCGTTGGCGCATCTGGAGTATTTAGTGAGTGTTGGGCGCGTTGTGCGTGAGGATCGATCGCCGCGTTTGTATCGACCCGCCTAATCCCATACGTGAGGGGTTGGCTTTACCACAGGACATTTCGAGGATGTATCAAGCGCTGCTTTTTGATCTGGATGATACGCTCTACGATCTGCGAAGTTATTGGCGCGATCGGTTGCGTCGGTCGCTCGATTTGGTGATACCGCACTTTCCGCAGTTCGACCGTGAGGAGTTGGTGCGCACGGCGCTCAGCCAGCGGGTGTATATGGCGCATTGGCCGCAGTTTCTGCGCTCGTTGGGCGTCGCCGATGAGGAGTTGATCGCCCATACACATCACGTGTTTTGCGAGGGTTGGTTCGATGAGATGCATCTGTATCCCGAGACGCCAGCCGTGCTGAAGGAATTAGGCAAGCGTTATCGCCTCGGTTTGATTACGAACGGCCCCAGTGATATTCAACGACGGAAAATTGAACGGTTTGAACTTAGCAACTATTTTGAGATTTTAGTCGTCTCAGAGGAAGTTGGTGTTGAGAAACCTGATCCGTCGATCTTCCTTACGACACTTGAGCGATTAGGTGTCCCTCCGACCCAAGCGCTGTATGTTGGTGACTCGCCTGAGTTCGACCTACGTGGTGCTGCTGCCGCAGGGATGGACGCGATATGGATGAATCCACGGCGCGCAGTCTTGCCAACTGATCTTACGCCGCCACGGGCAATGATCGAGCGGTTGGCTGATTTACTTGATGTATTAGCCTAATTTGTATCTTCTTGGGAAGATGGTATAGGGATCGGCGAGGGCGTAGGCCCTCGTCCTGATCTCCGCTTGCGTGTTCCCAAGATTCGGAGGGTCCTATGGTGCTGCTTTGGTTGTTCACGATCCTCACTGCGATCGCAGCGGTGTTGTTTGCCGTACGAGTGGGCATTTTTCTGCACCGTTGTCCTACGCTGCGCCCCGGTGAGCCAGCGCCAAGCGATGCGCCGCTGATCTCGGTGGTACTGCCCGCCCGCAACGAGGCGAAGCATATCGAGCGGTGTGTGCGTGCGGTGTTAGCACAGGATTATCCGAACCTCGAACTGGTGGTGATCAATGATGGCTCGACGGATGCCACGCCCGAGATCTTGGCGCGGCTGGCTGCGGAAGATGATCGTGTGATCGTGGTGCACAATAATGTGTTGCCGCGCGGCTGGACGGGCAAGAATCACGCTGTGCACGTGGGTGCAACGCAGGCTCGTGGTGAGTGGCTCTTGTTTATTGATGCAGATATCTCGTTGCACCCAGGCGCGCTGAGCGCCGCGTGGCGGGCCGCCGATGCTGATGGTGCTAAGATGCTTTCGTTGTGGGCGCGTCAGGAGCTACAGACGTTCTGGGAGCGTGTGGCGCAGCCTGTGATTGTGGGGATGTCGCACGCGCACGACCCGTATCAGCATGTGAGTTGTCTCAAACACCCGATGGCGGCGTACGCGAACGGGCAGTTTATCCTGATCGAGAAGCGGACGTATTGGCGCATCGGCGGCCACGCGGTCATCCGCGATGAGGTGTTGGAGGATCAGGTGCTTTCGCGGCGCTTGAAGCACGCCAACTATCGCTTGTTGATGATGGATGGCACGCAGGTGCTCAGCACGCGGATGTACAGTTCGTTGGCGGAGATCTGGGAAGGGTGGTCGAAGAATAACTTCTTGGCGTTGCGACGCAATCTGTGGCTGGTGCTCGGCGCGGCGATCAGTGTGTATTTTGTGGCGGTCAGCCCGTTTGTGATGGCGGTGGCGATCCCGCTGGCGGGCTTTAAGTTCAGCAGTTTGATCTTCGACCCGCTGTTGGTCAACTTCCTCTCGATGATGGTGGTGCTGGCCACTCGTTGGAGCGCCCGTAGCTATTTCAACACACCGTTGCGTGATTATGTGTGGCACGCGCTGGGTGGCGTGATTTTTATTGGGATTATGTTTAATTCGGCCTATCGCCACTTGGCGAAGCGCGGCGTGACCTGGAAAGGGCGCTCCTACGGGGAAGTTGATCTGTTACCGTGACTCCGGCGGCACGGGGCCGCTCTTGAGCAGTGCGATAGCGTAGCTGGCCGCCACATCGCAGGCGTATTCGCGCCACCGCTCGACATCGGGCGTGCCCTTGTGCTGATCGGCGAAGTCGGAGACGCCACGGATCATCAGGAAGCCGGGCTGCTTGGCAGCTTGGAAGACCGCACTTGCTGCGCCGCCCGCCTCCATCTCCACGCCCAAGAGCGCGGGCCATACGTCTCGGTACTTCTCTAGCACCTCGCCGAACGCGATTACTTTATCGCCAGTGGCCACCGGGCCAATATGCCGCTTGGGCCTGCCCGGAGTCGGGCGCTCAACCTCGATCTGACTATGCCACTCGCCAAAGGTAAGGTGCTGAGTGGCATTCTGCAAACGCGGATCGACGCGATGTACCTGCCAACGCACTTGCGGGCCGGTTTCGGTGAGCTTTTGCAGTTCGTAATCGACCACCTGTTCAGAGACGAGCACATCGCCGAGTTGCACACCTTTGGCTTCGATGCCGCCAGCGATGCCAACCAATAGCACATAGCGGGGCCGCCAACGTCGGATCGCATCGGAGGTAGCGGTGGCGGCTTGCACACGACCCATGCCGAGCAGTGTGGTGACAACAACGCTGTAGGTGACAGGCTCGCCATCTGGGAAGGACGCTTCGACCTTGGCCCGGTAGTAAACGCGAATATCCTCTGTGCTGGGGCTCAGGCGTTGGTAACCCGGCAGTTTGTTGAGCATCGCGTCGCGCTCTTCCTCCAGCGCGGTGATGATCACAAAGTCCACTGCATCACTGGCGGGAGCGGCAGTAGTGCCTGATGTGGTGGTCTGCGTTGGTGCCGCCTGAGTCGATACACTGCCAAAGGCGCTCCAATCCAGGTCGGGATGCGCTTTTTGCGCCGCTCGTAGCAACTCCTCAAGGCGATTGCGACGGCTCATATACTGCACCAGCTCGCGAGCCTTATCGCCCTTGGCCTGGCCCGACAAATTTTCATAATCGATGCCTAGATCGTCGCACAGATTGCGGAGTTCACTATCGCTCAGGTGATTCGTTAGGTGGCGGCGTAGGGCTGGGCCATCGATCTGCGACGTTGGTCTAGCCACAGGCGCACCTCCATACTGCGACGAGACGGTTGGCTGCACATCGCCATCGTCGGGCAGGTCCTCCACGGTCACGCCCCAGCCCCGCAGTATCTGTTTGATGCGTGCAATGTTTTCGCGAGCCTCACGGATACCGTGAATGACGGATGGTGGCGTGTAGGCTGTGCCAAAGATCGCCTGTTGTTGCAACAGAGACGCGAGCGTATCGCGATGGTTGCGCAGCATGACTTGTTGCTGCTTGATCTGCTCTGGGCTGGCCATAGCGTATTCCTTTGGAGTGAAGGGAGGGTTCTTTTGCTATTGTAGCACGCTTTATTCCCATTTTACCGTACAGATGCGCCAAAAAATGGTATGTATTTGGTAGAAAATACCCAGAATCCGAATGGGAATATCGTGGTGATTCGCTACGGCGCACCGATCGTCACTTCGGTCAGGACGAGCCGCGTGCCGCCGAGGATTGTGGCGTCGCTGCGCACGCTCAGGCGTGCATCGGGGCTTGGCTCACCGAGCGGGTAGACACCCAGCAGCAGCATGTAGCGACCCGGCGGTAGGTCGGCGGGCAGCGGGACACTGCGCTCGTCGTGGACGGGGTCGCCGACGTGCCAGGTGGTGGTTTGCCCGGCGGGCGCATAACCTTCGAGCGGACGCTGATCGGCTTGGGCGAGCGGTGGCGATTCGCAATCGCGGCAAAGATGCAGGAACATGGTGTAATCGCGGGTGGGTGGCGCTACGGCCTGCCAATAGAGTGTGATCGGCAGCGTGCCGCCCGGGCGTAGCTCGCCCCCCGCCGGAGTGAGGCTGTAGCCGCGCAGTTCGAGCTCCTCGCCGAACACAGCGCTGAGCGGTGTCTCAGGCTCGGGGATGCGCTTGGCTTTGAAGAACTCGGGGAAACTCGCACACATCACTTCAACGCCGATGTAAGCGTCGCCAGTGCCGCCGCAGGGCCAGGTGCGCTGATCGCTGGCGAACTGGAAGCGCAGGCCCAGCCAGCCGTAGCGGTCCGGCTCGGTGGGGAGGGGACGATTGGCGGCTGCCGCCTCGGCCTGGAGTTGTTCGAGCGTTTTGGGCGGATCGACCGTGCTGGCGTGCTCCGGCGCGATCAGCATCAGCATGCGCTTCTTGCCAGTGGCGTAGATGTTGAAGTCCTTTTCGTAGCGCCGCTGGTAGCACTTGTTCATCTCGGCGGGCTGTCCCGCGAAGATCTGCGCGCAGTCGCCCTCGCCGAAGTTGCTGAAGGTGGCGGGCGGCGGCAGCGGGTCGGGCGTGACGCGCGGCGCGTAGTAGGCCCACATCGGCATGACATAATACGGCTGCACGATTACCAGGTCGTCGGGATGGGCGCGCAGGGCCAGTTCCCGAATCGCCTCGCGCCACTGCTCTTTGACGGGCGCGCCGGAGAATTGGCCGTGCTGGGGTTGTAGCAGCACCGCCACCTGCACCGCCAAGACCACAGCGTACAGCGCGCTCGCGGCGAACTGACGGAGCTTGGCGAACAGCAACGGGTAGCTCAGCGCCAACAGCCAGGCCGGGAAGGCCACGGCCATATAGCGCGATTCGTAGTGCGGCGAGCGGGCCAGAGCCACGGCGAACAACAGCAACGGCACCAGCAAGCCGCACAGCAGTACAATCGCGGCGGCATTGCGCTGCAACGCATCGCGCACCAACAGCACTGCGCCCCACACCAGCAGCGCCAAGCTCGGCAGCAGCCAGAGCAATTGCGGCACGCCCAGCCAGCCGCCGATGTCGCCCCGGTCGAGCGCGAAGTGCACCAGCGTGAGCCATGCGCCCTGCAACGGCCCAGCCGTGATATGCCCACTGCTGCCCTGTCCCTCGACCACTACGGCCCGCGTTAAGCCGAATACCGCCACCACCGCGATTAGCAGCGCCGCCAGCAGCGCGCCCCATCGTGCCCACTGCCCCCAGCGAGCGCTGCGGTGCGGCCCGATGAGCGCGTAGCTCAGCAGCGCGCCGACCAGCGCCAGCAGCGCCAGCCGATGCACGAACACGCTGACTGCCGCTACGCCAAGCACGATGAGCCAATGTTGCAGCGTATCGCGGCGCAGTGCCCACAGCATGGCCCACAGCAAGAGCGCCATGCTCAAAATCAACAGGCTGTACACCTTAGCATCCTGCGATTGCCAGAGCGCGAACGGTGAGAGCGCGGTCAACAGCGCGGTCAACAGCGGGCGATACGTGGAGGTGGCGCGGTTGTGGGCCAGCAGCACCTCGCGGGCGGCCAAGCCGATCACAGCCACTGCAGCGGCCCCGGCGAGCGCCGAGGGGAAGCGCAACGCCCACTCGCTATCGCCCGCCAGCGCCACCCAGCCCTTCAGTAGCAGGTGGTAGAGCGGATACGCCGCGTTGGTGCTCCATAGCTCGCTGAAGAGCGCGCCCCAGCCCTTGCCCGTTACTTCCGTCCAGGTGCCGCCCTCGTCGAGCCACAGGCTCTGCGCGCCCAGCTGATAGAGCCGCAGCAGCAGCGCGGCCAGCATCAGCAGCAGGCCCGGGAGCATCCAGCGCGGACGTGGTGTGATGGTAGAAAAGCGTGCTTCTTGCCGTGGTGTTGCCATACATTCATCCTTCAAGCGCTGCGATTGTACTCGACGGCAAAACCTCGGTCAAATTTCATATTGATATACTGTGTGACACACAGTATAATGCATTGTATGATATTAAACGACACACAAACTGAGGCATACGACAAAATCGCTCAGGAATTGCGGCGGGGCGTGTTAATCATCGCTGTGCTGAGCCAACTGCACAGCGAAACGCATGGGTACGCCCTGTTGAGTAGCCTGGCCGACCATGGTTTGTCGATCGATCAAGGTACGCTCTACCCGCTGCTGCGGCGTCTGGAAGCCCAGGGACTGCTGCGGAGCCATTGGAACACCGAAGGCTCACGTCCACGCCGTTACTACGCCATGACACCCGCAGGACAGACCGTTTTGGGGGCATTGAGACGCGACTGGCAGGAGTTGACCAGTGTGATCGACAAACTGTTCGCACAACAGGAGGACGACCATGGAACTGATTGAGCGTTATCTTCAAGCGATCGGGTGGGAACTGCCCGAGGCGAAGCGTGCAGATATTGTGGCTGAGCTACGTTCATCGCTCTACGACGCGCTTGATGCCGAGAGCGACAAAGCGCCGACCGAGGAGCAGGCCGTGGCTCTGATCAAGCAGATGGGCTCGCCGCAGCAGGTCGCGGCGGCCTACTACCCGGCGGGTCAATATCTGATCGGCCCGGCGCTCTACCCGCTCTTCGTGATGGTCATCAAAATCGTGTTCACGGTGGTGGTCACCGTGCAACTCGTGCTGACGAGCATCAACTTCATTTGGGGCGGCACGGTCGGGGCTGCGCTCGGCTCGCTGGGCGAGCTGGTTGGCAGCCTCATCTTCTCCTTGGGCATGGTGGTGCTGGTCTTTTGGGCACTGCAACGCTACGATGTGCGCCCTACCGTCGAGGAGTTCGATCCGCGCACGCTGCCGCCGCTCGAACCCGAGGATAAGCCCATCCGCCGCGGCGAGCATATCTTCAACATCGCTGTCAACGTGGTGGTGCTCACGGTGCTGCTCCACTTCGCGCGGCAGGGCGGCTTCCCGTGGTTCGACCAGAATGGTCTGCTCGAAAACCCTGTGCTGGTGGCCTACATGCCGCTGATCGCGATCGCCATGCTCACCGACATCGTGTTGGAGATAGTGGTGCTGGGGCAGGGGCGCTGGCAGTTCTTCACCCGCGCCGCGAGCCTGGCCGTCAATCTGTTCGGCTTGGTGGTGGCGTTGCTGGTGCTGCAAGCCCACGATGCCTGGCTTGCTGCGCAAGGTGCGCAGGGCTTGTTCGAGAGCATCAACCTGTTGCCTGTGCTGTTTGTGGAGCAGAACGAGCTTACGGGGATGATGATCTTCCGGTTCATCTTCGCTATCGCCACGGTGGTGGCCGCCGCTGAAACATTCTCATCGGCGCTGCAGTTATCGCAAGCCTGGTCGCGGCGAGCGAACAGTATGGTGCAGAGTATGTTGCCGCTGAAGTTGGATTAGTTGGGTTTGGGGAAAGAAGCGCAACCGCATCGTCAAGGCTGGTCGCTACGGCAAACGCGCCTCAGACAGGGCGGCGGGTGCTCGGCAAGGAGGACTTGTGGCGAATTGTGAATCTACGTTAGGGAAACGCAGTGAGGCGGATGCTTGGTACAACCGAGCATCCGCCTCGTCGTTGGCGTCTAGTTCACCTGCTCCACCACCATCGCGATGCCTTGGCCCACGCCGATGCACATAGTGGCCAAGCCGTACTGCACGCCTGCGCGGCGCATCTGGTGGACCAGTGTGGTGAGGATGCGCGTGCCGGAGCAGCCCAGCGGGTGCCCTAATGCGATCGCGCCGCCGTTGACATTGACGCGAGGATCATCGTCGGGCAGGCCCCAGGCGCGCAGCACCGCCAGCGATTGCGCGGCGAACGCCTCGTTCAGCTCGATCAGCCCGATCGCGTCGAGGCTGAGGTTGGCCCGTGCCAGTGCCTTGGCGGTCGCGGGCACCGGGCCGATGCCCATCAGGCGGGGCGGCACACCAGCCACAGCCATGCTACGGATACGGGCCAGCGGCTTGAGGCCGTGCGCTCGGGCGTAGTCGGGCGAGGTGAGCAGTATGGCTGCCGCGCCGTCGTTCAGGCTGCTGGCGTTGCCCGCCGTGACGCTGCCGCCCTTGACGAAGGCGGGCTTGAGCGTGGCGAGCTTTTCGAGCGTGCTGTCGCGGCGCGGCCCCTCGTCGGTGGTGACGAGTGTGTCGCCCTTGCGACTCGCGATGGGCACGGCGATTAGTTCATCGGCGAAGCGCCCTCCGTCGATGGCTGCGATGGCCTTCTGGTGGCTGGCGAGCGCGAACTGGTCTTGATCGGCTCGGCTGATCTTGTGCTGTGCAGCGGTGGCCTCGGGATCGGGGTCGTCGGGCGGGAGCAGGTGTTGGCCGTTGGCGAGGTGTTCGGCGGTGACGCCGAGCGCGTCGGTGTGGCCGAGCGCCTCCATGCGGGGGTTGACGAAGCGCCAGCCGAGCGTGGTGTCGTAGATGGTCTGGTGCCCAGTGGGGAAGGCTCGTTCGGGTTTGGGCATCGCCCATGGCGCTCGACTCATCGATTCGACGCCCGCGCCGATGTAGGCGTGGCCCTCGCCGAGCATCAGCGCACGGGCGGCGCTCGCGACGGCATCGAGGCCCGAGCCGCACAGGCGGTTGATGGTGGTGCCACCCACCTCGACGGGGAAGCCCGCCAGTAACAGCGCCATACGGGCGATATTGCGGTTGTCCTCGCCCGCTTGGTTGGCGCAGCCCATCACAACATCTTCGATATCGGCGGGTGAGATGCCAGTGCGCTCGATCAGGGCGTGCAGCACTAGCGCGGCCAGATCGTCGGGGCGCACGCTGCTCAGCGCGCCGCCGTGTTTGCCGATCGGCGTGCGCACAGCATCGATGATCCACGCTTCGGTGGTGGGTGTCATGGGTATGCCTCTACTTTTCGTCGTTTTCAACGATGTACAGTGGTTGACTTGTTAGGTGTCGTTTGTGGCATTGTAATGCCGTATTCAATTCGTACCTAACAGCACTATACAATGTTTTTCATTGTTATTCCGAATGGAGTGCGAAGCACGAAATGAGGAATCTCGTTGTTTGGCATTGTATTCCGCGCTGAGATCTCTCACTTCGTTCGAGATGACACTGTTCTTCGTTGCTCTGTCGTTGAGATCCTTCACTTCGCCTGATGGTTCGTTCAGGATGACTCTGCGTTGCATTCTCAATGGTCATTTTGAACAAGCGCAGTGCAGTCAACTACCCACGGCTAAAGCGCGTGGGCTTGTCCCAGGCGCGCCGCAACGTG
>CALKHR010000145.1 GCA_937988885.1 uncultured Roseiflexaceae bacterium | reverse complement strand
TCTCAGGGGCTACGGCTCCAAGAAGCCCCCAACCTTTCGGCGGGGGAGTAGTCACAACGGTTCAACAGGATTGAGTATAAGTGAGTGACAGGCAACCCTGCTAGCAGGCGATCAGGAGATGCGAAGCGCGCGTGGCTGTGGTATCATACAGCCACGCGATTTTGCTTCCAGGAGATGTACAATGATTACCGAAGAGATGGTACGCAGCGCACTCAAAAATGTCTATGATCCCGAAATCGGCCTCGATATTATTAACCTTGGCTTGGTCTACAACATTGATATCCACGACCAGGGTAGGAAGGTCGATGTTGATATGACGCTGACGACCCCGGCATGCCCGGCTGGGCCGCAGATCCTCGAACAAGCTCGCCGCGAGATTAGCTCGCTGAAGGATGTCTATGCCGATCTCGACGAGATCAACATCAATTTGGTGTGGACGCCGTTCTGGAACCCAAGCATGATGAGCGATGAGGCTCGCGAGGAGCTCGGCTTCTTCTAATGCCAACCGTTGCGATTCTGCACTACGCTGGCCCGCCCGGAATCGGCGGCGTTGAAGTGACCATCCAGCATCACGCTCGGCTGCTCGCCAATGATGGTCACCATGTTCGTATTATCGCTGGCTCAGGTTCGGCCAACCATACGCGGGTTGAGGTTCGCCTCGATCCGCTGTTTGGTTCGCGGGGCAGCGTGCTTGAGCGCATCAATGCGCAACTGGCCACAGGCGAGATCAGCGATGAGTTCCGCGCCCTGATCAAGCAGACGCGCGAGGCGCTGACGGTTGCGCTTGCTGGCACCGATGTGCTGCTGATCCACAACATCCTCTCGCTCCACAAAAACCTTGCGCTGACGGCTGCCCTCCGCGAACTGCACGACCAAGGCCAACTCGGGCCGATCATCGCGTGGAACCACGATTTCTCGTGGCACGATCCGTTCTACATCGGCGATATGCACCCGGGCTGGCCGTGGACGCTGCTGCGCGACCCGTGGCCCGGCGTGCGCTATGTGGCGGTCTCGGAGGATCGCCGCTCGATTATGGCCGACCTGCTGGGCTGCGACCCGAACGCGATCACGGTGATCACGCCGGGCGTGGATCTGCCCGGGCTGCACAAACTTGAAGCCGATACCGTGGCGCTTGTCGAGCGGCACGACCTGCTCGATGCGAATCCACTCCTACTGTTGCCCGCCCGCATCACACGCCGCAAGAACATCGAGTTGGCGATCGCGATCGTAGGTGCGCTGCGCGAGTACTACCCTGCCACCCGCCTGGTGGTGACAGGGCCGCCCGGCCCGCACAACCCCACCAACGACGCCTACCTCGCGCAACTCGAGGCCATTCAGCGCAGCAGCGGCGCCAACAACGCGATTCTGTTCCTGTACCGCGCCTACGCCGATGCGCAGGGCCAGCCATTGCCCGTCAGCGATGCGATGATCGCCGATCTCTACAAATTGGCCGACGGGTTGTTGTTCCCCAGCATCTCGGAGGGCTTCGGCATCCCCATCCTCGAAGCCGGACTGAACGGCATCCCGATCTTCTGCAGCGATATTGCGCCGTTCCGCGCTTCGGCTGGCGACGCCGCGCTGTATTTCGACCCAACGGGCGATCCGCACGAGATCGCCGCGCGGATCGCGCAGGTGCTCACCAACGACACACGTTTGGTGATGCGCCAACGGGTGCGCCAACAGGCGACTTGGCAGGCGATCTACCGCCGCACCATCGTGCCACTGCTCGACGAAGTGCTGGCTTAGACCCTCCTCACGACGCATCCTGGCAGAACCACAGGCGTGGAGGCCAAGGATGCGTCGTTCTTCTCCCCTTACCCAAAGCTGAGCGTAACGCCTTGACGGATCATGCTCAACGTTTTGATGCAGCCAACGAATATACACTTTAGCGGTTCTCTGATGCGTATTGAAGCAGAATACGGCCTTAGATCGTACAGTTTGTGAACATGCAGTCATCTCTTTGCTATTCAAAATAATGTATTTGTGAATAAAGTGTAAAAAGGGAACGTACGTCGACGTAGTGTTAGGCAATAGCGTTGCTCAGACGCAGGATGGGGAGATGGTGCGATGAATATGCAAACTTCCTCGACGTATTCGCACATTGTCTTGCGATTGGCTGGGGTGTGGTATGATATTTAGCGCTCTAAGGCAAACGACAGGAGGAAGATCCTTGCGTGTTCTGATCACCGGCATAACTGGGCCGGTCGGCAGCTTTCTCGCCGACTATCTGCTGACGCTTCCTAATGTTGAGGTTCATGGCTTTAAGCGTTGGCGAAGCGATACACGCCCAATCGAGCATCTATACGGGCGAGTCGTCTTTCACGAGGGCGATATCGAAGACCCGTTTTCGATCGCAAATGCGGTGCGTAAAGCCGCGCCAGACCGCATCTATCATTTGGCAGCGCAGAGTTACCCAAGCGAATCGTGGGATGCCCCTATTGCGACGATGCGGGCGAATGTCGAAGGCACGCTCAACGTGCTGGAGGCGGCGCGCCAATTCGCGCCCCAAGCGCGCATCCACATCGCGGGGACGAGCGCCGAATACGGGTGGGTGGCCCCCGAGGAGACACCGATCAGCGAGAGCCACGCGCTGCGACCGGCGAGCCCCTACGGCGTCAGCAAGGTGGCGGCGGAGCTTTCGGGCCTGCAATACAATACGAGCTACGGCATGCACGTGGTGGTGACCCGCTCGTTCAACCACGTCGGGCCGCGCCAGGGCGATCGCTGCTCCATCCAGACGTTCTGCCGCCAAATGGCGCAGATCGAGGCGGGCCTGCAGCCACCCGTGTTGCAGGTGGGCAACTTGGAGCCACGGCGCGACTTCACGCACATGACTGATGTGGCACGGGCACTCTGGCTTCTGCTCGAATACGGCCACCCCGGCGAAGTATACAACCTCTGCTCGGGCGTGGCGACTCGCATTGGCGATATTGTGGAGTTGGTGCAAGCCAAGGGCCGCGTTCCAACCACCATCCAAGTTGATCCAGCTCGACTGCGCCCGGTCGATGAGCCGCTGCTGATGGGCGATAACCGCAAACTGTGCGCGGCGACCGGTTGGAAACCACAGATCAGCATCGAACAGATCGTCGACGAGCTACTTGAATACTGGCGCGCTCGCGTTTAGCCCGTCTGTTGGCCGTGGTGGGTGCATCCAGGGCATCCACCACATCATTCTTCCAATTCTATTCCACCCACAACAGCACATGCTCTAACTTCGAGTCAGCCTGACTTCGGCCTACCAATACGCAATCTGCTGCGCCTGCCCACAGTGGCGTCTGTTTGCCCATAAGGTTATGACAAGCTGAACGCCGAACCTGTGGGCAAAATCAGTGTATAGTGAGTTGATGTTGAACGAGGAAGCGCTGAAGATCGGGCGCATCGGAGATCACAACGAGGCTCCGCTGGAGATCGCGTTTGAGGATGAAGTGATAGGCGATCGCGCTCTGTGACCAGGCTTGCCGCGCGATCACAGGTGGCTCGATCTCCCAACCCGCATCGAGCAAGCGTTCGAGCGTTTCGAGGCCGAAGGTGCGGATGCGTATCAGCGAGGCAGAGGCGGCTGGCTCAAGCATCGTGCACCACAATCCCGCGCGTTCGGCGCTCGCGACGACCCGCCAACATCAGGCCGATCAACAACAACGCCGAGAAACCACCGACCATGTAGCCGATCGTGAAGATCACGAGTAGCATCATCGTAAACTCCTTTAGAGTCGCACTCATTGCTGATAGTGATGGCAAGATTGTTGATTTCAGCAGTGCATTCTTCTCTCACACGCCGGATCATACGCCGCCTCGATTATGAGCGCATTAACGTAGCGTAAATCATTCGTTTTCTCTCGAATTGTACGCTGCAGATTGTTGAGGGAGCCACTATGGTACGTACGGTTGGACCACAGGCAGGCTTCGGCGGAGCGCTGCGTGATGCGTTGATCCATCTGCGGCTCGCCTTCTCGATTGTACTGACGCCGCTGTTCATTTGGGGCGTGTATTTGGCCGCCTCGGATGGGCACGCAGTGTCGTGGTGGCCGATGGTGTGGGGGTATCTGATCGTGCATGGACCGCTGTACGGCGGCATGAACGCCTTTAACTCCTACTACGACCGTGATGATGGACCGATCGGCGCGCTCGAACAGCCGCCACCCGTTAACCGCACTGTGTTAGTGGTGGCGCTGATCTGCAAATTCTTGGCGTTACTGGCAGGTTTCCTGCTCAATATACGATTTGGGATACTCGTCGCTGTAGGGATTGTGCTATCGGTAGCCTACTCACACCCGCGCTGGCGTTGGAAGGAGCAGCCGTTCCTGGCCGCGCTCGTGATCTTCGTGATGCAGGGCGTGTGCGGCACGCTGTGGGGCTATACAGCGGCTACCCAACAGGGCTTCTGGCCCGAGGGGTGGCAGGGCACGCTCGGCCTGTTGGGCGCGGCGACCTGGACGCTGGGGTTCTACCCACTCACAGGCGTCTATCAAATCGCGACCGACGGACCACGGGGCGTTCGAACGCTGGCGGTGACACTCGGCGTGAAGGGGTGCTTCGTGTTCGGCGCGGCGGTGATGCCGTTGGGTGGCATGGGTGTCTGCGCGGCACTGTTGGGGCAGGGCGCGCTCTGGGCCGCGCTAGTCAGCGTGCTCTACTGCGGCGTGGTGGCGGTGCGGCTGTGGCGCTGGTACGGGCGCTTCGCACAGTTGACACCACGCGAGAATCAGCGCATCCTTATGAACGTCGCGTATACGAATGGCTTGGCATTCAGCGTGCTATTTAGTTTGCTCCTATGGGGAACACTCTAAACTAACCATACGACGAGAGCAATCAATCTCACAGAGAGCATTTAAGTAAGCGAGTGTCTCAAAATATGTTAAAGTATTGTAAAATATTACATTTCATCAAAATTGATGTGCATTATCTTGCTACAACATTATTTTGATAAGCGAGGTTCTGTACCAAAATACGACCAATAATTGAGTATAAGATAACTTCTCTATCTTGAGATAATACATTATACTCAAAGACTAATTACTCATTCTTGCAAACCTCTATCACAATAGAGCACATATCTATCCTTTCGTTGAATATCCGAAGTCTGCACACTACTTGTCACTAATGCCTCCTCGAATGAGCCACATGGCTAGTCGATGACAAGCATTATTTCCCAACCTCACACTGCAGACACTACTGAATAACTTCATATTATAACGAACATAACAATTACATTGATGTATGTAGCATTCTAGCACCATATGATGGTGCTGGAGTTCTTTCGATCTGTGGAATATCTACGTTCTGGTTTGAAGTGTTTTGCTCGATTAGGCTCCTAAAGTATATGTTTTTAACCAATACTCTTGTGAAAGCGAATAAATCTTTGGTGAAAACTATGCCTTTCCCTCAAGAACAGCGCCAACGAATGTACGAAGTATTTATGCATTTGCCAGCAGCCATCTGCGTGCTGCGTAGCCCTGATTTGGTGTTTGAATTGGCGAATCCCGGGTATGAACAATTGGTGGGAGCCAAAACACCGCTCGAAGGGCGGCAGATCTACGAAGCGATTCCCACTATTTCTTCCGATATTCGCATCATCCTCGAAAACGCCCTCAAAGGGGAGCCGTTCGAAGGCAAAAACATACCCATCGTGCTGGATTGGGAGAATAACAACAAGTTGTCCATAAGATATATCGATTTCATGTATGAGCCGATAATAAACTCCCAGGGTACCGTGGAGGCCATCATCTGCTTTGCTTACGATGTCACCGAACAGGTCGTGTTCCGCGAGAGGATGGCCTTGCTGTCGGAGGTCAACGCAAATCTGGCGATCATTCAAGATGAAACAGCAACGCTCAACACGATCGCGAAACTGTTTACGTCATCGATGTGCGATTATTGTCTAATCGATATGTTCGATGGAGACAGTAAACACCTCTACCTTGCCAGCAGTCACCACCCTGAGAATGCCCCACTCTACGCGAACAATCAGGAGCTCGAGCGAGCCATTGACGCTTATAATCGCTCAACATCAACATTTTCCAAACAGCTTTGCACTCCACAGGTCTTTCACGATTTTGCCGACACATATGCGCACCAAGAGGAAAGGGGCTACCTCCACTTGGATAAGTTGTATGAGCAAGGCTGTCACACAGTCGTGATCTTCCCGATCATCGCAGCAGGCAAAATGCTCGGCATGCTCACCTTGGGCTTCAGCAAGCCTTACACGAAGTTTCAATCGGCTGATTACAAGGTCGTTGAGGATATCGCCCGCCAACTTGCGCTGACGGTCGCCCATGCACGGCTCATTATCGCCAAGCAAGAAGCGCGTGAGAAGGCCGAACATCGCCTAAGCACCTTGATAGCGGTCATCAACAGTATGCCCGATGCAGTCTACATCATGGAAAACGACCAGTTGAGCATGTGTAATCGTCAGGCACTCGATCTACTCGGCTTCAGTTCCGAAGAGGAATTTAACCAGTACCTTCCAGAGATGATGAAAGTGCTTGAAATGCAAAATGTGGAGACTGGCGAATACCTCTGGAACGAACAATCGCCTACGATTATGGCATTACAGGGGACCACCAGCAAACTCGAAGTACGCCTGCGCCAATTCCGCACGAAAAAAGAGCTTATCTTACGCTCTGCGATCGCGCCCATTCGCTATCAGGACGACATCATTGGCGTTGTGGTGGTCAATACCGATATTACAGAGCGTATCAAAGCGCAGAAAGAACGGCTCGAACTTGAGCGTTCGATGCTTAATACGCAACGGTGGGAGAGTTTGGGCGTATTGGCGGGTGGCATCGCCCACGAGTTCAACAACCTATTCGCAGGTATCCTCGGCAATGCCGAACTCCTCCTCGAACAACTACCGAGCGATTCCGAGATGAGGCCGAATGTGGAGCAGATCACTTCGACTTCTCAGCGTGCCGCCGAACTCACCCGCAAACTATTGGCGTATGCGGGTAAAGGCCAAGCTCTCCTCGAAGAGATCGACCTGAACGATATCATTCACGAGGTCATCGGCATCTTACAGACGACGGTCGCTAAACATAGCACCATCCACTTTCGGCCCAAGTTGGATCTGCCAACGATTACAGCCGATTCCCATCAGATGCGCCAAATCATCACAAATTTGGTGATGAACGCGGTTGAGGCGCTGCAGGATCAGCGGGGTACGATCGTTATCACCACTCATTTTCGCCGACTTACAGCGGAGGAATTGGCATGCCGTGTGGTTGAAAATACCGCCCCGAACACTCCGCAGATCATCATCAAAGTGGCGGATACAGGCATTGGCATGGATGCGGAGATGCAGAGCCGCATATTCGAGCCGTTCTTCACCACAAAGTTCGCAGGGCGTGGCCTAGGGCTTGCTGCTGTAAGTGGTATCACTCGCGCACATAAAGGGCAATTAATGCTTCAGAGTAAGAAAAACCTTGGTACTACGATGACTGTCGCGTTTCCAGTTGAAGTGCCTGCCACACCAACCAACGAGGTCACATCCACCCCTGTACCTGATCAAAAACAGCCTGGCTCGGTGCTCATCATCGAGGACGAGATGGTAGTGCGGCGCATGGTCGGACAAATGCTCAAACACTTGGGCTACACTGCGATCGAGGCGCGTAATGGCAAAGAGGGCATCGAAGCCTTCCGCGAACATATGCAGTCGATCCAATTCATTCTGTTGGATCTCACAATGCCCGACCTGCAAGGGAATGAGGTGGCCCAAGCGATCTGGCAGATACAGCCTCAAGCAGTGATTGTGGTGATGAGTGGCTACAATGTGAGTACGGTGAACCAACTCTTCCCAAACACGAAACCCGTGCAATTCTTAGCGAAGCCCTTTACCTTGCTCAAACTTCGCCAAATCATCGAGCAATTGTCGCAAGAACAGACGTAGAGGCGCCTTCAACACCGCTGTTACTCGCTGCTCACGTGATGTTCCTCGATGCGTATGAGACTCGGCGCGAATAGGCCGTACACGCACACCGCAACCGAGAGCGTCCCACCAGCCACCAGCAAACCCCGTGTGCCGATCATATCGCCCAATGGTGCCACGATCATCAGGCCAATCGGCCCCGCCAAGCCGATCAATGCCGAAAAGACCGATAGCGCCCGACCCTGCAAGTGGTTTGGTACGATCGTTTGCAGGATCGCAATGATCGGCGCATTGCCCATTGCAAACGCCACACTGCTGAAGAACCACAGCACGACCACCACCCAAAACAGGTTCGCGGGCGTTAGGCCCATAAAGGCGATCAGGCCACACGAGACGATAAACGAGATCAGCACCACCAACACGCGCCTGATCGGGAAGGTCAGCACCGTGATTAGCACGCCGCCGATCAGCATGCCCACGCCGCCGATGCCTTCGATCACGGCGACTTCGTTGACGCCACCGCCGAACTCATTGCGCACCAACAGCGGCAGCACCGTGAGCGCAGGCATCAACACCGCCACCATCAGCACCGTCAGGCCGTAGAGCCAGCGTATGCCCGCGTGTTGCAGCAACAAGCGCAACCCCAGGCGGAGATCCTGCCATACGCTGGACTCGGTGATATCGGTGCGCGCATACTGCGGGATACGGTAGAACAGCAGCGGCGCAATGCCGATCAGCGCTGTGACCACATCGATCATCAGCGCGCCCTGCAGCGAGAACACGCCGAGCGCCAACGCGCCCAATGGCGCCGATGCAATGCCCATCAAGCCCTGCACGGTCTGATTCATGCCCGCCGCGCGCGTCAGCCAATCGGGCGGCACCAGCATGCTCGTGCTGGCCGCCGAGGCCGGACCTTGAAACGCCTGCATGGTGCTGCGGATAAACATCAGCACGTAGATGTGCCAGAGTTGCACGTATTCGGTGGCGAACAGCACGATCAACACGACCATACAGAGCGCTGTCACCGCGTCGGTCACAATCATCATCAAGCGGCGGCTCCAGCGGTCGGCGAGCGTGCCACCCAGCGGGCCAAACAGCGCCTGCGGCAGCATGCCCATAATGCCGGCCATCGCCAGCGCCCCCGCCGAGCCGGTGGTGTCGGTGATCCACCAGATCAACACGAACTGCGTGAGCGCACTGCCGATCAGCGAGATCGCTTGAGCCGACCAAATGGTAAAAAAGCGGGGTCTCCAATTGATTGTTGCCCAATCGATAGACGAGGATTCCTGGTTCACGTACTGTTCTCCCACAAGTCGTGCAAATGTAGCATCAACTTGATACGACGATGTTTAAAAAAGGCTGATACCAAATCCGGTTAGGCAGTGGTCATTGAAAACCTGTTTTCGCCTGCGGCAGCGCGGCGATAATGCTGATATCTGTTGAAATGCAGAATCGTATCGTTCATCGGACATACCGCTTTTGCTAATGATTACACAGAGTCTGCGATCTGCCAGGCAATGAGATGCCGACGAGCTCATCACTCGTCGGCATGCATCGAGCCATTCCAATGGAGGTACGGTTTAGGAGGCCCACTCGATCGCGATCATCTGGTGGCCGTTCAGGCGCGGCAGCCGCACCTGCAATCGCCCATCCTGTTGGGTGAACGCGAGTTCCTGGCCCTCTGGCGCAGTCACCACCCGTTGCACGCCCCTAGGCGCCCGCACCGAGAATCCCAGATCGTAGAGCGGGATCACATCCTCGATCACGTCGAAGTCGTTCCCGCGCCGCTCGGGGATGTAGTGCAGCGCGTGCAGGACCCAGCGTTGCTGCGCGGGTTGCTCCATCAAACTCACCAACAGCGTGCTGGGGCCGTCGTGGCGCACCAACGGCTCGGGCAACAGCAGTTCCACCGCGTTCAAGAACAGTTGCTTACACCAGCGCGGCGCATTCTGGGCGTACTGGCTGAAGATCGGCTGAGAGAAGTAGATGACCTGGCCGTTGCGCACCACCGCAGGGCCGCGCACCACCCCGGACGACGGCGTTTGGCGGTGCGACGAAAAGTGCTGGTACATGCGGTCGAAGTACGATGCGATCGTGTCGGCCAACACCTCGCCGGAGAGCGCCTCCACCTCCAGGCCACGCATGTACATCGCGTATTCGGTGGGTGCCAAGCCCCGCACGAACTGCTCGCGAGACCGCACATACTCGGTGTAATCGCCGCTGGGGAAGTGCCGCCCGCGCACCAGTTGCCCCTGCGCATCGCGCGGGCCGTCGCCCATCAACTCCACACCCAGCAGCGCCAAGCCGAAGCGGTCGCGCTCGGGCGTCAAGCCCGACTCGAACGATGCGATCAGCGCGCCGCCATTCGCCACGTAATCGACGAGTTTGGCGGCCAACGCCTTGTTCACGGGGATCTGATCCGGCAGCACCAACAGGCGATACTTGCTGAAATCGGATTGGCTATCGAGGATATCGAACTGGTGGCCACTCTCATCCAGCATCCGCTCAATGCCCATCGTCGGCTGCGGCATCCGGGGCGCGTTCGGCCCGCCGAACTCCTCGGGCGAGAGCACGCCGATATCGACCAGCGGCTGCGCGTCCACGCACCACGGCTCCTTCGCAGCCACTTGGCGATATACCGCACCGATCAGGTCGTACACGTGCGGGTCGAGCGCGCCAGCCGGGCCGAGTTGATCGCCGATGCTACACTTGGCACCCAGCGCCAGCATGCGGAAGCACTCGTACTCCAGCGCCGCCTGGTTCTTGAGCGAGTGGAAATCGCCCCACGAGGTGTGGAATTTGCCCGTCATGCCTAGACACTCGTGACCGAGCGTGCGTGCGTAGCGCTGCGCGATCGGGAAGTGCAAGTAGCCCCAACCGCCGCTCGGCAGGCTCTCCAGCTCCCAGTGCGTGAAGGCGCTGGCCGCTGCGCGCGAACGGGTGCCGACGTGCCCTTCGTTGTAGAAGATCGTACAATCGGCGTTGAACTGCCGCACGAACGCCGTCATGTCGTGCTTAAAGGCGTCGATCATCTGCTGGCCGTAGCGCTGCCGATCCGCCAGTTGAGCGGGATCGTAGCCTTCAGCCAGCATCGCCGCACAGCAGTAGCGGCAGGCGCAGGGCAGCGCGCCAACAATATCGAAGAAGATGCCATCGACCGGCAGCGTTTCGAGCACTTCCTGCGTGTGTTCCTTCAGGAAATCGCGGTAGGGCGAGTTCACGCACAAGCGCCGATAAAAGCCCGCCTCGAAGGTGGGAGTGCCGAATGGCCGTCCCTGCTCATCGCGGGCGAGCCATTCGGGGTGCTCGGTGGCGGTGGCGTGATCCCACTGCACAGTGATGTAGATCGGCACGCGAATGCCGTGGGCATGGCATGCCTCGATCTGCTGCCGCAGCAGATCCACCTGCAAGTGCGGGTGACGGCGCTCGGGGTGGCGCTTGGTATCGAAGTAGATCCAACCGTGGTGGCAACGGGCGAAACACGTGATCGAATCGACATGGGCGCGCACCAAGGTATCGGCGAACACCTCGGCATCGAACGCGGCGCCGATCCCAGCGATCTGCTCGCTGGTATGGAAATCGAGGTGAACCTGACGAAAGCGCAACGGTGTTGGTGGCATAACACACTCTTTCTGTTCGACCCACGATCAACAAAAGCGCTGCCAGTATAGCCACATTCCGAGGCGCTGTAAAATACTGTAAACGACTGCCAGCTAAAGCAGGCAGCTTTGCTCTGGCGCGACAACCGCCG
>CALKHR010000144.1 GCA_937988885.1 uncultured Roseiflexaceae bacterium | reverse complement strand
GCTGCCGCAGGCTAAAACGGGTTTGTTACTGATACTGTCCAACCGGGTTTGGTATCATAAGCATAAAAACGACGAGCACTTAGCTCGTCGTTTTTATGATGCATTGGGATGCGTTAAAATGATTGTGGCAGAACGAAGTGCTAATCGAGCGGGAATGGCTCCACTTCGCCTGGTTCGTTCGGGCTGCGCCATGGCGCCTTGATGCGGAAGAAGGAGACGGTCGCCTTGCCATCCGCCGAATCGTAGATCGCAAACGTTGCGGGGACATCCTGCGCTTCTAGTTTGTTCGATGGGTTGAAGCCCATAATCGTGCCAGGATTGACGATGATGGTCTCGCCGACGCGCCCAAGTTCGTACTGGTGATTGTGGCCGAAGCAGACCAGATCGTAGTTGCCGCTGGCCGCCACCTCACGGGCGATCTCGGGGTAGTGATTGGCGGCCATGCGCACCCCGCCGATCGTCGCCGTGAAGAACTGGCCGTGCAGTGTGATCTGCGCCTCTGCGGCGCGCTTGCTATTCGCGTTCGCGGCCACCGCCGCGATCAAACGCCAATCACCTTCGTTGTTTCCGGCCACCGTGTGGATCGGGCCATCGAAGCCTTGTGCAAGCATGCCCAGCACGAACGGCGCATTGAGATCGCCGCAGAAGAGCAGTGCATCAGCGTTGTGTGTGCGGATCGCGGCCAACGCAGCGCGCAGATTCCACACATGGTCGTGAATATCGGAAAGAATTGCAAGCTTCATACTGGCTCCTGATTGAGTAGGTGGGTTTGCGCTATTATACTCAATCTAGGCCGATTGTGGTTGCTGGCTGCGCTGTGCAAGCACCACGGCTCCCCGCACAGGTGTATCGACATACGCCTGCGGCCCGATCAAATCGCCGATCTTGCTCAATAGCGCCGCGCGTAACTCGGAACTTCCGCCCAACAGTCCGCCCGCCAATGCGATCGGCGGCTGCTGCATCTCTAACGCGGCGATCAGCGTTGTAACCATACGCGCCAACTCGGTTGCAGATTGCTCCAGGAGCGCTGTGGCGTGTGGGTCGCCTTCGCTAACCAGCGCGAGGATGGGCGTGCAGAGGCTGGCGATATCGGCGCGGCTGCACTCGGGCCGATACACGAACGGCACAAGTTCGGCGGCGCTGCTCAACTGCCAATGGTCCAGCACTTTTTCCAGCAACCTGTGGGCAGTAGCGCGTCCATCGGCGGTCTGCGTAGCGAGGCGCAGCGCCCGCACCGCCAGATCGTAGCCGCTGCCCTCATCGCCCAGTAGGTAACCCCAGCCGCCGACCCGCGCCGTGCGCCCGTGCGCATCGCGGCCCCAGCAGAACGAGCCTGTTCCGGCGATCAGCGCCACGCCCCAGCCCTCCGGCGTGCCAGCCGCCAGCAGCAACTCGGCGTCGCTCACGAACAGCGTGTGCTGTGCCAATGCCTGCTCGCGCGCCCACGCCTCGAAGCGCGCCCGATCGGCGGGACGACCGATGCCCGCCAACCCGAAGCAGGCCGCCTGAATCGGCGTGCCCTTGGGCAGATTGGCCTGCTCAAGCGCCTGCTCGATCGCCGATAGCAGCGCATGCGTCGCCGCCTCAAAACCGATCGCCTGGTAGTTGCTCGGCCCGGCGCTGCCATTGCCCAGCATGCGCCCTTCACTGTCGGCCAGTTGCGCGCGGGTTTGCGACCCGCCTCCGTCGATGCCCAAAAAGTAGGTTCGCTCGGTCATGGGTTCCCCAGCGCAGGCCGCACGTGTCCACTGCTCGCGGCCAAGCGGCGGCGCGCCTCATCCGCATCGACGTTTGCCAGCGCCATCACAATCGCCGTTTTTGGCTCCTGATTAGCGGCGATCAGCAGGTCGCGGGCCTCGTCGCGCGAGACGCCCGTGGCGGTTGCGACGATGTTGATTGCTCGCTGGCGCAGTTTGCTGTTGACGGGCCGTACATCGACCATCAGATTGCCGAAGGTCTTGCCCATGCGGATCATCACGGCGGTGGTGAGCGTATTCAGTACCAACTTTTGGGCGGTGCCGGCCTTCATACGGGTGGAGCCAGCCACCACCTCCGGGCCGACCAGCGGTGCGATCATGATATCGACCAACTCGGCCAGCGGCGAGGGATGTGTGCAGGCCAGGCCCGCGACGAGCGCACCACGGCGGCGCGCCTCGACCATGGCGCCCAGCACGTAGGGCGTGCGCCCACTGGCCGCGATGCCTAGCACCGCATCGTTGGCGTTCACGCCGATCTCATCGAGCGCCGCTGCGCCAGCCTCGGGCTGATCCTCGACCTCCTCGATCGACTGGGTGAGCGCTTTGGCCCCGCCAGCGATCAGGCCGACGATCTGGCCGGGCGGCGCGCTGTAGGTCGGCGGGCATTCGGCGGCATCGAGCACGCCGAGCCGCCCCGATGTGCCAGCGCCCACGTAGATCAGCCGCCCGCCACGCTGTAGCCGCTCGACGACGCCATCGACGAGCGCGGCGATCTCATCGCCGACGGCGGCGACCGCCGGGGCCACCTTGGCATCCTCGGCGTTGATCGCCGCCACGATGGCGCGTGTGTCGAGGCTATCGATGGCGGTGGTGGCCGGGTTGAGCGCCTCGGTCAGCATCGGGTAGCGCTCGTTGGGTTGCGTTGGTGCGTTTTGTGGTTCAAGCATGGAGTTCGATTCGTTGTACTGGTTCCGCAGAACTGCTGAGCACGCGCTGGAGCAGTGCGCGGTAATTGTTGCCAGGTGTGATATTGCCCAGCACCACCGGCCTGCTCGCGCCCGTGGCGGCGGGGATGTTGTTGGGCCAGCCGTGCAGCGCCGCGTAGCCCGCCACCGCGAACGCCACCGCTTCCTTGGCATCGGCATCGAGCGCGAGCGCATCGACAGTCTGCACGCTGATCTCCGGTAGGATGCTCTGGAGCATGCGCAATAGCGTGGTGTTGCGCGCCCCACCGCCGCTGATCAGCGCCTCGTCGATCGGGCCGCACCAGCGCCGATAGCTGTCAGCGATGCTGTACGCCGTCAGCGCCGTGATGGTGGCGATCGTGTCGGCATCACTCAGCCCGTGGGCGCGGCACTGCGCCACGTATTGCTGTGCCTCGGCCACGCCGAACAGTTCGCGGCCCGTGCTGCGGGGCGGCTCAAGCTGAAAATACGGGTGCCGCATCCATTCCTCGACCAACGCCAGGTTCACCTCTCCGGTGGCGGCCAATTCGCCGTTCTTGTCGAACGTCTGGCTGCCGTTGCTGATCAGCCGCATCGCCTCATCGATCAGCACATTGCCTGGCCCAGTGTCGAACGAGAACGGCTCGCCGTTGGTGGGCAGATACGTCAGGTTGCCGATGCCGCCGATGTTTTGCAGCACGCGGTTGCGCTGCGGGTGCTTGAACAGCAGCACATCGAGGTAGGGCACCAGCGGCGCTCCCTGGCCACCCGCCGCAATATCGCGGGGACGGAAGTCGCTCACCACCGTGCAGCCGATTCGCTCGGCGAAGACGGCGGGCGTGCCGAGTTGCAGGGTCGAGCGCACCTGTCCGGGCGCAACCTGGTGATACACCGTCTGGCCGTGCGAGGCGATCAGGTCGATCTGATCGAGCGAGAGATTGGCCTGCGCGGCAAGATGCTCAACCGCATCGGCGAACACCTCGGCCACCTGCACGTTCAATTCGCAGACCGCCGCCGTGCTGCCCTGGAGCGGCGGCAGCAGTTCCACCAAGCGAGCGCGCAGCGCGGGATCGTAGGGCAGCATCGTGAAGGCGCGCAGCCGCATATTGAGCACGGGGCCGTCGTGTTTCAACTCGACCAGCGCCGCGTCGATAGCATCCATCGAGGTGCCGGAGATTAAGCCGATCACAAGCATGGTTGTTTAGCCCTTCAGCGCGCCCATCCGCACGCCTTCGAGGAAGTAGCGCTGGAACAGCAGGAAGAACACGATCGTGGGCAACGCGGCCAAGGCGGCCCCAGCGAAGATGATGCCGAAGTCGGTGCTAAACTCGCCCTGCAAGCTCGCCACGCCGACGGGCAGCGTGTAGTTGGGACTCTTCTGCAGCACGATCAGCGGCCAGAAGAAGTCGTTCCAGTTGCGCACAAAGATGAAGATCGAGAGCGCGCCGATCGCGGGAGCCGAGAGCGGCATAATCACGCGCCAGAACACGCCAAACTCGCCGCAACCGTCGATGCGGGCGGCATCCTCAAGTTCGGAGGGCAGCGTTTGAATGTATTGGCGCATCAGGAAGATGCCGAACACCTGCGCCGTGGCGGGCAGCACCACCGCCCACAGGCTGTCGATCAGCCCCAGGTTGCGCGTGACGATGTAGCGCGGCACTAGCGTCACGTGATCGGGCACCATCAGCGTCGCGAGGATCATCCAGAACAGGATGTTGCGGCCAGGGAATTGCTTTTTGGCGAAGCCGTAGCCCGCGAGCGTATCGAACACCACGTGGAACAGCGTCACGCTGAGCGCCACCACCAGGCTATTAAACGCCCAGCGCCAATAGTCGGTCGCCTGCGCAAACAGGCGCTGGAAGTTGACGATACTCGCATTGACGGGCAGTAGATCCGGCGGCACCTTCACCGTATCCTGTGTAGGCGTGAAGGCCGTCATAAACAGCCAGTACATCGGCCAGAGCGAAATAATCGTGGTTACGATCAGTACCACCCACATCGCGATTGTGCCGAAGTTCAGGCGTTTGCGCAACTGAAGATTTTGTAGTTGTGTTGCCATGTGCAGTGCCTAATATTCGATGTCGCTTTGTAGAAAGCGGAACTGTATCGCCGCGACCGATGCGATAATCAAAAAGAGGATAAATGCCTGTGCTGCAGCTACACCGTAGCGGAACTGTTGGAAGCCGTTTTGATAGATCTGGGTGACGATCGTTTGGGTGCTATTGCCCACGCCGCTCGGCACCATAATGTAGACCTTCTCAAAGACCTCGAAACTCGCGATCGTGTAGAGCACCACCAAATACAGTGTGGTCGGCTTGATCAGCGGCAGCGTGATCGACCACCAGCGTTGGATAGGACCTGCGCCATCGAGCTCGGCAGCCTCGTGGAAATCGGGGGGAATGCTACCCATCGCTGCGCTAAACAGCACCACACCAGTAGCAGGCACTGTGAGCACCGTCGATAAGATGATACTGTACAGCGCGATATTCGGGTCCGACAGCCAACGCACAGCTGGCAGCCCCACTAGGCTGAACAGATAGTTGAGCAAACCCCATTGCGCATTGAAGATCCAACGCCACGTCATCGAGATGATCACCACACTCGTCACGGCGGGCAGGTAGTAGGCGGCGCGGAAGAAGGTTTTAGCGTACTTACCGAGTGGCTGAATGAGGCTCGCCAAGATGAGGCCGATCAGGATGTTGGCCGTCACCGTGATGATGGTATAGATCAGCGTGTTCTTTAGCGCCGTGACGAACACACCGCTCTGCGTGGTGAAGGCCAGGTAGTAGTTCGACAACCCCACCCACTTGCCGCCGGTGCGCAAATTGTACTGCTGGAACGAGATGATGAACGACCAAAAGACCGGGATCAGCGTGAAGATCACGAAGGTGAACATACTCGGTAGGACGAACGCATAGCCCCAACCGTATCTGTTAAGGAAACGCCGAATACGCCACACAAGTGATTGGGATTGTGAATTGGCTGATGGTTGCGCGATACGGGCCATGAAGCCTCCGTGGCATTGTTTTGCGGCGCGTCCAATCGTGAAGATCGGCCACGCCGCAAGGATACGTTGATAGCAACGGAACAGCGCGCTGTGCCGTTGGGGTGCGAGGGACGCTGCCATGCACGCCCCTCGCGCTGTGTCGCTAGGAACCCATCGACAAAATCATATTGATCTCTTCGGCGGGTTGCTTGAGCGCCTCCTCAGCGCTCAACTGCCCGAAGATCACATTCTGGATCTGCGGGTGCAGAATGGTGCGGATCTGCGGCCATTCCGTGATGATCGGCGTGATGTAGCAGCTCTCCACCAGCGACTCGAACTTGTTGATCGGCGCATCGACCTTCACCGAGCGGCGAGCGCCGGGGGCCAGGTAGTAGCCCTCAACGTCCATACCAACCTCGGCGCTGGTCAGGTAGCGGCCCAAGTCCATCGCAGCCTGCAACTTGGCCTCATCCTCGATGGCAGCCACCGAGATCAGACCAATACCACCGGCGGTCTGGTGCCGACCGCTCGCCATGATCGGCATCGGCCACACGTCGAAGTTCATGCCAGCGGCAGCGTAGCCCGACGAAGCACCGCTGGGCTCGCTGTACATCGCGTACACCTGGCGATCCTTAAAGCCGGAAGCGATGTCCGCGCCGGTCTGCGCGCCGAAGTCTGGTGGGGTGACCTTGTGGACCAGCGCCAGGTCGGCCAGCTTCTGCAAGCCGCTGATCGCCTCGGGCGTATCGAAGGTGTAGGTCTTGTTGTCGGGGCTGAGCGGCAGCGCGCCTTCGCCAAGGATGAACGACCAAGCGTTCACCACACCCGGGTCGATCAGCGCGGTGTAGCCATACACCTGATCGCCGTTGTCGCGGGTGAAGGTCAACTGCTTGGCGATCTCGACGAACTGTTCGTAGGTCCAATCGCGTGGAGGCAGTTCAACGCCGCGCTCCTCGAAGATGTCGAGGTTCAAGTACATGCCCACGGGCGGCACCCAGAGCGGCCACGCATAGGCTTGACCATCGACCGAAACCGCCTGCAGCAGGTTCGGGTAGATGTCGGCCTTGTCCTCTTCGGTCAAGAAGTCGTCGATTGGTGCGACCAAGCCATCGTTCACCAACAGCGGCAGAATGTCCGACGGCAAGCGGAAGACATCGACCGCCTGACCGCCCTGGACGGCCTGGGTGAGCTTGGTGAAGCCCGCCTGATCGCCAGTGTAGCCGGTGATCTCAACCTTGATGTCGGGGTTGTTCTTGGTGAACGCGGCCACGGCGGCGTCCATCAACTGGCCGGTGCGGTTGCCGCCGTTCGGCTGATAGCCCAGCACCCAGAACTGCAAGGTGCCCTGGAAGCCGCTGGTGCTCACAGGAGCCTTCGGCTGATCCGGGATCGGCAGTGGCTCCAACGGAGCAGGAGTCGGTTGTGCGGCTGGTGCAGCCGTCGGCTCAGGTGCGGCAGCGGTCGCCTCCGGGGCGGCAGTCGCCTCCGGGGCGGCGGGAGCTGCGGTCGGTTGTGCTGCGGCGGGGGCACTGGTCGGCTCGGCAGCCGGGGTGGCCGGTGTGCTGCCGCCACAGGCTGCTAGCAGACTCGCTAGCAACAGCGTCAGGATTCCAAGTGAGATGCGCCGATGGTTCATAACTTTCCTCCGAACAGGAATCTACATACCATCCCACACACGTGGGCGATAATAGACATTGGGACGAACCAGTATGTGATTGCAGTGTTAAGAATCGTCGTCTCGAATTGGCGGGTCGGAGAGCGAGTGGTGCCCGTATGCGATCCACCAAGTATCAATTAATACAGCAAGAATGGTGCTGCGCGCTCGCGGAATTGCTGCTCGTAGGCGGGCCAATCGGCAGCGAGTTCTGCGGGGGTAGCTCCTGCTTCGATAGCAATGCGGATATCGGGCGTGCCTGCTAGGCGGTCGAAATGTTCAGTGTTCCAATGAATGCGATCGTGCTCCGGTGAACGCTCCTGGCCCATACGCCAGAGTGCGGTGACCATCGCGAAGCCGCTCAGCACGGGCCGGAACTTGCTGCGGTCGAGCACGTGCGGTTGGGCGCCGAAGCACTGCTGGTTGGCGTATGGCCCTGCGGCTGGCTTAAAGGCGACTGGACGCCAACGCACACCGGGCAGTTTCAAGGCATTGAGGCTGTTGGCCAGCGCTGAAGCATCGACCCAAGGCGCGCCCTGCCACTCGAACGGCATCGCGGTGCTGCGGCCCACCGAGACGCTCAAACCCTCCATTAAACAGGTGCCAGGGTACACCACCGCCGTTCCGACGGTGGGCATATTGGGCGAAGGAGCCACCCAAGGCAGTCCCGTCGCCTCCCAATAACTCCCGCGGTGCCAGCCTTCGCAGCGAACCACCGTCAGCTCGCAATCGATTGCGAGCTCGGCGTTCACCAACAGCGCCAATTCACCGATCGTCAAACCGTGGCGAATCGGCACATCATGCAGACCCACCAAGGTGCGTTGCGCGGGTTGAACACCAGGCCCCTCGACCGCCCCACCGATCGGGTTCGGACGATCGGCCACGATCACCGATACACCTGCCGCTGCGGCGGCCTTCATCACCAGCACAAGCGACCAAGCGTATGTGTAGAAGCGGCAACCGACATCCTGCGTATCGAACACGATCACATCGAGATCGGCAAGTTGTTCAGCGGTTGGTGCGAGGTTATCCCCGTAAAGACTGTAGATCGGCACACCAGAGGGATGAATCGAAGCATCGACATGTTCACCAGCATCGGCGGCTCCGAGGAGACCATGTTCGGGCCCGAAAAGCGCGCGCACATCGGCAACTTGTAACAATGCCTCGGCGCTACTGGTGAGATCGGGTAGAACTCCGCTTGGACTACTTACTACGCCAACGCGGCGATTGTGGAGCAAGTCGGACTTTTGCTCAAGCAAAACACTGATTCCGGGCAGAACGTGGCTTCGTGACACCTGCGTCAAATTCCGTTCATTGTACGGTGGTATGGCAACAGCGCCACACACAAACCATTTGAGGAAACCATTTCGATACCAGGGTGATTGGTGGCGTGTATTCTAGGCCACCTCATGCAACTTGTCAACTAATGGCGCAACTTATTGGCAAAAATCAGCATTAAGTCGGGTATAATCGCAACAACAGTAGGTCTATAGGAGGAACACACCATGCCCTCACAACAAACGGTCGAAGCATATATCGACGACCGAGAAGAGCAACTTTCCTACTTAGCTAAAGCCATTTGGGAGCGTCCAGAAGTCGCATTGACCGAGCAATTTGCCAGCAAACTCCTGGCCGACGAACTCGAAGCAAATGGCTTCACGGTTCAACGGGGCGTTGGCCAATTGCCCACTGCCTTCGTCGCAACCTGGGGTAGCGGCTCGCCGATCATCGGCATCCTAGGCGAGTACGACGCGTTGCCCGGCCTATCGCAGCAAGTCGCCACCTCGCACAACCCGATCGTCACAGGTGGGCCAGGGCACGGCTGTGGCCACAACCTGTTCGGCGTGGCCTGCTTGGGTGCTGCGCTGGCGATCAAAGAAATGATGGAGCAACAGGGCATCAGCGGCACACTGCGCTACTACGGCTGCCCCGCCGAGGAGACTCTGGTCGGCAAGACCTTCATGGCCGCAGCGGGTGTGTTCGACGACCTCGACGCCGCGCTCACCTGGCACCCGGGCGATACCAACATGGTCTGGTACGGCTCCTCGCTGGCTATGAACTCCTTCAAGGTCAATTTCCACGGCGTCACCGCGCACGGCGCCGCCGATCCGCACAACGGTCGCAGTGCGCTCGACGGCGTGATGCTGATGGACGTAGGCGTCAACTACCTGCGCGAACACATTATCCCCGAAGCCCGCATCCACAGCGTTGTGACGCACGGTGGCCAAGCGCCGAACGTGGTGCCCGCCTACGCTCAAGCTTGGTATTTTGTGCGCGCACCCCGCCGCGATCAAGTCGAAGAGATCTACCAGCGCGTGCTCGACATCGCCAAGGGCGCGGCCCTGATGAGCGGCACCACCCACGACATCGAGTTCATCACCGGCTGCTACGAACTCCTGCCGAACCGCACCCTCTCGCGCCTGCTGCTCGAAAAACTGCAATCTCTCGGCGAGATCCACTTCACTGAGGAGGAGCAAGCCTTCGCCAAACAACTGCAGAGCACCTTCCTGCCCAGCGCGCTCAGGCAATCGTTTGAGAACCTGCAGAACGTGGTCGATGTCGAACTCGATCCGGCACTGCTCGACAAGCCGCTGTGGGGCCAGATCCTGCCGCACAAAGAAGTCAGCATCACGCTGCCCGGCTCCACCGAAGTCGCCGATGTGAGCCATATCACGCCAACCGCCCAAATCAACACCACCTGCTGGCCAGTCGGCACGCCCGGGCACAGCTGGCAGATCGTCGCCTGCTCCGGCTCAAGCATCGGCTTTAAGGGCATGCAACTGGCCGCCAAGGCCATCGCGCTCGCGGGCCTCGATCTCTTCCAGCGCCCCGACCTGCTCGCCGAGGCCCAAGCCGAATTCAAGCAACGCACCAACGGCAAACGCTACGTCTCGCCGCTGCCCGAGAACGCCAGGCCGCAGTAGTCTATTGACATAAAACGTATTGCTGCTGCAACGTGGTCTGTTGGTTTGGGAAAAAAGGAGCAGCCAGCGCCTCAACGCCCGTCGCTGCGGGCAAACAACGTCGTGTACAACGTATGCGCGCTCGGACAGCTATGGCGCTGCGCGCCACAACGCGCGCCGCTCTGCTCGCGGCCCATCAATGCTGCATCGTTACCCGCATTGGGATGCACAGAATCAAACGTCGAGGCGCTGCGTGTGGCAGCGCCTCGACTTTGCATAACGTGAGATAACGTTACAGCCTGTTCTGAAATCTGTGGATGTTCGTTTACACTATTCCACTATTCCCACAATAGACCCTGTTGCGCCGCATACATCAACGTCGGCTCGACCGCGATCGTGAACGGCCCGTTCAGGTCCAACTCCACCGTCACGAGGCTGTCCGGCGTAAACTCGATCTCGCGCTCGCCATCCAGCGCCACCGTGCCAGTGCCAGCGTCGATCGCAACGGGCTGATTCGGCTCCAAGCGCTCCGCCGATGAGATCGGGATATACTCCATCAGGCCGGGCGCGATCGGCGCGAGCAACCGCCGCTCCCCGCCGAAGCGCAACTGCACGCCATACGGATCGAGGCGCGATGTCGGCAGCGCCAACCCCGCGATCGACGAAAGCCCAATTGCATCGGGTTCGCCGAACGTCACGAACAACTGCCGCAACTCGTTCGGTTGCCACACCGCCCGCGCGCCCACAAACGGCTGACTCGTTACGCAGACATCCACCAGCGCGATCTCGTTGCGATTGCCGTGCTGCACCCGCAGAATCTTATTGCGGCGCAGCGCCACCTCGGCGGGCACGCGCCCGCTCACGTATAAGCCCATCGCCAAGCCGGTGGTGGTCGCCTCGCGCATGGCAGGGAAGGCGTTGTTGGTGCCCGTCGAGAGCGTCGCCATCGGTATGTCGCTGCAGTAGCGCGTCACCGCGCGGTGTGTGCCATCGCCACCGAGCACCGCGATCGCCCGAACACCCGCCTTCACCATCAGTTCGACGGCCCGCCACGTATCCCAAACCGAATCCTCGGCCTCGAACTTCACCATATGCACCTGCGGCAGCGCCGCGCCACGTTTGCGCTCGTGGTTGACGGTGCGCATCACCGCATGCGTGATGCCGCCTACATCGGGCATCATCCACGCATCGGTTACGCCCTGCGAGCCCAACGCCGTCAGGAGCCGTAACACATCGTTGATCTTCTCGGAGGTGGGATAGACAGAGGCGCGTGCCAGGAGTCGCCGAATATCGCGTCCGGATGAGGGATTCGCCAAGATGCCGACCGCGATGGATTCTTGTGTCATGATTCTATTTCCAGTGCAGTACAGAAGGTGCGGCGAGTAGAAAGAGACGTATGCCGCAGGCATTGTACCGCAAACTTACAGAGCCGTTGTGGGGAACATCCACTGATGTTGATCATCCACAGATTTCACAGATTACGCAGATTGTAGTTGGTTGATGCTTGGGTTGATACGACATTCGTTGAACAATGACAAAGCTATTGTAGCCTGCGGCAGCAAGGTACTGTCCGTTTTTTGTGATGTTGATGCGCTGCGCGTAACAGCGCATCAACATCACTGCCCCTTGAAAGTGCTGGTATCACTTGCAATGTAACACCAGCTTATACATGGTAGAAATGTGGCATCGAAACTTCAGTTCCTCACAGAAGTTTCGATGCCACACGAAAGGCATGTGCCGTAGTGCCCTACAAATCGGCTTCCTCCAGCAACGAGCGCAGATCGCCCAAGAACAACGCGGCGGGGAAGCCATCGACGGCGCGGTGATCAAACACCAGCGTCAGCGTGAGCATCTGCGCCACCTTGACGGCATCGTTGCTCACCACGGCTCGCTGCGCCACCTGCCCCACGCCAAGGATCGCGGCCTGCGGCGGGTTCAGCACGGGCGTGAACCATTGCACATTCGTCATGCCCAAGTTGCTCACGGTGAACGTGCCACCTTGGTACGCGCTCGGTGGCAGCGTGCCCGAGCGCGCCCCATCGACCAACTGCGCCATCTGCTCGTTGATCTCCAGCACCGACAGCGAATCGGCGTTGCGGATCACAGGTGTGACGAGGCCATCGTCGAGGCTGACCGCCAACGAGATATGGACACCATCGAGCAACTCCACGCCCTGCTCGCTGACGTGCGCGTTGAGGCGTGGGTGCAGCTTCAGCGCGTTCGCCACGGCCTTGATGATCAGCGGCGTGACGGAGAGCTTGATGTTGTTGGCCTTGCGCAACGCATCGCGCTGCGCAAGGCAACGTGTCATATCGACATCGAGGCCCATCGCCACCTGTGGCGCTTGCCAGGCTTGGCTCATCGCTCGCGCCACGCTACCGCGAATACCAGTGAACGGGAACACCTGTACAGGTGCGATGGGCGCACTGCTCGGTGCATTCACGACAGGCTCGCTCGGTGTTGGTGCGCTTGTCGTTGTTGGCTCGGGGGCAGAGGGTGCTGCGCTTGCCGCATCACCATCGGCCTGGAAGAGACCGATCGGTACGCCGCGCCCGAACGTATCGGATTCCTGCACAAGGATCTCGGTCAGCACTCCATCCGCAGGCGCGCTGATCTCGAAATTGGTTTTGACCAGCACCGCCTCGGCCAGCGCCTGGCCCGCGCTCACCCGCTCGCCGACCGCCACAAGCCAGCGGTCGAGCAACGCCTCGGTACCTTCATCGACATCGCCCCACGCCTCTTCTGGAAGCGTCAATTGGATCATGCTACTGCTCCTGCCAGCACGCGACCGCCCATCAGTTGTCGTGCTGCCTTGGTAATCGTTTCAGTTTGTGGAATGGCAAATTGCTCGAGCGGTCGGCTGTAGGGGATCGGGATGCCCGGCACACCCAGCCGCGCGATCGGCGCTTTGAGCGCAATCTCATCCAAACGCTCGGCCACGATCGCACTGATCTCGCCCGATAGACCAAAGTTCAGATAATCCTCATCAGCGACCAGCAATCGCCCGGTCTTCTTCACCGATGCGACCACCGTCTCGACATCCAGCGGCACCAGTGTGCGCAGGTCGATCACCTCCGCGCTGATGCCCTCCTGCTCCAGTGTTTGTGCGGCCAGGATAGCCTTCTGCACCATCTGGCTCAGCGTCACAATCGTGAGATCGCTGCCCTCGCGTACCACATTCGCTTTGCCGAACGGGATGGTGTACGGCTCGCTGGGCACCTCGTTGGTGCTGCCCTCGTAGTAGGCCATCCAAGGTAGGCCCATAATGCCCTTGTGGAACAGGTACAACACCGGGTTGTTGTCGCGGATCGCCTCGATCATCAACCCTTTGGCGTCGTAGGCGTTCGAGGGCACCACAACCTTGAGACCCGGCATATGCGCGAAGGTGGCGTACAAGCACTGCGAGTGCTGCGCCGCGTCGTTGTAGCCGCCGCCGATCGCCGACATCAACACCACGGGCATCTGGATGTTGCCGCCCGCCATGTAGATGTTCTTGGCCATATGGTTGTAGATCATGTCCATACAAACGCCGAAGAAGTCGATGAACATCAGCTCGACGATCGGGCGCATACCCTCGCTCGCCGCGCCGATGGCCGTGCCGATGAAGGCCGTCTCCGAGATCGGCGTGTCCATCACGCGGTCGCTGCCGAATTTACTGAGCAGGTTCTGGGTTGCACCGAAGATGCCGCCGTATTTGCCGACATCCTCGCCCAACACAAACACATCTTGATCACGCTCCATCTCCTGGGCGATTGCTTCCGAGATGGCCGCCGCCATCGTCAGTTTACGGGGTGCACTCATGATGATTCCTCCTCATTGATGAATCGTGAGAATGGAGCGGATTACACAAAGACATGCAGCAGCGCTTCTTCGGGCTCTGGGTAGGGACTGGTGCGCGCAAACTCAAACGCTTCGCTCACCGCCTGCTTGGCCCGGCTGCTCAGCTGCTGTTCCGTCGCATCGTCGAGCAGGTTGTGGGTGCGCAAGTAGTCCGCGAAGGTTTTGATCGGGTCGGATTTGCGCAGTTCATCGGTCTCGCCCTTGGGCCGATACACCTCAGCATCGCCCTGGAAGTGGCCGAAGTAGCGGTCGGTCTTGACCTCGATCAGGCTGGGGCCGTCGCCGTTGCGCGCCCGTGCGATCGCGGCGCCAGCGGCTTGGAACACCTCCAACGCATCGTTGCGCTCGACCAACACGCCGGGCATCCCGTACGAGGCGGCCCGCTCGGCGTTCCAGGCAACCGAGGTCGATTCCGACTTCTCGACCGAGATGGCGTACTTGTTGTCCTCGCAGACAAAGATGACGGGCAATTTCCACAGTGCGGCCAAGTTCAGCGATTCGTGGAACGAGCCTTGGTTGGCGGCTCCATCGCCGAAGAACGCCACAGCGACCCAATCCTTGCCGCGCTTCTTGGCCGCCAAGGCTGCGCCGCAGGCCGGTGGCAGGCTCGCGCCGATGATGCCGCTACAACTGAACTTATGGGCCGGATCGAACAGGTGCATGTGCCCGCCTTTGCCGCGCCCCAAGCCAGTGACTTTGCCGAACATCTCGGCGGTCATCTTGTCGAGCGGAACGCCTTTTGCGATCGCGAAGTGGTGGGGACGGTGCGTGCCAACTACGGTGTCGTTATCGGTAAGGTGCGCACAAACGCCAACTGCAACGGGTTCTTGTCCGGCTGCGAGGTGCATTTCGCCAGGAACGGGGCCAGATCCAATATCGAAGGCCAGGCCTTTCTGAATGTGTGGGGGGAGTTTGCCTTCGAGGTACACTTTCGCCATGGTCTCTTCGTAGTGCCGAATCTTCACCATGGTCTCGTACATCCAGTGCAACTGAGCAGTCGTCGGTTCCACAATCCACCTCCTTGTGAAAAGTAGCGATCAGAATAGGGGAAAAAGACAGTTGCGAGCGAGCCTATGCAAACTCCTTTCTACGAGAGCGCGAGGTGATCCTGAAGGGCCAGGGCGCGGGTTGCGGCTTTGGCGCTGTCGATCACTGTCGCGATCAGGTCGCTCCCATTGGATCTGTAGCGGTTCACTGGCTGTGCGATACCGATTGAACCGATCACGCGGCCATGGCTGGCGAAGATCGGTGCCGCGATACAGCAGGTTTCGTCGGCGAACTCCTCCTCATCGAGCGCGTAGCCCCGGGTACGCGTGGTGGTCAACTCCGCGACGAACGCGTTGGGTGAGGTGATGGTGTGAGTGGTGAGCGCAGGCATGCCGTGGCGCTCCAAGTACTGTATCACGCTCTGCTCGTCGAGATAGGCTAGGATAGCTTTGCCCAACGCCATGGCGTGATTTCCATTGCTGTAGCCGACGCGCAGAAGCGCGACCCGCAGGCTGCGAGGGCTATCCACAATCGCACTAACAACGATCTCATCGCCATCGCGCAGTGACAGATACGCCGTTTCGCGCGTGGTGTCGCGCAGCAATTGCACATGTGGCTGTAGCAATGGCAGTACGTGCGCTGCTCCGAATGGGCTTCGGTTGGTGAAGCGAATTTTGCTCGTCAACACAAAGCGCTGCGTGCTGGGCTGCTTGATCACATACCCGCTCGCGACGAGTGTGTTCAGCAGATGGTAACAGGTGCTGAGGTGAAAGCCGCTGCGCATACTGATGGTCTTGGCGAGCATACCTTCGGGCTCGTCTGCCAACAGTTCGAGGAGTTGTAAGCCTCGACCAAGCGAATGGATAAAATCGCTTCGTGGCGCTTGCTTTTCAGATGATGAAAGTACTTGTTCCATAGTAATTGCAGTATAGCACCCTCAACTGATAGAGATCAACGATCTCTTTTTCAGATGGTGAAATAGGTATGATGAGCGGTTTATTGATAGTGAAAGGGTATCTTTGGTGGAGGGACGCATATTCGCATACGGTGGTCCGTATACGTTGCAAAACGTTGGGTGTATGCAGTTTACTACAAATTTGTGCTTTTTGGATGTCTGAGAGGTGAGATTCGCGCAAACTTTTCACTATTTGACGGCGGTTATGCAGTATGCTATGTTAGGGCTGTAGCGTTCACTAAAGAACCTTGAGGCTGCGAATGCCACCCTCGATCGCCCATTCCCTTCCAATCTCTCTTTTTCCCCATCCTATTGAGCGTGCACCGCAGAATCGCAGGTGGCGGAGTTGTTGCGTTCGCAGATCATCTATGTGATTGGGCATTACAGGCTTAGTCGATTCGCCTTGATTTTGTTCTTTTCCGCATCCAACAGCGTACACGTGGTCGAACGCCCGAACAATAGGCAGGTTCGGGCGCAGGGATCTCAGTTCATAGAAAGAAAGCGCGCTGGAAACCGCTGCCTTCAGGCACGCGGAGGAAGCGC
>CALKHR010000143.1 GCA_937988885.1 uncultured Roseiflexaceae bacterium | reverse complement strand
GGTAAAGATGGTCATTAGCGGCGCGGTGAACGCGGGCAAGACCGAGTTCATCAAGGCGATCAGCGAGATCGAGGTGGTCTCCACCGAACGACGAGCCACCGACGATACCAAGCTGATCAAGAAGGAAACGACGGTGGCGATGGACTTCGGTCGCATTGCCGTCGCGGATGACTTGGTGTTGCATTTGTTCGGTACACCTGGTCAGAAGCGCTTCGATTTTATGTGGGAGATCCTTTCCGAGGGTATGCTCGGCTTGGTCATCCTTGTCGATAGCACGCGCCCGGAGACCTTCCGCGAAACGAATCGGATTATCGACTTCTTCGTCTCCTATCGCGAGACCCCCTATGTAGTCGCGGCGAACAAGCAAGATAAACCTAACGCATGGTCGCCGGACGAACTGCGCCTAGCCCTGCGACTGCCACCACATGTCAAAGTCTTGCCTTGTGTTGCATCAGAGCGTGATAGTGTTAAGAATGTTTTGCTTGAACTTCTTTACGTGATTTTGCAGCAGAGCGAGGAGTAGGCGCGAAAGCGCAATCTTTAGAAGGCGTGGGGTTCCTCACGCCTCTCTTTCGTTTTAAATCAGCGTTTATTGGGGCTACAACTGGTTTATAGGTATGACCTCACCTCGCACCACCACTACCCTCTATCCACCGCATCTGATATGAGTACTACTCAGCAGGCCGATGAAATCGAGCACACCCCTTGGCTCACCGAACTGCGTCAGGCGTTGCTAGCTTGGTTCGATACCTCAGCCCGCGATCTCCCTTGGCGCCGCACGCGTGATCCGTACCGCATCTTGGTCTCCGAGATTATGCTTCAACAAACGCAGGTGGATCGGGTTATCCCGAAGTATCTGGCGTTCTTGGAGCTTTTCCCCACGGTTGCCGCGTTAGCACAGGCTCCCACCGCTCAGGTGATTCAGGCGTGGTCCGGCTTAGGCTACAACCGCCGCGCCGTGAACTTACAGCGCACCGCCCGCGTGGTCCATGAAGAGTTACAGGGCGAATTTCCCCGCGATGTGACTGCACTCTTAGCGCTGCCCGGGATCGGACCATACACGGCAGGGGCTGTGGCATGCTTCGCGTTCGAGCAGGATGTGGCGTTTATGGATACGAATATCCGGCGAGTGGTGCACCGCGTGTTCGTGGGCAATAGCGAGCCACCTCCATCCGAGACGCAATTGCTGGAGTTGGCGCGGGTTGTGATCCCCGCTGGGCAGGGTTGGACGTGGAACCAGGCGATTATGGAGTTGGGTGCGCTGATCTGCACTGCCAATACGCCTCAGTGTTGGCGCTGCCCGCTACAGGCCCATTGCCGCGATTATGCGCAACGCCGCGCTTCTGATGAGCAGTTGTTCAGCCAGGCTGTGGCCGATACCACACCAGTACGCACGCGCCGCGCCGTCGCAGAGCGCCGTGATACACGGTATGTCGGCTCAAATCGATATTATCGAGGGCGGATCATCGAGACGGTGCGGGGTTTGGCTGCGGGTCAACTTCTGCCGTTACACGAGTTAGGCCCACAGATCCACGAGTCGTTCAGTGCCGACGATATGGATTGGCTTCGAAAGTTGGTTGATGGCCTGGTACGCGATGGATTACTGGTACACGAGGCGGATGGCGTGCGCTTACCGGATTAAGCCCGTTCCCATTCTCCCAACTTAGTATGGCTGTGCTATAATGCCGAACGTATCTTGAATGTAATTCTATCAATGCCAAGCCGCACTGCGAAAGCTCCAACGTCGGGCATGGCAACGAGCAATAATGACTACTGCTTTTATTACGAATCCAAACCAGGCGGACCATGATGATCCGAGTCATGTTGAGCGCGCAGCCCGTATCGCAGCGATTCTTGCCGCGCTCGACGAGAGCGGCCTACGCAGTGAGTTGCACGAATTAGTCGCTGAACCAGCCACCGATCAGCAAATTCTCGCTGTTCATAGCGCTCATTTGCTCTCGGTCATCCGCTCGACTACGGCGCACGAGTTCGCGCATATCGATGGCGATACCTACACGACCTCCGGCTCGTACGAGGCTGCGCGGTTGGCGGCAGGCTCTGCGGTGCGTGCGGTCGATGCGGTGGTGCGCGGCGAGGTCTCGAATGCGTTTGTGTTGGGGCGGCCCCCTGGGCATCACGCGACACCAACGCACTCAATGGGCTTCTGCCTGTTCAACAATATCGCTATTGCGGCTCGCTACGCAACCGATGTGCTGAAACTCGAACGGGTGGCGATCGTCGATTACGATGTGCACCACGGCAACGGCACACAGGATTGTTTCTATGAGGATGGCCAGGTGCTCTTCTGTTCGAGCCACGCTTGGCCCCTCTACCCGGGCAGCGGCGCGAGTCACGAGATGGGCGAGGAATCGGGCTACGGCTTGACGCTCAATATGCCTGTACCGCATGGCACGGGGGATCAGGGCATCACGTCGTGCTACGATCGGTTGGTGCTGCCAGCACTCGAAGCGTTTCAACCGCAGTTGATACTGGTCTCCGCCGGGTACGATGGGCACTGGCGCGATCCGCTAGGCCCGCTCACGATCTCGACGACTGGGTACGCGGCCCTCACCAAACGACTGGTGGACGCCGCGCAATCGCTCTGTGACGGGCGGATTGTGATGGTGTTGGAGGGCGGCTACGATCTCGATGCGATTGCCAGTTGCGTAGTAGCATCATTCAATGTGTTGTTGGGTCGCGAGCCCGGACCCGATCTGCTCGGGAGCTACCGGTATAATGAGCCGGATCTCTCGGTGTTGATCGAACGAACGCTGCGAAACCACCCGATCTTTCGGTAAACAGCGTCCCGTTTCTTGGTGTCGATAGTTCACCTTCGCCCTGCCTGTAGTATCGGAAAGATGGAACAGTATTATGACAAATAAACCGAATGTCACCAGCAAGTATGAGGAAGAACGACTGCGCACCCAAGAGCAATCGCAGATCGTCTACCTTCAGGGGCAACTTGATGATTTGCGCCGACAGATTAAGGAGCAAACCAACAAGTACAACTGGGCAATGGAGCAGATGCGCAAGGTGGAGGGGACGGTAAGCCAGATCGAAGGCTTATACGACCGCTATCGCCAAGAGGTGTCGCAGGCGCTCGATAGCTATCGACGCGATATTGCGATGCTGCGCAAGGAAGTGGCGGGTGCGCTGATCAAGATCGAGGAGGGCACACGCCCGCTCCGCGAGATGCAAACGCAGATCCACCAACTCGGCGAGGCGCGCAAGCAGGATCGCGACATGGTGGCCGGTTGGCTGGTGCGCATCGAGGAGCTTGAACAACGCACGCAGGCTTGGCAGGCTCGCATCAAGGAGAGCGAAGAACGCGATCGGGCGTTGGCGAGCCAGATCGAGGGTTTTTATGGGATTGGTGATCAACTCCGTGCAGAGTTGCGCAAATTCAACGAAGAACTCCAGATCGAGAAGCAGAGTCTGCGGCGCCAGGCGGTCGAAGCCCAGCAGTTGGTGGCCGATGTTCACCCGGTCCTCGATGAGTTTCGCAGCCGTATCTCGCGCCTCGATGAGATACGTCAGCACATCGATCTGCTTACACACGACCTGCCCGAGCGCATCGATACGCTCGACGCCAAATTGGTCGAGCAGGCTTCTGAGATTAAGCGCGTTGAGCGTGTTTCGACAGAGCGCTTCCTGATGAATCAAGAGCGTGTCGAGGAGGTTCGACAGCAACAAGAAGAACGAGTCATCTCACTCCAAGAAACCGATGAGCAACATCTCCGTCAACTTACCGCTTGGTTGGAGCGTATCGATGGTTGGCTACGCGATTTGGATCAACGCCAGGCTCGCATGACGACTCGCTTCGAGAATCTCTTCCAAGATCAACAGGTCATTTTGACCGAGATCGATCAACGGGATGTTCAATTGCTTGGTACGCTGGTCAGTACCTTGAACGATCAGCTCGAACGGTTTAAAGCAGCGCAGGTTGAGCGAGGGATAGATACTTCCAAACCTGATACTCTTTGATAAACGAGTATCGTACTCGGCAGTGTCATCTTAATTTCGTCGAAGTTTTCTTCTAGCCGAGAATAATAATCAATGTTTACATCAGACAGATCCACGACCGATCTAGTTCAGACTAGATTAACCATGCGGTTATACTCTATTCTTACCAATGCGGTTATCGGCAGTTTATTCGCCTTTTTCGCTTATTCGGCTTTTCGTAATTGGTGGGAAACCGGACATCTTCAAATGCTCATCCTGGCTCTGCAGGAAGCAATGATTGTCTGGCTGGTGATTATTCGAAATCCAGCGTATCACGAGAGTCGTTCAGTTTGGGATTGGTTGGTAGCGTTTGTGGGCACAGCTGCGCCCATGTTGCAAAGGCCAACTGAAACAGTTAGCAGTTTCGTAAACGTTGGAATCGCATTTCAGTTTGTCGGTACCGTACTGGCAACCATTGCGATCTTTAACCTTGGACGAAGTTTCGGTATTGTGGCGGCGATTCGGAGAGTGCGTACCGAAGGTTTTTACCGCTATGTTCGTCACCCCATTTATGGCAGCTACATCGTGGGATACGTGGGTTTTCTATTGGGGAATCTGAGCATCTGGAATGTAGTGCTTCTGTCTCTTACTGTTTTCTGCCAATACCTACGCGCACGCGCCGAGGAGCGTATTCTCCTCCAAGATCCCGCCTACCAAGAGTACGTGCGCAAGGTTCGGTATCGGTTTATCCCCTTTCTCTTCTAACCTAGGGTGAGGAGCCGCGTTATGCAAGTGGTTGTGCGTTATTTTGCGGGACACCGCGACATCACCAGCAAAACCGAAGAGACGTTTGAGCTAGAGCAGGGTGCCACGGTCGGCACGCTGTGGGAATTGCTACTCGAACGGTATCCGCGCCTGAGCGGGTACAGCGGCAAAATGCTGTATGCGGTCAACCAAGATTTTAGTACGCTCGCAACCGATTTGCACGATGGCGATGAGGTTGCCTTTATTCCGCCTGTGAGTGGTGGAAGGTGAATCCGATGAGTACGATACCTTTATTCCATATCACTCCTCAGCCGTTGGATGCTAGCGCACTTGCGGAGTTAGTCGCCAGCCCTGATATGGGTGCGATCGTGACGTTCGCGGGAATTGTGCGCAACAACTTCGATGGACGGGCCACCGATCACCTCGAATATGAGGCGTACGAGCCGATGGCGGTTTCGGTGCTCAAGCAGTTGGCCGAGCAGGCACAGGAGCGCTGGGGCACGGGCAAAATCGCGATTCATCATCGCGTGGGGCGTTTGGAGATCGGTGAGACGGCGGTAGTGATTGTGGTGGCAGCGCCACACCGACACGAAGCTTTCGAGGCTGCCGAATACCTAATGGATCAGATCAAGCAAGTCGCGCCGATCTGGAAGAAAGAGGTGTGGGCGGATGGCGAAAGCGAGTGGGTGGGCAACGAGCATGAGCGAAAAAACTAGCGTTGGGTTTTACAGACTGCTACAACAACAGCCACCAGACCCAACGCTAGCCTCTTACTGCAACAACATCTCGAAGTTCGGGCGGTCATCGCCACCAGTGAGCCGGCGCAGACCACGCTGAATTGCGCGCAGAGTGCCTTCGCCGATCCAGAAGGTGAGCAGTGAGCCGATGATCAGGCCGAGCGCGCTTCCTAGCGCAGCGCCCAGGGCGAACAGGATATAGCGGGTGTGTTTGCTACTTTCCATATCTGGTCCTTTATTGGACGATTACAACCGGTGTTGCTTTGTTCCAGAGTTGTTCGATGCGGTAAAAATCGCGCAGGGCCGATGAAAAAATATGAATAACAACATCCCCATAATCGAGGAGTATCCAGCCAGTATCGGCTGAGCCCTCGATGCGAGCATCAAGCCCTAGCTCTTTTGTAATACCCTCGTCGATGGCGCTGAGAATCGCTTTCAGTTGCCGATCGCTCTCTCCGGAACAAACCACAAAATAATCGGCAAAGGCATTTAGCTTCCGCAAATCCAGCATGACGATGTCGCTGGCCTGTTTATCTTCAGCGAGCTCCACCACCCGTCGTGCGAGCGCACCCGCGTCGATGATTGTTTCTTCTACCAGGGTAGTATCCTTCCTCTGTGATTCCACCAAAATAGACGTTGAGTGTAAACAATTTGTTGCACCGTGTAGAAGCGGATAAGGCTTCTCCAACAGCTATGTAGCTATGTATCTCGGGGGTTTTGGTGATAATGAGAAGACAGATCCAGAGGGCGGTTGTACCACCAACGGCCTGTTCGGCTCCTCACCGTTGAGCGACCCGAGCAATACATTCGGTACTACGTGAACACACAACGTTTGGTTTGTTTGCTATCACAAGTATAGCATCCGGCTGGCACCGTTGCAAGCAGTGTAGGTTAAATTCTTGCAACGTAGGTGCACAATTACGTCAACAATGCTGGCTATTTTGATGAGTAGCACAAGTGTAGCACAAAAAAGAGCTTTCGGCAACAGGATGCGTTATCTTGTTTAGGGCTATTGTTCGTAGAGCGTTGACAGCAATTTGTATGCCGGAAAGTACATTTCATCCGATTGGGCTGTAGTAGCAAGGTGTATTTTTGTGATGTCGATGCGCTGCGTGCAGCAACGCCACCGACATCACATCTGTTAGGGGAGCGGATTTCGGCGGAAAGGCTGTATTGCGTTGTTTGGAGGATATGCCACCTGATTTTGTGCTACGCCAAAATGCGTACTTGCGCCTGAGCAACTTCGGCTAGTTTCGCCAATTCCCGCTGATACGCCGAATGCAGTAGGCGACGCACGAACCATCCCTCTAGTTTGCCCGCCAATCCGCTGCGCCCACCCAACACGGTCTCAATCGTTACGCGGGCCTGTTGCTCGCCCTGCGGCTCCACAATAAACGATGTGTTGTAGCCGTTCTCATTGGCTTCGAGCAGGACACGTCCAGGCTCCGGCTCGGTGACAGTTGAGCGAAATGACTGTGTCTGACCCAATAATCGCATGGTGATGCGAAGGACGGTGCCTGCGCCCACACCGCCCTCCTCAACCTTGAGATCAACGAATGGTGGTTTGGGTAGGATGCGGGGATGGCCTTCGTGGTAATCGGCGATAATAGCATACAGTTGTGCTGCAGGCGCATCGATCAGCGCTGTGGCCGAGAAGCGTGGTTCATTTGCCATAGTTCCCTCGTTAACAATCAAGTGCGATTAATGCTGTGAGCACAATGCTCACGTTCAACACGTTCCCCAAATCCAACAGGTATTGCGAATTGCCATACCAACAGCATAATGGAAGTTCATGATGAAAACGAAGCGGGAACGACGGTAGTTACAATCTATTGCGATAAGAGCGCTTGTATCGCTAGAACTGTGCGCCAGTTGCGGGTGGTGAGCGGCGAACCAGCCAGGCGATCCATCAGCGACGGAGAGAGTTTTGAGGTGCCCGAGCCGTTCGGAAAGTAGATCCACAGCGCGCCACCAGCGATCCGCACCTGCTCGCCGTGGCCCCCACGAGCCTGCAAAGCCTCAGCAGCATCGGCGAGCGGCGGCGCCTTGGTCAGGGCCAACATCAGATAGTTCGGCGTTTGTTCAGCCTCTGCAGGGAACGGGTTCGTGGCCACATAGCCATGCCAATCGGCGGCGGTACGCACGATCACGGGGTAGGCCACACCGAAGTGCGCCTGCAGTGCGGCTTCGAGCGCAGCCTCATGCGCTGCGGCGTCGCCATCAGCACGAAACAGCAGGTTGCCGCTCTGGATGTAGGTCTTAACATCGCGCCAGCCGAGTTGGTTCGCGAGTTCGCGAAGCTCGACCATGGGCACGCGCGACTTGCCGCCTACATTGATGCCGCGCAACAGTGCGATCCAACGCGTATCGGTCATACTCGGCTTCCGTAGCTTGTTAGCGGGGCACTTCGACCCGCGCCAAAATGCGTGTCATTGCCGTATCGGGAGTCAGGCCCTCGATCTCGGCCTCCGGCTTGAGGATGATGCGGTGACGGTAGACGGGCCGTACGAGGAATTTGACATCATCGGGCACCACAAACGTGCGACCCTGCATGGCGGCCCAAGTTTTGGAGGCCAACAACAGCCCGATCGAGGCGCGCGGCGAACCTCCGAGCAGCAGGTCGAGACTCTCGCGGCTCGCTTGAGCGATATCGGTGATATATTTCAGGATGCCATCATCCACCTGGACCTGGCGAATCTCGGCTTGGCACTGCGCTAGCACATCGGGCGTGACGGTGCGCTGAAGATCAACCTTGTCGAGATGATGCGCATCAAAACCCTGATGGTAGCGCCGCAACACCTCGATCTCGACCTCCTGCGGGGCGTAGGAGACCAGCACTTTGAACAGGAAGCGGTCGAGTTGCGCCTCGGGCAGCGGGTAGGTGCCCTCGTATTCGACGGGATTTTGGGTGGCCAGCACGAAGAACGGCTGCGGCAACGGCAGGCGCTGGCCCTCGATCGTCACCTGAGACTCCTCCATCGCCTCCAGCAGCGCGCTCTGCGTTTTGGCGGGGGCGCGGTTGATCTCATCGCCCAGCAACACATTGGTGAAGATCGGGCCTTGGCGCAGCCGAAACTCACTGGTCGCCATCTCGAACACCTGCGTGCCGATTACATCGGAGGGCATCAGGTCGGGGGTGAACTGCACGCGCTTGAAATCCGCCTGGATCAGAGCCGCAAGCGTCTTAGCCATTAAGGTCTTGGCAGTGCCGGGCACTCCTTCGAGCAACACGTGGCCGCCGCTGAGCAACGCAATCAAAATATGCGTAAATGGCTCCTCCTGGCCGACCAGCACTTTTGCAGCTTCGGTCCGGATGTGGTTGGTAATATCCTGAACGAGCATGGGACTCCTTTTGCCATGCAAGAGGCGAGCGAGCAATGGCTAAACAGCCACTTATTGCATTGTATGCCGGATAGCAGCCGTGCGCAAGTGTTTAGCGAGCGCGGCGGCGCACAAAAAATAGCGTATTAGCGAGCACCGCCAGCACGTAGCAGCACGTCGTCGCCAAGAAGAGCGGCGTGAAACCATAGGCCTCTTGGGTGCGCGTGCTGATGGTGGGCGCGACCAGATAGCCCACGCTGTACGCGCCGTTGATCAGGCCGATCACGGTTGGGCGGGCGGATTCCTCGGTGCGCTCCATTGCAAAGGCATCGTAGAGCGGCGAGGCCATGTTGAACAGCGCCGCCCGCGCCATCGCAGCGCCGATTACAATGGCGAGCACCGGCGCAAAGCCCATCGTCAGCAAGAACGGGATGGAGAGCGCCTGCGTCAGCACGATCGTGTTGACCTTGCCGATTCGCACTGAGATCAGCGGCCCCAACAGCGCCGCCACGCCGATCGAAATGTTGAGCGCCGCGAAGATCGCGCCGAGCGTCGTATCGGGCACGCCGAAGCGCTGCTTGATGAACAGGTTCAGGTAGGGGATCAGCAGCGCCGCGCCGAACGAGATCAGCAGCGGCGGGATGAGCAACTGAATGATCGGCCACGGGTCGGCCAGGATGCGCAGCCAAAAGGCGGGCAAGCGCTGTAAGGGCTTTATGCGTTCCAACAGAGCGGTGAGCCATCCTGCGAATGGGCCGTGGAGCGGCTCGGCGGGCGTCTCGGCAGCGGCGATCACCTGCTCCTCTTCGGATACAGGTGCGGCCTCCTGCGGCACACGATCATCGATCAGCAGCAGCGGGATCAGCGCCAGCAGCAAGCCGAGCGCCGTCACCAAGAAGGTAGCGCGGTAGGCCAGCGCGTGCTCGGCGGCCACGCCCAACCAGGCCGCGAACATGCCCGGCAAGCCACCCGCGACGAGGCTGCCCAAGCCCGCCAAGCCCACGTTGATCGCGGTATTGGTGGTGAACAGATGGTCACGCGATTCCGCATCGCTATGGCGCATCATAAAGGGCGGCGCGCTCACCTGGAACAGCACCGCCGAGATGCCGCTGAGCGCGCTGTAGATCACCAGCAGCCACGGCTCGGGCCACAGCGCCAGCACCAGCGCGCCAACGCTGTAGAGCGCCGCCGAGACGATCAGCGCCACCCGCAGACCGATCTTCGCGGCGAGCCACCACAGCGGCACGCTGAGCAGCGCGGCCACGCTGATCGAGACGGTGTTCAACAGGCCCAGGAAGGTGAGCGGGTAGCCCAATGCGGTGATCAGCAGGTTGAAGAATAGGCTGGAGATCGCCAGGCTGATGGTCAATAGCGCGGCGTGTACCAGATACAGACGCGCCGGGCGGCTCAGATGACGCAGCCGCTCTAGGTAGCCAATCGCGGGTTGTTCGTTCGACAAACGGTTCGCTCGCTTTTTCCAGTTCAATTGCTCACATCAAAAGCCGTTTTCGCCTGCGGCAGCATTTGGGAGAGCAGAACGCATCGGCAGATGCTGCGCTGTACCAGCATGCCCCCGCTTACGAATGCAGGTGGGGCTGCGTCGCAGTTTGGGCGATACTCAGGCGGTTGGGCGATCCGTGGCCATCCAGTGCCATCGCGTCGCTAGGGCGGCGACACCGCCAACGCGTCGTAGTCCTGCGCACCCCACGACGCCATGAAAGTCGGCCAATCGACCTCGTACTCGTACGGGCGCTGCCAATTGCTGCTGGTCGGGCCGAGCACATCGCGGATCACCACGCTCTCGGCATTGTAGCCAATCACCACGACCGCGTGATCGTTGCCCAGCACCGTCTGATGCGTGCTGCCATCGGGCATGAGCCACGTGGCCGGACGCCACGGCTTGAAATCGACCGTTGTTTTCATCCACACCAATTCACCAGCGCGCAACGCCTCCTCAAGCGCAGCACGATCGCGCACGGGCTTGGTAGCCAGATCGTAATGCTCAAAGACCGGGCGAATCGCCTCGCCCGTGGAGCGCGCGAGGAAGTTCTTGGTGTAATCGCCCGAGAAGGCCCGCCGGATGTCGCCACCGTGGATGAGGAAGCCCTGCCGCGTCTCCTCGATGTACGGCTCGATGCTGGTATCGTGCTCCATCAGCCCGATGATCGTGTCAACATCCACATCGAAGCCGTAGGTCTGCAGAATCACCCAGGCGGCGTCGAACTCGCAGGAGTACTGGTACGCCTGACCCTCCTTGGAGGCCGCCGGAATGTAGGCATCGTAGGAGCGCCCGTTGATCACCACTGGCGATGGTGTGAGCGTCGCGGTAGGCGGCAGCGTGGGCGTTGCGGTTGGCTCTACGGTGGGCGTCGCCGCGTGGGTGGCTGGAACTGTGGTGGGCGATGGCGTCGGCGTGAGTGTGGGCGTTGGCGAGGCGGTCCGCGTCGGTGGCACCACCATCGCCAACGGCGTGATCTGTGGTGGCGGCTCGGGGCGAACGATGCTACGCACTGCTTGACGCATCGGCGGGTAGAGAAGCGAGAGCGCGACAAGCACCCCCAAGCCAATCACCAAAATGAGTATCCGTTTCAAAACATCCGTTCCTCGCAGCAGGCATCCTACAAGGTTGCCCATTGACCTAACTGCACCGAAAGTTTGTTGAGATCGTCTTGTGAAATCGAGTGATGAAGTTGCTCGGCGCAGGAGCGAAGCGCTGCCAATTGGCCTGCACTAGGCGTTGGCGGCGTCATAGTGAGCGCGGCGCGCAATAGACCGATGTAGGCGTGGATCAAATCGTCGGGCCCCTGCTGATGCTCGGCCAACGTCGTCAATTCAGATTCGATCCGCCCGCGCGCCGTCGTCCAATCGAGCACATCGGGCATATCGGCGACGGTGCGCGCCAACCGAACGATCCGCTCGGCAGCCTCCGCACGGGGCCCATCGCTCACTGGCACGGAGGCAGGGACAGGTACGGGCACGCCGGTCGCCGTCGTCGATTGGGCAGACTCGTCGAGCAACGCGAGCAGACGAGGCAAACCCGCCTTCAACATTTGCTCGATCTCACGGGCGTAAGTGATCCACGCACCGATCTGCATACGGAACGGATCGGGGATATCGCGTTGAATGCCCGCGAGTTCGCCTAGGGAGTAGACGCGATCCGCCGCCTCTGGATAGCGCGCTCGTACCACCAAGGCCGTCCCCCGATCGATGGGGAGTAACAGTTTGGCGGCGTGTACAAGTTCATCGGTGAGCGAACGGGCGAGATGATCGTTGATATTCAAGCCCATATGCAGCATGGTATCACGAGCCTCGGCCTCGGGTTGGTCACCGTCGTGGCCCAACACACCCGCCGAGCCAACCGTCGAGTGCTGCCCATGCTCGATCAGCAAGCGCCTCAACAGCGCGGCGGCCATCGGCGCACGGCCAGTATCAGCGCCGCCCACAATGAGTATGTGGTGAAACGTTGTGGTGGTCGGAAGCCGACCTTCCGCTTGAAAATCTAGCATATCACTGCCGTTAGTATGCGATTCACATTGTCTCTTCGAAATTATAGCATGGTTGGTCTAGCCGTTCGATCTCACGCCATGGCTAATCTGAAGTGGTACGCTTCGTGATGCTGAATACCAAACCCGGTTGGACAGTATCAGTAACAAACCCGTTTTAGCCTGCGGCAGCAAGGTATTTGACGTTTTTTGTGGTGTCGAGGCGCTGCGCGTAGCAGCGCCTCGACACCACCTGTTTCGGGAAATGTGGGTATCAGTTGAAAACCAGCACCACACCATAACATTCACGTGCCGTTTGTATACGTAATTATTTGGATTTGGTAGAACCTGGTAGATTGTTCGAATGTCGATGCGGTGCGTGTAGCAGCACATCGGCATCACCTTTCCTGGGGAGAAGGCTAAACATTGAAATGCGGCGTTAGCGCCGCACATAGGGCGCGTAGGTGCTGGCGGTCGGGGCGGCGGCTGCGCCATCGATGGCGATGACGTTGCTGCCGCTGAAACTGCCGTTCAAGGTGATCCACAAGCGCTGCGTGCTGGGATCAACCGAGGCGAAATAATCGACATCGGCGATTTTGGTTGCGCCGTTAATGGTGATCCGCTCGGGAGCGTTGACCGCACGGTAGTTGTGAATCACGACGATTGGGTTGATGAGCGCGCCCTGCGTGGGATTGAGCGTGAACGTGGCCTGATTATTGTTGTTGGCGCGAATGTTCCAAGTGCTGTACACGTGATCGTAGCCAGCTGGCGCGTAGGTCACGGTGTCGCTGCGCCCGATGCCCGCCGGGCCGCTGGTGACGACGGTGCCCGTGGAGGCAGTGAGGATGGTCTTTTGCACACGCTCGATCTGAACAACTTGCGAGTTGACGGGATCGAGGCTGTGTTTGTCGAGCACGATAAAGACCGAGTAGCTGAGATAAGGGTAACCGCTGAGGGTTTTATCGTCGCCATAGGCCGGATAACTGGTTTGACCGACCGCGCCAAAGTTCGAGCCCCAAGCCATGCGCTTGGAGGTGTTGGTGAAGGGCAGTTCGTACTGGTTGAGTTGATAGGTCCAGTTGTAATCCGGCGGCATTGGGCCATCGGGGTCGCTTTTGCCCCACTGACTGTAGAACCAGTAGCCGCCAGCATCGCGCTGGAGATAGGTTTGGGTCTGCACAAGGCCCATCTCGGCATCGGGATTGTTGGTGTACTCGAACACGTAGGGCACCAAGTTGGGCTGCGTGTAATCCCAGCCGCTGTTCATCGAGATCGGGCTGCCGAGCGAACGGAACTTGTAGCGGTCGCCCCAACCCACGCCGGAGACGGGCGTGTTGCCGCCGCCATCCCACTGCATATCGCCGTAGGGCGAGCGCGTGTCGGCTTTCACCACGTTCGGGCCGGCGGGCGAACTATCGTAGGTGATCGTCCAGAGCGGATAATCGCGCCCGGTGGCGAAGAACCATTGGACGGTGGCATCGACCGGGCCGCCCAGATTGAGCCGCCACTTGAACTGGTGAATAGCGTGGTGGCGCCCCCGCAGAATGGCCGTGTAGGTGCCCTTCACAGTGTGCGACTGCTGATCCTGCAAGCCATCCTGGCCGTAGTGGTTGGTGGTGTAGCCGAAACCAGGATGGTAGCCCTCGGAGCCAACCACGGTGCGCGTCGTATTGCCCAAACTGTAGGTGAACTGACGCATATAGCCGCCCCACATGCCTTTAGGATCTTGCCGATCATTCTTGACCAGCGCGGCAGTGCGCAGTTTGCCTCCCCGATCGTACCAACTGAACAGGTTGGATTGGAATCCGCCCACATTCGCGTTCTCATTGAACTGCATCGGCGCGAAGGTGCTCCCGCCGCCCGATGTGGCCCCGATCAACACCACATCATCGACCGAGAAGGTGGGCTTGGCCGCGCCAGAGGCATCCTGCCAGACGAGATCGGCGATCTGCGCGGGACTGCCGACGCTGGAGAGTGGCACCGTCACCTGCGTCCACGTGTTGGCCTGCGGCGTGACGGTGAAAGGTTTGTCCCAATTGGTGTCGTCGGGCTTGAGCACAATGAACTGGAGCGCTTGCCCGCCACTCGCGCCACCGTGAATCCAGAAGCTGATCGCGCTGTAGGAGCTGCCCGAAAGCACGGTGTTGCTGTGCAATCGCAGGGCGCCCCACGCCTTGGTGATGGTGGTGGCGATGGCGCGATTGCCGCCGTGCACAGGCGCAGTGCTCGCCAGATTCACCGTAGCATCCCACGACCAATCCTCCCAACCGCTCGCCAAACCATCGGCGTAGACCGTGCTGTCGGCAGCCAAGACGATCGACACGGTTGGGGCGGAATACGGTAGAGCCATCAATACCCCGAGGGTCATCACTACCATAGCGCCGATCGGTGTTCGTCGCATACAAACCTCCTCGTTATGTAAAGGAAGTCAACGGCAGGTTGAGCACGATGTACTGGCATGTACTTAAACGTGTCGAAAGACAAAAAGACACGCCTTCTCTTGGGGAAGTTTAGGGAGGCTCTATCTTCAGGAGTCTATTGCTCGATCAAGCTGTGCTCACTTGAAAGCCGATGATGCGCTTGCCTACGCTATCGTTGCCCTGCAGCATCTGCGCCTGCGCATCGGCCAAGTGCTGCTCGGTGAGGCGCAGCGAGGCACTATCGAGCGTGAACTGTTGGGCGGTGGCGAGTTGCACGGCGCGGACGACCATCTCCTTCAGGAATGCCTGACTCGCGCCTTCGGTACGCTTGATGATCGGTTCGAGGTTGATATCGGCGGCGGCGGGGTAACGCTCAAGCAAAGCCCGCAAGTAGCGGCGGCGCAATTCGGCGTTGGGAGGCCCAAGGTAAATGCACTGGCTGACGCGCCCTGGCCGATCTTTGATAGCCGCCTCCACCCGATCGATCGCGTTGGTGGTGAGCAGGAAGATCACGGCGTCGTCGGGCTGAAAGCCATCGAGTTCGTCGAACAGGTCGCCCAACGCAGGCGAGAACATATTGTTTTCGCGAGACGAAAAGACGAGATCGATATCTTCGAGGATGACGAGCGCGGGCTGGAATTGACGCGCAATCTGGCAGATATACCGAATGTGCCCGAGGTCTTTGCCCGAGACGACGATGGTGGTGGCATCCGGCAGGCGATTCGCGATGTATTTGCAGGTGTAGGTTTTGCCAGTGCCTGGCGGGCCATAGAACAGGATGCCGCGCCGACCTGGCAGGCCAACCGCCTTCAGAGCATCTCGCCGCTGGTGGAAGTCGATTACGCTCCACTCGATCAGTTCGTGCATGGAGTCTTCAAGCACAATGGTTTCGTCGGTGACGTTGGAGGGCGCCTGAAAGACCAGGCTCAAGTTAGATTCGTCATCCTCGTCGCCGTAGTGCGGGCGCAGTTGCGGCTGAAAGACTGGGCTGATCATTTTTCGACGGTAGATGCTGTTGCGCTGCGCCCGTTCGATCAACTGCTCCAAGATATGCGCACCATCCTCTGGGCGTTCCGAGGCGATCTCCAGCATGATGGAGCCGCGCTCCCAAGTGATCCGTACGATGCAATCGCCGTGTCCAAAGGCTTGCTCGCCGTGGATGAGCCAGAAGGTGTCGTTGGGCAGGCTTTCTTCGGTGTTGTAACTAGTTTTGACAGGGAGCATCAGGACGGCAAAACGCTCGCGTTCACGTACCGATTGCAGTGGGTGTTGGAGCAACTGAAAGAGTGGCAGCGGGTTGAAGGCAAGCAATTCAGAGGAGCGAGCGTGCTCGGCTGTGTACGATTGGGCCGCACGGTAGAGATCGTACCATTTGTACGGCGGGTAGCGGCGTCGGTGAATATTCCAGTGGCTAATGCGGCCAAAGGAGTAGTTGAAGTACGTGATGATTGTTTTGCGATACGTTAGACGCACAACGATGAGGACGAACAAGAGGACGTTGACAAAAAAGAGTTGTACACTGCCTGGAAGCCCTGCGATTATATAGGCCCATACCAATACATGCAGCACCACAAAGAGCCAAATCCGCTGATCGAACAGTTGGAGAAACCTATAGAATGAACGAAAGCGGGGTTTAGATGAGAATGCTGGCATACTGTCTCGCGGTGATGTCTGGCAGCGAATACACAGTGCTATTATACATTGCGATGCTAGATTTTAATCCACAGATTACACAGATTAAGTTTTCTGTTTTTTAAGTTCTCGAATGTTCTGATTGTCATTTCGAGCGAGCCGCTAGGCGCCGTGAGAAATCTCATTGCTCCGCATTGCAGTACACTTTGAGATCTCTCCCCGTTCGCTTCGCTCAGGGCTTCGACCGTTCGAGATGACAGCGCTTTTCGTTGAAAACAGGACATTATGTTAATGTAGGTTGATTGGTTTGTGATGCGAGTGAGCAGTTTTAGCCTGCGGCAGCAAGGTACTTTCTTCTTTTTGTGATGTCGATTCGCTGCTACGCGCAGCGCCTCGACATCACGTTTTTGGGGAGAGTGGGTAGCAATTTGAAGGGTTGAAACGCATTATTTCGCTGGTGTATTGCATTCTAACGATGATCGTTCTATTTGGTATCACCTGTTGTTGCTTCTACAAAATGCGGTGAATGGTGGCATCCGCCCAAGATGCGGGTTGGTGCTATAATGGCCTGCCGAAACCGGAACCGAGGAGCCAAAACGTTATGAGCAACGGGCACGAAGCCAACCAGCAGCCGCTCGATGTCGGCGCTATTCTCGAAGCTCTGCGCGCCGATCTGCGTGCGCAACGGCTTGCGCGTGGGCGCGCCGAGCCAAGCGCCGCCGAAAACGAACTCAACCGCGCACTCGATGAGATCGAATTGCACCGCGTGGTCAGCGCGCATTGGCCGCTAATCGGCAAGACGCTACCACAAAAAATCATCAACCTCATTAACAAGGTGGTGCGGCGCTATCTGCGCTGGTACATCAACCCGATCGTCGAGCAGCAGAACGCCTACAACGACGCCGTGGCGCGCACGCTGCGCCTGCTGGCCGATGCCTACGCGGAACTGGCCGAGCAGAACGCCGCGCTCAATACGCCCACGCCACCCACACCGCCCAGCGACGGCAAACCCAGCGCACCGCCAATCGTCGCGCCGGAGACGAGCCAAGCCGAGTTGACGCAACAGCAGCACACCTTGGCTGCCCAAGAGCCGCCCGCCGCCCTGCCCGACCTAGCGTTGGCCGCGGCGATCCCACAGTTGCGCCTACACGAGAACGTCAACGCGCATTGGGCGCTGAACGGCGCAACGCTGCCGCAAAAGATCATCGCGCTGGTTAATAAGCTGGTACGGCGCTATCTGCGCTGGTACATCAACCCGATCGTCGAGCAGCAGAACGCTGCGAACGCGGCGTTCACGGTGGCGTTACAGCGGCTCGTGGCAGTGGATGCCGAGCGCCGCGCTGAACTGGCTGCGCTGCGCGCGAAGGCCAGCGGGAGCCAAGTCCAACGATGACGCGCGATACCATCACAATTGTGATCCCGTGGTTCGGGCCGGACACCGCCGGTGGTGCCGAAACACAAGCCCGCCAACTCGCCAATGCGATGCGCGGGCAGGGCGCGGCTGTGGAGGTTTGGGCCACGGTGGGGCGCGATTCGTTTGCGCCGCCCGAACTTGCGCACTATCCACTCGGCGCAGCCGAAGTCGATGGCATACCCGTGCGGCGCTTCCCCATCCGGTTGCCACAGCGCGACCCGTACATTCCGCCTGCGGTGCTGCGGCGCGGCTTGCACACCAACTTGCCCAGCTTCCCCGACCACGAAATGCGCCTGCTGGCCTCGCTGGTGTCGAGCGATGAGTTGCTAGAGGCGGTGGCGAGCGAGGGCGAGGGTCGCCGCTTCGTGTTTATGCCATACCCGTTCCCAACAAGCTTTTGGGGCACGCTGTTGGCGGGCGAGCGAGCCTATCTGCTGCCCTGCCTGCACGATGAGCCGTATTCGCGCTACAGCACGTATCGCTGGATGTTTCGCCACGCCCGCCGTGCGCTGTCGAACAGCCCCGCCGAGCGCAGCCTAGCCCTGCACCTCTACGACCTGCCGCCCGATCGGGTGGTGGTGGCAGGCGAGGGCATCGACCTCACGCCCGTCGGCGATGGGGCGCGCTTCCGCGAACAGCGCGGCCTGCACGGCCCACTGCTGATGTACGCCGGACGCCGCGATCAGACCAAGAACGTGCCGTTGCTGCTGGCGTACCTGCGCGAGTATTGGGCGCGGCGCGGCACCCCACTCAAACTGCTGCTGATGGGCCGCGATCCGCTCGTGATTCCGCCAGCCATGCGCGAAATCGTGCTCGACCTGGGCTACCTGAGCGCGCAGGAGAAGCACGACGCCTACGCCGCAGCCGACATCTACGTGCATCCCTCGCTGATCGAAAGCTTCTCGATCGTGCTGATGGAAGCGTGGTTACAGGGCACACCCGCGCTGGTCCACGCCGATTGCGCCGTCACGCGCGAGGCCGCCGAAACAAGCGGCGGAGGCCTGGCCTTCCGCACCTTCGGCGAATTCGCCGCCGCGCTCGATCTGCTGCTACCCAACCCCGAACTGCGCGCCAACCTGGGCAGTCGAGGCCGAGCCTTTGTGCTCGAAACCTGCCGCTGGGAAGATGTGGCCGCCAAAACAATCGCCGCCATAAGCGGCTAACACCACAGGAGAACATTATGGCAAGTCCGATCACTGCAATCATGCTAGGAGCCGGTGGGCGCGGGCACTTCGCCTACGGCCCCTACGCACAGGCGCACCCCGACGAACTGCGCTTTGTGGCCGTCGCTGAACCGAACGCAGCGCGCCGCCAACGCTTCGCCGAGGCCCACGGCATCCCCGCCGAGCGCTGCTACGAGTCGTGGGAGCAGGTACTGGCCGAAGGCAAAATCGCCGATGCCTGCTTCAACATGACCCAGGATCAGATGCACTTGCCCTCGACCCTGGCCGCGCTCGATGTCGGCTACGACATGCTGCTAGAGAAGCCGATGGCCAACCGCCTGGCGGACACCGTGGCGCTGGTGCAGGCCGCCGAACGAGCCGGACGCCTGCTGCAGATCTGCCACGTGCTGCGCTACTCGCCGTTCTTCGCGACGCTGCACAACATCCTGGAATCCGGGCGGCTGGGCGACATCATCACCGTGGAGCACCGCGAAAACGTGGTGTTCTGGCACATGGCGCACAGCTTCGTGCGGGGCGCGTGGCGCAACACCGAGCTATCGAGCCCGATGATCCTCGCGAAGTGCTGCCACGACCTCGACCTGCTGGTGTGGAACATGGGCCAACCCGTCGAGAAACTGCACTCGTTCGGCTCGCTGATGCACTTCCGCCCCGAGAACGCGCCAGCCAACGCCACGGCCCGCTGCACCGACCCCTGCCCCGCCGCCAGCGAATGCCCGTTCGACGCGCGACAAATCTACCTCAACCCCGAACTGACGCGCTGGCCCGTCACCGCCATCACCGAAGACCTGAGCCACGAGGCCCGCGTGCGAGCGCTCGAAACCGGGCCGTATGGCCGCTGCGTCTATCGCTGCGACAACGACGTGGTCGATCACCAGACCGTCTCGATGCAGATGGCGAACGGCGCGCACGTCAACCTGATCATGCACGGCCACTCGCACCTCGAAAGCCGCACGATGCGCTACGACGGCACCCGCGCCACCTTGCGAGGCAGTTTCGCCTACGGCAACGACAGCATCGTCATCCACGACCACAAGAGCGGCACCGAGGAGCACATCCCGATCGACAGCCGCACCAGCGGCCACGGCGGCGGCGACGAAGGCATCGTGCGGTCGTTCATTCAAGCGATGCGCGGCATTGCGCCACCGCTCACCACCGCCCGCGAATCGCTCGAAAGCCATCTGCTGGCCTTCGCCGCCGAAGAATCGCGCCTCCAGGGCACCGTCATCGATATGCCAGCGTTTCGGCAAGCCGCCGAACTCCTCACCACCACAAACGCCTAGTTTTGTTTTGGTGATAAAAAAGTGCCGGAGCGACTGCAATGCTGTACCGTTGATGGCAGCAAGCGGTCCTCCGGCCTGGCGGCCCCCGAGGTCCACCCCACTGCCCCAAAACAACGAACAGCGGCGCCCATCACAGACGCCGCTGCTCATCGATGCTAAGCTTGCGAGCTACTGCTGCGGCTGCAACTTGCCCTGCAACAGCAACACCACCACCGGATTATCGGCGTAGACCGGGTTCTGCCAGATCGGATCACTATCCGGCGGGAACGAAGCCACACGCACGCCCTCAAGCGAAGCGTTGTTGCCGTAGCGCTCCCAGAGCGGCACAATCGGCAACACCTTGTTAAAGGCGAGCGCCATCTCCGTCACCGGAGCCTTCTGCGCCTCAAGATCGGTGCCCTCGGCGGTCTTCAACAGCAACTCGTTGAAATCCACCTCCACACCGTCCACCGTCTGCACAAACGGGAAGCTCATACCCACACCCGGCGAGCGAGGCGGGTTGAACAGCAACAGATCGGTTTCGTACGAGAAGAACGGATGCGGATTACCGGCGCCCCAAGCGCGAATCGCGATCGTGTAGCGTCCGTGCTGCACATCCTCGTTGTGCTGCTGGAACTGCACGCCTCGGAAGGTGGTCTTGATGCCGAAATCGGTCAACTGCGTCGCCAAATTCTCGGCAGCCGCCGACCAATCAGCGAACTCAGCGGGAGCGGTCAACTCGAACTCCAGCGGACCGTTCGGGCCAGTCCACACACCATCGGCGCCCTTCGTGTAACCAGCAGAAGTCAACAACTCCTCGGCCTTGGCCGGATCGTAGTCGTAGGTGTTGAACTTCGCCAGATCCGCCTCGTTGATCCAGTTCGGGACCATATTGTCCGAGAAGCCCGTCATATACTTGACCGCGCGCCCCGACTCACCGAGCGACACCACACCGTTCTCATCGCGCTTCACGGCATAAGCGATCGCTTGGCGCACCTCAACCTTAGACAAATCGGGGTGCGTGTAGTTGAAGAAGATCGCCGGGCCGCTCACGGTAGCCGGACGGATAACGCGAATGCCCGCATCGATGAACGACTTCTCGGTCGCAGGCGGGAAGCCGTGCGTAGCGTAATCGACATCCTTGCTGAGCACCAACGGCGTCACATCGGGCGTCTCACCGTTGTAGATCACCACAGTGTCGAACGGGAAGATATCGGCATTAAAGCCGCCAGGGTTGCGCACCAGCGTGAGTTGCGACGACGTGATGCTGGAGACATCGAGCTTGACCGGGCCGATGCTAGGCGCATCCGCCGGACGGAACGCGTCGAACTCCTGGCGCAGCGCTTTCACTGCATCAGAATCCTGAGGTTGGTCGGCCAGCGCCGCAGCTTTATCGGCCCACTCCTTGTACACCGAGCTTGCTGTGATGTACTGCTTGAGGATAAAGCGCGGTGCCACGCTGGAGGGTGTGCTGAAGTGGAAGCGTACGGTGGTCGCGTCGGGCGCCTCGACCTGATCGATATACTTCCAGACGGCCAAACCGACGATGCGGGCCAATTGGAAGGTCGAGACGACATCCTGCGAGGTGAACTCGCTGCCATCGCTCCAGGTCAGACCCGAGCGCAGCTTCACCGTGAACCAATCGCCCTCCTCATTCGACCACTCGGTGGCCAGCAGAGGAATAAACTCGGCGTTCGACCAATCGTAGATCGCCATCGGCATCTGCAGCATATCGCGGTAGATACCATCGGCAAGGATCGCGTTGGTGGCGAACGAATTAAAATGGCCTTGTGGCGGCACCTGATACGGCCATGCGCCATGGAACGAGGTGGCTGCACCAGAAGGCTCAGGAGCGCTAGTAGGGGGCTCGGCGGCAGGTGCTGTCGGCTCGGCGGCAGGTGCCGTGGTAGCTTCAGCAGCGGGTGCAGCGGTTGGAGCCTCAGAAGTCGATGGTGTCGCGGGGGTTGCGCCACCACAAGCTGAAACAATCAGCGCAAGGATGATCAGCACGGGAAAGGCAAATCTGTTCATCATAATAGCCTGCTCCTCCAATGGATCAAATCCTAGAAATGAGGCCACAGCAATAAATGGGGAAGAAACCTCCTTTCTTCAGCTACAAACCAACGATCTATCGCAGCCGCACGCCTCGCTCAATGGCGGCCAAGCCGTGCAAGCACCGCGACCAACAGAATCATCACCAGGCCAATGCCAATACTGAGCACTGTGACCACAAACTCGGCGCTATCGCGTTCGAGTGAGGGCAACAGCATGCAGCCCATAATCACGATAAAAATCGCGATCGAGAAGGCGGCCCGCCCGATCTGCGGACTCACGAGGCCACCCGCTCAGCCAACGCCGGATCGCCCGCCGTAACGTGGCACGCCACCACGTGATCGGCTTCGTAAGGGCGTAGCGCTGGCTCAATCACATCGCACAGGCCAGATTGGAACAGCGGGCAGCGCGGGTGGAAGGTGCAAGCGGGAGGCAACTGCAACAGGCTAGGAATGTTCTGATTGTTGAGCAGCGTGCGCTCCTTGGTGCGCGTCAAAATCGGGTCGGCCTCGGGCACCGCGCCCAACAGCGCCCGCGTGTAAGGGTGGCCCGGGTTGTTCACCACCTGCGGCGTCGGCCCAAGCTCCACCACGCGCCCCAGGTACATCACCCCGATCTGACCCTGCCACGCGAAATATTTGGCGATCGCCAAGTCGTGCGTGATGAAAAGGAAGCCCACGCCCAACTGCTCGCGCAACTGCGAGAGCGTCTTGAGCAGGCTCACGCGAATGGAGACATCGACCATCGAGACGGCCTCATCGGCCACCAAAAAGCTGGGGTTCATCGTCAGCGCCCGTGCGATCGACACACGCTGGCGCTGCCCGCCGGAGAGCTGATGGGGATATTTATCGTAAAAATCCTCCACCGGCGTAAGATCGACCATTTCGAGCAACTGATAGATGCGAGCACGCGCTTCGCGCCAATTCACGGCAAAACCGTGCCGGAACAGCGGAGCCGCCAGGATCTGCGCAACCGAGCGCGACGGATTCAGCGAGGCGTAGGGATCTTGGTGGATCAACTGCACCGCACTGCGGTATTCTTGCCAACCCTCACCCTTCAACGACCAAATATCCTTGCCGCGAAACAGCACTTGGCCGGAGGTGGGGCGGCGCAATCCCGCCACGATCTTGCCCGTGGTGGTCTTGCCACAGCCCGATTCACCCACCAAACAGAGCGTCTCGCCCTCGCCGATCGTCAACGAGACGTTATCCAACGCCCGCACAGGCTTATTGTTCCAGCGAAACACCTGCGACACATTGACAAGTTCCAACACTGGCGTGCTCATACGCCCTCCTCAAGAATCGGCTGGCTGCCCGTTTGGGTCGGCTCGGCCAGCGTTGGGCGCGGCGCACGACGTGCCTCGGCCTGCGCCCGCACAAGCTGCCAATTGTGGCAAGCAACCGCGTGAGTCGCACCAATCGCCTGCAACTCCGGCTCCTCCTCGCGGCAGCGCTGCGTCGCAAAGCTACAGCGCGGGTGGAACTTGCAGCCGCTCGGCGGGGCGATCAGATCGGGCGGCGAGCCCTCGATCGAAGTAAGATCCACAAACTCGCCTGTCACCGTCGGCACCGCCTGGATCAAGCCCAGCGAATACGGGTGACTCGCTCGGTAGAAAATGTCCTCGACCGGGCCAAGCTCCACGATGCGCCCGGCATACATCGTCGCCACGCGATCGGCCAGCTCGGCGGCCACTGCTAGGTCGTGCGTGATGAAGATCATCGCGAAGCCAAGCTGCTCCTTCAAGCGCCGCAGCACCTCGATCACCGTGCGCTGCGTCAGCACATCGAGCGCGGTGGTTGGCTCGTCGAGGATCAGCACCTGCGGGTCGAGCAGCAGGCTCATCGCGATCAGCACGCGTTGGCGCATCCCGCCGCTGAGTTCGTGCGGGAAAGCGTCGATCACGCGCTTCGGCTCCAGTTGCACCATCGCCAGCAGTTCAAGCGCCCGTTCGCGGGCCTGCGCCTTGGGCATGCCGCCGTGCGCCTTGATCGTGTCCCAGATCTGATCCCAAATGCGCAACACGGGGTTGAAGGCGTTCTGCGCGCCCTGAAAGACCATCGCGCACTCGGCCCAGCGAAACTGCCGCAACTGGCGAGGCGAAAGCTCCACCACATCGACGCGCTTGCCATCGCGCTGGTACAGTATCTCGCCCCGCGTGATAGTGGCCTGTTTGGGCAGCAAGCGCACCAAGCTCAGGCCCAGCGTCGTCTTGCCGCAGCCGCTCTCACCCACCAGCGTGATGCTCTCGCCACGGTGCAGATCGAAGCTGACGCCTTGGACGGCCTGCAGCATCCCGCGCCGCACCCGATAGCTGATCGCGAGATCGTGCACCGACAGGACTGGCAACGAATCTGTGGATTTGTTCAGGTTGCTCATCATCCTCCACCTACGAACGCAAGCGCGGATTGAACACCTCGGCCAAGCCGCGTTCGAGCGCCACCAGCGTCAACTGGAACAGCGAGATCGCCAGCACCGGAGCCATGATGTACCAGAAGCTGTCGCGGGCGAAGATCGCGCCCCGCGTGTTCGCCAACTGGATCATCACGCCCCAATTGGTGCCCGAGAGCGGCACCACACCCAAAAAGACCAACACAGCCTGAAAACCCATCGCGGCGGTCACCGCCAGGATAAAGTTGATCGTGATATAGCTCATCATATTGGGCAGCACCTCGCGGAACACGATATGCCCCGTGCCGAGGTCAAGCACTCGCGCCGCCTCGATAAAATCGCTCTGCTTCAGCGAGAGCACCTGCGAGCGCACCGCCCGCAGCAGACCCGGCCAGCTCAGCAAACCGATGATCAATACGAGTGTGATGGGGTTGTTCACACGCACAAAGGCCGCCAACACGATCAGCAACGGCAACTGCGGGATAGTCAGCCAGATGTCGGTGAGCAGCATCAGCAGCGAATCGACCCAACCACCCGCGATGGCGCTGAGCGCGCCCAAACTCGCGCCGATTACTGTCGAGAGCAGGGCCGCCATCACCGAGACGAGGATCAGTTCGCGGCCACCGTGGACAATCTGCGAGGCGATATCTTTGCCTTGGCTATCGGTGCCGAGCGGGTGTTCCCACGAGATCGGCGCGTAGATCTGATCGACCTTCACCTTGGTATCGAGCGGCACCACATACGGCCCGACGAAGGTGAGCAGGATGAAAAACAGCAAGCCGATCAGGCCCAGTAACCCAACCTTGTTCCTGGCCAACAGGCGGATCACCGACCAAACGCCTTGGAGCACCTGAACAACGCCCATCAACAGCCGCGAGGGCTGCGCCGATGTTTGCACACTCATGACTGCTCACCTCCGATGCGGATGCGAGGATCGAGCACGCCGTAGAACAGGTCGGTCAGCAGATTCGCCAGCACAACCGCGACCGTCAGAATAAGAAAGATGCCCTGCATCACCGAGTAGTCGCGCTGGATCACGGCGGTGACCAGTTGCGAGCCGATGCCCTGGTAGGAGTAGAGCCGTTCGATCACCGCCGCACCGCCGATCACCGAGGCGAGCGACAGGGCGAATTGCGTCACCAGCGGCAGCGCGGCGTTGCGCCCCACGTAGGCGGTAGCGATGCGACCATCGCTCAGGCCGCGCGCGCGGGCTACCGTCACATAATCCTCACCCAACGTGGCGATGGTGCTGTTGCGCATACTCAGCATCCAATAGCCCACCGTCGTAATCACGTAGGTGAAGATCGGCAGCATCGCGTGCATCAGGATATCGCTGATGAACTCGAAGGTGAAGCCCGGCACCACACCCGGTGAGGTCGAGCCGCGCAGTTTGGCGAAATCGACAAGCCGCCACTGCACGGCCACAAACACGATGATCATAATGCCCAGCAGGAAGGGCGTGATGCTGGTGGTGATCGAGGCCAGCAGCGAAAGGATATTATCGAGCCAGCCATCGCGGCGGTAGGCCATAAACATGCCCAGCAGGATGCCGATCGCAAAACTGATCAGCAGGCCCAAGCCCACGCTAAACAGCGTCCAGGGCAAGAACTGACGGATCACACTGGTGACGGGTGTACCCACGCTGCGCAACGACAGGCCGAGGTTGCCCTGTGCTAGATCGCCAAGATAATCGAGGTACTGCTGCCAGAGCGGCGCGTCTAAATCGATCGCGAACATCGCAGCGGCCTGGTTGCGGGCGTCGTCGTAGGTCATACTGTACTGGCTGATCAGTTCTTGGATGTAAATGTCGAGCGGGTTGGAGGGCATCAGACGGATGAGGAAGAACAGTAACGAGGTCACGAACATAATCGTGAACAGTGCTTTGGCGATGCGCCGCACCAAGAAATGGTTGGCGATCGAGCGCAGCCAATGAGTGCGCTCAACGCGCGGCAACGCCTGGGACGAGGTTGGCAGCACCTGGCTCATCGAACCTCCTGTCGTGGTAGCGCCACAGTTGGGCGCGAACAGTGTCGCGTTCAAGAGCAGAAAGGCGCATCATAACGATGCTGGACTAACAATATGAGCGCCAATATTTAGATGAGAGGATACGAGCAAGATGTGTGCATTCAGCCGAACGGAAACGCAGATACTATATACACACAGGAAATAAATAAAAGAAGCGATGCATCTCAATTGCGATAGAATCGCATGCTGCTCGCGATGTGCCGAAGAAGCGATTAAGTTAGTCCACTAAACTTACAAAAATCAGTATAAAACCCTCCCATTGTTTTGTCAAGCAAGAATTTACTTCCTCATTCCCATCAACAATCGCCGCATAAATAGACGTATTTTCGCATAGCAAACATTTATTTCGTCTACGAACATTTAGGCGTAAATACAAACAGAATAATGCTTGACGAGCATATTTGCCCGTGCTATACTCAAATTTGTTAGTTTAGTAAACAAACTACAAGAATGTAAGCGATGCTGCAGAAAGCCACTCGTCAGCACACTCGCGATCACAACAGCCGACTGATCCTTCAAGCGATCTACGATGCGGGAGAAATCAGTCGCGCTGATTTAGCGCGCCAAACGCACCTCACCCGGACAACGGTCTCGGATGTGGTGAGCATGCTGATCGAGCAGGGGCTGATTCAGGAGGTCGGGCAAGCACGCAGCAGTGTCGGGCGCACCCCCACCCTGCTGAGCATGAACGATCACGCCCGTCACGCCATAGCAGTGAGCATTACGGGCCGCAACCTGCGTGGTGGGGTGGTGAATCTGCGCGGCAGTATCTCACATCAGTGTGTTCAACCGCTCGAGAGCCAGGACGGGCCTGCGGTATTGGAGCAACTGATCGCCTTCATCAGCGGGCTGATCGATAAGGGCGTCGGGTCGCTGCAGGGGATCGGCATCAGTACGCCAGGGCTCGTGGACACACTCAACGGGACGGTGCGCCGAGCGGTAATCTTCGGGTGGCACGATGTGCCGCTGCGCGACCTGCTTCAACAGCGCTTTCAACTGCCGATCTCGCTCGCAAACGACGGACACACGATCGCATTGGCCGAATATATGTTTGGCCAGCACCACCGCGACAACAATCTCATCGCAATCAAGGTCGGCCACGGCATCGGCGCGGGCATCGTGCTCGATGGTCAACCCTTCGCCGGGGATCTGTACGGCGCTGGCGAGGTGGGTCATTTGGTGGTCGAGGACAACGGCTTGCCCTGCAAATGCGGCAATAACGGTTGTTTGGAGACGGTCGCGAGCATTCCGGCGATCGTCCACCGTGCCCAGTTGATGGCCGAGCATAACCCTCATTCCCTGCTGCATCGTTTCGCAACGCCTCACCAGCCGATCAGCTTTGAGCATGTGGTCGCCGCGTGGCAGGCCGGCGATCCCGCGCTGCAACAGGCGGTGAACGTGGTCGGGCGCTATTTGGGCATCGGGGTGGCCACAATGGTCACGGTGCTCGGCATTCGGCGGGTGGTGATCACCGGGCGCATCACGCCGTTTGGCGATACGTTACGTCAAGCTATCTTGCAAGAAGTGCGGCGGCGATTGCTGCCGACTCTGGCGCAAACCACTCAGGTCGAGGTGGTGCCCGAGCGGCCCGAGATGGTGCTGTTGGGCGCGGCGGCACTGTTGCTCACCAGCGAATTGGGCCTCACACGGCTGCGCCCACCAGCAATGGTGGGATAATCAATGGTCGTTCCCCTTCGTCTCTCACTGTGTCCGCAATCTTCAAGCGATACCGCACTGAAACTAGCTGCGTAGCGCGAACCTAAACGATCAAGGCCGTATGAGACAGAGTCATTCTTCACTTCGTGCTGCGCACTCCGTTCAGAATGACTCTGAGGCTGCGCTTGAACGGGCTGAGTAGCGCGAATCCTAACTCTTTCTCTCTTTGCATTCAATACCACTGCCAACGCTTGTTCCGCAATTTTTGCTGCGATTATGCGGTTTTCCTTCTTTTCATTTGTTTCAAATGAGTGCACAATATGTAGAGTAAGATGTTCCCAACCCATCGCATACCGATCACTTTCACTATTCCATCGCATCAAAACCAAATATCCCTCCCGATCTAGGTAATCTTACGCCGTTTGGATCGTCTAGGAGTAGAACTACCATCGCCAATGGTGGAATGTCGGGGTTGTAAGCTACCCTTAGAGGAGTGATGACATGCGTTCAACTATTCGTGTTGCACTGTTTCTTCTGTTGGTACCGCTTCTGTTGTTCGGTAGCCTGCCCCATGCTGCGCGCGCGGCAGGAGTGGTGGGCAACGGCACGCCAGCCAGTTGCACCGAGGCTGCATTCACCAGCGCGCTCAGCGGCGGCGGCACGATCAGCTTCAACTGCGGCGGCGCAGCGACGATCGTACTCACCAGTACGAAGGTGATCACGGCGAACACCACGATCAACGGCGGAGGGCTGATCACACTCAGCGGCAACAATGCCGTCCAACTGTTCAATGTCGGCGGCGTGCAGCTCACGCTCAACAACATCACCCTGACGCGCGGGCGCGCCTCCATCCGTGGCGGCGCCATCGATGCAACGGGTGCGCAGATAACGCTGAACAACAGCCAGATCACCAACAGTTCAGCGGCCAATCAGGGCGGCGCAATCTACTGCTTTGTCGGCACTGGCGGCACGCTCACCTTGAACAACAGCATCATCAGCGGTAACCGCGCGCCTGCTGGTGCTGGAATCTACAACGACACGTGCAACCTCACCGTGAGCAACAGCCAGATCATCGATAACCTGGCCGAGGGCGCGGGCACGAAGGGCGGCGGCATCTACACTACGGGCAAGATCACCGTCAGCGATACGCTCTTTCAGGACAATCGCGCGGCGGATGGCGGCGGACTGTATGTGACGAGTCCGGTAACGGGCGACCTCACGCGCGTGCGCATGATCGGCAACGGCGGGGACTACGGCGGCGCGATCGAGAATGCGGGCAAGCTCAACATCAGCGATAGCTTGCTGAGCGGTAATAGCGCCACAAACAGCGGCGGCGGGCTGTGGAATCTGTTTGGTACTGTCGATATTAAGCGCACCAGCATCATCGACAACAGCGCTAGGGAGGGCGGCGGTATCAGCAACGATGGCACAATGACGATAGAGAAGGCGGTGGTGAAGGGCAACAGCGCCAGTGGGCTCGGCGGCGGTGGCATCATGCACACATTCGGCACGCTCTCCGTGAAAGACGCGACGCTGAGCCACAACCGCGCAACCGGCAGCACCGGCAACGGCGGCGCGATCTATCAAAACTCAAACGACAACCTCACGCTCACCAATGTGACGATCAGCAACAACTCGGCAGCGTTTTTCGGCGGCGGCCTCTACCACAAGGCGCGCTATGCGATCCTGACCAACGTGACGTTTGCACGCAATACGGCACTGGCTGGCAACGCGATCTACGAGGATGCCAATGTGTCGCCGATGAACCCCGGCATCATCCAGATGAGCAATAGCGTGGTGTTTGGCAGCGCGAACAACTGCGACGGCCCGATCTTCGAATCGTTGGGTAACAACCTGAGCGCAGGAACCTGTTCATCGCTCAGCCACGCCACCGACAAGCACAACGTGAGCGATGCGCGAATGGGCACGCTGGCGTACAACGGCGGCAGTTTCGCGATGGAGACGATTCTGCCGTTGCCGAATAGCCCGGTGATTAACGCGGGCAACAACTGTTCCCCACAGGATCAGCGGGGTGCGAGCCGCGTGGGTGTGTGTGACATCGGCGCGGTGGAGTACGGCGCTCAGTTGCCGTTCATCTATCTACCGATGACGATTCGATAGGGCGATCAGCGTCTTGAGTTTGTGGGGATGAGGATGGGTTGCAATGGGCAGCCCATCCTCATCGCTTTTTACAGGCGATGTGAAGCTTACGCTTGGATGATCTGCATACCAAGCTTACGCAGTTCGGCGAGCGTTGCGGCGGGGGCTTCCGTATCGGTGACGAGTGTATGGATAGCCGAGGCTGGCGCGATGGAGACGCTGGCCGTGCGGCCAAGCTTGCTATGATCGGCCACGATGATCAGCTGTGGGGCGCTGCGCACAATCAAGCGGTCGATCGACGTTTCGATGCCAAGCTCGTTGGTGAGGCCCCGTTCGACGCTGAGCGCTCGGATGCCCATGATCACTTTGTTGGCGCTGAGCTCGGCCAGCACCTGCTCGGCCAAGTGCCCGATCATCGAAAGCTCGGAGTTGCGCAGCACACCGCCGATCAGAATCGTGGTGATCTCGGGCATCGCAACGAGCACATTGGCGACGTTCAGCGCATTGGTGATCACCTTGAGATCGCGCTTGCCCGCCAAGTTCCGGGCCACCTCGACGGTGGTAGAGCCGGAGCCGATCAGCACCGTGTCGCCGTCCTCGATCACTTCGGCGGCAGCGCGCCCGATGCGGCGTTTGAGGTCGGCGTGCTCCGTCTGGCGGCGCAGCATCGGCGGTTCTGGCTCGGCGTGTTGCAGCGCCATAGCGCCGCCATGCGCCCGCTGAATCACGCCCTCCTGTGTGAGTTTATCGAGATCGCGCCGGATCGTCGCCTCGCTCACATTCAGGCGCGCGCTTAGTTCCTCAACCGTAGCAGTTTGTTGCTCGCGCACAATCGCTGCGATGAGTTGTTGCCGCTCTGCACCTAATCGTGGCGCCATACCGCTCTCCTCCGCCGAAATACGCACGTGCCAATAATCACCATCCTCACTCTCTGTTTCGCTTTACTTGTTATTGTAGGCAGGATGCGCATGCCCTGTCAAGCATCTTTTCAAAATCGATCATATATTATCATAAAATACTGCTCTTATTTGATCGTTTGTGATCGATTATGATTGACATCGCTCAACCTTCATGTATACTAGCTATGTCACCCGCTGTACCTTTTTGATTCGGAGCATGTTTATGAGTTACCAAACCCACACCTGGAGTGAGATTCAATCACAGCCACAAGTTTGGCCAACGGTATTCGAGCGTATCGAAGAGCAGAAAGCCGCACTCCAGGCACTATGGCACGATCAGCAGTTCGATGCAGTAGTTGTGACCGGATGTGGGTCAACGTACTATCTCGCATTGGCAGCGGCCTCGTTGATTCAGAGCCTCACCGGCGTGGCGGCGCGTGGCGTGCCCGCCTCGGAGATCTGGCTGAACAGCGAGGCGGTGTTTGTTGCTGGGCAGCAGGTACTGCTGATCGCGGTGAGCCGTTCGGGCGAGACGACCGAGACGCTACGAGCCATCACTGCCTTCCGCGAGCGCGGCAACGGCGCGGTGCTGACCCTCTCGTGCTATGGCGACCGACCGCTCTACCGTTTGGGCGAAGTGAATCTGCTCTTCGAGGCGGCCCAAGAGGAGAGCGTGGCGCAAACCCGTGCGTTTAGCACGCTCTATCTGGCAACCGCAGCTCTCGCGGCGCTCTGGGCCGGGCGCAACGATCTGCTGGCGCAGTTGCAGCAGTTGAGCGAACCAGCACGACAGATCCTCGATCAAACGCAGGATCTCGCGCATCGGATCGCGTACAACCCATCCCTTCAGCGCATCTTCTTCCTTGGCTCGGGAATGCGCTATGGCTTGGCCTGTGAACTCAGCCTGAAGATGAAGGAGATGTCGCTCAGCGACAGTGAGCCTTTCAGGTTCTTGGAGTATCGGCACGGCCCACAATCGATGGCTGGCTCGGCGACATTGATCGTCGGCTTGATCTCGGCGCGCAACCGTCAGCACGAACAGGCCGTGCTCGACGAGATGCGCGCGCTTGGCTCTACCGTGGTGACGATTGGCCCCAATGGAGATCTTCCCTTCCCGACCGAGTTGGACGATTTCGCAACGGGCGCGCTGTATCTGCCCTTCGGCCAGTTATTGGCCTACGAACGGGCGATCAGCCACAATCGCAATCCAGACCGTCCACATAATCTCGAAGCGGTGGTGCGGCTCGAAGATTCAACAGGTTAGTCGTTCAGGCGAACATCCCACCAGCACATTCGCGCAACTATGATCACAAACGCTCATACATCCCATCCGCTGAGCGGGGTTGGTTCATACACGCCAACCCCGCCACGCTTGCTGCACGATGTTCGCGCATGTTGAGATGTATGTGCCTTCTTTGCGAGAGCGTGGGATGCGCCATTCGGCGGGCGAACGAGTTCTCACGAGGGTGTAGGCTGCTGCGCAAGCCCAAGGCCCCTGGACCCCAAGGAATCCGCTCTGTTAAGCCTGTATCATTTGGCCCTCGGTATGGTCCTTGTTCGGTGGTCTGTATGCGCTTTTGTATTCTGATGTGCAGGTATCTCTACCCATAACCTCCTGGCGCTTTTCAGAAATGCTCTTGTATGTATCATGGCTGTGACATTCAGCAAGCGCAAAGGAAAGCGTTGTATGCGTGATTTTGATGTGATTGTTGTCGGCGAACTCAACGCCGATCTGATCCTCTCGGGCGATGTGGTGCCCACCTTCGGGCAGGTCGAGAAGGTTGTCGATGATGCCAGTTTGGTGATGGGCAGTTCCTCAGCGATCTTCGCGTGCGGCGCGGCGCGATTGGGGCTGCGCGTGGCCTTCGTCGGCAAGGTGGGCGACGATGCGCTGGGGCACTTCGAGCTGGGTGAGTTGCGGCGCCACGGCGTCGATACCTCCGGCGTGATCATCGATCCGACGCTGAAAACAGGGCTGACGGTGATCCTGTCGCGCGACGATGACCGCGCGCTGTTGACGTACTTGGGCACCATCGCGGCGCTGCGCTACGATGAGATCGACCAGGCGCTGTTGGCCCGTGGGCGCCACTTACACTTGGGCAGTTATTTCCTGCTGGATGAGCTGCGCCCCGATATCCCCCGTCTGTTCCGCGATGCCCACGGTTTGGGCCTGACGGTTTCGCTCGATACGAACTATGATCCGAAGGAACAGTGGGATGGTGGGCTGCGCGAGGCGCTGGCCGAGGTCGATATCTTCCTGCCGAACCGCACGGAGCTGCTGGCGATCAGTGGGCAGAGCGAGGTTGATGCGGCGCTGCGCACGCTTGGCGCGCAGGTACCGACGGTGGCGGTGAAGTTGGGGGCCGATGGGGCGCGGGCGCTGCACCAGGGCAGTTTCGTGGATGCTGAGCCGCTGAGCGTGCAGGTGGTGGATACAACCGGCGCTGGCGATTCGTTCGATGCGGGCTATGTGTACGGGCATTTGGCGGGCTGGAGCGTGGCCGAGGCGCTGCGCATGGCCTGCGTGTGCGGCGCGCTCTCGACGCGGGCGGTGGGTGGCACGGCTGCTCAGGGCACGCTTGAGGAGGCGCTGGCGCTGCGATGATCCTGTGCGTGACGCCAAACCCAGCGCTCGACCGCACGCTGCTGCTTGAGCGTTTCGAGCGCGGGGCGGTGCTGCGACCGCAGCAGGTGATCGTGGCGGCGGGCGGCAAGGGGTTGAACGTGGCCCGCAGTCTGTTGGCGCTGGGCAGCACGGCCCGCTGTACGGCTCCGCTGGGCGGCCACAATGGCCGCTTGTTCGCGGATCTGGCCGCGCAGGAGGGCTTGCAGGGCGATTGGACACAGGTGCCCGGCGAGACACGCATCTGCACGATTCTGGTGGAGCGCGACCACGAATCGACGGGGTTGTACGAGCGGGGAGAGCCGCTGGAGGCCGCCGATTGGGCGCGGTTTCAGGCGCAGGTGGTGCGCAGCGCCTCGACGGCGCAGGCGGTGTGTTTGTGCGGCAGCCTGCCACCCGAACTGCCGCCGCAGCGCTTCGCGGAGCTGATCGCCGAGCTGCGCTGCAGCGGCGTGCTAACGTGGGTCGATACGAGCGGCGCGGCGCTGGAGGCGGCGCTTACGGCGCAACCCAGCGCCATCAAGGTGAACGGCGATGAGGCGGGCGCGCTGCTCGGCATGCGGATCGCCGATGTGGTGAGTGCGCAGGTGGCCACGGCGCGTATTCGGGCGCAGGGCGTAGGGCTGGTGGTGATCTCGCTCGGGCGGCTCGGCGCGGTGCTGCGCAACGATGCTGGCTGTTGGCTGGCGACGCCACCCGCGATCCAGGCGGTGAGCGCGGTGGGCAGCGGTGATGCGCTGTTGGCTGGGCTGCTACACGGTTTCGGCGCGGGCTTCGTCGCCGCCGAGGCGCTGCGATTCGCGGTGGCCTGCGGCGCCGCCAATGCTGCGACGGCTGGCGCTGGCCGCTTCCACGCTAGCGATGTCGAAGCGCTGCTTGATGCGACACTGGTGCAGGAGTTGCCGAGCGTGTAGGGAGCGTTTGCGCCAAAGGCGCAGTAGTTGATGGTTGAGATGACGAGGTTCTGCATTGGCAGGGCCTCGTCGTTTTTTATGGCGCGATAGCCGAGGAGAGATGTGCCAGGGGTAAGAAGCCTTCTGAAAAGCATTCCAATGCGGAAGTAACGAACATTAAGCGGGTTATAAACGTACAACGCATGCTGATGCGTCTCTTTTGCGAGAGCGTCGGATGCGCCATTCGGCGGGCGAGCGCGTTCGCACGAGCAACTCGGCTGCTGTGCAAGCCCAAAGGGGCCGACTGCGGCCCTTTGGAAACCCCCAGCCGGGGCTTATCACCCCTGGACCCCAAGGAATCCGCTCTGTGATGCCGGTATCATTTGGTTCCTTGGTATGGTCCTTGTTCGGTGGTCGGTATGCGGTTTTTTGCGTTCTGACACGCACATGTCTCTAGCCTCCTGATGCTTTTCAGAAGTGCTCCAATACCACATCCGGATGATTACTCACACAACCGACATCTTCAGAACGACGCGTCCTGCGTTTTAAGCGATAGCAGCCTCACCCTGGCAAGTGATGTCGAGGCGCTGCGCGTAGCAGCGCCTCGACATCACAATAAAAAGACAATACCTTGCTGCCGCAGGCTAAAACTGGTTTTCTATTGCCACTGTCCAACCGAATTTTGTATAAACCCGTCATTGCCGAGACCCCACGCTGGGTACCACGGGCGTGGGCCAGAGCGACGGGAGTCGAGGCGAGTGCTCGTTTTTTCAACCCAAACCCAACAGAGTATACAAGCCGCAGGCCTTGATGTAAATGAATAGCCTTTTATGAATAGATTGTCATTTTAATGATGACAAGTATGAGAATTTTATTATGTCTATTTTAGCGCTTGATAATGCTGAAATCGAGCGTTAACCGCAATGTTCAGAGCCTTGACAAGCAAGGTTTTCAGACTATGATGATGAGTAATAGTTATATGATATATGCTCTCGCGAAGGAACATCTATCGTCTCTGTTCCCTATTAGGGCCTCGTAACAACTTCTTTATACTTACTGTAGATCACCAAGATTCCCCGAAACAAGGTATTGATGCGGTTTATTGGCCTTTGAGAGAGGTGGCGTTTCGTTCGATTGACACATCAGCCTGTCCTGAAAAAGTAACAATGTGCTAGTACGTTTACATGTGGAGGCTCCATTGCACACCTACAACACACCCCTGCGTCTTTTGTTTAGGGTCACCCGTTTCCTCCTTGTCCTACTGCTCAATGCTACGCTTATTCCTTCATTTAGCAATGTGGCATTGGCAGCACCTACCTGTACAACTATTTGTTATGTTTCCCCAACAGGCTCCGACACCAATAGCGGTGAGGATGCGGCGAACCCGCTCTTCACCATCGCGACGGCGATCAACGCGGTGTCGGCGGGCGGCACGGTTCAGCTTTTGCCAGGCCAATACAACCAGTCGGTCACGATCGATAAATCGATCGTGTTGAACGGCTCCGGCCAGAGTGCCGACCCGATGACGTCCAGTATTTTGGTTGGGAGCGGCTCCGGCAGCGGCATCCGACTTAACAACGGCGCGAATAACGTCACAATCAAGAATCTGCGTATTACGGGCTTCGCGTACGGAGTGCTCCGCGAGGGCGCATACACCACGTCGGACTTGGTGGTTGAGGATGTGACGGCGATCAATAATACGACGGCGGGCTTTGCCTTTGTCCAATCGGGCAAGGTGAGCAATATGCGCTTCACCCGCGTGACGGGCAGTGGCAGCACCGAACTGCCGTACGGTCGCGGTATCTTCTTCCAGAGTATGGAGAAGGAAAACATTGTTATTGAGGACTCGACCTTCGCCAATAACCGCATCAGTGGTATCGATCTCAATATCGGTGGGGTGCGTGGCTTTCGCATCACCGGGAATACGATCACTGCCTCCCCAGCGATAGGCCAAACGGTGGATTCTGGTATCGCGGTGCTCAATGCGGCGAGCACGCCGAGTTACACCAATATCATCAGCGGCAATAGTGTGAGTGTGATCGGGCGCTTCGGTATCGAGGTGAAGGGTAGCGATGGCGTCGTGGTCAGCCATAACACCGTCACACACCTGCTGCCGGGCGATCCACGCGATGCGAACAATGCCTCAGAGAACCGCGATATTGCGGGTATTGCGGTCGGCGATATCAATAGCTCGGGCAATAGCAACAATGTGGTCGTCGAGCACAATATCATCAGCGGCTTCCGCCAGCGCGCCGCGAACACGACGCCGGACCCCGATACAAGCACTGGTTTCGGCATCAGCATCAGCGGCAGCAGTTATGTGGTAGCGAATAATGAGATCGACGATACCGATGTTGGCATCAACGAGCAACAGGGCTTCAGCGGCACGCAAGCGGACATTGGTGATGCGTATTTTGGCCGCGATAATGGCACGATCGCGTGTGGCGCGCTGTTCTCCAATACGGTCACAAACACGACGCTCGCCAACCAAAAGCTTGGCACAGTGGGCAGTGGCGCGGTCACAAACCTGAACACGAACGAGGTCTTCTGCTCGATTCAGCAAGCCATCGATAGCGCCACTACGCTCAACGGCCACACGTTGCAGTTGGGCTATCGCTCGCCGTTTAATCCAACGCAGGTTTTGACTCAACCACTGATCATAGAGACGGCCACCATCAACAAGTCGATCACGCTGCGCGGCGCAGCAGGCACGGTGCTGCAAGCGCCTACCACCTCCAACAATCAGCGCATCTTGACGGTGAGGGCCAATAATGTCACCATCGAAGATGTGGAGATCAATGTCAACCGACCGAATGCGGTGGCTGGTATCTATGCCGATAATCAGAGCAGTGCGCCGTTCAATGATTTGACGCTGAACAATAACATCATTCGTTCGGTGGGCAGCGGCGGTTCGCTCACCACGCCGTCGGGCAATACGAGTGCGGCGGGCGTGGCGCTGGTCGGCAGTGGCGGCACTATCGAGCGAGTGACGATCAACAATACCGATGTGCTGAGCGATACCGCTACTTCGTCGGTCTTCTCGCGCGGCATTTGGCTGCGCGAAGTGAGCGCGACGGTCAGCAATTCGGATTTGATCGCCACTACTCAAGATTTGCTCTATCAGTTCCCGTCGGACTCCAGCGGCAACCCCGCCATCACGCTCAGTGGCAACACGTTCTACGGCGCGGGCTTGGATCTGACGGAGCCAAACGGAGGCGTGAATATAACGGTGTCGGGTAACACTTTCGCGCCAGTCAGTCCACTCGCCTCGCATTCGCTGATCATCAAGCACAATTACACCGCGAACACCATCACAATCAACAATAACGACTTCATCGGCCATAAACTGGCGATCTTCAGTGGCTCGTCGCGCAATGTCACGATCGCGAATAATCAGTTCAGGCCAGCTGAAGGGCTGAGCAATTACACGCATATTCAGATTGACACGGGCTATCCGACCGGCACGCCGATGATCCTGGCGGACAACAGCGTGGCGATCTACAACAATACGTTCTCCGGCGCGGCAGGATCCACCGGGCGCGCGCTCGACTTCCAGAACAGCAAGGCGACCGGCACCGCCACTAATTCGCCCGCCACAATATCGGGCGTTGGTACGATTACGGTGGGTGGCACTGGCGCGAATCGGCCGAATGTCTTCGAGAGCGACCTGACGCAGTTTGTGCGGTTCACCGACAGCGTACAGCAGCCTAGCCCGATGGTTGGCGGCACGAATCTCAATCCGCAGCCATTCGGATGGGATATCGAGGGCGCACACAACATCTATCACCTGCCCAATACCGCGCCGAGTGGCGTGTTGGGCAGCGATCTCACTGGCGCGCAGTACGATGAGATCGAGGCGCTGATCAACGATAAAGTCGATAACGCAGCGTTAGGGTTGTACCATCTGATCGACACCACGTTGGGCGTCTCGGCCAACACGCTGACATTCTCGGCGTATCCCGATACCGTGAGCGCCCCGCAGGACATCACGCTCACCAATGTCCCGAGCTCTAGCGCGCCGTTTGATGTGACCATCACTAGTTCGCAGGCGTGGCTGAGCTGCACGCCGAATACCATCGCAAGCCTGGACCCATCCACGCCGCAGACGGTCTCGTGCAGCGCGGATGCATCTGGCTTGACCGTTGGAACGTACGGCGCGACGCTCACATTCACATCGAGCGATAACTCGGTGACTAATCTGCCGCTCATGATCCAGGTGACGTTCTTCGTGACGGAGAATGCGACGATCAGCGCTACACCGACCACGCTGAACTTCACCGCACGAGAGGGGCAGACCAGCGCAACACCCAGCAGCGCGGCATTCACCGTCACGCACGCTGGCCCGAGCGGCACGCCCGATTTCACGTGGGGCCTGAACGGTGCCCTGCCGAGCTGGCTCTCGTGCACCCCAGCGGGCACAACGCTCAGCGAGGGCAACGATGGCACGCTGACCTGCAGCGCCAACCCCAGCGGGTTGACGGCGGGCGTCTACACGGCGACCCTGAGCCTGCAGGCCACCGCCAGCGATAGCAGCGCTGTCACAAACAGTCCGCTAGCGCTCACGGTGGAGTTGACGGTGCAGGAGGCGGCGGTGTTGAGCGCAACACCCACGACGCTCGCGTTCAGCAGCACGGAGGGCGACACGAGCGCGACCCCGAGCAGCGCGACGATCACCGTCACGAATGCTGGCGCAGTCGGCACACCCGATTTCTTCTGGGAGCTGATTGGCACGCTGCCGAGCTGGCTGGCGTGTACAACTGAGATCTCAACGCTCAGCCCAGGCAGCGATGGTATGCTGACCTGCAGCGCCAATCCCAGCGGGTTGGCGGTGGGTGTCTACACGGCGACCCTGAGCTTGGAGGCCACCGCCAGCGACAGCAGCCCTGTTAAGAACAGCCCGCTGCCGATCACGATCACCCTTGAGGTGAAGGCGATCCCCGACACGACCGTCTTCGTGCACCTGCCGTTCATCGTGAATGAAAAGGCACTGCCAGACTTGGTTGGCAGCTTCACGTTGGAGGCGAGCAAGAATCCGATCGGTGCTGGCGATCCGGTGGTGGTGGTGGTGACGATCACCAATCAGGGCATTGCGGAGGCCGAGCCGTTCTGGGTTGACTTCTACATCAACCCATCGCAGACGCCAACGGCCAACAACATCTGGAACGAGTTGTGCACGCTCGATCCATGCTTCGGCATCGCTTGGGGCGTGGCGAAGCGCTTGGCACCGGGCGAGAGCATCACACTGCGCTCGGACGACGGCTCGTTCAGTGCGCCGCACAGCCTCTGGCCGGGATGGTTGCCGTCGGGCACCCACACGCTGGCGCTGTACGTCGATAGCTACAGCCAAAACCCCTCGGGCGCGATGGAGGAAAGCAACAAGGATAACAATCTGGTCGTGCAGACGATCCCGACCGTGACGGGCAGCAATCCGACGCTGGTACGTCGGTCGAGCACAAGTCTGCCTCCGCGCCCCGCACTCGGACGCTAACGCAGCTTTTGAGCACTCCGACGCGCTGTATCGGTCTTGGACTGGTACAGCGCGTTGGTTTTTGTTGTTGGAGTATCCACAGATGAGACAGATGAGGGATGAAATAGATTTCTTGGAGAATCAGTGTACTGGATGTGATGGGAATGCGGTATAATGGGGGTATGCGAAGTTGCGCCGCGTCCTGGGTAGATTTCATTCAGACTAATAACTTATATAATTTACTTAGAATAATAAACGCATCATTAAAAATCATTAAAGGAAATAAATGAGCACCACATCTATTAATGCTCAGCAAATCGAATTACTCATGATAATGGAGGACACTAAATTCTTCCGTGACATGTTCCATCAAATCATACCACAAAAAAGCGCAAGTGTTCTTGTATTTGGATATTTTCCCTATATTTCTTTGTATGTACTAGAGAGTTATAAATACTTACAAAAAATCAAACCGTCTTTTACAGAATACGTCCATAATGAATACGAAACAATTGTTCGATCTTCAAGAACAATGGTTAAATTGTTTAATGAGCATTTAAGAGATATAAATGAGATAACAAAATCAATTGAATGGTTGATTAAATATCATAAAGATTGGTTTATGAGAAATCACAAGGGAATATTTACATGGTTAAAGAAACTTTTACAATGCGATTTAGGTCTATATTACTACGATAATGAACTCATTAGCACTACACATGTAGGATTTTTCAATGTAGGCTTTGAACGAGACAATATCGAAAAATACGGGGATGATTTCCAAACAATAATGTCAAATATCGCACATAAACTTGGTGTTGACACAGGTAATTATACTTCAATATTGTGTAATAATTTTAATATAAATGCTTCCGAAATAAATGGTGAATACTTCAACTACACGTTATATGATGACCGTTTACGCTATATAGATAAAAAGGCGGAAAAATATTAGAGCGTGTTTAAGAATTATGCGTATTATGATGATGATCAAGCCAACGGAGCA
>CALKHR010000142.1 GCA_937988885.1 uncultured Roseiflexaceae bacterium | reverse complement strand
CTGGTGATTCAAGTGTAGCAAAATGGCTATGAAGATCTTATGAAGGTTGTGTCAGGTTGTGATCAAGCTCGCGGTTTCACCACGACCAGCCGATCACGATCACGCCGATCACCACGATCAGCGCGCCGATCAGCCGATTGGCGGTCAGTGGCTCGTGTAGCACTAGTCGTGCGGGGATGAGCGCGACTACATAGCTGAACGCCAGCAGCGGATAGGCGAATGAGAAATCGGCGCGCGAGATCACGCCGAGCCAGAACAGCGAGGCGCTGAAGGTGAGCGCGAATCCCAGGATCACGCGCCACTCGGTGAAGGTCTTCCACAACGCGGTCGGGGAGGCGGAGAAGGCGCCGATCTTGGCGCGCACTCGGTTCATCCCGAGTTTGAGGAACACCTGGCCCGAAACCGTGAGACAGATTCCAATCAACAAAAGAAGGTAGATCAGCATGAGTGGTTCCTATTGAAGTGTCTCAGTTTCGGGCTTGGGGCGCTCCCAGCCGATCACCAACGCGCCAACCACCACGATTAGCGCACCGACGATGCGTTGGATCGCGATCTGTTCGTGCAGCACGAAGTAGGCGGGGATCAGCGCTATGACGTAGCTGAGCGAGAGCAGCGGATAGGCGAACGAAAAATCGGCGCGCGAGATCACGCCGAGCCAGAAGATCGAGCCGCCGAAGATCATCGCGAATCCCAGGATGATGCGCCACTGGGTGAAGGTCGCCCACAGAACGGGCAACGTAGGTGTGAATGCCCCAACGTCGGCGCTGATGCGATTCATGCCCAGCTTCAGCAGGATCTCACCCGTGACAGTCAGGACGATCGCGATCAGCAGGAGTGTGTAGACCTGAACGTACCGCCTCATGCGTGGCGCTCCAGTACATAGACCATATAATCGCAGATGCCGCTGCGCATATGGTAGGAGCGTCGCTCGTTGAAGAAGGGCGAGAGCAGGGCGCGGTAGGCGCTATCGCTGCGAATGTGGCCGCCCCGGTCGATCAGGTGCATGGCGTGTCCGGCCACGTTCCAAGGCGTGGGCGGCGGGACATCCTCCATGACCAGCAGGGTTGCGCCGGGCTTGAGCACGCGGTACAGCTCGGCGGCGCTGTCGTAGACCATTGCGTCGTCCATATGGTGAAAGACGCCGATCACCAACGCGGCGTCGAAGCTTGCATCGGCGAAGCTGAGCGCGATGCCGCTTGCGACGGCGAAATTGCCAGCGTAGGCTTTCCCTGCAAACTCGACATAATGCTTGGCGAGATCGATGCCGGTATAGCAGGAGGGCGGGAAGCACGGCGCGAACTCGCCGGTGCCGCAGCCGAAATCGAGGAAGCGGCGGCGTCCGACCTCGCGCCAGGGATCTAACTCGCGGGCGATCACCTCTTTCTCGCCACGAAAGTTATTCTCGACGACACGGCGCAGCACATTCCAGACGACTGGGTTGGCTGAGAGCCGATCTAGTGTTTGTTCAAGCATACGTTTTATCTCAAAATAATAGGCTGCGTGTGCAGCGCAACGTTTAAGCTTTTCGTGCTAGGCAGATCACCGAAAGGCCGAAGGGGAAACGACCGCCTTGGCTGAGCCAAGCCGCCTCGGCTATCATCGGCCAGCGCATCAACTCATTGATGAGCGGATTCGGCAGGGTCAGGTCGGAATCTTCGCGTTCGAGCGTGGGTAGCTGTCGTTCGAGCAGGCGTTGCGCCATCGCCAACGGGAACAGCAGCGAATTGACGTAGCTGCTGCGTTCGAGCCAGAAGCCGTTCTGTTCGAGCAGGGTCTGTACATCGCGAGATGTGTAGCGGCGGCGCGTATGCACAGCACGATCGTGTTTGCTGCGCAGGAACTCGTAGGCGGGCAGGCGGATCAACAACCGACCATTGGGCTTCAGCACGCGGGCGGTTTCGCGCAGGGCGGGCTGCTCATCGGGCACCGCGCGATGGTACAGCACATCGAACGAGGTAACGAGATCGAAGCTGCCATCGGCGAAGGGGAGTTCGAGCACCGAGCCACGCAACAGTTGCCCGGGAAGGCGCTGGTTGCCAAGTGTGATCGCATCGGCAGCGAGATCGATACCGACAACACGGCCATAGCGTTGTAGGAAGATGGCGTTGCCGCCAGTGCCGCAACCTGCATCGAGAATACGAAGATCCGTGCGTGGACCAAAGCCGTAGCGGATCAGTGATGCGGCGATGGCACGCATGCCCCCATACCACCAGTGGCGGTCTTCCACCGCAGCCATGACGGCGTACTCAGAGCGTTCCATACAGTATCTTAACGTGATAGATGTCGCTTCGTTATGGCAGTTCCAAGCGATCACAAGCGCTCGGCTGCCCTTTTGGCAGTGTACCAGAAGGGGGTATGTTCCGCAAGTGAGCGCGAGATGCGTGACAAGGTGACCAGGTGACGAGGAAACATCAAACAGCAGCGTCATCTTGACGACAGGCGAAGTGACGAATCTCATTGTTGACGCAAAGAAGACAATGAAACACATTGATTTTGACCTGTCAGATGCGTTTTATGGCATTAGAAAGCCTTATTTGGTACCTAGAAGGTCGGCAAAGCGCTGCAATGTTTAGCATTGAATGTTGTTGTTGGTACACAGAGATTCTTCACTTCGTGCTACGCACTCCGTTCAGAATGACTCTATTTGAGAACTGACCGTTGAAAAGGAAGCTCCCCAACAATCGATTGAGAACTACACCCACTCCACTATTATGTGATTGCCTCGATCATGGTATAGTTAGGACGAGGAAAACCGATGCGTGATCGAGTAAGGACGTGCTATGAAACTTTCCCCCGAGAAGATTGAGCAACTTTCAGCCACATTGGTGGATCAGTTGGCTGAGATCGATGGCGTGTTGTTCCAGAGCGATGACGCGCAACTGCGCTTGGCCGTTCAGCAGATCATCACCGATGAATTGCAGGTTGAAGAACGCCTAGACGCCGAGATACATAAGCTGCTGCAGGCTTACAAGTACGAGATCACGATGGGCCGCATGAACTACGATGAGTTGTACAAAAAGACCAAGCAGAAACTGGTTCGCGACCGCAAGATCGTGCTCTGAGCCTTGTTGAGCGCGCTGGTATGCCACAAAGCCCGGCGTGCCAGCGCTGCAACTTAGTTCGCCACAGTGCCTGCCGAGCGCTAGTCTGCGCGCATCCCTCTCGTCATCCAATTCTCCCCTCAACAACGCCTCATATCGCTCTGCTCGTTCGATTGACCAGTGTTGGAATGCATAGTACAATCGCGCCGGTTCCCCAACACAAAGGAGCGATAGTATGCCTGTATCTATTGCGCATTCCCAGTTGATCTATGATTCGCTCAAGATGTGTGATATCCGCCTGCTTTCGGCGCTGCCCGAGACATGGCTGGTTCACTTGATGCGTATGGCCGATGATGATCCCGACATGACTTTGGTGCGTTTGGCCAAAGAGGAGGAGGGAGTAGGCATCTCGGCGGGTGCGCATTTGGCGGGCGTAAAGTCGGCCTTGTTGATGCAAAACCATGGGTTTTTGCAGAGCGTGAACGGAATCGTTGGTATAGCGCGGCTGTACCGCATTCCCCTGCTGATGTTGATCAGCTACCGAGGCGAGTTCGGCGAACGCGACCCGTGGCAGACCGAGGGTGGCGGCGTGACCGAGGGTGTGTTGCAGGCGCTGGATATTCCCTACATGCGCCTCGAAAATCCCGAGTCGGTGGCCCGCTCGATCCGCAAGGCGCAGACGCTGGCCGAGGCTTCGCTGAAGCCCGTTGCGCTGCTGTTGTGCCGCGATCTGATGTGGGAAGAATAGCTCCCATTCCTCGTTATGCCTGTGAGGAGGCGATATGCTGCGAATTGATGCGATGAAAGCTGTTTACGCCGAGCTTGAGCAGTGCGTCGTCGTAACCATTATGGGCGCGGTCGCGGCTGAGTTGCAGTCGCTAGGTCATCGCCCGAACTTTTTTTACCTTCAACACGCCATGGGCCTCGCATCTTCGATGGGGTTGGGCATTGCGCTCAGTCGCCCCGAATTAAAGGTGGTGGTGTTCGATGGTGACGGCTCGCTGCTGATGAACCTCGGCAGTTTGACCACCCTGGCCCGCTATCGCCCGAAGAATCTGGTGCACGTCGTGTTCGATAACGAGAGCCTGTTGTCGGTCGGTGGTTTCCCCACCGCCACATCGACGGGCAGCGACTTGAGCGCGATCGCGGCTGCGGCGGGTGTGCCACGCACCAGCACCGTGCGCGACCTCGATTCGTTCGTGGCGGCGTTCAAAGAGGCGCTGGCCGCCAACGAGTTGACCACGCTGGTCGCCAAGGTCGAGGCGAAGGGGCCACCCGTGTTTGTGACCGACCTCCCGATGCTTGAAAATCGGTTTCAGTTTGCGCGGTATTTGAAGAATCTGAAGCAGTAGAGACAGTCGGGATGCCCTTGCAGCGCGCAAGGCATCTCAAGGAGTTGTGTATGTCAAGCGTCCTCACCCAGCTCGTCGAGGAGCTTAACGCAGGTCGGCTCAAGGTCGTTGATCTCACCCAGCCGTTGGGGCCGGATACGCCCGTGATCGGTTTGCCGCCGATGTTCGCTTCGTCCCCCGGTCTGAGCATCGAACAGATCTCGCGCTACAATGAGCCAGGCCCAGGCTGGTACTGGAATACGATCACGCTTGGCGAGCACACTGGCACGCACTTCGATGCGCCGATCCACTGGGTTACGGGCAAGGACCTGCCCGAGAATAGCTGCGATACCATCCCGCCGCAGCGCTTTATCGGCCCCGCCTGTGTGATCAATGTGACGCAGGAAGTGGCGCTGGACCCCGATTTCTTGCTGACGGTGGAGCACATTAAGGCGTGGGAGGCCGAGCACGGCAAGATTCCGGCGGGCGCGTGGGTGCTGCTGCGCACCGAGTGGAGCAAGCGCTCCAATCCCAAGGATTTCTTGAACGAGGGGCCGGATGGCGCGCATAGCCCGGGCTTCCACCAGGAGGCGTCGCACTTCTTGGCCTACGAGCGCGATGTGTTGGGCGTTGGCGTGGAGACGGTCGGCACCGACGCGGGTCAGGCAGGGCGCTTCGATCCGCCCTTCCCGAACCACACGATTATGCACGGCGCTGGCAAGTTCGGCTTGGCGAGTCTGTGCAACCTCGATCAGTTGCCACCCACAGGCGCGGTGGTGATCGCGGCGCCGCTCAAGATCGTCGATGGCAGCGGCAGCCCGTTGCGCGTACTGGCGATCGCGCCTGCGTAGGCGGTCGTTTCACAAGCGGACAAACAACAGCAGTGCGGGAAGATACTCGCACTGCTGTTTGATTCTGTGTTAGGGCTGCGTGGGTGTTGCCTCGTCGGTGGGTGTGCCCTCCGGCTCGGCGGTCGCATCGCCATCCTCCGGCGTAATAGTGGCGCTCGGCGTGACGCTGGGCGTGCTCTCCTCGGTGGCCTCGGGGGTGCCGTCGGCCTCAGGCGTGTCGCCACCCTCGGGTGTGGGCACGGTTGGCGCGCGCGTTGGCAGCAGCATCAGCGGCGGCGTCGGCGTCAGCGTCGGCGGCTCAGGAGTCGGCGTGTCCGTGGATGTCGGTGTCAGCGTTGGCTCAGGCGAAGGTGTTCTGGTTGGCGTCAAGGTTGGGCTTGGTGTGAAAGTGACGGTGGGTAGCTCCGTCGCAGTGGCTGGCTCCACCGTGATCGGCGTTCGAGTCGCTTCGCTGGTTGGCTCTGCTGTGGGTGGCGGCGGAGCGCCAAACGATGCGCAGGCCGTCAGCGCAGCAGCGAGGTGCAGCGCCACGACCGAACGGCTCAAACGAATCAGCGTAGATGCAGGTACCAAGGATATTCCCTCTTTTGATGCGGGCTTCGGTGTCTCTGACATATGCCAGGCAGCCGTAGCATTATGATAGCACAGAATGTTTTCTTTTGGCAGATTCGGCTGCCTAACGGTGCTGATGGGCGCAACGCAAACCTTCGTATTTGGTGTTCCAAAGCGCTATAGGCGCGCTCGCTGCTGGCTTTGTCGTTATGCAAGCAAACGCTTGACAAATATGCGATATTCTCATAGACTAAAGCACCTTGTTAGTAGAACCTAAGTCATAGAGTTCATACATCGTTTGTTGCTCTTGGTTGGTTCTGGATGGCTTGGTTGAGCTGTGTGGCAAGTGCTCTCTTTGCACACCGTAGGAGAATCGTCCAGTGACTGTAGCAACCGAAGCGAGTACGCTGACCCGTTTCTGTTCATTGTGCGCCCGTCAAGCCAGTCTTGATCCGGCGGGCCACGCTCACGCTTACGAGCATGTGTTGGCGGTCGAGATTCCGCTGCCTTGGCCGGAGACAATGTACGATACGCCCGGCGTGCTGCCGCAAGAGTTGCTGGATTTTCGCGCACTGGTGATCGAATCCTATGAGCGTGGCGAGCCGATCCGTAGCACCTGGTTGGCGATCGCGCCGGATCGCGCCTATTCGCTGTCGGGCTTTCGCCGCGTGATCTCCTACCGTCGCCCACAGGGCCATTTCGCAGAGTTTACACAGCAGGAGTACTTGGTGCCGGAGGAGTTGTACGGCCCGCTCTGCTGGGCGCAACTCGTCGCGCCGGAGGATTTGCCCCGCTTCGACGAATACCTGTTGCTATCCGCCACTACGCGCGACCTGATGGTCTGCACGCACGGCTCGGTAGATGCGGCCTGTGCCAAGTTCGGTTTCCCGATCTATCGTTATCTGCGGCAGCTGGCCGACCAATCGCAAGGGCAGTTGCGGGTCTGGCGGGTGAGCCATTTTGGCGGGCACGTGTTCGCGCCGACGCTGCTGGATCTCCCCGAATTTCGCTATTGGGCCTATATCGAGCGGGAGCAGGCCGATCTGCTGTTTGATCGACAGTGCGATGCCGTTCAGCTCTACGATCACTATCGCGGTTGGGCGGGCTTCGATAGCGCCTTTTTGCAGACCGCCGAGCGCGAACTGTTCGTTAAGTTCGGTTGGTCGTGGATCTCGTACCTCAAAACGGGTGAAGTGCTGGCGGAGGGTCCAGAGGACGATAACGGTCTGCCCTGGGCCGATGTGCGCATCGACTACATCTCGCCCGACGGCACTGAGCGCGGCGCCTACGAGGCGCATGTCACGCTCTCGCACCATGTCGAGACGATCCATAGCTCAAAGAGTGAAGATACCTATCCGTATCCGCAATACGCGGTGACTCGCCTAGAGCAGTGCGCCTGATGGAGTTGGCTCCTGGTCACGCTTACGACGAGGCTATTTGTTGTGTCACAGGCTGCCTCGGTGGGCCTTTATCACTAAGCTTTTGGGCTTAGGTAGGAGCAATTCCAGAACGCATGTCGAAGTACGATAAACCCCGCAAAGTAGAGAAATTAGCCCGCTTAGAGCGCCCCTGCTTGGCTGTTTGTGCTGGGAAGCACTGCGCGAAGGCCGGAACCAAACACATTTTGCGCGCTGTACACGCCGCCCTCGATGACGCTGGCTTGGATAGTTCGGTGCAGGTCGCATTGACCAAATGTCAAGATTATTGCGACTATGGCCCGGTTGTGACGGTGCTACCCGGCGAGTACCCCTACGTAGGCCTGACGCCGCAGTCCGTGCAACAAGTCGTTCAGGAGCATTTGGGACAAGAACGCCCGGTGGTTTCGTTGCTGTATAAACGGATGCGGAAGCGCTTGCAGGGTTAGCGGTGTGGCGCGGGTGCGCAGCGTTTGACAAGGTAATAAGGTGACAAGGTGACAGGGTGAATGTCCTACCACCTCCCGCAGTTCATACTGCCATTTGCCACCATAACCTCTCCCCACTCCCTGAACCGTCCCGTACCGCAAGGCGTGACAACGGGCCTGCGCAGCACATTTGCGTGGAAATGACATCTGATACCAGATCCGGGTGATTACTCACACAATCGACATCTTCAGAACGACGCGATCCTGCGTTTTAAGCGATAGCAGCCTCACCCTGGCAAGTGATGTCGAGGCGCTGCGCGTAGCAGCGTCTCGACATCATACCAAATCCGAATGATTGCTTACAGAATCAACACACTTGCTGAACAACATTGCTTTGGCGTTAGATTGATACCACTATTTCCATGGAATGTGGTGTCGATGCGCTGCGCGTAGCAGCGCATCGACATCACAAAAAGAAGAAAGTACCTTGCTGCCGCAGGCTAAAACGGGTTTTATAGTGACACTGTCTAACCGGATTTGGTATGAACGAGTCAAGAAAACGCCCAAGGCCGCACGAGACAGAGAGATTCTTCACTTCGCCTAGCGGCTCGTTCAGAATGACTCTCAGTGCGATGCTTTCCTTCATGTTCCTCCCTCGGTATCTTCCAAACAAATCTGTGTAATCTTTGGTATGAACGAGTCAAGAAAACGCCCAAGGCCGCACGAGACAGAGAGATTCTTCACTT
>CALKHR010000141.1 GCA_937988885.1 uncultured Roseiflexaceae bacterium | reverse complement strand
ATTGGAGCAAACGGAAGTTAAACGGATCTTCAAGCTAGAATATTGTGATATTGAGGTATTGTTGTGTACAACGCCTCGATATCACATGTTTCGAGGCGTTGAATCCTCAATAGTCTATTGAAGCGCAATCTTGAGGGTAAACACAACAAAATGGCGGCTTACTCGATACGAGTAGACCGCCATTTTGTGTTCAGTCTGGCTTACCAGAGCTTACCAACGGGGCGAAGAACGGCGCTGCTGCTGGAAGCAATCCGAGCAGTAAACAGGCTTATCGCCGCGGGGAATGAACGGAACCTGTGCTTCCTTACCACAGGAGGCGCAAGTGGTAGTGTGCAGCTCGCGCTGACCACCGAAGCCACCGCGGCCACCGCCGCTGCCGTAGCTGTCTCGACCACCCCCATAACTATCACGTCCACCGTAGCTGTCGCGTCCGTAGCTGCTGTGCCCACCACTCGCTTTACGAGCTTGTCGGCAGGAAGGGCAACGGGTCGGTTCGTTGGTGAACCCCTTCTGTGCATAAAACTCCTGCTCGCCAGCCGTAAAAACGAAATCCATCCCACAATCCCGACACGTGAGGGTTTTGTCCGCGTAGCTCATCGCTAGCATCACTCCTTAACGAAAGAAAAGAAACAGCTTGTCCATGGCTTGGGGAACGATGAAGCGGTGGAGCACTCGTCCTGGGGGTACAGGAGGGGTCTGAGGCGTCTCGTGGAAACCAAACCATTGAACATACCATGGATGGTATCACACTTTTTGCACTTTTGCAATAGTCTATTTGAACGATTGCCACACTTTTTTACCACATCTGTACCGTAACTTTACCACATCTGTACCGTAACTCGCATTTTTACCGTGTTTTAGTAGATACATCTACTTTCCGCCGCCTTGTTTACCTCCACGGCGCCGACGACGTCGTTGCGATTGGCTACGACCTTCTCCCGTAGTTGTATCTTCTTGATCTTGTTCTATTGCTTCTTGCGTTGGTTGTATTTCACTTGAGGGCATGAGATCTTGACGAGGTGTTTTTTGCGAGGATGTTTGACGAGTATCTGTAGTACGCGCTTCGCGTGACTCACCAGATTCGCGATAGTAATTGTCGAGTTGGCCTGCCTCTCGATCGTCAAAACCTTCTTCGAGCAGTGCGAGCGCCTCAAGCACTTCGGGGTCTTCCATCGTATCGCGCAACAGGCGGCGCTCACCACTATTCTTGCTTTCGCGGCGCGAACGCTGCTCGGCAGCAGCTTCACGACGCTCGCGGGCGGCGGGCGTGATACCTTCGTCGTTGCGGCTGCGGGCAACCTCGCCTACACGACGAGTCGCCTCGGTGAGCACGCTCGGCTGATACTCCTCGTGTACGCCGCTGCCAGCCAGCTCGACAGTGACCGTTTCGCGCACCACATTGACGGCCACCACTTCACCCGGGCCATCGGGAGTCTGCACCCAGCTCCCTTTGCGGGGCAATTCGCTCTTGATCTGAATGTACTGCTCGTGCTCGTAGGAGAGGCAGCACAACAGGCGACCACAGACGCCGCTGATTTTGCTAGGATTCAGGGGCAAATCCTGATCCTTGGCCATCTTGATGGACACACGGGCATAATCGGGCAGGAACGTGGCGCAGCAGAGCGTGCGACCACAGGGACCGATGCCACCAAGCAGCTTTGCTTCGTCGCGCGGGCCGATCTGGCGTAGCTCGATACGTGTGCGGAAGGTACGGGCCAAATCGCGCACCAACGCCCGAAAGTCGATTCGTTTATCGGCGGTGAAGTAGAACGTCAAGCGCGAGCCGTCGAAGCTGTATTCGGCTTTGACGAGCCGCATAGGGAGATCGTGCTCGGCGACTTTTTCGGCACAGCGTGCGAGAACTTCATTGTGTCGCGCGCTCAGCAAGCGCATACGCTCAAAATCGGTGTCCTCGGCGTACCGTACAACCGGGCGGAGTTCTCCAACAATTTCTTCTTCCCCAACTTCGTGCGGGCCGATCGCAACCTTGGCGAGCTCAAGACCGCGCACCGTTTCCACAATAACGTGATCACCTTGGGTGAGAGTATCGTAGCCGTTTGGATCGAAGAAATAAATCTTGCCAGAATCCTTAAATCGTATCCCAACCACAACAGGCATAGCAACGCTCCGTTGTGAGCAGAAGATATCGCGGGTTTAGTGTCTCTAGAGCAGTGCCATCGCCAGAGCAAATCGGGAATGGATCAGCCAGGGAACTGTGAGATGAGAAAAAGAATGACAGCTAGTGTTGCACATCCATCCCACAACAAACGCCAGCACAACGTGCTATGCACGAGCTTATCTATCGACAACAGAAGGGGAAACCGCTGTATCTTACGCTCAAATGTATCTATTCTTAAACGCCAGACATTGGCGTGTGTAATACCATTATATGCTATCAATCACAAGGTGCAAATGATTTTTGGGGGTATCGCGTACGAAAGCGCCGAACTCGATGTGAAATTAACGGCGCCCTTGTACGCGATAGGTCTGAACACGTTGTTGTTTGCCTTTTAGCTCAAGTTGGCCCATCTCTTGAAGCACGAACCGATCGCCGAGCGCGAGGCGGGTGGCTTCGCTGATCAGCACCGAGTTCAGTTCGGCGCGACCCTCAAGCCGCGAGGCAGTGTTGACGGTATCGCCCATCACGGTGTATTCGAGGCGTTGGCGCGTGCCGAAGAAGCCAGCATACACGGTGCCGGTGTTGATGCCGATGCGGAATTGGAAGCGTTTTGCGGGATCGAGCTTTTCGATCAAGCGCCGATGCGAGGCGATCATATCGAGCGCGGCGCTGACGGCTTGCTCCGCCGAGACTTCGGGAGGGATGGGATCACCGAGTTGTGGGGCGCCGAAGACGGCCATAATACCATCGCCGATGTATTTATCGAGCGTACCGTTGTGTTTAAAGATCACTTCGGTCATCTCGTGAAAATACTCGTTCAGAAGGTCCTGCGCCTCGCGAGGCGAGAGGCGCTCGGAGAGCGTAGTGAAGCCCTTCACATCGGAGAACAGCACGCTCACGACGAGCTCTTGCGGCTCCCACAGTTGGCCGTGTTGTGTGACGTAACTGGCCATCAACTTGGCGATATTGGGCGACATGAAGCGCTCGAAGTTTTGGCGCAGGCGAGCCTGTTGGCGCAGTTCTTCGGAGAGACGCGCCCGCTCGATGTTGATGGCTGCTTGGTTGGCGAGCGCCGCGAGCATGTCGCGATCCCGTTCGTCGAACTGGTCGCGCCCTGGTGCATCGACGTAGATCAGACCGATCGTACGGTTCTCGCTGATCAGTGGCGCGCACACAGCCGAGCGGATATTGGCGCTGATGATGCTATCGGAGCCGGCGAAATCGAGCCGAGCGTCACGCGTCAACACCACTTCATTGCCGGAGAGCGCTTTGTGCGCGATGGTGGAACTGAGCGCGACATCGCCCTGTGAGGGTGGATAGATCACCATTGGAACGAGCTCAGTGCCTTTGCGCAGCATAAGGAGGCCGCGCTGAGCGGGCACCAAGCGCAACACCTCTTCCATCACTGCATCGAACAGTTCGCGCAGATCGATGATGGCGTTTAGGCGCTTACTAATGCGGTAAAACTCACGTAGATCGAGCGCGAGTTCCGGCAGTTCGTTCGCTTCAATGTGGCGTGCTTCGGCGGCGAGCGGAAAATATCGGTTATCGTCGAGGACAACGCTTTGCGCGGCACGATCCTCGAAGGTGAACTCAAAAGGACCGATTTGCACGACGTCGCCATCGCTCAGTTGCTCTTCTTTGATGCGCAGGCGATTAACGAATACACCGTTGCGGCTATCAAGATCAACGACCCAGGCATCGCGGCCACGAAGCGCGATGAGAGCGTGATGACGCGAAACAATCGCATGGTTGAGAACGACATCGTTATCAAGCGCACGCCCTATTCGAAGACCTTTTTCTGTAAGCGGCAACGTGCGAGATTCGCCGTTGATAACAACCGACAGCCTAGCCATGGTCGTTCCTTAACGTTAAATCGTGCGCACGGGGAGCAAAATGCGCAGAATTCATAAGGCGGGCATAAATTAGTATAACAAAGGCATAGACGCAGGGCAAGCATGATTGGTTACTATGCCGAAAACCACTTATTTGTGTAGTACTTCAATAAACGAAGATTTTATCAAGAATCTGCGAGAACATTAGCCGCATTTAATTGGAATGTATCGGGGAAGAACGATACAGCGTCGGGAAGCGAAAAGCGATTCGCATTGACAGCACAACCAGGGGATGTCTCAGCGAATCTGATGGGCCTGTGGAGAGTTCCGCAGTTGTTCGCGGATGAGGGTGGTCCAACCGAGCGCATCGAGGGTGACGCCTCGCTCATCATCATACTGCAATAGGGCGCGCTCAAAGTACTGCACAATGCGCCGTTGACCATCGGTGGTGCGTTCCTCAAACTCCTCGGAGAGTGGGTAGCCGAACAGCAATTGACCCTCGCTCCGTTCCCAGTAATCGAGGAAGCCAGCCCGCAGGGTGTGGCCTGTTTCGGGGAAGTAGCGTAGCTCGGGATCGGGCGTGGTGATGGGCGCAAAACGCTCGGCAGCCGCCTCCCGACCGATCGGGGCGAGTTGCACGTGGTAGGGCGTATCGGCTTGCTCGGGGTTGAGTTCGAACACAGCCCGCTCGAAATATTGGCGCACAAGACCTTCTGTCGTTTGGGGCGGCGCCAACGGAGCGCCGAACCGTTCGAGGCCGCCGTGCATCTGCCAGAAACGCCAGATCAGGGCGGGCACGTGGATACCGTTCACCTCTTGGTCGGCGGGGAGCGGCAGCAGTTCCTCGGCATGCGCGAGCACCATGCGCACACCCGCGAGGTTTTCCTCGAAATCCGGCTCGGTGCCGGTGAACAGCTCGGGGGTGATCGCGGCGATACCCAAGCTACCGGCCCAATCGTGCATACCGCCAGTGATCATATAGTTCGGCCAGAAGCGGTCGTAGCGATACCCAGTCGCCTCGGCGTAGCGCTGTGCCAGCGTGATCGAGGGTGGGTGTTCGCAGAATGCGGGGAACACATCACCGCCATCGGAGTGATAAAAGATCACACCAGCTGCATCGAACAGGAACGCACGCGCCACCCGCGTCTCCGGCTCGGAATCGACATACGCTCCGCCCGTGTACGATTCGATCCCTCGTGCGCCTTGAACATACATCCCCCAATCGTTTTCGGGGCAACTATCGAAGTTGGTGTTCATATTGCGGTTGAGATCGACCTGATTGGCATTAAAGCGTGTGCCAATGTACAGACCATCGGGGTTTATGGTCGGAACGATGTACAAACTGACGCTCGCTGGCACTTCCTCGGGATGCGCACGAAAATGCTCGGCAAGTGCAGTCACAAGCCGATATGTGTTAGCTTCGGGGCCACCGTGTGTGTTACCTAGCAGAACAAACTTGCGAGGGCCATTCCCGATGCGTACCGCAGTAATGGGACGACCTTGTCCTGAGATACCGATCGTCAACTCGCTTATCTGCGGTAATGGGCGAGCAGTAGCAGTACTTGGGAGCACTAACGATAGCGCTACAATGGCAGTGATGATTAGCGATCGCATCGGCGCTATTATATCGAAACCACGTGATGATCACAAGTTTAACAAAATTTGACAATTCTTAGGTTCGAGTTCTATACTGCACAACACTCATTCTAAGGTCTAAATCCTGCTATAGTACCTTGTTGTGAACAACTGGAAAAGTAGGGAATCTCAGTCAACAAACTAAAATTCTATATCATCGGCAACACTCTTCTTCATTACTTCTCCTTGGGAATGGTGTAGCCCGCAATTCCGTAGAGTATATTCAGGTTTGTGCTCTTGTGGACTAAACGTCTCATGATTATACCTGTGCAAGACAAGGTTCTGTGCGCGCCAGGCCGTGTTTAGCGAAGGTACATGGGCGTTTCTGTCATATCATCAGCCAACGATTGAGCTGATTTGTCCCGGAGAATTCGGAAAGGAATGTCAAGAATGACTCAATCGCGTCTTTCCTGGCGTCGAAGCGGTGCAGTCGCACTGTTATTCGCGTTATTGGTCCCAATTCTTGTGGCTTGTGGTGGTAGCACCCCAGCCGCGGCTCCGACAAGTGCCCCAGCGGCGACAGCTGCGCCTGCGCCGACGACTGCTCCTGAAGCTACGGCTGCTCCTGAAGCAACCGCTGAAACCGAAGAGGCCACTGAAACCGAAGAGACCACACCTCCGGCTGGTAGCCAGGGTGGCTTGACGGAGAACAACGGTCTGTTGGTTGCTGCCGCTAACGAGTGTGGTGGTTCCTACACCGGTATGCTGAAGGAGATCGCTGCTCTCGATAGCCACACTGTGAAGTTCACGCTCTGCAACGTCGACCCGGCCTTCGAGGCCAAGTTGGCGTTCGCCGCCTTCCAGATCGCCCCGCGCGAGTACATCGAGTCGACCGGTGGCACCGGCGACCTGATCGACAAGCCGATCGGCACCGGCCCCTACAAGCTGGAGGCCTGGAACCGTGGCGAGAGCATCGTCCTGGTTCGCAACGAAGATTACTGGGGCGACAAGGCTATCCCCGAGCGCCTGATCATCCGCTGGAGCACCGAGGCCGCACAGCGCTTGCTGGAGCTGCAGTCGGGCACGGTCGATGGTATCGACAACGTTGGTACTGAGGATATCGAGACTGTCAAGAACGACCCGAGCCTGCAGTTGCTGGAGCGCCCGGCGTTGAGCACGTTCTATCTCGGTATCAACAACACGACCCCGCCGTTCGACAATGAGAAGGTTCGCCAGGCTATTGCTATGGCGATCGACAAGCAGCGCATTGTCGATAACTTCTACCCGGCTGGCTCGTCGGTTGCGAACTACTTCACGCCGTGCTCGTTGGCACACGCCTGCTCGGGCGAGCCGTGGTATCCGTTCGACGTCGAGGCTGCTCGCGCGTTGCTGGCCGAGGCTGGCTACCCGGATGGCTTCGAGACCACTCTGTCGTTCCGCGACGTGGTGCGTGGTTACCTGCCGCAGCCTGCACAGGTTGCCCAGGACATCCAGGCTCAGTTGCAGGAGAACCTGAACATCAAGGCGAACATCAACTTGATGGAATCGGCTGCCTTCATCGACGCAGCGAACGCTGGTAAGCTGGAAGGCTTGCACCTGTTGGGCTGGGGCGCCGACTACCCCGAAGTGACCAACTTCTTGGACTACCACTTCGGCGCTGGCTCGTCGCCGCAGTTCGGCAACCGCTTCGATGACATCACCGAGGCGTTGCGCGAGGGTGCTTCGAAGGCTACCTTCGAGGAGCGCGATCCGTTCTACGTGACCGCCAACAACGCTATCCGCGAGCACGTGCCTATGGTGCCGATCGCTCACGGTGGTTCGGCTGTGGCCTTCCGCGCTGATGTTCAGAACGCGAACACCAGCCCGCTGGGCAACGAGCGCTTCGAGATGATGACTCCTGGCGATCGCGACACCTTCATCTGGATGCAGAACGCTGAGCCTGCAGGCTTCTACTGCGCCGATGAGAGCGACGGCGAGTCGTTCCGCATCTGCCAGCGCATCAGCGAGTCGCTGTTGGCCTACGAGCCAGGTGGCACCGCTGTGATCCCGGCCTTGGCGACCGAGTGCACGCCCAGCGACGATCTGATGAGCTGGACCTGCAAGCTGCGTGAGAACGTGAAGTTCCACGACGGCTCGGACTTCGACGCCAACGACGTGGTGATGTCGTACTGGGCAGCTTGGGACTTGGCAAGCCCGTACCACGTTGGCCGCGTTGGCGACTTCACTTACTTCGCAGCACTTTGGGGCTCGTTCCTGAACGCGGAGTAATCGCTCTGTAGAGAGCTAAAGCAATGCCATCGAGGGTTTGCATGCGCGCACAACTCTCGATGGCACTTGCTATTCATCATTCGACATTATGTAAGGTTTGGTTGGATGAGTCGTTACATTCTGCAACGCTTGATCATCTCGCTACCTGTGCTGATTGGCGTGGTAGCGTTGACGTTTGTGCTGGCGCGCCTGATCCCTGGCAACCCCTGCACAGCGATGTTGGGCGAGAAAGCAACTCCGGAAATCTGCGAGCGCTTTAATCGGGAGAAGGGTCTCGATAAACCGGTTGTAGTTCAGTTCCTTGTGTTTATGGGCGATGTGCTCCAGGGTGACTTTGGCGAGTCGCTCCGCTACAAGCGCCCCGTGACAACGCTGATTATCGAGCGCCTGCCAGCTACGATCGAGTTGGGCGTGGTTGCTATCATCATTGCGTCGATCTTCGGTGTGACAGCAGGCATCATTTCGGCTGTGCGCCGCAATTCGATCTTCGATGTTGGCACCATGATGGTGGCGAATATTGGTGTATCGATGCCAGTGTTCTGGCTTGGTTTGATATTAGCGTATATTTTTGCGCTTTTATTGAAGGATACGCCCTTCTGGTTGCCGCCTTCAGGCCGCCTCACGGCTGGTATCGATTCCAAGCCCTTCTACGAAGTATTCGGTTGGGAAATTTCAGCCAACTCTATCGGCGGGAACATTGCTCAATTTATCTCCAACTTCTATCTCTTTAACTCGGTGATCACGGGTCAATGGAAGGTCTTTGTTGATACTGTTCAACACCTGATTCTGCCTGCGCTAGCATTGGCCACGATCCCGACTGCGATTATTGCACGTATGACTCGCTCAAGCACGATCGAGGTGCTGGGCCTGGATTATGTGCGCACTGCTCGCGCAAAAGGCTTGTCTGAGCGGCGCGTGGTGCTCTGGCATGCGTTCCGAAACGCACTCCTGCCTATTGTGACCATTATTGGCCTCCAACTTGGCGCCATCTTCAGTGGCGCGGTGCTCACCGAAACGGTGTTCAACCTCGCTGGCGTGGGCCGTGTTCTGTACGATGCCATTACCGCACGCGACTATCCGGTCATTCAAGCGTTTACGTTGGTGATCGCCTTTGGCTATGTGCTTGCCAATTTGCTCGTCGATTTGTCGTATGCCTATTTCGATCCTCGAATTCGGCTCGATTAGCAAACGCGGGCTACCTGCTCACTATCAAATCATGCTCAGCTGGACGATGCAATGCGTGTACTGAGCTACTATGACGTTTGTTCACCGCATATACGCGTATCGGCGAACCAGGGTATTCGCAGTGGAGAACCGACGCACGTATATACCTTAAGAGCCATCTAATATTATGACGACTAGTTCGACGACTTTGCAGGCGGAGACAGTCACTCGCCCACCAGAATCGCTATGGCGTAAGACGTTTCGCTCATTTTTGAGCCAACGCTCAGCGATTATTGGCCTTGTGATTGTGACACTTCTCGCGTTGACTGCGATTTTTGCTCCGCAAATTGCTCCATACGACCCAAATCGCGTGTTGATCGGCGTTGAAAATGTGAAGCGACGCGATCCCCCGTGTATTCATCTACTCGGCTGCCCAGCCGATCAACCTCAACATTTACTCGGTATCGACGGAAACGTGCGCGATGTGTTCAGCCGTTTGGTGTATGGCACCCGCATTTCATTCACGGTTGGCTTCTTCACCGTGGGCCTGTCGATGTTCTTTGGGGTGATTCTGGGCGCGGTCGCGGGTTACCTCGGCGGCTGGGTCGATAACCTCATCATGCGTTTGCTCGACGTGGTGCTGGCCTTCCCTTCGCTGATCCTTTCGATTGCGATTGTGACGGTGCTTGGACCAAGTTTGTTGAATGCGATGATGGCGATCGCGATCGTGTCGATCCCGGCGTACGCGCGCGTGTTACGGGCGAGCGTGCTCTCCGCCAAGCAGGAGGAGTATGTTCAGGCGGCGCGAACGCTTGGCGTACAAACGTGGCGCGTGCTGTTCCGACACATTCTGCCAAACGCGATTACGCCGCTGATCGTTCAGGCGACGCTGGGTATTGGTACTGCGATCCTGGAGACGGCGGCTCTGTCGTTCCTGGGCTTGGGCGCGCAGCCTCCCACGGCTGAGTGGGGCGCGATGCTGAGCGCTGAGCGTAACCAGGTCTTTAGCGCACCGCACTTGGTGTTCTTCCCTGGTCTGGCGATTATGCTGAATGTGCTGGGCTTTAACCTGCTGGGCGATGGTCTGCGCGATGCGCTCGACCCGCGTTTGCGACGGTAATACATCTTGGTGTATTTTCGACGAGACCGGTGGTTAGAGAGCCGCTGGTCTCGTATTTTTTTTGCCGTGTTTTCGTGAGGTTGGAGCAAATAATGATACCAAATTTGGTTGGACAATGTCAGTAACAAACTCGTTTTAGCCTGCGGCAGCAATGCAGAACCGGACTATTGAGTAGATGCGCCTCTTTCCTCTCAACGAAAAGCACTGTCATCTCGAACGGTCGAAGCCCTGAGCGAAGCGATTGGGGAGCGATCTCAAAGCGCACGACAATGCAGAACGACGAGATTTCTCGCGTCGCCTAGTGGCTCGCTCGAAATGACCATGAGAACAGTGAAAAAAACGATGCGCTAAAACCATTTTGAAATGACAACGATCCAATCGGACTTGGTATGAAGTGGCGAAACAAGCGTTTACCGTACATCTGGCCTGTACACCCGCTCAAAAAGATGCGCTACAATGGGACAGATTGTTTTATGCAGCGGAGGGATTATGACAGCCATCTCACTGATGATCGAGGGGCAGGATGGGCTGACGTGGCCACGTTGGCAGCGGCTGATCGCCGAGGCAGAGGAACTTGGCTTTGCTGGCGTATTTCGCTCGGACCACTATACCAACAGTGTTCCGCCGGATAAAGAATCGCTTGAGATGATCGTCTCGCTGACGTACCTGGCGAGCCACACCAAGCGCGTGCATTTTGGGCCGTTGGTGGCACCAGTGTCGTTCCGCGAGCCGACGATCCTAGCGCGCCAAGCCGCCGCTATCGACGATCTGAGCGGTGGCCGCATGATTCTCGGGCTTGGCGCAGGCTGGCAGGAGCGCGAGCACACGCTGTTCGGCCATAACTTGGGCGATATCCCCACGCGTATGGCGCGCTTGGAGGAGGCGCTTGAGGTGACGAAGCTGTTGCTGAACAGCGACGAGCCGGTCACGTTCGAGGGGTCGTTCTACCAGTTGCGCGGTGCGACGTTGCTGCCCCGCCCGCAGCGCCCTGGTGGGCCAGATATCCTGATCGGCGGGAACGGGCCGAAGCGCACGCTGCCGCTGGCCGCACGCTACGCGACGATCTGGAACGGCGTGTACCTCACGCCCGAGGCGTTCGCCGAGCGCAACGCCCGCCTGAACGAGTTGCTGGCCGAGCAGGGCCGCGAGCCTGGTTCGCTGCGCCGCACGATGATGGGTGGCCTGTACTTCGCGCGGGATAACGCGGCACTTGAGCGCAAACTGAGCGGCATCCGCCAGCGCACGCCCGAGTATGCCGACCTGCCGCTTGATCAGTTGACGGCAACCCTGCGCAAGGAGCGCACGCTCTTCACAGGCACCGCCGATGAGGTGATAGCGCAGATCAAATCGTACGCGGCGGTCGGGGCCGAGGAGTTGATGCTTCAGTGGCTCGATCTCGATGATATCGATGGACTGCGCGCCTTCGCGGAGCAGGTGCTGCCCCACGTGTAGGCGAACGATGCTCAAAGGCAGGTGCGGCGATGGGGAATGGTTCGCTGCACCTGCCTTCGTTGTGTGCTTGGGGCTTAAACGCGAAAGACTTCGACCAGTTTCTTCTCGGTCTCGCCTTTGATGGTCGCCACAATCTCCATGTAGGGCTCCAAACCTGAACCACTCAGTTTCTCCTTCAGGAGCTCATCGATCTGAAAGACTCCCGCCGAGTTCAGCATATCAACCACGATGCGCACGGGTTTGTGATCGCCCTGCTGAATTTCGATATGGTCGATAGCCGCCGCCGATAGCGAGTGAATATTGATCTTGCCCGCCTCGAACGCGATGCGCGAGCGACCCTTGGCGATGTCGAGCGCATCGGCGATGCGCACCACGCCCGCCTCCAGCGTGAGCGGTCGGCCATCGGAGCGATGCGAGATGATCGCGTGCAACACCTCGGACATTATCACGGTGCGGGCGGCGACATCGTAGATGCCGTCGAGCAGTTCGCGTAGCTTCATCGTGGCCAGGATCAGGCTGAAGCGTTCGTGATCGTCGCGGTGAATGGCCATACCGAGGTCGTGCATGAGCGCGCCGAGCACCACGACGATCTCAGCGTCGTCGTTGGTGAGCGCGTGGTTGGTCACGATGCTCGGCACAATGCCCTGGTTGATCAACAGGCGCAGCAGTTTGAGGCCGATGTTGGAGACGATCTGTACGTGAACGGGGCCATGGTCGCTCATTCCCAAGCGATCGACGGCGTTGATGTTGGCGCAGCGCCAGAACATATACAGTTCGTCGTCTTGATTGACGCGGTCGATGATCTGCTGCAACTTGGTGTTATGGCGTGTGGGCATTCGAATGACCACATCACGCACCATCGGCAACGATGGTGGCTCGGACGAGGACGGAGCTGTGAGGTCAAACCCTTCGGCCACAATTATTTCGGTTGCTGAACGTTGTTTGTTATTCGTTTTCTGTTCCTGAGTCATATATCCTCCATTGAATTTGTATCTCTGTATTGTACCGATTGTATCGCCTTTTGCTAGGGCGTATCTTGCGCTATTCTCGCACGGTACAGATTGCTGCGGGCTTCGGCTGCATGTTTTGTCATGGGTATAGTTTACAGAACAAAGATTAAGCCCTTGTTATCAACTCTGCTCGTATTATGGCCGCTTCTTTAGGGAACGTTTATGTTCCCGCCTTCACATCGCTGAGGAGCATGCTATAATGAGACTAATTCACAATAAGCTATGCTGATGTTGATAGCGGCACGTTTCGCTTTGGTTGGGAAGGCTCCTGGCCAGCATCTGCTTGGACGTATTTGAATTGCAAAGGTATTGAAGGAGATGGCTATGTCCTGGGTTTCGCATGTACTCACGCATTTGAGCGAGCACGGTCACCGGGTGACCGAACCTCGGCGCGTGATTCTTGATAGGATCGTCCAGTATAGCCAGCCGTTCACTACCGAGCAGTTGTTCCGCGATGTGGGAGGCGAACAGGGGCCGATCGGGCGGGCAACCGTCTATCGCACGGTCGAGTTGCTTTTAGCCGACCGTTGGCTTGCCCGCGTGCACTGGAGTCCCGAGAAGGATTCCACCAACGACGATCATGCCTATGTGCCTGTCGAGCAGGGCCACCAGCACCACATGGTGTGCAAGCATTGCGGGATGGTCGCGGCGTTCGAGGGCTGCGATATCGATGCGCTGATGGGTGGTCTGGCACGACGGCTGAACTTCCGCGTCGATGACCACTGGCTTGAGATCTACGGCGTGTGCCAGTCGTGTCAGCGCCGTGCCTAGCGGCTATTGGCTTGTGCGAATGGTGCGAAACAGCCACGCGATGGCGAAACAGGCCGTACACGAGAGTACAATCGCCGCCCCCGACGATACCTCAAAATAGTACGAGGCATACAGCCCGATGATCCCCGAGCCGACCGCGATCACCGTCGCAAGGACCATCATGCGTGGCAGCCGATTGGTGAGCAGTGCCGCTGTGGCCGCAGGTGTCACGAGCAGCGCGCTGGTCAGCACCACCCCCACCGCTTGAATCCCCGCAACTACCGCCAACGCGAGCAGTACGAGCAGTACGGTGCGCAGCGTATCGGCGCGCAACCCGATCACTTCGGCGTGGGTCGGGTCGAACGAGGTGAGTTCCAGTTCTTTGTGAAAGACGATCAGGACGATCACCACGAGGGCGGCTACGATGGCGATGAAGATCAGGTCACCCCGTGTGACGCCCAGGATGTTGCCGAACAGCATGTGCGAGAGATCGCGAAACGAGCGCACGGTGCTGATGAGCAAGATGCCTAGCGCGAACATCCCCGTGAACATGACGCCGATCGCCGTGTCCTCGCGCACTTCGCTGCGGCGCGAGAGCCAACTGATGCCGAGCGCGGTCAGTATGCCTGCGATGACTGCTCCGGTGAGCAGGTTCCAGCCGCGCAAATAGGCGACCACGAGGCCGGGCAACACGGTGTGGGAGAGCGCATCGCCGATGAAGGCCATGCGCCGCAGCACAACGTAGACACCCAGCAAGGCGCAGGTGAGGCCCACAAGCGCTACTGCGATGAGGCCAGTCTGCATAAACGAGTAGCGCAAGGGCGCTACGAGCCAGTCCATACGATCTCCTGCTGCAGGGCGGGGGCGACAAACGAGCCAGGCGGAGGTGGCACCATGTGCCCCCCGCTGAGGTAGAGTGCTTGGTCGAAATCGGCTTCGAGGCGACCAAGGTCGTGCGTGGCGATGATGAAGGTTTTGCCTTGTTGGTGAAGTTTCTCCAGCACGTTGGCGATGACTTCGCGCGTGTTGGTATCGACGGCGTTGAGCGGTTCGTCGAGCAGAAGCAGGTCGGCTTGCTGCGCCAAGGCCCGCGCAAAGAGCGCACGCTGCTGTTGGCCGCCGGAGAGTTCGCCGATCTGTCGGTCGGCGAGGTCGGCGATGCCGAGTTGTTCGAGCATTTCGTCGGCGATCGCCCAATCGGCGCGCGATGGCCGACGCAACCAGCCGAGGTGGACGTAGCGCCCGGTGAGCACGAGGCGCCGCACGCTGACGGGGAAGCGCCAATCGAGGTCGCCCCGCTGCGGCAGGTAGGCGACGCGCTGGTGGCAGACGCCAACTGGTTTGCCAAACACGAAGATCTGGCCGGAGCGTATCGGCAGCAGCCCCGCGATGGCTTTGAGCAGTGTCGATTTGCCCGCGCCGTTTGAGCCGACCAGTGCGGCCCGCGAGCCACTCGGTACGGAGAGGTCGATGCCTTCTAGCGCATCGGTATCGGCGCCCGGGTGCCCAGCACGCAGTTGACGCACCAAAACTGCTGGTGCGTCGGGGGTGCCTTCGACATGCCGTCGGCGTCCGTATGGTAAGTACAAGCCTTGCATTGTTTCTACTTTAATGCCGTCACTATGGTCGTTATATTGTACCGTATCATCGCGAGATATGTAGCCCCTTCGCTGTCCGATTCGCCAAGCGCATCGGAGTAGAGGGTGGGCGCGATCTTCACACCTGCTTCCTGGGCGATGCGTTCCATGAGGCGGGCGCTCTGTACGTTCTCGGCGAAGATGGCTGGTACGTTGGCGGCTTTGATTTGCTCGACGAGCGCGACCAGTTCGCCTGCCGATGGGTCGGCGGTTTCGGTGGAGAGCGAGCCAAGCGCGGTGCCGACGATCTCGTAGCCGTAGCGGTTGGCGAAGTAGCGCATGGTGTCGTGCGCGGTGACAAGTTTGCGGCGCTCGGGCGGCAGGGTGTTGGTCTGCGCGACGATCTCATCGTCGAGTTTCTGGAGTTCGGCCAGGTAGCGCTCGGCGTTGGCGCGGTAGTCGGCGGCGTGTTCAGGATCGGCTTCGACGAGGGCGTCGCGGATGGTTTCGACCATGCGCATGGTGTTGGCGACATCGCTCCAGACATGCGGATCGTATTCGCCGTGATCGTGGTCGGCTTCGTCGTGATCGTCGTCTTCGTCGGCGTGCTCGTCTTCGGCGGGCAGCGGTGTGACGTTGGCGGTGGCGACGATGCGCTTGGCCTGCGAGCCGGAGGCGCTGTACAGGTCGTCGAGCCACGGCTCGAAGGCGAGGCCGTTTTCGATGATCAGCTTGGCTTCAACGAGGGCGACGCTATCGGCGGGGCTTGGGTCGAAGGTGTGTGCGTCGCCGCCGGGACCGACGAGGGTGTGCAGGGTGATATGTTCGCCGCCGACGTTCTGCACGAGGTCGCCCAGGATGCTGAAGGTGGCGACGACGCGCAGGTTGTTTGTGTTTGCTTCGGTGGTGGATGCTGTATTGGTGCCGCAGGCGGTCAGAAGTGCAGCTAGGATGAGGATGAGTGCTTGGCGCATGAGTTTTGAGTCCTTTGAGTTTCCTCGCCGCTGCCGCCTCATTGCAGTTCAGCTAGCTTTTGGAGTGTACAAGATTGATACTATTTTTCCTTATAGCAGGGTGCTACAACGAGCCATTTTGGTTTTTCTGCTAAGGAATTAGGTCTTCTCTGGTTGTGTGCTCCGTTGCTTATAGATACATTATATCATTAACGGATAGGGGTGTCAACGCGGGTGGCGTTGCTGCGCATAATCTGACGATTCGTCCACAGATTCCACGTTCATCACCTGTCGCCTTGTGACCGAATAGTCGCCACGGCGTGAGGGCGGCGCAGCCATGCGCTGCGGAGCAGCGCGTAACGTGCGCGCGTTGTGGCGCGCAGCGCCATCGCTGTCCGAGCGCGCACACGTTGTGCACGACGTTGTTACCCCGTAGCGACGGGCGCTCAGGCGCTGGCTGCTTTTTCTTCCCCAAATACACTGGCGTTCTTAGGCCGGTGGTATAGACCTCTAAATGTTCTCACTAGTTCGATCGTACATAGGAATTGTTAGGTTCTGTGTCATTTTATGGCTTCTATATGCTCTATATGTAATATTTGTTATTGCTATGCTGCATCTTGACAAATGAAAGTTCATGTTCTATCATCACAGCAGTGGTTCACTGGTATAGACCTCTATAGTTTTCTGATATCAATGGCTCTACACAAAAACAGTCCCATCCCTTTGTATTATCAACTCGCCGAATTATTGCGAGAGCAGATTCGGGAGGGCGTGTTGCGCCCCGGCGATCAGGTTCCTTCGGAGCGTACGCTGAGCGAGCAGCACGGCATTAGCCGGATGACGGCTCGGCAGGCGATCACGTATCTGGTGAAGGAGGGTGCGCTGGTGGTGCGCCATGGGCTGGGCACGTTTGTGGCGGAGCCGAAGTTGACGCAGGATGCGCTGCATCTGCTGGGTTTCACCGAGGAGATTATGCGGCACGGTGGCCAGGCTGTGTCGCGGGTGTTGGAGCAGGTGGTGGAGTTGCCGCCGCTGCGTGTGGCGAATGAGCTGCAATGCCGCCCCGGTGAAACGGTGCTGAAGGTGGTGCGCCTGCGTTTATCGAACGATCTGCCCTTGTTGCTGGAGACAAGCTATGTGCCGATTGCGCTGTGCCCCGATTTGATGCAGGCTGATCTGGCCAAGCAGTCGCTGTACGCGGCGTTGGAGCAGCTCGGCGGGCTGCGGCTGAAGCGGGCGCGCCAGACGCTGGAGGCGACGGCGGCGAACAGCTATGAGAGCGATTTGTTCGGTATTGCACCAGGAACCGCGATGATCCTGCTCGAGGGCGTGACCTACGATGAGCAGGATCGTCCGGTGGAGTTCTTCAAGGCGATCTATCGTGGCGATCGATTTAAGTTTAGTTTCTCCAGCGAGCGCACAGTTTGGGACGATGCTGACGCGGTTGGGATACCACGTGTTGGTATTGTGCTGGCGTAGATTCGCGGGAATAGAGGAGCATCGCAATGGGGTATAGTCCTTCGCCACGTCCGGTATTCGATGGCCCCGCGCATATTCCATATGAGACGGCTGCGCGGCATTTGTGGGGCGATCCTGAGGCTGGTGAGGTGGCCGATTGGATCTATGTCTCCAGTGCGAAGATTCATCAGTTGGTGTTTGGTCTGCTTCCGGGCCGGATGTTCGGGCATTCGCGAGAGTATCGCACGGTGTTCGGCGCCGATGAGGTGCTCTACGTGTTGAGCGGTGTGATGGTGATCATCAACCCCGAGACGGGCGAGGTGCAGCGGGCCGAGAAGGGCGAGTCGGTGTTTTTCCGACGTGATACCTGGCACCATGCGTTCAACTACAGCACTGAGCCGCTGCGGGTGTTGGAGCTCCTTGCGCCGCCGCCCTCGAAGGGCACCACCGGCAGTTATGCGCGAACCCGACCGTACTTGGAGTCGAGTCTCTATACGCAGAACCAGTGGCTGGGGCGCTGGCCAATGGAGCGCGCCGAGGCCCGCGCAGACGACTCGTTCGTGGTGATGCGCAATGCGGATCTGCTCTGGCGGATGGAGGGCCACGAGCACCATGTGTTGGTTGGCCTCATTGCATCGACTGAGCATCTGACGGTCGGCACGATCGAGTTGTTGCCCGGCCAACAGAGCGATCGGCGCTGCCACGGCGGGGATCTGAGCTTGTATGTGGTGGAGGGAACCCTGAATGTGCGGGTGCCCGAGAACGAGGGTCAGCGTTGGTTCGAGTTGAAGGCTGGCGATGGGTTCTATGTTCCTGAGGGCGTGTCGTACCAGTACTACAACATTTCTGGCGCGACCGCGAAGCTGATCTTTGGCGTGGCGCCACAATACTTGGCCGCGAGTTAGGTTGTTAACACGCTTGCTTCGGGCAGTGCAACAGCGATATGAATACGATGGGCAACGCGGGGCTAACCAATCACGAACAGCTTTTTGCTATCGGTCTTGATGTAGGCGGTAGCAAGATCGCGGGTGGTTTGGTGTCCTTGCGCGATGGCTCGGTGATCGAGCGCCAGTCGATCGCGACGCGGCCTGAACGGGGCGGTGCGGCGGTGTTCGAGGATGTGTTGCGTTTGGCCGAGTTGTTGTGCGCGCATGCCGCCGATCAGAATCACGAGGTGGTGGGGATCGGCGTGGGAGTGCCCGAACTGGTGGATCGGGAAGGGCGCATCACGAGCGGCCATACGATCGATTGGCGCGAGTTGCCTGTGCAGTCGCGCCTGGAGCAGTTGGCTCCCACGGTGTTCGAGGCCGATGTGCGGGCGCATGCTTTGGCCGAGGCGCGCTACGGCGCGGGCCGCGCATTCGAGTTGTTCACCTTTATTTCGGTCGGTACGGGCATCAGTAGTTGTTTGGTGCAGGATGGTGTGCCGTTCGCTGGCGCGCATGGGAATGCGCTGGTATTGGCGACGCAGCCGCTGATGCTACCGTGCACGAGTTGCGGCAATCTGACGCGCTTTACGCTGGAGGAGTACGCTTCCGGCCCGGCGTTGGCGCAACGCTATAACGCTCTAGCTCATTCTCATATCCAGAGCGGCAGGGATGTGGTGGCGGCGGCGGTGGCCGGCGATCACCACGCGATCGAGGTGGTTTCGAGTGCTGCTGCTGCGCTCGGGGCGAGCGTGGGATGGTTGGTCAATGTGCTCGATCCACAGGCGGTGATTATGGGCGGCGGATTGGGCATGGCCGGCGGGTTGTACTGGCAACGCTTCGAGGCAGCTACACGTGCGCACATTTGGGCCGAGACCGGGCGCACGCTGCCGATTCTGATGGCAACGCTCGGTGCAGATGCTGGCCTGATCGGTGCTGCCGCGAGTGTTCTGCCGCCTGTTCGCTCTTTGGGTAAGTCGATATAGACAGTACGGAGTGTCTCGCCTCACACGGTTACGAAGCCAATCGATACGGTGCTTTTCGGTATCAATTCTCGCGTTTCTAGCGTACTAAGGGGGCACCATGGCAACGAATACCTTTAATAATTTCCTGACTCCCCAACGAGGAGTTGAGGAGTCTGCTCAGTTACTTCAGCGGCTCTACCTGGTCGAACGTGAGTTGTTACGGGCACTCGGCGGCTGGCATATGTCGATCAGTAATTGGGAGTTGAAGAGCCTCGTGCCACGGCACTGGTGGCAGGATTCCCTCCACGCTGATGCTTTCCGCAATCGTGTGCTTGAGTTACGTTATCCCCGGCGCGATGTTGATTCGCGTCACGATCCCGACTTGCTATCTTTCCTAGGGGAATTGACCCGCGCGCAAACTGATGCCGAGTTCGCATTAGGGATATACCACGTCGTAAAGCCTGCCCTGATCGCGGCTTACGAACAGTATATTGCGGGCTGTGATACGCTGCTGGACGCGCCGAGCGTGCACCATATTGAGCACACCCTGATCGATGAGCGCGCCCATCTTCGGGCTGCCGAGCCGGTGTTGGCCGGTTTAGACAGCGATCAGGTGGCTGCGGCCCAGCCGTGGGTCAATTACCTCTCTACATATTTATCTGCGATCGGCGGTATTTTGGGTACTGGGCCGCGCAGCGATCTGCCTTTGAAGGATGCCTGTGCAGGGCGCCCGGCCTACCATGTGCCGCCCCGCGCCGTGCGCGATCCCCGTTTTGCGCCCGCAGTGGTGGAGAGTCCCCGTCGTCCGCCGCGCACGCCCCGCGAGAGCCAAGTGTGGTACGCCATCGACCACGCCAACGAGATGTGGGCCGCCGAGGTTCCTGGCGCGATGATGTGGGAATGGGCGAATATGCCCTGGGAGTTCTATATGGATGCGGCGCGCTGGGGCTACGATGAGCAGCGCCACGCCGAAATGGGCATTCGCCGCCTGACTGCCTGGGGCTTCGAGATGGGCATCGACTACCCAATGGTGGGCGACCCGTATCACGCGATCATCGAGCAGGGCCACGGGCTGCTCACCGTGCTGGCGTTGCTCTACTACTTTGAGCGCGATGCGCCCCGCTTCAAGCAGCAGGCCAAGGAGAAGTACGCATCTCTAGGCGATTACACATCGGCGCAGGATAGCGATTACGATTGGGCCGACGAGGCGCTGCACTTGCGCTACGGCTATACGTGGCTGAATCACATGCTGGGGGCCGATGCCAAGCAACGCCTGCCCGAATTGGTGAAGGAAGCGGGCGAGTTGTGGGAGCGCTGGCTGGCGGAGCGCTGGGAGCGTGGCGAAGATGGCTATGGCCCATTTATGGAACGTATCGAGGCCCGTATCGCAGCTGCTGAAGCAACTGAACAGGCAATTGCGTGATGAATGCCAACCTTGTTGATGTTGCCGTAATGGTTACGCTCACAAACGGGTACAGTTTTGAAGTTTTCCCCAACGAAACAGTGCTCGATGCGGCCATACGTGCGGGTATTCCGATCCCATATTCGTGTCGTAGCGGAACATGCCGAACATGTATCAGTCGGGTGATAAGTGGATCGATCGAACATGACCCAGAATATCTAGATGATCTACTGATCGATCAGGACGAAGTCGCAGATGGTTACCGACTTTTGTGCTCCTCTTTAGCACATACCGATAGCGTCATCGAGCGTGATGATTAGTATCGGCTGCAAAGTTGATCGGATTATCGTATATCATATAATGTAGTAGGATAGACGAAGGTACTTCGGCTATCCTGCACATTTTGGCGGTGTTAGGAGCAGCAACCTGCGAGCAACAATCCGCTAGAGCGACTTCGTGTAACTAAGGAGGCACATCATGGGATCGCGACGTAGTTCAGATTCTCCAGGCGGCCTGGATCGACGGAAGTTCCTTCGTTTGGTTGGGGCAGGTAGTGGTTTGGCCTTACTCTCCGCTTGTGGTAGCTCGACAACGCAACCCTCTGTAGCCCCAACCTCAGTGCCCGCCGCGACAACGGCACCAGCCGCTGCTGCAACCACCGCACCAGCCGCTGCAACCGCCGCCCCGGTTGCCGCAGGCGAAAAGATCTCCATCTCGTTCTGGACGCCAGGTGGTTCAGCAGTCTTCTGCCAAGGCTTCGATACGATCGCGAAAAACTACGAAGCATTGAACCCAAACATCGACATTGGTGATGTGCAGTGTGGCATTGGCAACGACGACGATTACAACGAGATTTTGCTCGCACGTATTGCATCTGGAGATCCGCCCGACTCTACCATTCTCTGGACCTCGCCCATCGCGCTCGGCTCGCGCGGCGCGTTGGAACCGCTCGACGAGTACATGGCAACATCGCAGTTCTCGCAGCTTGAGAACTGGCCCGAAGGTGTGTTGGCAAGCTGCCAGTACCAGGGCAAAACGTACGGTTTGCCCGCTACCGCAGGCAGCTATGCGCTGTACTACAACCAGGAGATGTTCGAGGCCAAGGGTATCCCTTCCAGCCGCGATCAGTTCCCAAAGACCTGGGACGAGTTGCGGGCGCTCTCGAAGGAGTTCACGCACTGGAACGGCGATACACTGGAGACCGCCGGTTTTATACCAAAGGTCGATGCAGTTGAGTTTGCGGTTTGGGCCGCGCTCAACGGTGGCAAGATCTACGACACCGAAGCTCAGAAGTACGAGATCAACTCGGAAAATAACATCGAGTTTATGCAGTACTTCCTCGATTGGCTCGAAGAGGAGTACAAGGGCGACATCACCAAGGTTGAGGAATCAGCCTCGTGGATGCTCTACATCGACAGCGATGGCCGACCGCCAGCGTTCCAAGCGGGCAAGCTCGCTATCGGTATGCAGGGCTTCTGGGCGGCAGGCGACCTCTACCAGGCCGAGCCGGTCTTTGAGCGCTGGGACGTAGCGCAGTTCCCGGTTGGCCCCAGCGGTACCACTACCGTCTCGGGCTACTGGCCGAACTGGCTGGTCATCCCCAAAGGCTCCAAGCACGTGAAGGAAGCCTTTGATTACCTCGATTATCTGAGCGTCGAGGGCATCAAGGTCTGGTTCGCCAATATTCCCGACCTGCCCGCTAACCGCAAATCGTCGCCGGATCTGGTGCCAGAATTGACCGCACAGCGACGTGGCCGCGAGTTCGCGCTCGACTTGACCAACTTCTTCCGCAAGCAGTTGGATATCGCCACACCGATGTGGACATCGCCGATCCAAGACTTCTCGAACGACCAGATCAATCGAGCGATCGATCTGATCTTGCACAAGGTGAAATCGCCGAAGGACGCGCTGACCGAGGCGCAACAGGCCAGCCAGGCGAAACTTGAGGAGACCCTACGCGCATAGCAGAAACAATGGTTGTTAGCCATTTATGTGTCCATCTTTATCTTGCTAACAACCAAAAATAACAACGATGTTATTGCACGGATCATTTGTTGTCGTCACTCTCTTAGCTCTACAACGTACCAAAAACGATAACAATGGGGCGGTGGGTTTTACCTGGTCATGACATTATTCGGAGGGCTAGACGCCTAGCCCTCCGAACACCGCACGATACGTGTCGATACAATCCACCACAGGCGTTTGGTTATCAGATCAGGCTTGCACACCCGGCGCGCCACACTGTCAACTCACCCTACACGGATTCCCTTCTCGTATGGCGGCCTGCATTGCCTCAAGGATTGAGAAGAAGAGATGAAGAGTATTGCGTGGCCAACCATACGGACTCGGCAAAAGGTCGGTAAACTTCGTCAACGCGAGGCGATCGCAGGATTCCTGTTCGTATTGCCTTGGATCATTTCACTCCTGGTCTTCACCGCCTATCCACTCATTGCTGCGGTCTACTTTTCGTTCACGGAATACAATATTTTAGAGCCGCCTCGTTGGGTCGGATTAGCAAATTATCGGAAGATTTTTACGAGCGACCCGACTTTCTGGCTCGCCGTTCAAAATACCGCCTACTACGCCTTCCTCTCGGTGCCGCTCCGGCTCGCGTTGGGCCTGGGCTTGGCGCTTCTGTTGAACATCAAAACGCGTGGTATTGGCATTTATCGTACGCTCTTCTACCTGCCCTCGCTTGTGCCACCCGTGGCTAGCGCCATCATCTTTCTGGTGCTGCTCAACCCGAACGGCCTTGTCAATCAATTGATAACGTCGGTGGGCCTGCCCGCACCACGTTGGCTCAACAGCCCCGAGTGGTCGAAACCTTCGCTCATCCTGCTCAGCCTCTGGCCAATGGGAGTTGAGGCGTTGATCTTCCTGGCCGGGCTCAAAGAAGTGCCGCAAACGCTGCTCGAAGCCGCCGCTATCGATGGCGCTGGCCCCGTGCAACGCTTCTGGCACGTCACACTGCCGATGATCACCCCCGTCATCCTCTTCAACCTTGTGATGGGCGTGATCTACTCCTTCCAAGTGTTCGATCAGGCGATGGTGATCGGCGGCACCAGCGGCGACCCGCTCGAATCGACGCTTATGCTGATGATGCATATCTACCGCAATGCCTTCCGCTACTTCTCAATGGGCTATGCATCGGCATTGGGCGTGGTGCTGATTCTTGGGATTTTGGCGCTCACATTGCTGATCTTTCGCACTGCAAGAGTGTGGGTTTTCTACACAGCCGAGGACTAGACAATCTAGCGAACGTTCTTCAGACCGCCTTGTTGCGGAACGCTTGCGCCGTTCGGCTCAGGTCTAGCAGTTCGTTTCACGATATATTCGCCTCATCACACGGATGTTCTTGGGAGGCTCGGTTATGGCTCAGTTATTCTCACCCGAAGAGAGATCATTCCACGTCTCATCCCAGCGCTTGTCGCCCCGTCGAGTTGTGGGCTTGATCGTGCGGCATGCGGTGTTGATCTGCATTGCGATCGTTATGTTAACCCCATTCTATTGGATGGTGATTTCGGCGCTGAAGCCAACCAGCGCCATCTTCACCGTGCCGATTCAATGGGTGCCGAATCCGCCGTTGTGGAGCAACTTTTGGGATGCGATCAATTACCCGAACTTCCCATTTGTGCGCTTGTTCCTGAACAGTGTATTCTACGCTGGTAGCGTCACGATCGGCACGGTTATCTCGTGTGCAGCGGTGGGCTACGGCTTCGCGCGGCTGCGCTTCCCCGGGCGCGAGGTGCTGTTCACCATCACTATGGCGACGATGATGATCCCCAATATCGTGACGTTTATTCCCACCTACGCCCTGTTTAAGAATCTTGGGCTGATCGGCACCTACGCGCCGCTGATCCTGCCGAGTTTCTTCGGCAATGCCTTCTTCATCTTTATGCTGCGGCAGTTCTTCCGGGGCATCCCGCATGAATTGTCCGATGCGGCGCGGGTCGATGGCGCGGGCGAATGGCGTATTTTTTGGCAAATTATGCTGCCGCTGGTGCGCTCGGCGCTGATGGTCGCGGCAGTGTTCAGCTTCCTGTGGACCTGGCACGAGTTCTTCCAGCCGCTTGTCTACCTCTCCGACCGCAATCAATATCCGCTGTCGTTGGGGCTGTTCTCGTTCCGTTCGCAACGCACCACCGAATGGTCGTTGATGATGGCGGCCACGACGCTCACCACCTTGCCGCTCATCATACTGTTCTTCTTAACGCAACGCTTTTTCCTCCAAGGTATCACGGTTACTGGCATGAAAGGGTAGTCTCTCGCAGTTTTGGACTTCGAAACCAACGTTGAAACCAAAAGGACATCCCATGAGTTCACAACCGATCCGTATTGGTATTGTCGGCTGCGGCAGTGTGATGCGTGGAGCGTACACGCGGCAAATCAAACGAATGCTTTCGCAGGGCTACAACATCGAGGTCACGGCAGCCTCCGATGTGGTGGCCGAGAACCGAGCCATCGTCCAAGAACGCTTTGGTGATATTCCGTTCAGCACCGATTATCGCTCGGTGGTGGAATCCGACAACGTCGATCTGGTGCTGGTGCTCACCTCGATGAACGAGCATGGCCCGATCAGCAAGGCTGCGCTGGAGGCGGGCAAGCATGTGCTCGTCGAAAAGCCGATGTCGGTGTCGCTCGAACAATCGGCTGAGTTGGTGGAACTCGCCAAGCGCAGCCCGGGCTATCTGCTGCCCGCCCCACACGTGGTGCTCAGCCCCACCTTCCAGGCGATGTGGCGGCGCATCCACAAGGGCGATATCGGCCAGGTACTGCAAGCACGCGCGCGCTACGGCTGGGACGGCCCGTGGTGGGGGCAGTGGTTCTATCGCACCGGCGGCGGCCCGATCTTCGACTTGGCCGTCTACAACGTTACCGCGCTGACGGGCCTGCTCGGGCCAGCCAAGCGCGTTATGGCGATGACGGGTATTGCACGACCCAAGCGTATGGTCGATGGCGAGTTGATCCAGGTGGAGAGCGAGGATACTGCCCAGATCCTGATCGATTTCGGCCAGTCTATCTTCGCGGTCGTCACGGCGGGCTTCACCATGCAGCGCTATCGCTCGCCCGCTATCGAGATCTACGGCAGCGAGGGCACCATCCAGATGCTCGGCGACGACTGGGATCCGAATGGCTACGAGTTGTGGCAGAACAAGGTCGGCGCGTGGCAGATCTTCGATGAGACGGACCCCGATTGGCCGTGGACCGACGGTCTGCGTCACTTGGTCGAGTCGATCCAGCAAGGCACGCGCCCGATCATTACGCCCGAGCACGGCCACCACGTCACCGAGATTATGCTCAAGGCGCTGATGTCGGGCAAGGAGGGATGTGCGTTCGAGATCGAGAGCACGTTCACTCCGCCGACGTTCCCTGACCCAGAAGAGGAAATTGCGCCACACCTCGTCCACGATCGCACCAACCAATAGCGGCAACACCACTGTTTGTGTGATGGGGTAGCCATTGACGCACGCCGGGGAGATTGCTATAATCGACCCGGCGTGTTCGTGCGCCACATTGCCTGTGCGGGAGAGACCATGACCGAAGGCTCACTGGTAATTCGGCTCTGCGATGCCAACGACGCAGCGCTGATTGCACCTCTACTGCAAGCCCGAGTCGCCGCCGCAGGCCAACCCGCGCCCGATCCCGATGCGTTACGCGACCTCGCCCACGCACTACTCATCACCCAATTCAGCGATTTTATTGTGGCTGAATTAGGAAATCGCCCGCTCGGCGTGTTGCAGATCAACTATCGGCTATCGAGTTGGTATGTTGGCCCGTATGCCGTGATCGAGGATTTCTACCTCGCGCCCGAACTGCGTGGCAAAGGCGCAGGCCATCGCATGCTCGATTACGCCTGTGCCCGCGCTCAAGCCCGTGGCGCGCTCCTGATCGAAGCCACAGTGAGCGATACCGATCGCGCCGCACATCGCTTGTACGAGGCGTTTGCCTTTCAGCCAAGCCAACAGATCCGTTGGCAACGTATGTTACGCACCGAGGAAGCGCCACCCGATCAAGAAACACATTGACAGCCCTTAGCGATCCCTCTATAATGCGTCGGTTAATTTGACAATCACTGACCTACTACTGGAGGCACAGCAGCCGTGCGTAATCGAGAAGCGACCTTCCTTGTCGTCATCCTGATCGTCACCGCGTTGGCGGTGTGGATCGATTTCGCGCCAAACGACCAATGGCTCGGAATTGATGTGCGCACTCGCCTCGGGCTCGACCTCCAAGGTGGCACTCAGGTGCTCCTGCGAGCCCAGCGAGAAATCACATCTGACGAGATGCAAACATCACTCGGTGTGATCAACCAACGTGTCAATGGGCTTGGCGTTAGCGAAGCAGTGGTTCAGAGTTCCGGCAATAACCGCATCGTGGTTGAGTTGCCTGGTGTTAGCGACCCCGAGGAGGCCATCCGAACACTGCGCGGTGCTGGCCAACTCGAATTCATCGATAGCAACGGGAATTTCCTCGACTTAGGTAGCTTGGTCCGCACAAGCGCCAACCCTGATCCACCGTTGCCTCAGCCAACCGATTCCGTTACCCCCACTACCGAGATCGAAGAGCCCGAAACGCTGACCGGTCCAATCTACGAGAGCATCACCAATGGCCGCGACCTGAACACCGGCCAGGTGCAGCCGCGCTTGGGCAACCAGCAGGCTCCTGGGGCAAGCCCCTATGCGGTGTCGTTTGCCTTCACAGGCGAATCGGCCACCAAACTCGCCGATTTCACCAGCCGCAACATCGGCAAGCCGATGTGTATCGTGCTCGACAACCGCGTCCAGAGCTGCCCTGTCATTCAGGCGGCGCTGATCGACGGCAGCGGCGAGATCACGACGGGGAGCGCCGCTGAGGCTCAAGCGCTGTACACGCAGTTGCGCTTCGGTGCTCTGCCCGTCAGCTTCGATGTCGAATCGAACCGCACTGTCTCGGCTACGCTCGGCCAAGACTCGATCAACCAGAGCTTGGTGGCAGGCATCGTTGGTTTGCTGTCGGTTGGCCTGTTTATGCTGCTCAACTACCGCTTGCCGGGCTTGCTCGCAACCATCGCTCTGCTCATCTACACCGCGATCACCTTTGCGCTCTACAAGCTCATCCCGATCACGCTGACCTTGCCGGGTATCGCAGGTTTCATCCTCTCGGTGGGCTTGGCGGTCGATGCAAACGTGCTGATCTTCGCCCGCTTGAAGGAAGAGCTACGACGCGGCAAATCGCTCTTTACCGCAGTTGAGGCTGGCTTCAACGAGGCGTGGCCCGCGATCCGCGACTCCAACGTTTCGACGTTGATCACCTGTATCATTCTGTATATGTTCGGCAGCAGCTTCGGCGTGAGCATCATCAAGGGCTTCGCGCTCACGCTGGCGCTCGGTGTGATCATCAGTATCTTCACCGCTGTTGTTATGACGCGCACCTTCCTGCGGCTGATCGTTCCATTGCGCTTCGCCCAGAACCCCTGGATGTTCGAATTGGATGAAGCCGCTGGTTTAACGCGCGAACGCGATGCGCTAGCGTAATCGCTGCCTTTGTTGTAGTGGTGCACTGCTCGTGCGGTTCACCACATGTCTCATCACTATCGACATTGTACGCTTTTAGGAGCATGCTCCGATGGAAAACATCGTTCGTCATCGCTACTGGTGGTTTGCGATCTCGCTGCTGATCATCATCCCTGGTCTCGTCTATCTAGGGCTGTATGGCTTGCGCCTCGGCATCGATTTCAGCGGTGGCTCGCTCTGGGACATCCGCTTTCTTGAGCGCACCCAAGAGCAACTGAATACCAACGAAATCGCTGAGATCTTCGAACAGCAGGGCCTCGAGAATGCACTGGTGCAGCTCAGCCAGGAAACGGTCAACGGCGTGACCTACCCATCGGCGATTGTGCGCACCAAGTCGGCTTCGCCCGATGAGCAGGAACAGGTGATCCAGGCCCTGAGCGCAGTGTATGGGCAGGTCGATCGCAGTGAGGTGCAGAGCGTGGGCGAAACCGTCAGCGCCGACTCCACCCGCAGCGCGATCATTGCCGTGGTGGCGGCCTGTTTGGTTATTCTGTTCTACTTGACTATGGCGTTCCGCCACGCGCCGCATCCGTTCCGCTACGGCTTCTGCGCTGTGCTCGCTATGCTCCACGACGTGGTTTTGGTGATCGGCGTTGCGGCTATCCTGGGCCACCACATTGGCCTGGAGGTCGATGCGCTGTTCCTCACGGCGTTGCTCACCGTGATTAGCTTCTCGGTGCACGATACTATCGTCGTGTTCGACCGCATCCGCGAGAACTTGTCGCACCGCCGCTCGGGCGAGAAGTTCGAGGATATCGTCAATCGCAGCATTGTGCAGACTATGCCTCGCTCGATCAACACGCAGTTGACCTCGCTGTTCACGCTGGTCGCGCTGCTGCTGTTCGGCGGTGAGAGCATCCAGCACTTCGTGCTGATCCTGCTGATCGGCCTGTTGAGCGGCACGTTCTCATCGATCTTCAACGCCGCCCAATTGCTGGTGGTGTGGGAGAACCGCGAATGGCGCAACTGGTTCGGTCGCCGCGATACCGAGGAAACTGCCACGGCCTAAACAAAACCCCAGAGTAGCAATAGAGCGGGATGGCGCACACCATCCCGCTTTTGTTGTCTCCATTCGCTTCGCTCAGGGCTTCGACCGTTCGAGATGACAGTGCTTTTCGTTGAAAGGAAAGAGGCGCTTCTGCTCAATAGTGTGATTCTGCATTGCTACCGCGGGCTAAAGCAGCTTGGATAGAGCTACTATCCAACCAGATTTGGTATCAAAGCAAACAGATGTCGAGGCGCAGCATGCAGCAGCACCTCGACATCTTTCAACTCACGAACCGACGATCACCAACGGATGCGGTCGATCTCCTCGGCGAGCTGCGTGGGGAACAGCACAAGCACCCGGTCACTCGACGACATAAACAGCATCTTCACGCCACCAGTGAAACGCTGCACGATGCCGTTATCAGGCAGCTCCGGCACAATCGCCCATCCTAGCGTATTGCGCACCTCAGGGTTCTCGCGCCATAGCTTGCCAAAGCCGCGGATCGGCTCGACCAAGCCCTGTGGAGGCTTCTCGCCGCCGCTCTCAGGCATCCCCTCGTACCACGTATCGACATACTCCTGCCACACGAGCGAACGACGCACCTGATCGTAAAAGACTACATAGATCAGATTCGGCTGGCGATAGCCGCCCTGCACCCACACCATCGTGCCGCGCTCGAACAGTTGCACCGCCCGAACACCAACAGGCTCCTGCAACAGCGACCACACCGGGCAACCCACTCGCGAGCGATACGCCTCAGCGGTCTCCTTGAGCGGCCAACTGGCCGAGAAACAACCGCCGCGCTCGTGAATGTCACGGCCCAGCAGACCGAGCAACACCTCGTACTGCGTGCCAGCGTTCTCTGGGTGATACTCCATGCGGCGGCGCTCGAAATATTGCACCCGCAAGCCTTGGATACCAGGCCCATCCTCCTTCGCCGTGATCTGATCGAACTCCTGCGTGATCGGGTAGCCGAACCGCTCCAAACCGCCGTTCTGCTCCCAGTAGGTCAGGAAGCGACCACACACGCTATGCTTCGTCTGCGGGAAGTAACGGCAGCCCGGCTCCGCCCCGCTCACGGTTGGGAAATCCTCCCACCGCGTGCCCTGCAACTCCAAGATCTGTGCGCCCAAGCGCCCCGCCATTACACCCTGCGCGCCATGGTCCTCCAGCCGATCGCGCTGGAACCACTGCGTCGGGCCGCTCCAGCCATCCCAATTGGCCTCATCCGTCACATCGCTGATCGGATAGCCGAAGATCGCCAACCCGCCGTTGCGCTCCCAATAATCGAGGATAGCGCCGGATATACAATGATTCGTCTCCGTGAAGCAGCGAGTGCGTTGGGCAGCCTGGGCCGGAGCCACGGCCAACAAACTGCTCAGAACCACACTCACAAAGAGCATTGTTGCTAGAAAACGTCGCATTACCGTACTCCTCTATGAACTGGTACTGAACGAACCTATCAGCAGTATACTCCTCGCCTCCCGAATCGGTATGGAAAAATGCTTGCGTCAAACTTATAGTAAGCTCATCTGCTGAAAGAAAGATGAAATACTGCTGTATATCTAAGACGCACAACCATCTAGCAATGCATCTATCATCTCAGATAGCAAAAGACAATGTTATGCAATCGGCGAAGAACAAAAATCGCCAATCCCAGATCAGAAGCATAATTCATGCCAAATCGATGCAGAAACAGGCCATGAAACGGGCCAAGTGGACCTGTCTCCGCCCATTTGATATCGCATCGCGATCCGGTATTGTCGCTCGGTGAGCGGTGGGGATAGCTACACTTTCGCGCGCCGCGACCGCAGTGGAATGCCATACTCACGGCGCTTATTGCCGATGGTGCTGGCCGCTACACCAAAGTGAGCAGCGATCTCGCTGATAGGGCGGTGCTCATCGAGATAGAGGCGGCGCAGCTCGGCAGCCGATAGCATAACAGGCTTGAAACGGGCATCGCGCAGCACTACCCCGCACTGTCGCAAGCGCTTCGCGACCGTGGCAGGGCTGCACCCGAACAGCCGCGCCAACGTGACCGTCGTGGCGCCAGCGCGATAACGAGCGCTCAACTCGTCGCAGGGAAGGTCGATGGGTGATCGCATAACCTGCTCCTCTCTCCCGATAGCAATGTGGCCAGTTCTACCGGAATCGTGTAAAGGTGGAGAAAAAAAGAGCGTGTCGCATGCACGCTCTCAGGGCCACAACCATTTTACACGATATCGTTTAGAGATTCAAGCAATAACCCGAACCTTCAACGAAACATGACTATCCAGAAACTAACGGTTGAGGTCAATCCTCGCTCGGAGGCTCTGTCTTGAGGCTATCCTCATAGCGGAAGCCAGCTCGCTCAGCAACCATAGTCAAGGTCTTCTGAGTTGAGCGATGGGGGGTGTGCTGGCCTGTTTCCCACTCACTAATCGTCTGCTGGCGAACCTCGAGTTCATCGGCCATTTCGCGCTGAGTGAGCCGCATATGATCGCGCAATGCTCGAATGGTCTCCGGCTTCCAAACATACTTCGTGATCTCACGTCGTTTTGGCTTTGATTGGCTTTCACTCATGGTCACTCTCTTGTATGTTGATTAGATTGTTCTCATAATTATTGTATCATGGTGATGAGCAGATGCAATATCCTAACGTAAATTTGACAATTATGTGCACCTGTAGTATATAGCTCCTTATCCTATAATCGCGGAGATCATGTTATTACGACCCTGATCGTCGCCTGATAGAGTGATCAACTCTGTCATTTTGGCATGGAACTTAGTTCATCAGTTCTTCATGTAATAGCGCGATACTTTCTTTACTTATATGTAGTAATCGATGCCCTGCCGCATCATCACGCCACGACGCCTTCAATTCCTGGGCATGGGCAAGGAACGTGAGATACGATGTGGATGTCATCCGCGCAGGCTGATGAGCTACCTGCAATTCCAATGACCGAAGGCATCGACACCCCCGACTTGCCCGGTCGGATCATGATTATAGATGACAGTCTTGAAACAGCGAGCGCCCTGGCCGCACTGCTTCGCTTATCGGGCCACGCCATAGAGATCTTCACCAATGGCCGTCTCGCACTCACCGCAGTCGCCACCTCCCCTCCCGACCTGATCATCCTCGATGTCCAGATGCCCGATCTCGACGGCTACGCTGTTTGCAACGCGATCAAACGCGACCCATCAACCTGGGGCATCCCTGTCATCATGGTGACGGTGGGCAGCGAACGAGAAGCCCGTCTCCAAGGAATCGAGGCCGGAGCCGACGACTACCTCGCCAAGCCCGTCGATACGCGCGAGCTAGAGCTGCGTATCCGTGTGCTCCTACGCAACAAACGCCGCGTCGATCGGCTCGAACACGCCGAGGCTGTCATCTTCGCGCTCGCCCGCACTGTCGAAGCCAAAGATTCGTACACCGAGGGCCACCTGCGCCGCCTCGAACGCTACGCCGAGGCGATCGGGCGCGCCATGGGCCTCGGTAGCGAGATGCTGCTCGCGCTACGCTACGGCGCCCGCCTCCACGACGTGGGCAAAGTTGGCATCGATGAGCTGATCATCCGCAAAAACGGTCCGCTCACGCCCGCCGAATACCGCTCGATGCAACAGCACACCGTCATCGGCGAGCGTATCGTGCAGCCGCTGCGCCTCGCCCGCGCCGTGGCCCCGATTGTGCGCCACCATCACGAGCGCTGGGATGGTCGCGGCTACCCCGACGGCCTATCCAAAACCGATATTCCGCTCGGCGCGCGCATCGTCGCCGTCGCCGACTCGTTCGACGCGATGACCACACAACGACCCTACAACCGCCCACTCACCTACGACGAAGCCCTCGAACGACTCCGCCTCGGCGCAGGCATCTACTGGGACCCACAGGTGATCGATGTCTTTATCACCTGGTTCCAGGCCAACCGCCCCTAATCGGCGGACAACCTACTCCAACGGCCCGACCTTGCGGATAACATCGCCGATCGCAGGCGCAACGTCTGCCCGTGCCCCCACCGTCTCACTCCACCCAGGCGGCAACAGATCCGGTGCGATCTCGGCCAACGGCACCAGCACAAACGGACGCTCAGCCATGCGCTCGTGCGGCACCCGCAAGGTCGGCTCATCGACCTGCATATCGCCGTACACCAGCACGTCCACATCCAGCACCCGTGGGCCATACCGCAGCCCTGCCGTGCGCCCCGCCTCCCGCTCCACCTCCTTCACAAACGCCAACAACTCCAGCGGCGATAAGCTTGTGCGCCCTCGCAACACCGCATTCAAAAAGCGCGGCTGATCCGTCACATACGCAGGCTCAGTCTCGTAGACCGACGACACCACCTCGATCTCCACCCGCTCGCGCAGACGCTCCAGCGCCGCCCGCAAATGCCCGTACCGATCGCCCAGATTCGAGCCCAACGCCAAAAACACCACGATCGCCTGATCTGTCATTGCTACCTCCAAATCTTGCATAAACACGAATCGCAACATCTTCTCAACCAACGCGACCCACGCCTCTCGTAATAGGGAGACAAGGTGACCTGGTAAACACCAACACCACTCATTCTCAATCTGGTTGGACCGTCACAATATTAAACACGTTTTAGCCTGCGGCAGCGTTGAAAGCCTGCATCACCTCATGAAACTCAAAGCCGTTTGTATGAGTAATCATTCAGATTTGGTATCAAGCAACATCTGAGCAATCTGTGTCATCTGTGGATGCACATCCCACATACAAAGCGCTCGGCCTGCCCACGAAGCAAGCCGAGCGCCCATCACAACTTGCAGCCCGAAGCGCCCCTAATCCTGAAACACACTCAGCGACAAATACGCCGAAACGCCCCAATTCGGCGCATCGACGATCTGGCTGATCTTCAGGTCTGCGGCCAAGCTGCACAGCACGTACGCATCCTCACGGCTCAAACCGTGCTCCTCGACCAGCCACGTGATCACGCCGCGCACCGCATTCTTCGCGTTCGTCATCAAGTCCGGGCCAAGCGCCGTATGCACAAAATAGCCCTTCGTATCCGAACGGGGCTGCAACGAACCGGGAGGCGTCACAAAGCGATAATTCCACGGCTTCAGGCCGCCGCCCTTCTTGACCGAGAAGCGCAGGCTAAACTCCATCGGACACTCGATCCCCGTGACGCACACCTCGCCATCGCCCTGCGCCGCATGGCAATCGCCCGCCGAGAACAGCGCGCCCGGCACCAGCACCGGCAGGTACAACTTCGTGCCCGCCGTCAAATGCCGCGTATCGATATTGCCACCGCCCTTCGTCGGCGGCAACACCGCGTGCATGCCATCATCGTCCGGCGCCACACCCATCGTGCCGCAGAACGGCTCGATCGGGATCAAAATATCATTGCGCAGCGCCGTCGTCGAACCGTTCGTCAGATCAAAATAGCGAATGTACGGATCGGGGAAATCCTCGGGCAGCAGCCCCAAGCCCGGCAAAATGCCCGCCCAACCCCAGTCGAGCGTCTTCAAGCTCAGAATCTCCACCTCCAGCACATCACCAGGCTCAGCGCCCTGCACATACACCGGGCCAGCCAACGGGTACAGACGGTTGAAATCCAAACTCCCCAATGCCGAAGCGGGCATCCCGGGCCTGACCTGCCCATCCGTCACCTCCTCGGTCTGGAAGTGCACCACATCACCCGACTCTACCTCAATCGCAGGTTCCAAGCTGTTGTCCCACTTATAATGAACCTTCCGACGATCCAACACATGTTCTCGACCGCCCATCAGGAACCTCCTTCGCTACAAACCGAACATCGGAGCAGCATCGCAGGGTACAACACACTACTCAAACCTCATTGCTGAGGCAAGAATCAGCCTGTCATTTGGTTGGGAAAGAAGAATCAACCGCAGCCTCAACACCCGTCGCTACGGAACAACCTCCGTCGTGTGGAACGGGGCGCGGAGCGCATCGCCTACGCCGAACGCGTGAACCACCACACCCCCGTGCATTCTGGCACGATCGCATGTCCCGAAGGCTGGACCATCGCGGGCATCGCCGTGCCGAAAAAGAAACTCGTCGTCACCGCCGCCTCGGTCGCCGAATCGAAGCGGTAATCGGTGCGAATCCAATCCGAAGAAAAACCAAACTGCTGCTCTAGCATAGCATAATATTCCGCCAACGCAGCAGTCGGCGGCTGCGGCGTCTCACGGCCAGTGCCCAACGTCTCCAGCAGCACTGCCGTACCATCGGGGCGCAACACCCGCAACAACTCGCGCAGAGCCAGCGTCACCTCATCGCGCCACGTATCGGGATACCAATCGGTCATATGCCCAAACGACCAGCCCGAGATCGCCAGATCAGCACTCGCATCCGCCGCCGGAACAGCCCGATTATCGGCAACCTGAGCCTCCCAATGCGAAAAACCGCCCCGCTGCAACTTCGCAATCGCCCGATCGAGCATGTGCTGAGAAGCATCGTAGATCCGCAAACTCCGCACGTGCGGCGCAAGCAACAACGTCAAACGCCCCGTCCCAGCACCAAACTCCACCACATCGAGGTCCTTCAAAGGCCGAATCTCCTGTAATTTCCGCTCAATCGCCCCCTCCCAATCCTCGTGATCAACCAACGCATCATATTGTTCAGCATGCTGAGCATACACTGTTTGGAAATCAGGCATCGGAATCCTTTCGTACAACAGTCATTGCCAAGACACACAGCCCAGTACAACAGTGAAACCCAGGCCGCCGACGGCTCCGGGTTCCACAAATACGCAATTCCACCATCAAAATGATGTATAGGCGACCGTCTCGTGCTATTAGAGATCCATCGTCAGTTGACCATCAACAGACTTGTTCGGAGGCACCTCAGACGGACTCGCCGCATCGGGAGGCTCGGCAGGCTCAGCGGACGCCTTGCCAGCCGCCAGCGCCTCGGGACCGATCAACGCCAGCAGACCTGCCTCGTCCAACAGCGGAATGTTCAACTCCATCGCCTTCGTGTATTTCGAGCCGCCCGGGTCAGCGCCCGCCACCAGGTAACTCGTCTTCTTCGTCACGCTCCCCGTCACCTTGCCACCGTGCGCCTTGATCAGCGCCTCGGCCTGCTCGCGCGACATCGAAGGCAGCGTACCGGTGATCACAAACGTCTTGCCCGCCAGGCTATCGCTCGCACGAGCCGCGCCAGCCGGAGCCAAATCCGTCTGCACACCCACATCCTTCAACTTCTGCACCAACGCGCGGTTGGCCGGAATACTGAAGAACTGCACGATGCTCTGCGCCACCGTTGGTCCCAAGCCATCGATCGACAGGATCGCCTCGGCGGGCGCATCGGCCAGCGCATCGAGCGATCCGAAGCGCTCGGCCAATGCCTGCGCCGCGATGCTGCCCACAAAACGAATGCCCAAACCGATCAGCAGGCGAGGCAACGGACGCACCTTGGCCGCCTCGATCGCCGACAACAGATTCGCGATCTTCCGCTCGCCGAAGCCTTCCAGCCCAGCGAAATCCTCGGCGCGCAACAGATACACATCCGCCACATCCTTGATCAGTCCCTTCTCGACGAACAACTGCGCCTGCTTCTCACCGATCCCGGCGATATCCATCGCCCCGCGCGACACAAAATGCTCGACGCGCCGCACCAACTGCGCGGGACAGATCGCGAAGTTCGGGCAGCGATACGCCACCTCGCCCTCGGCCCGCTCCAGCGGCGTACCGCAGGCCGGGCACAACTCGGGCATACTCCACGGCACCTCGCTGCCGTCGCGCCGATCGACGATCGGCCCGATGATGTACGGGATCACATCGCCCGCCCGCTTCACCGTCACATAATCGCCGATCCGAATATCGCGCTGAGCGATATAATCGGCATTGTGCAGGCTTGCATTGCGCACGATCACCCCGCCAATATTCACCGGCTCGATCACCGCATTCGGCGTAATCACGCCAGTGCGGCCCACATTGACCGTGATGCTCAGCAGCTTGCTGGTCGTCTCGCGGGCCGGGAACTTATAGGCGATCGCCCAGCGGGGGTCGCGCCCCACCACACCAAGCTCCGACTGCAACGCGAAACTATCGACCTTCACTACGATTCCATCGGCCTCGTAATCGAGCGTATCGCGGCGCGCCATCCAATCGCGGCAATACTCCAGCACCTGCTCGAAATCCTCGAAGCGGCGCGCATCCTGATTGACGGGGAAGCCAAGCTCGCGGAACAGCTGCAGCGCCTCCCACTGCGAGTGCAGCTCGACGCCCTCGAACGGGCCGACCGCATACGCGAAGAACCGCAGCGAACGGCTCGCCGTCACGCTGGGGTCCTTCTGGCGCAGCGAGCCAGCCGCAGCATTGCGGGGATTGGCGGCCACACGCTCGTTCGCAGCCGCAAGGCGCTCGTTCAGCCGCTCGAAATCCGCGATGCGCATATACACCTCACCGCGCACCTCGATGCTGCTGGGGATGGGCCACGCCTCATTGGAAGGCGTGCGCAACGACAGGGGAATACTGGAGATCGTGCGCAGATTCGCCGTTACATCCTCGCCAACCTCACCATCGCCACGGGTCGCGCCGCGCACCAAACGCCCCTGCTCGTACGTCAGCGCGATCGCCAAGCCATCGATCTTCGGCTCGACAACAAACGTGAGCGGCGTCGCCTCGCCGAGCAAGCGCAGCACACGCCCACGCCAAGCCCGCAGATCGTCCTCGTTGAAGGCGTTGCCAAGCGAAAGCATCGGGACGGGGTGGCGCACCTTGGCGAACCGATCGGAAGCGGCAGCACCCACGCGCTGCGTCGGCGAATCGGGTGTAATCAGCTCGGGGTGCGCCTCCTCGAGCGCACGCAACTCGCGCATCAACGCATCGTACTCGGCATCGCTGGCAATCGGATCATCGAGCACATAATAGCGATAGTTGTGGAAGCGCAGTTGTTCACGCAGCTCATCAATACGCTGAGCCGGATTCTCTGTAGCCATGTGTCGCTCCTGCACTAATGTTCGATGCTATTATAGCCGATTTGTTCGAAATCTAGAAGCAGTTTTGTTCGAATGTGGCATGCATGTGGGGGTATAGAAGCGCAAAAGCTCACAGTGGGACTGCGCGCATAAAGTTCTAAAAAGTATCGGGAGGTTGTGAGCAGAGATACCTGCGTGTCAGAAAAAACGCATACAGACCACCGAACAAGAACCATACCGAGGAACCAAATAGCACCCACCTGACAGAGCGGATTCCTTGGGGTCCAGGGGCGATAAGCCCCGGTCGGGGTTTCCAAAGGGCCACGACCGGCCCTTTGGGCTTACGCAGCAAGCCGACCTGCTCGCGAGTACGCGCATGTCCGCGTATAGCGCATCCGACGCTCTCGCAAAGGAGACACATCAAAAAGTGCACACAGTTTCACTTATGAGCCGCCTGATGCTCGTTGCTTCCGCATTGGAATACTTTCCAGAAAGCCTCTCACATTCCTCAAAACAGGTGATGTCGAGGTGCTGCGCGTAGCAACGCCTCGACATCACAAAAAATGTGAGTGGAGCAAACACTCACACTCACACACAACCGATGACAGATCGACAAACAAACTGCGAACCGTACGTTACGATTCGCTCTTCTGATCGATATCAACCCCAAGGTTCGCGAGGATAGGTTTGAGGGCCGCAGTTGCATTCATCACCTGAAGGCGCTGGCGCATATAGTCGAGATCGAACTTTTGGCGGCGAATGATCCCAGCGGCATCCGCAAGATCGTGCTTCCCTTCCTCGGCTCCTCGCCCCATTGCAACCTTATGAAGCAAGACATCCTCGGGCGATAACACCAAAACCATCGCGCCGAGCAAGGGCATGCGGCGAAGCTGCGATGCCATGAGCGAATCCAGGGTATATGGGTAAACTACACCGTTGCGCCGGATAGTGAGATCATCGAAAACTTTGATACCACGCCAGAGGATACGTTGCCCATCGAATTGAACTGCTTTTTGCTGTTGTTGCAGTAACTTCACAACGGTTGGCAGTTGGCCAGTCGTCACCAAAAGATCAACATCCTGAATAGGACGTCGATCTCCATAAAGATGCGCTGCTGCACCTGCACATATACCCCAAGTCAGCTGCTGAGCATCGAGCAAACGCTGTACAACGCCAAGATTTCCTGCAATTAAGGACATAGCCGCTCCGATGAAAGGTCGTAGTTGTGCAAAAGGAACGAAATGACGCAGCAGCCTAGATGCGCCGTTTCATATCATACCATAGCAACTAAACGCCGCAAAGTACCTAATAGTCCCTACGTGGTATCCCCCTCTATGCATATACGATTATGCATCGTCTGTAGTACGATCGGCATATGATAGTGAGGCTCTTGTGTTGCCCTGCTCATCAGGAGTTGTGTTGAACGTGGCGCATCTCTTGGCGCAGCGCCAACCAGGTACTTCGTTCGAGGCGCATCTCGAAGAACTGCACCCAGACACCGTACTGTGCGAACCGGAAGTACTGCCGCAGATGCGCATAGCACGGCCATTCCAACACACTGGCATCGAAGTAATAGCCGGCATCCCGCCAATCGTTGCCGATCACCTCGAAGCCGAGCCGCCGATAGCAGCGCACCGCGCGTTGGTTTGGAGCGGCGACATCGAGCACCATTGCGCGGAAGTTGAGGTCGTTGAAATAGCCATCCAAAAAGGCGGCCAGCGCTTCGGTGCCGAGCCCTTGGCCCACATACGGCGCGCCAAAGGTGATGCCCAAACGCGCGACACCTGCTCGCTCGTCGATCTCGCGCAGCGAGATCCGTCCGATCAATTGACCACGCAGATCGTCGACAGCCCACGTCCGCCGCATACTGCTGACCTCGAAGCCGTGCGACCACTGCGACGAGTTGGCAGAGAGTTGACGGGGCAAATTCCACAATGTATCAAGCGGATCATCATAAGGGGGCCATTGTTCGGCAACGATATCATCGTGCCGACGCCAAGGCCGGATCCGAGTTCTGAGACTATGCTGCTCCATTGGGCCTCCACGCGTACAAGCTTCCATCGAAAGGATACAGTCTCTGTGCGATCAGATCACGCACTTCTCCTTGGCTCTGCCATACGCGTTCAATTAACGACGATGGATACCCAAAACGTGCCTGGTGCAGCACAAACTCATCCTCATCATCCAAAATGACCTCGCCGGTCACGGCGCTCCAGATAACGTCAAGGTCCAGATCCACATAACGAAGTGCGTCCTGATCCCACGTTGCTGGTGTTGCGATATTCACGTAGTGCGTTCGATTGCGCCAATCGGCGAACCAATTGACATGAACGTTATAGTACCGAGATGGCCAATACAGTTGAAGTGAGTGGTTCTTCGTTTCACCGCCTCCACGATAACTGTCGTACGATTGCCCTGGCGATGTGTAGACCATCACTACCTCGGGCGTTTCATGCACGATAGTAGCGGTATAGCGATAGTGTAAACTCCCATCGAACTTCGTGGAATGTATCAGTAATGATCGCATACAGTAGCTCTATACAGTCGTTGCCTGCAACCCCTCCGGCTCCTCCACAATGAGCTGCACCAACTCGGGCAATACATCGCCCGGGTCCGCCGCAATCGTTTCATCGGCCATGAGGGTGTAGATCGACTCATCGGTGGAGATCGCAAGAACGTAGCCACCAACACGCTTGGCGAGCATTGGGAAGGAAGCAATTGGCTGGATCACGCCCACTTCGCCCACCACCAAAAAGAGGTCGCACTGCTCGACGGCACGCTGAGCGCGGCGCAATTCCCATTCCGGCAAGCCCTCGCCAAAGAGCACCACCCCGGGGCGCAGCATACTGCCACATTGGCTGCAGCGCGGTGGCGATTCGCCTTCTTCCTCCCAACTACTGTTCACATGCCCAGCATCGTAGCAGCGACTCCGGCGCAAACAGCCGTTCACTTCGATCAAATCGCGCGAACCAGCGCGCCAGTGCAAGCCATCGATGGTTTGGGTGATCAAAGTAAATTGGGGGTAGTGTTGCTCTAAATCGACTAAAGCGTAGTGCGATGGGCTTGGCTCAAGCGCTTCGGCGCAGCGCCGACGATGTTCGTACCATTCCCATACTAACCGTGGATTCCGCAGGTAGCCTTGTTCCGTCGCAAGTTCGCTCACATCGTATTGGGCCCATTCACCAACGTGAGCCTCTCGGAACGAAGGCACTTTGCTTGCAGAAGCTAAGCCACTGCCCGTTAACGCAACAACGCGGCGGGCCTGCTTGAGACGCTGAACTACCGCGTCTGATAATCTGAGCGGCATCGTTTTCTCCTACGGTCTGAAGGAACGATTGGAAGCGTTGGCTTCCTCTAAGGAGCGGGTTCTCTTGCGGGTTTCCGATAAACGTATGAAGCGTGTAGCGAGAATGTATCTCTCATTCTACCACGTTCTGTACCTCGAACGAAGTGAGAGAAATGGTTCAAGATCAGCACATTCTGAGCATGAATGTGATGATATGGGGCGATCGTTCGCGATGGGCGTGTCACTCGGGTTTCACATAAATTGCCGATACCCAGCCCTCCTGCTCACCACTCGGCAGGCTGACGCGCACGTGGAGCCAGGCTACATCGTCAACAATTTCTGGGCCACCGAGTTTACGGACCCGTGTGCCGTTCGGGATCACGGCTGTCACAGGAGTCTTCAAGCCTGGTTCAGCACGCAGGTTCAGTTCGCCGCCCCCAGCATTCACCACCAACACCTCACCCGGGCCGCTGACGACGCCGGTCAGCCATTCGGGAAGGCTAAAGCCAAGCTCTGGCAACGAGGGCAGGTTGACCTCCAAGCGTGGGAGTTGGACATTCGCGACCGCGCTCAGCGCATAGCTCGCCACATAATATGCGCCACAGCTAAACGATAGGAGCAACACCAGCACCACGACTATACCGGAGATCGAGCGCTGGCGGCGGTTCGACAGACGAGCGGGAGGACGCACATAGCGGCCAACGGATGGGTCCTGAGCGACGCCTTCGTACGAGACATCGACGGGCTGCGGCACAGGGCGCGGTGCCACGATCTCCTCCGCCGTGCGGTTGATACGTTCGCGCAGGGTTGTGGGCTGCACCGGAGGGAGCGTCAACGGCTGTGTATCTCCGGAGAGCGTGCGCCGAATATCGTCGAGGGCTTGGCTGAACGCGAGCGCATTGGGCGGGCGGGCCTGTGGGTCGCGAGCGGTCGCCCGTTGCAACAGCCGTTCGAGGGCTGGCACGTACAGCAGTGGGCGCACTTGCGACAAGGTGGGGATGTTGGCGTTCAGGTGCGCGAGCGCAACCGCACGAGGATCATCACCTGTAATCGGGCGATGCCCTGTGAGCATTTCGAACAGCAGGAGACCCAGCGAATAGACTACGCTCGCCGGAGTCTGCGTGCCGCTCTCGGTGCGCTCCGGAGGGCGGTACACCGCCATATCAAGCGCCATCACGTTGACTGGCGTCATCCAATTCTCGAACAGCTCGATATGCCCTTCGCCCACCAAAATGACGTTGTTGCTGCTGATCGGTGGGTGCGGCACTCCAGCGGCTTGGCAGGCGGCCACCGCACCGACGATCTGGCGGAAGTAGAGCAGGGCATCCTCAAGCGAGAGCGCGCCGAGTTCGCGCAGCGATGGCCCCTCCACAAATTCGGTGATCATGTAGGGGCGATTCCCGATCTCACCGCTATCGAACACCTCCAGCAGCGATGCGTGCGAGAGACGAGCGCCGTTGTGCGCCTCCTGAATGAAGCGCTGGCGCAGCGGCTCCTGATTCATCAACTCCTTGCGGAAGAGATGCACCAATACCTTGCGTTGTAATCGTTGGTCGGAGGCGCGGTACACGATCGCTAAACGGCCAACACCGAGTTGTTCCTCGATGAGGTAGCGGCCATGCAAAATGGGGGGAGATGTCGGCGTTGCTTGTGACATAAGTGCTAGTGCAAACGGCGTTTTAGGCAGAGCAATGAGTTAGGAGCGTTTTCTGGCGACCACAAGCTCGTAGTGCCCAATCTGCCAATCATAAATGCTTATCTGCTGCATTCCCTGCGCTTCCAAGAAGCGCGTGATGGAACGACGCGTTTGCCCTTTGAACGGCAACAGCCGCGCCCAACCATCAGGGTACTTACTGACAACCAGCGTCCCATCGGGCCGTAACACACGTGCCATTTCGGCTAACGCACGCCGCGAAGATGGGAAGAACTCGAGCGCTTCCAGCGAGACGACCAGATCGAATTCTTCGGCGGGCCAGGGTAGCGTGTCTGCGTCCCCCTCGATCAGCGTCACCCGATCGGCGATGCCAAACTTGGCTACCTGTAAGCGGGCCTGCTCAAGCATCGCCGGAGTGAGGTCTAAGCCAACCACATGCCCTGTGAACCAAGGCTGACGGGCTAACAGCAGTGGAACCCGACCTGTGCCTGTGGCAACATCAAGGACCCGAGGGGCAGCGAACGGCTCAAGCGCACTCGAAAACAGTGGCAGCAACACTCGCTCGTCGGTATCTGTCACACCACGCCGCACCCGATCGTAGTGAGGTGCCCCGCGTTGGTAGATAAACCGCACCGCGTAGCGCCCGAGATAGGTTGCTTCACCAACGACGAACAGCCAATAGAGCAAGGCTAGCAGCGCCAGTGCGGCAAGCAGCCCAAGCGCAATTCCCACCAAGCCTCCGAGCCAAAACGATATAGTACAACGGCATACCGCGCGTAGTAGGGATTATAGCATGCTGCAGAACGCAACGCAATGCGGTAAAACGAGAACACACACCTGACAACGCGTTGTTAAAGATGGCCCCCGCAGGCTGCCGCATCTCGGCTCCGCTAATCGAACACATTTGCGAATGCGCACCAGGTTTTGTATAATGACGGCGGATTTTTCCCGTTTCATATGCGGAAACAGCCCAAAGAACAACGGCGCGTAACACCACCGCTAACCCTCTCTATCGCAGGCGCGTACATCTAAAACGTGATTGGTGTACAATACGTACAGAACCGAACACAGCAGGCGAGGATGTGAGCGCTTGACGAACAGACGCATGGAAGGGCGACACCTCATCATCACGCAGAGTCATATGTCATTGCAGCGCGTGAACCTGTGTACAATACTGCAAATCTCTCAAGCATTGTAAAGGACGATTGTGCAAGCGCGTATTGGAGAAGTCATCGAATCATCGACGACCGGCTTTACCGCTGGGGCTTACGAACTGCTGGCTGCACCGCCGTTTGGCGCGCTGATCCGCGCCCAATCGCGCAGTGAGGGCTTGTCGATCTACGGCTTGGTATACGAGATCCGCACGGGCAGCAAGGAGCCTGGCGGACGGGCGCTCGTGCGTGGGCGCACCTACACGGGCCGTGAGCTGTACGACGATGAGATCTACCACGAACACCCCGATCTCGCTGAAGTGCTCCAAACAGAATTTTCGGCCATTACGGTCGGCTTCGTCGAGCACAACCGCATCTACCAATACCTGCCGCCACAGCCACCGCCTGTGCACTACAGCGTCTACGAATGTACAAGCGATGAATTGGTTCGCTTCACCGAGCGCTTAGATTGCTTCCGCAGCCTCCTGTTCGCCTACCAAATCCCGAGCGACGAGTTACTGGCGGCGCTGATCCGCAGTGCGGCACGTGCCCGCGCCTCAACACCGGAAGGCGAGCATGGCTTCCTCGTGCGGGCGGGTCGCGAAGTCGCCTCGCTACTCAAAGATGATTACGATCGCCTCACCGCGATCCTACGGCGGATTCGGCCCTAGAAAGCCAATGCCTCTGCCAATTATTCCACAACCTCGTGGCTGAGCACATCCTATGTGTGCATCCGGTATACTACTTTCGAAACTCGGCGATATTTCCTGCTTACAAGCAATGACAGCTTTGTAAACCTCTTTTTGTTGCATGGCATAAGGTGCTTTCATATTGAAGGAGGAAGATCCTGTGGAGTCGAAGATTCAAGAACTCAAGCGCCTCCTCGCTACGGTGAGCGACCTACGAGCCGCTGCCTCGATTTTAAGCTGGGATCAATCGACCTATATGCCGCCCGGTGGAGCCGCCGCCCGTGGGCAACAACTCGCCACGCTAGGCCGCCTCGCGCACGAACACTTTATCGACCCCGCCATCGGCAAACTGCTCGACGAGCTCTCCAGTGAAGAAGCGAATCTCGACCCGCAATCCGACGATGCCGCGCTGATCCGCGTGACACGCCGCGAGTACGAGCGAGCAACCCGCATCCCCGCCTCCTTCGTCGCCGAGTTCGCCAGCCACGAGGCCGCCTCGTTCGATGCGTGGGGGCGTGCCCGCCCGGCCAACGATTTCGCGGCGATGCAGCCCTACCTTGAGAAGACGCTGGAACTCAGCCGCCAACTGGCCAACTTCTTCCCCGGCTACAACCATATCGCCGATCCGCTGATCGACGAGTCCGACTACGGCATGAAAGCCTCGACTCTGCGCGAGCTGTTCGGCAAGCTGCGCACCGAGTTGGTGCCGATCGTGCAGGCGATCACCGAGCAGGCCCCCGCCGATGATTCCTGCCTCCACCAGCACTACCCCGAAGCGCTGCAACTCGAAGCGGGCACCCGCATCGTCAGCCGTTTCGGCTACGATTTCAAGCGGGGGCGCCAGGATAAGACGTTACACCCCTTCTGCACCAGCTTCGCCAATACCGATGTGCGCATCACCACGCGCGTCGATGAGTACGATCTGTCGAACGCACTGTTCAGCACGCTCCACGAGGCGGGCCACGCGATGTACGAGCAGGGCATCAGCGACAGCCTGCAGAGCACGCCACTCGCGCACGGCACCTCGTCGGGCGTCCACGAGAGCCAATCGCGCCTGTGGGAAAATTTGGTCGGGCGCAGTCGCAGCTTCTGGCAGTACTACTACCCGCAGCTTCAAGAGCTGTTCCCGCAGCAGCTCGGCGGCGTGCCGCTCGACACCTTCTACCGCGCCATCAACAAGGTGCAGCGCTCGCTCATCCGCACCGATGCCGACGAAGTGACCTACAACCTGCACGTGATCATTCGCTTCGAGCTTGAGCTTGAGCTGCTTGAGGGGACGCTGGCCATCCGCGACCTGCCGGAGGCGTGGCGCGAACGCTACCGCGCAAACCTGGGCATCACACCCCCCGACGACCGCGACGGCGTGCTGCAAGATGTGCACTGGTACGCTGGCACCATCGGCGGGGCGTTCCAAGGCTACACGCTGGGCAACATTATGAGCGCGCAGTTCTACGAGGCCGCCGTACGCCAACACCCCGAGATCCCCGACCAGATCGCGCAGGGCGAATTCTCGACGCTGCACAACTGGATGAAGGAGAACATCTATCAGCACGGCTCGAAATTCACCGCCGATGAGATCATCCAAAAGGCGACGGGCCAACCGCTGACGATCGAGCCATACATTCGTTACCTGCGCACCAAATACGGCGAGTTGTACACGCTCTAAGCCTAAAGTTGGTTGACAAACGGCAACATCATCACCTATAACAGCATCAACGGTATGGAATTGGTTAACGATGTTGAGTTTAGAGGGGTTACGAGCATGATTGCATCTCGGGCACTACCAATCAATCTCAGGGTGATCGGCTATCTGATGCTTGTGTTGTTGTTGCTCGGTATGACCGCGCTTCCTACACAGGCGGCCACCACCCTACCACCCGTCAACAACTTCGCCACCGCACAGCTGAAAATGCAAGCCACGGTTAGCATTGGCGGTCTGAAAGGGGTTTCGTACGGAGCGGGCGCCGTTGTTATGCCAGATCGCACCTCGCTTTGGTTGGCAACCGACGAATCGCCCGAACTGACTGAGATCGTGCAAATTGGGGGCACCGTGTATATGCGCGAGGGCGATAAGCCGTGGGAGATCACCAATGAGACTCCCCTCTCGCCCGATATATTCCGACCGATCTCGGCCCAGTTGAACGAATTGCAAGAGAGTGCTAACAGCGTCACCTTTATGGGCGATGCGCTCGTCGGCGATGTCCCCACCAAGCACTATCAACTGTGGATCAGCCCAGAGAAACTGTTCGATCAGGTGGACGATATCGGCTTGCCTTTGGGCGACGATGTCTTGGCTCTGCTCAACAACAGCATCATCAAGTACGACTTCTGGATCGGTGCAAACGATGGCTTCCTGCACCAGCAATTGAACACGATCATCCTCCCGGCTAGCTCGTTTGAAGGTATTGAGATTCCCGAGATCACCATCGAAACGCTCGTGACCTACTTCGACATTAACAACCCCAATCTGAGCGTCAACGCGCCGATCTAAGCACTCGCGCGTCGAATCGAAACGGATGCCGCCTTGCACAGGTGGCATCCGTTTTTGCTTGCCCGTGAGCGGAATGTTACCCTTCGCGCAGGGCCAACTGTTGCAATTCGTAGAGCTTGGTCATCGCCTCGATCGGACTGAGCTCGTTGATATTCAGCCGCCGCAGCATCTCGATCGCGGGGTTCGGCGCGATATCGAACAGCGAGAGCTGCGCCGCTTTGCTGGGTGGCTCCGGCTGAGGCGCAGCCTGGACGCGGCGCTTGCCCTGCGGACGCTGCTCAAACTCGGCCAACAACTCGCTCGCCCGCCGAATCACAGGGCGCGGAATACCCGCCAACTCAGCCACGTGGATGCCATACGAGCGATCCGCGCCGCCGCGCCGCAGTTCGTGCAGGAACACCACCTGACCCTCGTGCTCGATCGCGGCCATATGGTAATTCTTCACGCGGGGCAAAATGTTCTCAAGCTCGGTCAACTCGTGATAGTGCGTGGCGAACAGTGTGCGACAACCCAAACGCGGCTCGTTGTGGATATACTCGACCACCGCTCGCGCGATCGCCATACCGTCGTAGGTGCTGGTGCCACGGCCCACCTCATCGAGGATGATCAGGCTGCGGCGCGTGCTCTGCAGCAACAACGCGGCGGTCTCGGTCATCTCCACCATAAACGTGCTTTGACCGGTGGCGATATCGTCTTGCGCGCCGATGCGGGTGAAGATGCGATCCACCAACCCGATCTCGGCGTACTCGGCGGGCACGAACGAGCCGATCTGCGCCATCAGCACGATCAGCGCGACCTGCCGCAGTGTGGTGCTCTTACCTGCCATATTCGGGCCAGTCACCAGCAGGATCGTGTGATCATCGGTATCGAGATGCGTGTCGTTGGCGATGAACTCCTCGTCGAGCGTCTGCTCGACCACCGGATGGCGGCCCGCCTTGATGCTCAGCACCGTCGAATCCGACAGCACCGGACGAGTGTAGCGCCCGCGCACCGCCACCTCGGCCAATGCGGCGTACACGTCGATCTCGGCGAGCAGACGCGCCATAGCGAGCAATCGGGAGCCGTGCGCGGCCACATCGCGACAGATCCGAGCGAATGCCTGCTGCTCCAGTTCGTTCAAGCGCTCCTTGGCCCGCAGCACGATATCCTCGTACTCCTTGAGCTTGGGCGTGATGTAGCGCTCGCCGGAGGTCAAGGTCTGCTTGCGGATGTAGTGGGGCGAGTGCGCCGCGATCTCATCGGCGTAGCTTTTCGCCACCTCGATGTAATAGCCAAATACCTTGTTGTAATCGACCCGCAGCGTCTTGATGCCAGTGCGCGCGCGCTCCTCCGCCTCCAGCGCGCTGATCCAGTGCTGCGCCTCGCGGCTCGCCTGCACCACGGCGTCCATTGCTGGGTCAAAGCCAGGCCGAATGACACGATGCGGCGGCTCGGCATCGACTTCGGGCACGTGCAGGTAATTCGAAGCGCCCAACAACGCCGGCGGATCGTCGTCCAACGCCTGCTCCAAGAACTCCAACAGATCGGAACAGGCATCCAGGCCAACGGGCGGCTGATGCGCGGATGCGACCGTCTCACTCTCGGGCGCGTCGTCGGCAGCGCCGAACAGCGGCCCATCGTCGTGCGCATCGTCCTCGGCGTCGGAATCGTCGCCGCCAAAGAGATCATCGTCGTCGTAGCGGGGCTTCGGTCGGCGACGGGATTCGCGCTGCTCGCGCAGGCTCAGCGGCGCAGTCGAGCGGTCTGTCTCGGCAGCAACGGGTGCCTCGTCCTCCGCCTCCTCGGCGGCCACAGGCTGCGGCGCTTGAGGAACGGTCTGGGGCAGCCAGCCATCGAGCGCGGCCACAATCCCAGGCAACGCCCGCAACGCCTCGCGCAGGCGCACCATGTCGCGCGGTGTGGCGACCGTCACACCTTGGATCACGCGGTTGACCACCCGCTCAACATCGCCGATCTGCTTCAGTTGTGCGCGCAGTTCGGCGCGCTTCAGCGAATCATTGACGAAATGCTCGACGTTATCGTGGCGAATGCGCAGTTGCTCAAGGTCGAGCAACGGTTGCGAGATCCAGCGGCGCAACAATCGTGCGCCCATCGGCGTGCGCGTCTGGTCGAGCACGCTCACCAGCGAACCTTTGGCACGCCCGCCGCTGCCTTCGAGCAGTTCCAGGTTGCGGCGCGTCTGCGGGTCGAGGAACATATGCCCGCCGATGGTGTAGGTGAATAGCGAGGTGATCTGGCCTACTGCGCCGTTCTGCGTCTCGGTGATGTATTGAATGACCACGCCCGCCGCGCGAGTCGCCAATGGCTTATCGGCCAGACCGAAGCCCGCCAGCGAGCGCACGCGAAACTGCTGCATCAGCGCATCGCGGGCCGTGCGCAGTTCCCAGCGCCAAGACGGCTGGCTTGTGATGTGGCCGTGCGCCCAGCGTGCGTTGTTCTCGCGTTCGACGCGCCGCGCCACACGTTCGCCCGGCAACATGCGATCGCGCTCGTCCTTGGTCATAAACTCCAAGTCGAACTCAAGCTTGGCGCTGGCCGGTTCGAGGCCAGGCAAACGTAACGCCGCATTATCCGCTACCAGCACCTCGGCGGCCTGCAGGCGCGCCAATTCGCCCTGCGCGAGCAGCACCGCCCGTTCACCGCCGAACTCGGTACACGCGAACTCGCCCGTGCTGAGATCGGCGTAGGCCAAGCCCACCCGCTCGCCCTCGGCGATCACCGCCACGAGATAGTTGTTCTGCGCCGCCGTCAGCATCCCGCTATCGACGACCGTGCCCGGCGTGATCATCCGCACGATCTCGCGATCAACGATGTCTTTGCGCTGGCTGCTCTGCTCCAACCCCGAGGCGAAGATCGAGCGGGGCCGCGTATCGGACTTGCTCGACGCTGTTGCTGAGGTCTGCTCGGCCACCGCCACGCGATAACCCGCCGCCACCAATTGAGCCACGTAGCGCTCGATCGCGTGGTAGGGCATACCCGCCATTGGGCAACGGGGCTTGTCTTTGGTCTTTTTGCCTTTGGGGTTGGCAAACTCGCGGTGGGTGAGCGTCACGCCTAACAATTCGGCGATCAGTTTCGCATCATCGTCAAACGTTTCGTAAAAATCGCCTAAACGATACAGCAATATAGCATCTGGGCAAGAAGCCTTTAGTTCGCGATATTGAATGTACCATTTATCGAGATCAAGATGCGGAAATTCCTGATCGAGTTGAGCACGCAACTTTCGGCGATGTTCGCGCTGTTCGGCATAGCTAGTGCTGGTATTCATCGCGAAACTCCATCTAAATCGTTTACACTCGTAATCATGGCATGGCTCATCGACGGGTTATACAACAGACGGCCCCATGCCCAAAACCCAGTTGGGCTGAGCCACACGAAACGAGAACGGCTTTTTGCTGAACAGTATGCCAAGCGTCATTATAGCACGTCGCCTTGTTTTAACACAAATGTACTAAACTTCAATCCAACAGTGATATCGCGCATGCTGATGCCCAAAAACAGCTCGCAATCAGCAACACGCCGCAGAGAAAACGCGCATTTTGGGCATAAAACAGAGCGCCTTTCACCGAATATCTAGCAATCGAATAATTCGAGATCGACGGTATCCACAAATCGCATCACAGCTGCAAACTATTTGCTCATAACTCTTAACTAATCATTACGTTATTCAAAAAGTGGTCGTGTACAATGATAGCAGGCACGTTTGAGCCGCTTCACCAAGGGAGGATGTTATGCCACTCCGCTCGCTGCGGACATCTACACAACAATCCAGCATCAGTATCCCAAACTCTCGCAGGCTCGAAATCCTTGTTCTGGTCGTCTATACGCTCACCATGTTCGCCAGCGCCACGCTGCTCTTTCAAGTGCAGCCCATGTTTGCCCGCATGATTTTGCCGCAACTTGGTGGCTCACCGGCTGTGTGGAACACCACGGTGGTGTTTTACCAGATCGTACTGCTGGCTGGATATATCTACGCGCATTTTATCGTAACGCGCATCCCGCAACGCTGGCAAATCGGCTTGCACGTCGTCTTGCTGATCAGCGCCCTGCTCTCCCTGCCGATCAGCGTCCCAGCGGGATGGTCGCCACCCGCAGGCGGCAACCCGATCCCGTGGCTGCTCGCGCTGCTGACGGTGGCGGTGGCGCTGCCCTTCTTCGTCGTCTCGATCAGTAGCCCGTTGCTGCAATCGTGGTTCGCCAAGACAGGCCACCGCTCCGCGCCCGACCCGTACTTCCTGTACGCGGCCAGCAACGCAGGCAGTATGCTGGCCCTGATCAGCTACCCATTGCTGATCGAGCCGCACATGCGCCTCAGCGCCCAGAGCCAATTATGGACAGTGGGCTTTTTCATCTTTATGGTGCTGATGCTGGGGTGCGCGGCGTTCGTGTGGAACGCGCCCAACACCACGCACACGACATCGCAGTCCGTCACACAGCCGTCGGTGCTGCCGATCGCCTGGCGGCGCCGCATCCATTGGATACTGCTCTCGGCAGTGCCATCGAGCCTGATGCTGAGCGTCACCACGTATTTATCCACCAATATCGTGCCGATTCCGCTGCTGTGGGTCATTCCGTTGGCGCTCTATCTGCTCACCTTCATCCTGGTCTTCGCCAGCCGCCAGCTCTTGCCCTACGAGGTGATGCGGCGCGCGTTGCCGATTGTGCTGCTGCCGTTGGTGATTCTGATCGCGGCGCAGGCCACCCAGCCGATCTGGATGCTGCTGTTCCTGCACTTGTTGGCCTTTTTTGTGATCACTATGGTCTGCCATGGCGCGCTCGCGCTCGATCGGCCTCCGGCGCAGCAACTCACCGAGTTCTACCTATGGCTGGCGGTCGGCGGCGCGGTCGGTGGTATGTTCAACGCCTTGCTGGCCCCAGCGCTGTTCAATACCCTGGTGGAATACCCGTTAGTGTTGGTAGTGGCCTATCTGCTGCTGCCGCCGCTCGAGCAAAAGGGCACAGCACGGTCAGGTTGGCTGGCGAAGCTCAACCCGAAATATCTCGATCTGCTCCTGCCGATTGGGCTTGGGGTATTGGTGCTTGGGCTGATTATGTTCACGCAAGCCGCCAAGCTCGCCTCCGGGCCGATCAGCTACGCCCTCATTTTTGGCATCCCGGCGCTGCTCTGCTTCAGCTTCTCGCGGCGGCCCCAGCGCTTTGCGTTGGGCATCGCGGCGATCTTCCTGGCCAGCACATTCTACACCAGCGATCAGGGCACGGTCATTTACGCCGACCGCAGCTTCTACGGCCTACACCGCGTATTGCTCGATCCCAGCGGGCGTTACCACGTGATCGCCCACGGCGGCACGATGCACGGTCGCCAGAGCGTCGACCCAGCGCGCGCCCGTGAGCCGCTCAGCTACTACACCACCAGCGGCCCGATCGGCCAGGTCTTTGCGCTCGGACCGCGCCAGCGCGTGGCGGTAGTGGGGCTCGGCGCGGGAGCGTTGGCCTGCTACGCCCAACCCGGCCAAGAGTGGGTGTTCTACGAGATCGATCCCAGCGTTGAGGAGATCGCGCGCAATCCGGCGTACTTCACCTACCTGAGCAACTGCACGCCCGACGCCAAGGTGGTGCTCGGCGATGCGCGCCTCACACTGGCCGATGCGCAAGATCAGCAATACGACCTGATTGTGCTCGATGCGTACAGCTCGGATTCGACGCCCGTTCACCTGATCACCCGCGAAGCACTAGCGCTCTACCGCGAGCGGCTTGCGCCCGGTGGCATTCTGGCCTTCCACATCTCGAACGAATATCTCGACCTGAAGTTGGTGCTTACAGCGCTCGCACACGACGCAGGGATGGCGAGCCTGTATCAGGACAATCGCCAGATCAGCCCGGAGGAGGCCGCTAATGGCAAAAACGCCTCGCAATGGCTGATTATGGCGAACGAACAGGCCGATTTCGGCGCGCTGCGCGATGACGCCCGTTGGCAGCAACTCGCCATTCCCGATGATACCGTGCTCTGGACCGATGATTTTTCGAGTGTACTGAGCGTGCTCCGATTACGCTAGTTTCCCTGTTGAACGGCATTGTTGCCGCGTGGTATACTTCCCTAGATTGAGGCTCTTGAGGGTAACCCAATGCATGTCACAACTATCGTGGATACGAACGAGATAGAGCGACAAGTACGCGAGATTTACCTAGAAATCGCGCGTTTACAAGTTCGTCGCCGCGAGCTGAATAAACGCATTCATAAACTCAAGCGCACTAAACAGAGCGTCGATGGCACATATCATGCTGCGCAAGCGCTGCAAACCGAACGAGATCAACTTGCCGAACGCATTGTGGTGCTCAAATCCACCGCAGCTAGCATCCAGAATCGCTCGTTCTCAAAACAGGCAACAGTTGTAGCGAGTAACCAACAGAGCGTAAGCGAATCGACGCATACCCCACCACAACCAGTCATTCAACCGCCCCGTATCTCAACCTACACACCGCTCGGACGGTGGCGATTGCTCCCAAGTCAAACACGATCTCGTATCGTGTGGACGCTTGGCAATGCGCTGATGTTGGTGGGCGTGGTGTTGCTGCTGTACGTTGGTGGCCTGTATACTCACGCTGAATATGCGCGTTACGCCGCCCGTGGCGATACCGATGTGCCAGCCCCTGTCTCAGTCATCGCCCCGGTCGAAACGTCTGACACGTACGAGCCGGCCCCCTTCACCGCGCCGAACCTCAGCGTAAACGTGAGCAGCACGACCAACGAAGGGCTTGTGCGCAGCGCCGTGCCCGATGCCAGCCGCGCCGCTCACCAATCCACCGTCACCCGTGTGGTGATCCCCAGCATCAACGTCGATTCGAAAGTGGTCGAAGTGGGTTGGGAGGTGCAGGAGCAGAATGGCCAGCAAGTGGCGGTTTGGCAGGTGGCCGAATACGCAGTTGGTCAACATCGCGGTTCGGGCAACCCAGGCGAGGGCGATAACATTGTGCTCGCGGGGCACGTGGGTGGCTACGGCAAGGTGTTCAAAGATCTCTACTACGTCCAGGTCGGCGATCAGATCACATTGTATAGCGAAGGCCAGCAATACCTGTACGTCGTCCAAGAAATCCACGTACTCGATGAAGAAGGCGTACCGCCTGAGCAACAGGCTGCAAATGCGCGCTTTATCGCACCCACTGACCATGAGGTCGTCACGCTGGTGACATGTTGGCCGCCCAAAGGGCCGGATCGCTTCAAACAACGCATCGTTGTGCGAGCGGTGCCGTTCGCCAACGAGCTCAATGCACAACCAGCCATCAACGGTTGGACGATCCGCTAACCGAATTCTCGACACCGCAACCGACGCGGCGCAACTTTTCCGACGTTTATGCGTACCTGTACAGCACCCGATTCGTGCATGGGGAGTTGCTGCTGACTCTTCTGTAGAAACCCAAGTCGTAGGCGTTGAGCAGACCGAAAACTGCGCCAAAACGATGGTTTCTCGCAGCAAAAAACACTTGCCACAATCGAACGTTCGTGCTATACTAACAAACAAATGTTCGCGCAAATACGCGCAGCACTGGCGAGCGGTTTGTCGCCTCGGAATGCGCTAGCTGACTTGTCCAGGCCATGGCATCGTGTGGTACAATACGCGCATATAAGGAGAAACAAGAGTGAGTACGAATAACGGAGGAGCGCAGGCGATGGCCATCTCTCCTGAAAAGGAAAAGGCTCTGGCAGCGGCCATGACGCAAATCGATCGCAAGTATGGCAAAGGCTCCATCATGAAGATGGGCGAGGCCAACTCACGGTTAGCGATCGAAGTGATCCCCACTGGCTCGATTGCTCTGGACATTGCTTTGGGCGTCGGCGGCGTGCCCCGAGGCCGCGTGATCGAGATCTACGGCCCAGAATCGAGCGGTAAAACGACCCTTGCTCAGCATATCGTTGCCCAGACACAGAAGATGGGTGGTGTCGCCGCCTTTATCGACGCTGAACACGCCTTCGACCCGATCTACGCCGCCCGCTGTGGTGTAGATGTCGATAATCTGCTGGTTTCGCAGCCCGATTTCGGCGAGCAAGCTCTTGAGATCTGCGAGACGCTAGTGCGCTCAAACGCTGTCGACCTGATCGTGATCGACTCGGTGGCGGCTCTGGTGCCACGCGCCGAAATCGAGGGCGATATGGGCGATTCGCTGCCCGGTCTGCAGGCGCGTTTGATGAGCCAAGCGCTGCGTAAGCTCTCCGGCGCGATCAGCAAGTCGCGGGCGGTTGTGATCTTCATCAACCAGCTGCGTATGAAGATCGGCGTGATGTTCGGCTCGCCCGAGACGACGACGGGTGGTCAGGCGCTGAAGTTCTACGCTTCGGTGCGCCTCGATATCCGCCGCATTGAGACGCTGAAGTCGGGCCAGGAGGCGATCGGCTCCCGCGCTCGCGTCAAGGTCGTCAAGAACAAAGTCGCTCCGCCGTTCCGCCAAGCCGAGTTCGATATTATGGCCAACGAGGGTATCTCGCGGGCTGGCAATATCCTCGATGTTGGCGTCGAGCTTGAGATTATTCGAAAGAGCGGCGCGTGGTTCTACCTCGGCGAAGATCGCTTGGGCCAGGGCCGCGAGAACGCCAAAGCCTTCCTCAACGAGAACCCGGCTCTCGCCGACGAAATCGAGCGTCTGATCCGCGCTCAAGCGCTCTCCAAAGCCACGCCACTCACCGTGGCAACAACTGGTGTTGAGGGCGATTTTGAGGATGATGATGGCGGGTTGTTCGAAGAATAAGCACTAACCCTAGCTTTTAAGTGACAAGGTTGAAGCTGCCATAGCTTCTCCTTGTCACTTTATTATGTAGAATAGAAACGATGCCTGCAGGTACGATTACGGCGCTCCGTGCCCAAGCCAAAGACCCTCAACGCGTGAATGTGTTTATCAATCACGAGTTCGCGCTCGGTGTCAGCCTTAATACCATCACCAAAGAGGGCTTGTTCGTTGGCAAGACGCTCGACGAAGAGGCGTATGCTCGGCTAGAATTGACCGAGAGCAGCGATCGAGCCATGCAGGCCGCCATGCGCCTGCTCGAAGTGCGCCCACGCGCCACCGCCGAACTGCGCGACCGACTGCGCCGCAAAGAGTTCAGCGACGAAGCCATCGATAGGGTGATCGAACGGCTCACAGCGCTCGGGCTGCTCGACGACGCGGCCTTCGCAAAGCTATGGGTGTCGCACCGGCAATCCTCGCAACCACGGGGCATCAACGCGCTACGCGATGAGTTGCGCCGCAAGGGCTTGGATAAGGACGTGGTGGAGGCGACGCTGAGCAACGCCGAGCTAACTGAGGGTGAAGATGAACGAGCGATGCAGGTCGCTCGGGGCGCGCTGCGCAAATACGCCAATGCGCCTAATCGCCAAGCATTTCAACGCCGAATCGGCAGTTATTTGCAACGGCGCGGCTATTCGTTCGCGACGATCGCCCCGATTATCGATACGCTCTGGAATGAGCTTCAGCAGGGCGCTGCCGAGAATGACGAGACAGAGGATGAAGCGTAGGCGCGACACGTATTGCGCAGCTTCGCAGTATGAGGAAAGAGTATGCCTGATATTCAGTACCTAGGCCATTCGTGCTTCCGCATTCGCGGGCGTGATGGCATTGTGATAACCGATCCGTATGATCGCTCGGTGGGCTTTGATATCGGCAAGCCAACCGCCCATATCGTGACCGTGAGCCATCAGCACCCCGATCACTCCAACGTTGAGGCGGTTCGCCCTCAGCGCGAGCAGGTCTTTGTGATTGACGGTCCCGGCGAATACGAGGTCGGCGGCATTATGATCGGCGGTGTGCGCACCTACCACGATACGAAAAAGGGCGCCGAGCTGGGCCGCAACGTCGTCTACGTCATTCATATCGACGATCTGGTGTTTTGCCATTTGGGAGACCTGGGGCACGAGCTCACAGCGCACCAACTCGATGAGATCGGCGATGTCGATGTGTTGTTCATTCCGGTTGGCGGCGGCGAGACGATCAGCCCAGCGACTGCCAGCAGTGTGATCAGCCAGATCGAGCCGCGCTTGGTGGTGCCGATGCACTATGCGCCCGAGGGGCAGAGCTCGTTCACCTCCAGCGAGCTGGAGCCAGTCGATAAGTTCCTGCAGGAGTTGGGCTTGAAGGATGTGGTGCCCGAGGAGAAGTTGACTGTTACCACATCGAACTTGCCCACCCAAGGCGAGGAGACGAAAGTCGTGGTGATGAAGCGCTCGGTCTAGCTCCGTTTGCGCTCGGTGTACGAGATGCGTGAGGGGATTGCCCTCACGCGCTTTTTGTTATGGGAGAAAGCGCCTTCCGCTACCACACCAACCCAACCATCTTCGCCTTCCTAAGAGTTTGATAAAAAACCGATCGTGAGTAGGAGTACGTCGATGCGACCGATCCGCTCCGAGGTTTCCCATTTCTCCGCATCCTGATGCGCTGTATGTATATACAATATAGTTTCATTGGCCGTTAAGGGATGTGAGAAAATCATATAAGTTTTTCAGAAAAAACCCTCGATTCCTCTACCAAGCCCGTTCTACCTGTGGTATAATGCGCCCGAGAGGATGGAGGCCATATGCACGACTACCAGCTGTTGCTCTGCGATTTGAGCATTCGGCAGCTTAAGAGGTGTGCCATACACCGATTATATATCAGTCTGAATCTTGAGGACACTCTGAAGCCCACGGAGGGGAAGGGATAATCACCTTCCCCTCTCTTTTTATGCCTCGCAGAGAGGTGATTACGGTTACATTACACTGATTACCGTAATTCTACGGCTTTGTACTGCTAATTAACTGTGTTATATCTTGCATTACAAGCCATTTTATGCGAAGCTAACGGCGAAGAATCGATCCATTCTCCGTTATTATTTGAGGAGGTCCGAGTTGAATAGTTTAGTGTTCACACACGTTGATCTCTTCGAAGTATGGGATTAATAATCACAATCAACCCTGACCAGCGGGCGCGCGGGTCGGTTCAGCCACCGAGGCTGAACTGGCCCGCACGACTTTACGCATTATTGTAGTAGGTCACGCAGGTCACGCCATTCGAACAACAAGTAAGGAGCGACAGAAGCAATGGCTAAGTATATCTTCGTGACAGGCGGAGTTGCATCGTCAGTCGGCAAAGGGATCACAGTTGCCTCAATTGGACGACTCCTGAAGAGTCGGGGGCTCCGTGTCTCAGTGCAAAAGCTCGATCCATACCTCAATGTTGACCCTGGCACGATGTCACCTTATCAGCACGGCGAGGTGTTTGTAACTGATGACGGTGCGGAGACCGACCTCGACCTGGGCCACTACGAGCGCTTCATCGACGAAAACTTGTCTCGTCTGAGCAACGTCACTACCGGGCAAATTTACTCTTCCGTGATCCAGAAAGAGCGCCGAGGCGATTACCTTGGTGGCACGATCCAGGTCATTCCACATATTACCAACGAAATTAAGTCTCGTATCGCGGGGGTGGCTCGTCAATCGAACGCCGATGTGGTTATCGTTGAGATCGGTGGCACGGTTGGCGACATCGAGGGGTTGCCGTTCCTTGAGGCGATCCGCCAGATGCGCAAGGACGTGGGGCGCGATAATGTGCTCTACATCCACGTGACTCTGCTCCCGCACATCGGCGCTACTGGCGAGGTCAAGACGAAGCCCACCCAGCATTCGGTGATGGAGTTGCGGCGCGTCGGTATTACGGCGGATGTGATCGTGTGCCGCGCCGACCACCCGATCTCCGACGAGATCCGCGAGAAGATCGCGCTGTTCGCAGATGTCGATCTGGAGGCGGTGATCCCAATGCACACGGTCGAGACGATCTACGAGGTGCCGTTGGTGCTGGAGGAGGCTGGTCTCGGCAATTACTTGAGCGAGCGGTTGGGGCTGCTGGGCACCACGCCCGATCTGCGCGAATGGCGCGATCTGGTGGCTCGCATCAAGGCACCCAAGAGCCGCCTGCCGATCGCAATCGTTGGGAAGTATGTGGAGTTGCGCGATGCCTACATTAGCGTGGCCGAGGCGTTGCGCCACGCTGGCCTCCACCAGGGAATGGATGTTGACCTGAAGTGGGTCTCTTCGGAGCAGATCGAGCGCGAGGGCACCGATGCGTTCCTGAGCGATGTGTACGGTATTGTGGTGCCCGGTGGCTTCGGCTACCGCGGTATCGAGGGTAAGATCGCCGCTGCTGAGTATGCCCGCGCGAACAATGTGCCGTATTTGGGCTTGTGCTTGGGTATGCAGTGCGCTACGATCGCCTTCGCCCGCCACGTGATGGGCCCGAACAGCGATGCGAATAGCACCGAGTTCAATGCGCACACGCAGCATCCCGTCATCGATTTCATGCCCGATCAACTCGATATCACCGATAAGGGCGGTACGATGCGTTTGGGTATTTACCCGTGTGTGTTGGAGCCAGGCACGCGTGCCGCGCAGGCCTACGGCGTCGAGATGGTGATGGAGCGCCACCGCCACCGCTTCGAGTTCAACAACAAGTACCGACGCTTGTTGGAGGCGGCGGGCTTGGTGATCAGTGGTCATTCGCCCGATGGTCGCCTGGTCGAGATCATCGAGTTGCGCGATCACCCGTGGTTCGTGGGGTCGCAGTTCCACCCCGAGTTCTTGTCGCGACCGAACCGCCCGCATCCGCTGTTCCGCGATTTCGTGTGGGCCGCGGCGCACACGTACCGTGAGGGCGATCAGTGGCCGCTGCCCCTGAGCGAGTTCGTGAAGAACAGCAACGGGATGGATGTCTACCAGCCTGTTGGGCTGCCGAACCGCTAATCACGTCGCTGTTACTTTGTTGTTCTACGGACGAGGGTCGCAATTTACGTTGCGGCCCTCGTTCGTTTGTTTGTGGGCGCGTTGATAGCAAACCCGGTTGGTCAGCATCACGATAGGACCAGTTTTAGCCTGCGACAGCAAGGTACGTTCTTACTCTGCGCTATTGCGCGTCGTTTCGCCCGATTTCAAGATGAATATCGTGTAATTGCGGCAGCCCAACCAGGTATGCTATACTGCCATCGCAATCCACACGGTGTTCAATACCATCAGTCTATACTGGAGCCTGTTATGCAACCACCTTTGACTTCGGTGCTGTTGAGTGATAACAAGCCCGCGACTTCAGCACCGCTCAATTTGCCGCCCCGGCCCCGCAGCATTGAGGAAACAGGTCTGTCCCTCACCTATATTTCGGATATGATCTTGCGGGCGCTGTATTTGGTCGGCGAGATGACTGGCCAAATGTTGGTTGAGATGCTGCATTTGCCCTATGAGCAGGTGATTGACCAGGCGATTGCGTATCTGCGACGCGAGCAGTTATGCGAGGTGAAGGGCGCCGGCGGCATCGGCGAGAAGGCGTACCGCTATCAGCCGACGTCGAAGGGTGTGATTCGCGCTAAAGAGGTCGGCGAGCGCACGCAGTATCTCGGCCCCGCGCCTGTGCCGCTCGAGTCGTATGTGGCGCAGATGAAAAAGCAGACCACGCAGGGGCTGGTCATCACCAACGAGCAGATTCGCCAGGCGTTTTCGCATCTGGTGATCAGCGATGCGCTGCTCAATCAGCTCGGCCCGGCGATCAATTCAGGACGCTCGATCTTTCTGTTCGGCCACGCCGGTAACGGTAAAACCAGCATTGCCGAGGCGGTGGCGAAGTTGATGTCGGATGCGATCCTGATCCCCTACGCGGTGGTCGTTGATGGACAGGTGATCCGTGTGTTCGACCCGATCCACCACGAGCGGATTCCAGTACCCGAGCAGCAGGAGTATGCCTCCGATCGGCGGTGGGTGCTCTCCAAGCGGCCCGTGGTGGTGGCGGGCGGCGAGCTGAATATGGCCTCGCTCGACTTGGTGTACGAGGAGAATAGCAAGTATTACGAGGCGCCGTTGCAGATGAAGGCGAACGGTGGCTTGTTCCTGATCGACGACTTTGGGCGCCAGCAGATGCGTCCGCGCGACCTGCTAAACCGCTGGATCGTGCCGCTGGAGAAGCGCGTCGACTTCTTGACCCTGCACACCGGTAAAAAGATCGAGGTGCCGTTCGATCAGTTGATTATCTTCTCGACAAATATCGAGCCGAAGCAGTTGGTCGATGAGGCATTCCTACGACGCATCCGCTACAAGGTCGAGGTGAATAATCCAACGCCGCAGGAGTATCGCGAGATTTTGCGCCGGATCTGCGCGAGCAAAAATGTGCCCTACAGCGACGATGGCCTGCGCTACTTGCTGGAGCACGAGTACCCGCGCCGCAATATCGAGATGCGTTCGTGTCACCCGCGCGATTTGGTCGATCAGTTGATCGATATTGCGAAGTTCACCCGGACAAAGCCCGCGATGACCCGCGAACTGCTCGCGGCGGCCTGCAAATCGTACTTTGTGGATGTGTAGCGCACCTGCAGCCACCTAGCCGCTCGCTATCGCGCTGCGCAGGCCATCCCATGATGAGGTGGAGGTTCTACTGGTGTGGAACCTCCACCTCATCTTTTTGCATTGATTCAGGTGTCCCAAAATCTAGTGGACTTTTTGTTTCGTTCGGCGAAACATTCATAGTGGATTCATCCAACGCATCTTCGCTAGAGCGCGTCCTAATCATCAAAGAGGCTTCGGACAGTGGAGCGAAATTCGCTTGTGGGAATTGAGGGCTAGAGTATACTACAGGCTCCAACTCCGCCAATTGAATATCGTTTCGTCCGGATAGTTCCACAGTGTTGTGACTAAGGAGTTTCACCATGAATCTGTTCGACCTCGACAGTCTGAAGCCTGGCACGCTTGGCAGCTTTAAGCAACCGGTATTAACGATGCCCGATGGGGGTGACCTGACTCTCACGGTATTGGCCGCAGTTGGTGCGCAGGAGGGGCCGACCCTAACCCTGCTCTCGGGTGTTCATGGGGATGAGTACGAGGGTATGCGCACGATCCAGTTGCTGTACCGCTCGATCGACCCAAACAAACTGCGCGGACGAGTGATTATGGTGCCTGTGTGTAATCCCCCAGCGTATTACGCGATCAGCCGCACCACCCCCTACGACGAGAAGAATCTGGCGCGTGTGTTCCCCGGCAGCCCAACTGGCTCGATTACGGAGCAGTTGGCGCATGTGATCACCCAAACATTTATTGCTCCGTCGAATATGCTGATCGACTTCCACAGCGCGGGTATGAAGAGCATTATGCCCACGATGGTCGGCTATCCGTACGGCGATTCGCCGATGGAGAAGGCTGCGCAGGCGGCTGCTCTGGTGTTCGGCGCCGATGTGGCATGGGGCCATCCATACGATCCGACTTCGGGAGGCCGCACCATCTCGGCTGCCCACGAGTTGGGCATCCCGTGGCTGTACACCGAGGCGGCAGGTGCGCGCCGCGCCCGCCCTCGCGATGTGGAGTGCTACTACAAGGGCACGCTGAATGTGATGCGCCACTTGGGGATGTTGGATGAGCCGATTGATGCGCAGCCGCCACGGCTTCACCTGGTTGGTTCGGGCAACACCGACCGAGCCGCGAGCGTGAGCAAGGCTGGCTACTTTGTCCCGGCGGTATCGCTGTTGGATCGTGTGTCCGAGGGCGATCTGATCGGGCAGGTGGTCGATATGACCGGCGAGACGCTGGAGGAGATGCGCGCGTATGCTAATGGCCGCGTTGCGGTGCTGCGCACGCTGCCCGCCGTGATGCCCGGCGATGGCGTGGTGGTAATCAGCCCAGAACTGGCGGATGTGGAGGGCTAGTTCGTTCGCTGAGTTCGTTGGTGTTCATCGGGGCGGAGGCAAGTCGAGCGATCGGGATTGTCTCCGCCCCGTTCAGTCATAACGGAATTTCGCAAGATAGCGTTGACAACGTCGCTCAACATTCACGGAGGCGCTCATGACACTCTTCGAGCTTGATACATTGGCCCCTGGCACGAAGGGCACCTACACACAGCCAGTGATGGCGCAGCCCGATGGCAGTATGCTCTCGATGACGGTTTTGGCGACCATCGGGGAGCAAGCCGGCCCGACGCTCGTGGTGCTGGCGGGTGTGCACGGCGACGAGTACGAGGGTATTCGCACCGTTCAGTTACTGTTTGAGAAGATCAAGCCGAGCGAGTTGCGTGGGCGTTTGATCATGGTGCCCGTCTGCAATGTGCCCGCGTTCTTCGCTTCGCAGCGCAACAGCCCGATCGACGGCCTGAACCTGGCGCGCGTGTTCCCCGGCGACCCGAAGGGCACGGTGACGCAACGCATCGCCCACATCCTCACCGAGAAGTTTATCGCCCGTGCGGACTTCCTGATCGACCTGCACAGCTCGGCGGGCGCGAACGTGATGCCAACGATGATCGGCTACTATTACGGCGATTCGCCAGAAGCCAAGGCATCGCAGGCGGCGGCGTTGGTGTTCGGCACCGATGTGGTGTGGGGCCACCCCTACGACCCGACCGCAACAGGACGCTCGATCTCGGCTGCCATCGATCTGGGCATCCCCTGGCTCTACACCGAGTCGCTCGGCGCACGCTCGCCACGCCCCGAGGATATCGAGGCGTACACCAACGGCGTGCTGAATGTGATGCGCCACATGGGCATGCTGGAGGGCACGGTGGAGGCTAAGACGCCGAAGTACCATTTGGTCGGCTCCGGCAACACCGATATGTCGGTGAGCGTGAACAATTCGGGCTACTTCTTGCCCGCCGTGGAGTTGTTGGAGCGCGTGAGCAAGGGGCAATTGGTCGGGCGTGTGCTGAACTTGGCAGGCGAGACGATCGAGGAACTGTACGCTCATGTCGATGGTCGCGTGGGCCTGCTGCATACCCGCCCGACGGTGCACGCCGGTGAGGGTGTGATTCTGCTCTCGGGCGAACTTTCGGATATCGAAGCGGCCTAGTTGCGCTACGGTCTTTTCGGCATCCCAATGCCATGTTTGCTACTGTATCGTCACTGCGGTATACTCACGCCCACGAACCGTTTGCTAATGGAAAAACAAGTATGAGCACCTCAACCGCGCCCCGTGCGGCGCTCTGGGACATGGACGGCACACTGCTCGATTCGGCTGAGTACCATTGGCTCGCGTGGCGCGATACCATGGCAGAAATGGGCTTCGAGATCAGCCACGAGGAGTTCATCGCCACCTTCGGCCAGCGCAACGATACGATCCTGCGCGGCTGGATCAGCGAAGAGCTTACCGCGGCTGAGATCGCCCGCATCAGCGATATCAAGGAGGCCCGCTACCGCACCATGGTCAAAGAACGCGGCGTGGTGCTGTTGCCAGGCGTTCACGAATGGCTGATACGGCTGCGGGATGCCGGTTGGCGTCAGGCGATCGCTTCGGCGGCGCCACGGGCCAACGTGGCCACGATCATCGAAGTGCTGGGGCTAGAGACGTTCTTCGGCGGCTACATCGGGGCCGAGGATGTGCAACGCGGCAAACCCGACCCGCAGGTGTTCCAGGCCGCCGCCGCGCTGCTGGGTGTACCCGCCGAGCGCTGCGTGGTGCTGGAGGATGCGCCAGCCGGAGTGGCCGCAGGTCGCAGCGCTGGCATGCGCACGATCGGCGTGCTGACTTCGCACCCGTCGCTCGACGCCGATGTCACCGTCAAATCGCTCGATCAGTTGCCCGTCGATATTTTTGATCGTTTGATCGCAGGCTCCTAAAAACCAAATATCATAGATCAGCGTACCATACGCAACTCATCGGATACAGCGTTTTCCTTTTTCCACAGTTCCAAGGAGTTCCACAATGGACCTATTCGATCTCGAAAGCCTTGCGCCTGGTACGCGTGGCACCTACACCCTACCTGTGATGACATTGCCGGATGGCAGCCCGCTCTCACTGACTGTGCTAGCCGCGATCGGTGCGCACCCTGGCCCAACACTGACAGTGCTGGCTGGCGTGCACGGCGACGAGTACGAGGGTATTCGTGCTATTCCCCAAGTCTTTAACACGGTCGATGTCAGCGAATTGCACGGTCGGCTGATTATGGTGCCGATCTGCAACCCACCCGCCTATCACGCGGTGAGCCGCAACAACCCGATCGACGGCCTGAACTTGGCGCGCGTGTTCCCCGGCGATCCGAAGGGCACCGTCAGCCAGCGCTTGGCGCACGTGATCACCGAGAAGCTGATCAAGCCCTGCAGCTTCCTGATCGACCTGCACAGCTCGGGCATGGTCGGCATGATGCCAACGATGGTCGGCTACAACTACGGCGATTCGCCAGAGGCCAAGGCTTCCCAAGCGGCGGCGATGGCGTTCGGCGCCGATGTGGCCTGGGGCCATCCGCTCGACCCGACCGCCACGGGCCGCACGATCTCGGCAGCCCTCGATCTCGGCATTCCCTGGCTCTACACCGAGGCGACTGGCGCTCGCCGCACGCGACCCGAGGATGTGGCCTGCTACTACAACGGTGTGCTGAACGTGATGCGACACTTGGGCATGCTCAAGGAGGAACTGAATGTGCAGCCACCCACGTATCACCTGTTCGGCACTGGCAACACCGATATGTCGGTGGCGGTGAATAGCTCGGGTTACTTCGTGGCCGAGGTCGCGCTGCTCGATTATGTCACCGAGGGCCAAGTCATCGGTCGCGTGCTCGATTTGGTCGGCAACACCATTGAGGAACTTCGTGCGCACAAGAGCGGGCGAATCGGCCTCATCCGCACCCTGCCGCCCATCCACGCGGGCGAGGGCGTGGTGATCATCGCCGACGATTTCAAAGGCTAATTCCATACCTCGGGTCATCTTGTTCGCATAGTCTGGCCCGATTCCAGGTTTCCATCCAAACAGAAGGAAGGACGTACACTTATGGCAAAGCAAGAGATTCGACCAGAGAACGGTCCCAAGCCCGGTGGCGCCTACTCGCCCGGCCTGCGCGTCGGCGATTTCGTATTTGTGTCGGGCCAAGGTCCCATCAACCCGGCCACAGGTGAGTTGGCTGGCGATACCATCGAGGCGCAAACCGCGCAGGTGCTCGAAAACATCAAGAGCATTCTCGAGGCTGCGGGCGCGAGCATGGCCGATGTGGTCAAGACCACGGTGCACCTCAGCGATATGAGCCTGTTCTCGCGCTACAACGCCGTGTACTCGACCTACTTCCCTGATCCCAAGCCAACCCGCACCACGGTCGGCAGTACGCTGCCCGGCATCCTGGTGGAGATCGACGCGATCGCTTACGTTGGCGATAAATAACGAGGCACCCTGACCCTGGTGCTGTTGGCGATGGTGCCGCAGCACCAGACGTTCTAGTTTGGAGCTCAGAGGATGAAATTCGATCTTTTGATCAAGGGCGGGGAAGTGGTTGATCCAGGTGGTCGCAGTGGTCGCCTCGATGTGGCGATCAAGCGCGATCGGATCGCCGTTGTCGATACGAACATTCCAGCCGAATCGGCGCTGCGCGTGATCGATGCGAGCGGCCAATACGTCACACCCGGCCTGATCGACCTACACACCCACATCTATCACCGCAGCACGTATTGGGGCATTAACCCCGATCCCGTCGCGGCGCGCAGCGGTGTGACGACGTGGTTGGATGTCGGCTCGGCGGGCGCGTACACCTGGCCCGGCTTCCGCGAGTATATCGTGAAGGCCACCGATGTCAACGTCTACGCCCTGCTGAACATCTCGGCGATTGGCCTGGTGGCACCGACTGGCGAGCTTGCCAACCTCGATTACTGCGATGTGCGATTATGCAGCAAGTTGATTCAGGAGAATCGCGACCTGCTGATCGGCGTGAAGGCCCGCATCGATACCAACACCGTACGCGCCAATGGCGTTGAGCCGCTGCGCCGCGCGCGCCAAGTCGCCGAGGAGTGCGATGTGCCGATGATGACGCACATCGGCATTGGGCCGCCCGCATTGAGCGAGGTGCTCAGCCTGATGCGCCCGGGCGACATCCTCACCCACTGTTTCACCGGCCAAAGCATGCGGCAGATCGATGACCAAGGCGCGGTGCTTGAGGCTGCGAAACAGGCGTGGGAATCGGGCATCATTATGGATATCGGCCACGGCGCTGGCTCGTTCTCGTTCGAGACGGCTGAGGCGATGATGAGCGCGGGCTACAAGCCCCACGTGATCTCGAGCGATATCCATCAGGTCAGCATCCACGGGCCGATGTTCGATATGCCGGTCTGCTTGAGCAAGTTTATGCACTTGGGCATGAGCTTCGCCGAGGTGATCCGCGCTTCGACCACACGCCCCGCCGAAGTGCTCCAGTTGAACGATCTGGGCACCTTGCGCGTGGGCGCAAAGGCCGACGTGGCGCTATTCAAGATTATCGAAGGCAACTTTCCACTTTACGATATCTTTATGAACCGCCGCGACGCCAAGCAATTGGTGGTGAGCACGCAGACGATCCTGAATGGCCGCCCGATGAAGGTCGCCACGCAGGATGAAGTTGCGCCGTGGATCGAGCTCACCGAGGATCAGTTGGCGCTGATCGAGCGTGGGCACACACCAACCGCCTTCTGCCAGGATTGCTAAGCCATTGGGAGCGCGTCGCTGAGAGGCGGCGCGCTTCTGTATGCTATGGCACCGCCGCCTAGTAATGGATTTGCCATGACAACCGAGTTGCCTTACGCGCGCGTGCCGCGGGTCCCTGCGCATTGGGACCGTTCGCTCGCGCCAACCGAGTGGCCGTGGGCCGAGTTGCCGACCCTGCCGCCCTTCCGCTTGGTGAACACCTTCGAGCCAGCACAGCAGCAGACACAGGCGCGCATCTGCGCCGATGCCGAGAAGCTGTACGTGCGCTTCGATTGCGACGACCGCCACATTTGGGGCACGTTCACCCAGCGCGACGAGCATATCTACGATGAAGAAGTGGTTGAGGTGTTCATCAGCCCCGGCCCCGAGACGCCAACCCGCTACTACGAGCTAGAAGTCAGCCCTAACGGCGTGCTGCTCGATGCGAAGATCCACAACCCCACCAGCGAGCGCAGCAATATCACCGTCGATTTCTCGTGGGATTGCCCGAACATCGGCTGGTGGGCCGGGCGCAACGATGCCGCCAATCATTGGTGGGCGATCTTGGCGCTGCCGTGGGCCGAGATCGGTGCCCAAGGTGAGTTGCCACGCCTGTGGCGCGCCAACTTCTACCGGATCGAGCGGCCCGAAGGTGGCCCCGACGAGTTTAGCTGCTGGTCACCCACCCGCGCCGAGCCTGCCGACTTCCACAAGCCGGCCTTCTTCGGCACCCTCGAACTTGATGAAGATCTGTAACTCTTCGCAAAATCAACGGGTGACGAACAATTCATACAACGTTTGGTTCGAGTGCTCGATATAACGGCAGTAAACGAACAACAAACTGCTACCCGTGCCACCTGAGATTCCCTGTTGTGATGCCGAGGTTTTGCGTATGCAACGCCTTGGCATCCGTCGTTTTAGGCGTACGTGCTGCGCAGAACCACCCCCATTCCTCACTTCATCGAGATGTAATAAGCCCGTTTTATCCTCTGTAGCTGTGCGTTCCGTGCCACAGCATTCCCCACTCCATACACCTCCTCAATGTCTCCATCAGAAGCTTCCCTTCAATGACTTATTCGATCCAGCGAATGAACAAAATATCACAGGTCCTATTATTTCTACTCATAGTATTCTCATTCCTTTGCTTTACAGTAAGATCGCCAAACAATGCACTTCCATCGATACACCCCAATTAATGAAAAGAACAAATCTCACAAATTATTCCGAATACATTATCAATATTTTGCAGCAATACAATCATCTAATGCCCAGTACGCATTATTAGACAGCCGAATGACTTATAGATTCCTCCATTTTCGATCTGTGTGAAGGTTAGGAGGTTGGTATGCGCGTCCACGGCAACAGTACGTCTTCTTTGCGTTCGCTATTGATGGCTTTGCTCCTTTGTTTGAGCATGCTTGTGCCCGAGCATCCTCTCGTTATACAGGAAGCTATCGCGCAGGGAAGCGATCCACGCGCAACAACAGGCGCGTGGGATCCCGTCAACAACTGGGGTATTTTCGGCAAACATATGGCGTTAATGCACAATGGAAAGGTGTTGGTCTGGCCAACAGGCCAAGACGCCTATGTGTGGGACCCTGCGACGAACACCAAAACGCCAGTGCCCGCCACATTCGGCGACCTCCACTGTGCCGCACAAGTGACGCTCGCCGATGGTCGAGTGTTGGTTGCTGGTGGTGTGCTGGTGCAGACGCACGACGGCATCAACGTCACAGCGCTCTTCGATCCGGTCACAAACCAATGGACCGAGGGCCAGCCGATGGAGTTCCCGCGCTGGTACGGCACCACAACCACGCTTGGCGATGGCCGAGTCCTCGTTGTTTCGGGTGATATGCCGGGAGGTGGACGCGCGAACATCCCCGAAGTCTACGATCCGATCGCCGACGAATGGACAACCTACCCCGCCATCTCAGAAAAAGATCTGGGTTTGTACCCGTTTATGTTTGTATTGCCCAATGGCAAAGTCTATAACGCAGGCACGAAGAAAAATACCTTCTATTTCGACACGGACACTGGCGCGTGGAGCAACGGCCCATCCAATAGCTTCGGCAGCAGCGGCTATGCCGAGTCGGGGGCCATGTACGAGCCAGGCAAAATCATTCGTTCTGGAGGCAGCGACCCGGCATATGCAAGCGCTGCCATTATCGATACTACTGTCCCCAACCCGAAGTGGACGCTCACCGAGCCGATGAAGTACCCACGCCGCCGCCACAACATGGTCATCCTGGCCGATGGGCAGGTGATGGCGATCGGCGGCACGCGCACCGGCGATGATCTCTCGGGAGCTGTCTATGCAGGCGAGATCTGGAACCCTGCCACCGGCAAGTGGACGGAAACAGCGCCAATGAGCTTCGATCGCATGTACCACTCCGCCGCGTTGCTGCTGCCCGATGGTAGCGTGCTCACAGCTGGCGGTGAATACGGCGGTCGCAAGAACGCGCAGATCTTCAAGCCGCCGTACTTCTTCAAGGGCACCCGCCCGAAGATCGCCAGTAACCCCAGTGTCGCGGCCTATGGCACCAATTTCCAGATCACCATCCAAGCGCATGCCGCGAGCATCAGCAGTGTGGCGCTGATCCGCCCCGCCGCTGTGACGCACGCCTTCGATCACAACCAGCGCTACGTGCCGCTCGCCTTCACACAAAACGGGAACCAAATCAGCGCCACGGCGCCGATCGATGGCAACACCGCCCCGCCCGGATACTACATGCTGGTTGTGAAGGACAGCAATGGTCTGCCTTCGGAGGCGGGCTGGATCCGCATCGACCGCAGCGAGAACCTCGTGCCGGGCAGTGTTAGCGGCACCGTGCGCGATGGTAACGGCAACCCGATCAGCGGCGCAACCATCACCTACGGCGATCAGACAACCACCACCAATGGCAGCGGCCAGTACACCATCCCTTCGATTATGCCTGGTCAACAGCATATCTCGGCCTCGAAGGGCAGCGCGTACGCAGAAATGAGCCACATCGTCACCGTCATTAGTGGGCAAAACGCTACACTCGATTTTGTGCTGACTCCGCCGGGAACGCTCACGGGCCAAGTCACCGATAGCGATAGCGGAGAGCCTATCGCGGGCGCGGTGGTGCTGCGCAGCGGCGGCAACCCCGCAACCACCAATGAGAACGGTGTGTTCACCTTCACCAACATTCCTTCCGGCGCGCAGAAGTTCACTACCTCGGCGGAGGGTTACGAGAGCAGCGCAGAAGAGACCGTTATCGTGGTTGCGAACACCACGACCACGCACGACATCACCCTTACGCCCAAGCCTACCTATATCGCAGGCGAGATCCGCGATAAAGTCACCAACGAACTTGTGCCATTCGCAACGGTTTCCGATGGCATCAGCACAGTGACCGCCGATGATGTAGGCCGTTACCTCATCGTCACGCCGCCCGGCACCTATACGCTCACGGTCGAAGCAGATGGCTACGAGAAGTTTGTATTGCCCGGCGTGCTCGTCACGTTTGGCAACTACACCGCCGTCGATCCGCTGCTTGAACCGCGCAATGCGCCGATCATCAGCACGCCAGTCGCCGATAGCTATGTGCGTCCCTCCGAGCCAACCAACAAGTACGGCGATAGAGAAGAATTGATCGTGCGCAGTGCAGGCAGTGACACTCGCCACACCTACCTACGCTTCGATGTCAGCGGAATCACCCGACCGATCCAGAGCGCCACACTACGTCTGTTCGTTTCGCAGGCCCACTCTACACTCGGCGGCCAGGTGGTCACCATCGACGACCATTCGTGGGAAGAGTTAGAGATCAACTACGAAAATGCGCCCCCCACGTTGGGGCGCCCGATGGTCGGTAACCTGCCAAAAGGTGCGGTCAACGAATGGGTCGAGCTCGATATCACTTCGGCGGTCTCGGGCAATGGGCCTGTCAGCCTGGCGATCATCTCGCCAATTCCTACTGATGGCTTCCAAGCCCGTTACCATTCCAAAGAGCACGAGAGCGGCAATGCGCCACAGCTCTACATCGTGCAGGAGCCGCCGCCCTGGATCACAACCTTCACGCCGAGCAGCGGTTTGCCGGGCAGCAGCGTCACGATCTATGGCGAGAACTTCAACGACATCACCGATGTGCAGTTCAATGGCGTCTCGGCGAGTTCGTTCACCCGCATCTCGGACACCGAGATCACCGCAGTGGTGCCAAACACCGCCACCAGCGGCAAAATCAGCGTGGTGAGCAGCACCACCGTGGCAAACAGCGTCGATGAGTTTACTGTCATCCCGCCGCCGCCGCCGATCATCACCCTGTTCACGCCGACGAGTGGCCCGGCAGGGACGCGCGTCACCATTAGTGGCAACAACTTCATCGCTGTCACGCAGGTGAGCTTTAACGGCATCCCATCGACCAATGTGACGGTGAAATCGACCACGCAGCTTGAGGCGGATGTGCCAGCAGGCGCGACGACCGGCATCATCACGGTGACGACGGCTGGTGGTTCGGCCAATAGCGGCTCCAATTTCACGGTCACCCAGCCCGCGCCTCCGCCGACCATCACCAGTTTCTCGCCCGCCAGCGGCCCGGCAGGCACCGAGGTGCTGATCAACGGCACCAACTTCATCGGTGTGACCGATGTGCAGTTCAACAACGCATCGGCCAGCAGCTTCACGATCGTATCCACCACCGCTATTCGGGCGATCGTGCCGAGCAGCGCGACGAGTGGCAAGGTGAAGGTGACGACGTACACTGGTAGCGCTACGAGCAGCGCCAACTTCACTGTGACCGAAGCGGTGCCGCCGACCATTACCGGTTTCTCGCCCGCCAGCGGCCAAGTGGGCACCGAGGTGATTATCAACGGCACCAACTTCATCGGCGTGACGCAAGTGACGTTCACTGGACGGGCAGCCAGCTTTGAGGTGGACTCTCCAACACGTCTGCGGGCGATTGTGCCGAGCGGCGCAAGCAGCGGCAAGCTGAAGGTGACGACGCTCGCTGGCTCAGCGACCAGCAGCGCCAACTTCACTGTGCTGGCATCGCAGGTGCAGGGCCAATACCTCGCGTTCATCCCGATGATCGTGAACGGCGCGACGCAGAACTCAGCGCGCTACGCCGCCTTCGAGTTCGCAACGCCCGACAACAGCGAGTATCTCTGCAAGCTCGACTAAGCTCATAGCACAAACAGGAAGATGGCGATCGATGGTCGTCATCTTCCTGTTCAAAATTGGTTCTCTCTGAAATGTATGCTTAGCCACATACATGCACGCTTCACACAAAAGGGGACCCGTGAGATGTTGGCGCGGCCAACGACAACAAGGAAAACCTTTGTGTGACCACCTCTTGTCCATCGGGTTTACCAAGCATACAACAAGGAAGTCTCATGTCCCACGAGCAACGTAGCCTCAGTCGGCGGACCTTCCTCAAGCAAACAGCCGCTATCTCCGCCGGATTGATTAGCGCACGCGGCATCTATGCCCTGATCGACCAGTTCAACCCGCCCTCACTCGCTCGCACTGCCGTCACCACCAGCACCACACGCCCAAACGAGCAATACCATATCGATGATCTTGAGATCGTCACCGACAATAATGTGCCCGTGGTGGTGCCACCGCTCTACCACGATGTGATCACGGCGACGCTCACGCTCAACAATCCGAGCGCCACCCAACTGTTCGAGGCGCAACAGCACTTCGAGCAGGCACTGCAATACGTCGAAGATCAACTGCCGAACACACCGCTTGGGCTGAATATTGTGGTCGGATGGGGCTGGCCGTACTTTCGAAACTACTTGCCGGACGCCTTAGTGCAGAGCATGATGCCGGTTGACAACGTCTACTCAGCACTGACTGGCAAGCGCGAATTCGCTCTGCTCGATGCGATTCGGTTCCCCAGCGACCGCGATGAGGTGCGGCTCGAAGCGAACCACGTTGTGTTCTTTCTGCGCAGCGATAGCCAGCAGATTTTAAAGAATGCCGAGGAGGCGCTGTTCGATAACACCAATAGTCCCGCCTATCTTGGCTCGCTGCTGCGCGTTACCAGCGTGCGACGGGGCTTTGTCGGGCGCGGCTTCGACGGCACCAATATCGCCAAGGAACTTGCGCAGGCGGCCAACCTACCCGGCGCCGACGCTATCCCTAGCAATTCGCAACTGATGATGGGTTTCACCAGCACTCAGCAGGCGGCGCTCGCGCCAGGCAACCTGATCAACTTCGAAACGCTGCCAAACCTGACCGACCAATGGCCGAACGGCTACTTCGTTGGCGGAACCACCATGCACCTCTCGCATATGTTCGAGGATTTGGGCATGTGGTACGGGAGCTTCGACTATCGCGCGCGGCTGCACCGCATGTTCAACCCGCGCACCAATGCGCAGCCCAATATCGTTACGCTGCCGAACGGCGAAGGACAGGGGAGCAACGTCGAGCAACTGATTCAAGATGCCACAAGCGATGGAGTTCTGGGCCACAATGCCACGTTGCAGCAGGGCAATCGGCTGAACCGCGACGTGACCGATAATTACGGTGTGCGCCACAATAAGGCCACCGCTATTTCGCTGCGCGCGGACTTCAACACGCTCGATAACACCTTCGCATACTCGATCTATGAAGATGAGATGCACGAACAGAAGGCGGCGGGCCTGCATTTCGTGAGCTTCACCGCCACGAGCCACCAGTTCCACACGCTACGCCTCGCGATGGACGGCGTGATGCCAGATGGCACTAATCTACGCAATGCGCCCTACAACATTAGCGATGCCGCCAATGGCATCAACCAGCTGATTCGGGCAACGCACCGTCAGAACTTCCTGGTGCCGCCCCGTCTGCATCGCTCGTTCCCGCTGGCCGAGTTGCTCGAAGGGGTACCGCGCATCTTTATGCCCAATGTGCAAGCGTGAGCGTAGCGCCGCAGCGCTCGATCTAAGATGCGGTTTTGCGATGTTGATGTGCTGTGTGAGGTAGCGCATCAACATCGCTTTTCCTAGAGATGCAGGTTGCGCGTGTTATGTACAGCTATATCACAGCACCTCGCACTACGTTCAACATTGCAATAACACCCATCGGCATGTTGAACGTAGTGAAGGAATACTGCCTGTTTACAACGTTGTACAGCACGACTAGAGGGAAAGTTGAGCAGTCTTGATGTGAGTTGATGGTAAATAAACACGTTTACACCGCGCTGGGCTTACGTGCAACTACAACAAATCCTATTGTATCGTATTCATCATTGAGAATACGATCAAGAAAACCAAAAACAATTTGTAAAATAATACATAATCCAATAGAGAAGGGACCAATGATTGGGCGTATTTTAGTTTCATGAGGGTAACCTTTACTACCAAAGTTCCGATGTAAGTATGAGCACAGTAAATGCCCAATCACCAGAAACACTCCGCCTCGATACTCCTCGCGCACGACCTCCATCTGGTGTTCCTTAAGAAGATATCGAAGTGAGATATTGGTGTAACGGAAAAAATCATAAGGAAGCTCGTGCAATGGCTCATGGAATGGCACACTCAAGATAAGAGTACCGCCTGGCCGTAATACACGAAATATTTCAGCAAGCATTTGCTTAGGCTCTGGAACATGTTCCATAACCTCAGTGGCAAGTACTGTATCAAAAGACTCCTTCTGGAATGGTAAATTCAACGCGCTCCCTGCAAGATCAATTGCTTGTGTTCCATGAAGCGATGTAGGTATATCAACTCCGACATGTTTTGTAATGTACGGAGCAAACAATTGTTTGTAGGGTTTGTAACCACAACCTATATCCAACATAGCACCAGAAGCATATGGAGCAACTTGCTTAAGTGCATTTACAATGGCCTGACTACTAAGATACCGAGGATGCAGAACTGTGTTTTTAAGACGTCGTTTGAGACTCCGCATTGTGTTACCTTATCTTTCTGATTATAGATCCAGGTAGCGGTCCGGATTAAACTGATGTGAAACCAAGGGTTTGTTCCAATTGTTGATTGTGGTGATCAATGAATAGGCGAATACGCCTTTCATGCCACCATTTATCCTGACTGAACGAGAGGGTTTTACGCACCAGATTGGCACAACGCTACCATAAGGTATTGTTGAAACGTTCAATGTGGGCGGTTTGGCTACTCTCTTTACGAAGCCTATGACAAGGCTAAGGTCAATAAGATCGATCCAATATCTGGCCTATATTGAATAAATTCCTTGTTAATAATGGAATGAGTAAATAGAAGAGAGCTACATTTGGCAGCAGGGGACGTAAAGAAGGAGCGAGAGCACATGTCAAGGACCAGACAATATAAGAACACGATGGAACTCACACTAAAAAACCAAATCGAAGATGGAACATCTATAGACAAAGCAAACAGAGAGGTTTGCAAACACCTTGCTTATTTACCTTGTTACCTCATATCCTGGAGTATTCTTCTTTTCATTTTGAGTATAGCCTAACCATTCAATTCCTATTATACCTTATTTAGAACACATGAAATCTACGTACCAACTATCCATAAAAATCAAAAGCCTCTTGCAGTTAGTGTATCCGGTTTCTGTATATTGAATGGACAGACCTAGCGAAAGAAGGTAGGCCTGGATGTATCCCTGGAAGTCAGACACACAACCAAGAAGGAGCACCCTATAACCCGCTAAGCAGATTGTAGTTTATCATTAGACATCCTTGAGATGATCGCAGAGCAAGGTTGGGATGCGTTGCCAGCACAGATGCGCATGATCATCAATCGGCGATGCTTCTTGAACGCCAACAACATCTTCAGGCTGCACCCTATCAACGTAGCATCAGCCTTAGGGCTATACGAATGGCTACAAGTCCGAAACGGTGAATACTCACATCGGAGCGATTATATTCGATGTGCGGCAAGACGCGATGCCAGTTTCCATCAATAGACCCTTGAGAAGGGTCTGCACAGTCTTCACTTCGCACAGTGCAGTATGCTGTGGAGAGCAGTGTGAGGAATGATAACCGCTCTGCGAACTGAGTTGTCATCTCTACAAACTGAGTTGTCACCTGTGTGAACATTATGTGCAGTCCGCATTACAACAAACGCTGCTGTTGTTGGGCGATCTGCGGGATGCGCCCGTGCGATGCAAGGCCATCGGCGGCCCGCGTTGTCTCTGGCAGGCGGTATTTGGTGAGGCACGCCATCACATACTCCACCGCTGTCGGCAAACTGATGCGATGCCCCACCGAGATGTAGAGCGGTTTCACACCGACGCGCGAACGCAGCACCACTCCGATCTGCTCCCCTTTGTCCGTCAATGGCACCGTTGCACCTCGCTCATCGGGCAGTGGCGGATGCCGACCGACCAACAACGATTTCGCGCAGCCGATCGCTGGTAAACCCGTGAGCACGCCGACATGCGAGGCGATGCCCAGCCTACGGGGGTGCGCGATCCCTTGTCCATCGCAGATCAACAGGTCGGGCGGGTGGCGCAACGCCTCTATCGCCGCGATCACGGCTGGCGCTTCACGGAATGATAAGAAGCCCGGGATGTAGGGGAAGTGTGCGGGCCGTCGCTCGATCACATAATCGAGCGGTTGCAGCTCTGGGAAACTGAATACCACAATCGCGGCCCGCGCAAGCGTCTCGCCATCCTCGGTCATCTCGTATCCGGCATCGACACCCGCCACTGTGGTGATGGTATCAAAATCGTCGCTGGTGATCACCTGCGAGCGCAGTTGTTCTTGGATCACGATCGCTTCGTCGATCGTCGTTGGCCACTCGTTCATGAAGTGCTCCTCGTGCAGTTGGAGGCGATTGCCAATAGTATACGCGCTATCAGAGCAGCGTTGTTAGATGTGCCCATTTCTTCGCACAATGTGCAGCAACTACATCGCAATGTCCGAGTTATTTGTCCCATCATCACTCATCCTGCAGAACTCGGTCCACAATACGCAGAGTTTCGGATCAATCGTCCGCTGTTTATAACGTCCCTGGCGTTGCCAAGCATCTTAGCTCTAGCGATCGCCGCCGCCAATGCCTTATTTGTGCATAAAGACCCACAGTTGACGCTGTTCTCCGCTATTGTAGCGTGTATCGCAGCCGCGCTGGTCTTGATCAGCAATCATGCTCGCTGGAGCGTATCAATGCCCTAGCAGGGGCAGGTAATTTCGGATATACTGAAAGGAGTCATACTTTACACGAGCAAACATAGTAAGGTGGTATCTGTGTCTGTATTTACTGAAACGCAGCAGGGACAGAGCCCTGCGGTGATTGATGTTGATGAGCGTAGCTTTCAGCAGGCAGTGATCGAACGCTCGCACAGCGTGCCTGTTGTCGTTGATCTGTGGGCACCATGGTGCGGCCCATGTCGTACGCTCGGCCCGATCCTCGAGAAAATCGCTAATGAGGCACAGGGCGCCTTTGTGCTGGCCAAGGTGAATGTCGATGAGAACCCGCGTATCGCACAAGCCTTCCGTGTGCAGGGTATCCCGGCGGTGAAGGCGATTGTGAACGGGCGGCTGATCGATGAGTTCGCTGGCGCATTGCCCGAATCGCAGGTGCGTGCCTGGTTGGAGCGCTTCGTGCAGTTCCCAGAGGCGACCGCAGACAACTTGCTCGAAGCAGCAGCCGCGTTGGAGGTCACCAACCCTCAGGAGGCAGCGGCCCGTTACCGCGTCGCATTGGGCGATAACCCCGAGAATACCGCCGCAATGCTTGGGCTTGGCCGCCTACTGGTGCTACAGGGCGAACCAGAGGGCTCCGCAACACTCTCGCAGATCCCGCGAGGCGACCCGCACTACAATCAGGCCCAAGGGTGGCTTGCGTTGGCCAACTTTATGACCGAGGCCGATCAGCCGCAGCCAGAGGACAACCCGCTCGCAGCCCGTTACTGGCAGGCGGCCCGTGCTGTACGCGCGCAGGACTTCTCTGCAGCCATCGAGGAACTGTTGGCGATCGTCATGCGCGACCGTAGCTTCCGCGATGATGCCGCCCGCAAGACGCTGCTCTCGTTGTTCGACGCGCTCGGCAACGATCACCCGTTGGTGGCGCCTTCGCGACGCAAGCTTGCCAACCTGCTGTTCTAGCGGATCAAGCTAGGCATACACCCGCTGAACAGTATCCTTCAGCCCGACAACCGATATCAACATCAACAACATTCGTGATGTCAATACGCTATGGGTCGCAGCGTATTGACATCACACAACTAACAACTGTACCTCGCTACTACAGGCGAACAACGGTTTATCGTTCATCGCCGTCTAACCAGATTCGGTATCACGTGCATATGCTCCATCGGCGGAGCGCTTTATGTCCAAAGGAGAGACTTCATGACCCCAGTGCAGTTCGGTTGGATCGCTCCCGTGATTGGTGTCCCTGAAAGTGGCGGCCAATCGATCATTCTGCAGGAACATGAGAACGGTGTGTTATCGGCAGTCAACGAGTATTTCGATTCGATCTGGGCAGCCGATCATTTTTACGGCTTTGATCGCATTGATGATGCCTATCTCGAATGCTGGACCTCGCTCACCTGGGTGGCAGCCGCGTACCCCAAATTGCTGATCGGCGCGCTAGTGATGTGTAACAACTATCGTCACCCTGCGGTGGTTGCGCATATGGCGAAGACGCTCCAAGCGTTCAGCCATGGCCGCTTGATCTTTGGCTACGGCGCTGGCTGGCGCGAGCAAGAGTACGAGCGACACGGTTTCCCCTTCGAAGCACCAGCCGTGCGCATCCGCCAACTCGATGAGGCGCTGCAGATCATCAAGAGCATGTGGACGCAGCCCCGCACCACGTTCAACGGGACGTACTATCAGGTGCGCGATCTGCCCTGCGAGCCAAAACCAACGCCCGTGCCGCCGATCCTCATCGGTGGCAGCGGCGAGAAGTTGATGCTGCGGCTGGTCGCACGCCACGCCGATTGGTGGAACAGTGGTGCCGCACCCGATGTCTACGCCCGTAAACTCTCGGTGCTCCAACAGCACTGTGCTGATGTTGGTCGCGATTTCAACAGCATTGTGAAGACCGTCCAAATCGAGTTACCCCCACCCACCGACGCAACAACAACCAAGCAAACGATCGATCGCCTGCGCCAGTACACTGATCTCGGTGTCTCACATCTGATGCTCGACTTTGGCGTTGTCAAAGACCCAGATGTGGTGCGTCGAATCGGCGAAGATGTGCTGGCTACGTTTCGTTAGAGGAAACCGCCATGCAATTCGACACAATGTTCATTACCTACGATGGCCCAGTTGCGACGTTGCATCTTAATCGCACGGAGCGACTGAACGCTTTTGGCAACCAAAGCACGTTCGACCTCATTGACGCTGCTAATGCGCTTGCCGCCAACGATGATGTACGCATTGTGCTGATCACCGGAGAGAGCCGTGCGTTTAGTACGGGCATCGATCTCAAGGAACTGGCGGCTGGCGAGATCGATATGAGCTATCACTACCGTTGGGAGCATGCGCTACGCACCTTCGAGTCGATGAAGAAGGTTGTGATCGCGGTGATCAATGGCTATTGCATTGGCGGCGGGTTGCAACTCGCCCTGGCATGCGATCTGCGCATCGCTGCGGAATCGGCGCAGTTGGGCCTGCCCGCCGTGAAGGAAGGGCTGATCCCGGGCTTGGGCGTGTGGCGCTTGCCCCGCTACGTGGGGTTGGGCCGTGCCAAGCAGTTGATCCTGTCGGGCGAATTGATCAGTGCCACGGCGGCGCAGGCGATCGGCATGATCGATGATGTGGTGGCCGATGCCGCGCTGATGGCGTATGTTCACGAGACGGTGCAGCGTTATCTGGCCTTGCCTTGGGCCTCGGTGCTGCACTCGAAGCAACTCACCAACCTTGCATTCGAGCAACCGTATGAAGCGGCGCGCGATCTGTACTTTGCGACCCAAGCGATCGCGATGCTCTCCGACGATCACTACGAGGCGTTGGAGGCATACCGACGCGAACAAGAACAAAAGCACCGTTCACAAGAGCCTACCGAAGATCCTTCCGAAACGTTGTAGGCATGGATCATCCGCCAAGTGCGTTAGCAACCCCATCCACGCGCCCGTTAACGCACTTGGCGCGGCTTCCTAAACCTCGTCCTCCGCTCACCCCGTCACGTCGCACATCATGACTTTCGAGTTCAGCACAGGAGCTATGTATGCGCTCGTCCACTGCTCCCTATATCTGGGATTCCGCCGAAACGCTTCCCCAAAAGGAACGCGAACGCCTACAACTCGCGCGGTTGCGGGCCTGCATCGCGCGGGTGAGCAGCGTACCGTTCTACGCCGAACAGCTTCGCAGCGGAGGCGTCACCGCCGAGAACCTGCGCTCGCTCGATGACCTGTTGCGGCTGCCGTTCACCACAAAGGAGCATCTGCGCGAGCATTATCCGTTCGGATTGTTGGCTGTGCCCAGCGAACAAGTGGTGCGGGTGCACGGCTCTAGCGGCACGACGGGCAAACTCACATTGGTCGGCTATACGCGAGCCGATCTGGAGCTTTGGGCCGAGATGATGGCCCGCGCGCTAGCAGCGGCGGGTGTGCGGCCCGGCGACATCGTGCAGAACGCGTATGGATACGGGCTGTTCACCGGCGGATTGGGCTTTCACGATGGGGCGACGCGCATCGGTGCCACAGTGTTGCCGATCTCTGGAGGCAATACGCAGCGCCAAATCCAGTTGATGCACGACTTGGGCACAACGGTGCTGTGCAGCACGCCGACCTATGCACTGCTGCTCGCCGAGGTGCTGGAGACGATGGACGATGTGCGCGGGGCGCTACGGCTGCGGGTGGGGATGTTCGGCGGTGAGCCGTGGAGCGAGCAGTTACGCGCCACGCTCGAAGCGCGTCTGGGACTGATGGCGGTCGATCATTACGGGCTTTCGGAGATCATCGGGCCGGGTGTTGCGGCGGAGTGCAGCGAGCGCCAGGGTTTGCATATCAACGAGGACCATTTTCTGCCCGAGGTGATCGATCCCGACACAGGCGAACGCCTGCCGGATGGTGCGGTTGGCGAATTGGTGTTGACGTGCGTGACGAAGGAGGCGTTGCCACTGCTGCGGTATCGCACGCGCGACCGCACACGGTTACTGCGCGAGCCTTGCGCGTGTGGCCGCACGACGGTGCGCATGGAGCGGGTGCAGGGCCGCACCGATGATATGCTGATCGTGCGGGGCGTGAATCTGTTCCCTTCGCAGATCGAGACGGCGCTGCTGGCGTTTGGCGAGATCGAGCCGCACTACCAGATTATCGTGGAGCGCACTGGCGGGGTGCTCGATGAACTTGAAGTAGTGGTCGAGGCGCCGACACGGTTGGCCGAGCAGCAGGAGGCTTGGGGCGCGTTGGAGGGACAGTTGGCGCGCCGCCTCCACGATGCGTTGGGCCTGCACTGCCGTGTGCGGGTGGTGGCGCCGCAGAGTCTGCCCCGCAGCACTGGCAAGGCCACCCGCGTGATCGATCGGCGCACACTGTAGCGGGGTTGTGCGAAGGCTACCTGAAGCCCTGGAGCCGTTGTTGTGGCTAATACCACATTCGAATGATTGCTTACAGAATCAGCATGCTGCTGAACACCTTTGCTTCAGCGTTAGACGAATACCAGTATGCTCAGGGAAGGTGGTGTCGATGCGCTGCTACACGCAGCGCATCGACACCACAAAAAACGTCACATACCTTGCTGCCGCAGGCTAAAACGTGTTTGTTACAGACACTGTCCAACTAGATTTGGTATCAGCATCACAAACGGCTGCGCAAACGATGAGGCGGCGATCAGCATTCTGATCGCCGCCTCGGGCATGGTCGGGATGATACTTAGAATCCAGGGAATTGCACGATCATTGCGTCGAGCGTGGGGCCATCGGGCGCGTGCAGCACAAGCACGCGGTCGCCGACTTGGCTGAGATAGAAGTGGCGATCCGCGAGCTGCCAGCGTTTGGTGCGCTCGGTCGATTGCAGCACCGAGATGTTGCCCTGGCCGCGCCACGTGACGTAGGCCTCGTAGCCGCTGAAGAACTCGTCGGCATCACTCTGGCGGTCCCAAGCTGTCAGGAGCGCGAAGGCGATGCGACCCTGTTCATCCATCAGGACTTGGTAGCGGTCGCCACCCCAGCCGGCGCCGATCTCTTGGGCGTAGCCGATGGCGAGCTGACCTTCGAGGTAGATCTGTAGGTTGAGTTGACCCAGCGTATCGTCGATCAGCATCTCCCAATTGTTGCCCATGCGCGGCGCGAGGTTCGCCAGCGTGATCTGCTGAGGCTCATCGCCCGTGAGATAGGCTTCGGGGAAGATGATCTGCTCGGTGGAGCGGGGCGGGTTGGCGAATGCCTGGCGCACTGCTTCCCATCCGCCCATCTGATATAGGGTGGCGACGAATAAAGCACCTTCGTTGTAGGGGAACATCGCCGCCGATTCGGTGAGCGGGCCGCCACCGGAGCCGAAACTCAGGATACCGGAGAGGTCGAGGCTTTGAGCCATCTCAAGTTTGTAGTTGATCCAATCCAGTTCACTGAGATGATTCTGGGCGTACAAGCTCATGCTAAACGTTGCATCGCCCTCCACGAGTGAGCGAATGGCTTGCTCATAGTCGCTATTGCCTTGGGCGCGCTCAAACAGCTTTTCGAGATCGAAGTGCTGGTCTTGCAGGCTGTGCACAAACTCGTGCGCGTAGGTGATGCGGTCGCCCACGCCCATGCGCGCGCGGTTGGTCACAACGACAAGTTGTTTGGTGTCGTGACGATAAAAGCCGAGGATGCTTTTTACGGCGCTATCGATCTCGTTTTGGCGCAAGTTACTGCCGCCATCGTTGATGTCGAGCGCACGCAGCAGGGCACGGTGGCGGCGCTCGTCTTCGGCGGTGAACTCCTGTTCGAGCATCTCGGTGTAGTAGGCCCGCAATTGGTTGCGATCCATAAATTGGCGCGGCACCGACTGCGTGGGCGAGAGTCCTCGCAGCACCACCATCTGACCATTGATGGCGTTCATGCCTTGAAGGTTATCGACTTGCAGTTGCAGGGCTTGATTCTGCTGTTGGAGTGCTTCAACCTGTTGCTTGTACTTGTCGCGCTCTTGCGCTGCCGTTTGCAAGTTGCGCGTTTGGTCGCGCAGGCTGGTCGCCTCACGCACGGCTTTGATGCGATCCTGTTCGGAGCGCTCAAGTTCCGCCCGCAAGCGCGCTATTGTGTCGGGGTCTGCGGCTTGGGTTGGTTGCTGCACTTGGGCGCGGGAGGCGGCAGCAAGTTGTTGCTTCAACTGACGATTTTGGAAAAACAAACCAATATTGAGAAGCATTGCAAACAGTAAGACAAGTACTGCCACCCAGGTCATTATTCGTTGCATACGTCTACTCCAACCTGTGTCAATCATTTTTTGCATCTACAGGCAGTATACCAAATGGCATATACAATGTTCGTAACAGAATCGATGAGAAAGAACAATTTTAGTCATTAATCGTAGGCATTGCGCGATGATTTCGAAATCCTGCAGGAGCGTGATGATTCGATCGCTGAGTTCGCCTACGCTAGCGGGGCAGGAATGATTAATCGGAACACTCCTGTCATTGATAGGTGTGTTTGATGACGTGTTTGGGGTATTATGCCTCCAAACACGTCATTTTTGCTTTTGGAATGGGGAATCACGACGATTCGCGGCTGTGGTATGAGGTTCGCGCTAGCGCGTAAGCGTGACTTTCTGTAAGCCGCGCGGGTGATCCGGATCGTACCCTTTGACTAGCGCAAGATGCAGAGCCAGCAATTGCCCCGGAACGATCGTGGTGATGGGTGTGAGCCATTCGGGCAAGTCTCCCGCGATAGAGAGCGGTGTTTTGGCGAGTTGGTGCGCTGCGGCATCGTCGCTGATGGTGATCAACTCGGCTCCGCGCCCCTGCAGGTCATTGGCGAGATCGAGCATATCGGCGAAGGCGGGGCCTTGCGGCATCAGCAGGATGGCGGGAAGCCCCTCGGCGACGGTGGCGATCGGCCCGTGTCGGAAATCAGCGGATGAATAGGCGTCGGCCATCACGTAGGTGAGCTCTTTCAGCTTCAGCGTGAGTTCGAAGGCGGTTGCGTAGTTGTAGCCACGCCCAACCACGACGCACTGGCTCATGTAGCGGTAGCGCTCGGCCCGTTGCGCAATCGTTGCCGAGGCTTGCAGGGTGGCGTCGAGCGCTGCGGGCAGTTGTTTGAGGGCTGCGAGATGTTCGGGTTGGCCGCTCCAGGCCGCCGCCAACAGAGCCATCACGGTGAGTTGGGCGGTGTAGGTCTTGGTGGCCGCGACGCTGCGCTCGGCTCCCGCATGTAGCTCGATCACATAATCGGCGGCGGCGGCCAATGGCGATGCGCCGTCGTTGGTGATGGCGAGCGTCGGGCGTCCTTGGCGTCGGCCCTCCTCTAGCACTGCTACGATGTCGGGCGATTGGCCCGACTGCGACACGCCAACGACCAGCGCCTCGTTCATGCGGGGTGGCGTGTTGTAGAGCGTGTAGAGCGATGGTGTAGCGAAAGACACGGGCAAGCCAGCGAGCGCCGACCAGGCGTATGAGGCGTAAGACGCAGCGTGATCGGAGGTGCCGCGGGCGGCGATCAGGGCGTATGCGCAGCGCGGCAGCGTGCCGACGAGCTGGACGACGCGCTCAAACTCACGATCTAGCAATCGCGCCACGGTCTCGGGCTGGCTGTAGATCTCTTGTTCAAGGAAACTTGTCATTGGTTCCTCTTGATGCTTTGCAATGCATTTTGTACGCCGACATATTGCGGGAGCGTGCAACGATAACGAGGAATCGGTATTGCCGGGTTGGTGTGATTATTGATCGCATTGAGCGGGCTGTAAAGGATGGGCGAGGTGATGTATTGCGTTGTGTTCATACACAGATGACGCAGATGCCTCAGTTTTTGAATGGATTGTGCGCACAACCATCCAACCAGATTAAGCACCAATCGCGAGCAAACAGTAAAACACGAGGCTATGCCGTTCGGCATAGCCTCATCCTCAACCTACCGTATCGCCCAAGCTAGGGACGTACAACACCTATTCGCCGCGTGCGCAGAAACTCCAGCAAGCGTAACCACCAGCGCAACCGCCTCGCGTCCGTCCTGCGGCGCGTTACATCGCCGATGCGCGGCAACACGTACAAGCCATCCGGCAGCGCGATATTACTCTCCGACAACGCCTCCACCCCACGCGACCAACCAGTGTCTCTGCCCATAGTCGAGCCTTCTCGCTCGCAACGCGCCTAGCGCCTACGAGCCGCTAACGCGCTACGACCCATCTGAGCCAGCGCCAAATCATCCTGTGGCGGGTTGAACAACCCCGCACGAGCATCGCGGAAGTACCGCTCAAGCGGCAGCGAACGGGTAAGGCTAAAGCCACCCGCCACCCGCAACGCGATATCGGTGACCGAACACGCCGCATTCGTACACAGATATTTCGAGGCGGCGATCGCCGAGGCAAGCTTCGGACGGGACTCGGGATCGTACGCCCAAGCCTGAGCGGTATCGTGCAGCACGGCACGGGCGGCACCCAACGTCGCCTCCATCTGGCCGATCCACTGCTGGATGTGCGGCAGCTCGGCAATCGGCTTACCCAGGGCTGGTGGCACGCGGTTGTTGGCGTAATCGCAGGCCGCATCGCAGGCAGCCTGCCCGATGCCCAGATACACCGCCGAAACTGCCAAGCCCCAACCCGCCAAGCCAGGCGGCGGGCCGCTCGGAGCGCCACCGATCGGGCGGCGAGCCACCACCCATTCATCGGGCACGAACACCTGCTCGTAGAACACATCGTCGTTGCCAGCGGTGCGCAAGCTCAAGCTATCGCCCCACGTGCTCTCGATCCGCACCCCTTGGCTGCTGCTCGTCACAATCGCGCTCGCCAACTCGCCCTGAGGGGCCTGCTCGCTGGGCGGCAACACCACGCCGGTCACCATATAGCGCAACGCGGGCGCTCCAGTGGCGAAGATCTTGTGGCCGTTGATCAGCCAGCCGCCTTCGGTGGGAGTGGCCGTGCTGGCGGGCAACCCGCCGCGCGAGATGCTGCCGAGATCCGGCTCGGTGACGACCGAATTGATCAAGCCACCCTCAGCCGCGATCGTCCGACAGATCGTCGCAAACACCGATTCCGGCCAACTGCGCTGTTCGCGCATATTGCCGATCACCTGGAACAACATCGCGGTCGCGAGCGCTGTGCCACCATCACCACGGGCCAAACGCTCCTGCGCCAACACCACATCGTAAATATCAGCTTCCTCGCCGCCGTACTCTTGAGGGATCGCCAAGCGCAGATAGCCCGACGTGTGCAGATCGTCGTAGTTCTCAAACGGAAAGGTGCCCTCGCGGTCATGAATGACCGCCCGTTCAGCGAAACGCGCCGCAAGCTCATCGGCAAGGGCAACAATCCGCTGCTGGCGTTCGCTTAAACGTTGTGGAAGTATCATGAAAGCTCCTTGTACTCCGGCTCGACCGGTATTATAAATTAGTCAACAAAGTTTATCAAGTACATTGACAAATCAAGCGATCGCATCTAGGATGCTGTTACTTTTTACGATCATACAACCCTGCCATATGGCCTACTGTCATCCAACATTCAACAAAATTTCGTAAAAATGAACAAGGACCCGAGCATTCTGAAGAGAGGATCTCCATGGCTATTACCCGAGAACGTTTCGAGCAAGGTCTTACCTACGACGAATACAAAGCGCAGATGACACGCAACCAAGAGCGATTCGAGCAAAATGAGCAGACAGTGCAGATCTCAAGCGCTGATATCGCATTTTTTGCGAGTTTGCCGCAACTGCACGTGTTGGTGTTGGCAGAGGATTGGTGTGGCGATGTCATTGCGAATCTACCGATTCTAGGTCAATTGGCGAAGCAAACCAACAAACTCAATATTCGAGTTTTCTTGCGCGATCAGAACCTAGATATTATGGATCAATACCTCAAGGATGGGCAATTCCGCGCCATTCCTGTATTTGTCTTCTTCGATGAGGACTTCCGCGAGCTCGGCTTTTGGATCGAGCGCCCGGCCAGCGTGAGCGAGATGCAAGCCGCTGCCATCAAGCAGTTGTACGCCAGCGATCCGGCATTCGCCGATGTGGCCCCCGGCACCGACTTCGGCGCGCTGCCCGAGAACGCCCGCAACCGCATGATGCAATTCTTCGCTAGCTTCCGCGAACAGCACCGCGTCTTCTCCGATAGCGAAGTTGTGCGAGAACTGCGCACGCTCCTCGCGAAGAAGCTCAACCTCGGCGGAAGTGCGGCCTCAACTCACCAGCCATCGCCGACGATCGACCTCAACGCGCCATCCAAGAAGTTGGCCAAAGTCAGCATCACCTACTGCTCCGAGTGCGGCTACGAATCGCAGACGCTGGCGCTAGTCTCCTCGCTGATGCACACCTTCCTCGGCGATCTGGCAGGGATCGAACTGATCCCCTGGCACGACGGCGCCTTCGATGTCGCCATTAACGGCGAGATTGTGCATTCGATGTACCGCGATGGTGGCTTCCCCGATCATGCTACAATCATCAATGCAGTGCGAGAGCGCATGAACTAGCACCACACACGGATGGCTGATGTATTGTTCATCAGCCATCCGGCATACCCCACATTGTACACATCGCCACAAACAGTAACACAGACTTATGCACTAACAGCGCTTGTTCGCATACCCTGAAGAAGTGCCTATTTGCGTTTAGCGGAGGATTTTATGGATCTGAGCAGTATCGACCACGTGCTCACCACAACCCGTTCGGTGCGCAAGCGCCTCGATCTCACGCGCCCTGTCGAGCCGGAGGTGATCGAAGAATGCCTGAACATCGCGATCCAAGCGCCAAGCGGGTCGGATCGGCAGAAGTGGCACTTTGTGGTGATTCGCGATCCAAAGCTACGGTGGGAGATCGCCGAGCTGTATCGGCGCTCGTACGCGGAATACACGCAGAGTTCGAGCAGCGCGTCATCAAGCGCTTCGATCTCGGCGGTTCGTGCATCATCGAACTACCTCGCCGAGCATTTTCACGAAGTGCCCGTACTTGTGCTGTTCTGCTACGAAGGGCGTGTGGAGGGGAGTGGTGTAATGGAGCAAGCAGGCTTGTACGGTTCCATCCTACCTGCTGCTTGGTCGTTTATGCTTGCGTTGCGAGCGCGCGGACTTGGCGCAGCATGGACAACGCTCCATCTTCGGTACGAACAAGAGACAGCGCAGTTGCTTGGGATTCCGCCGCATATCACACAAGCGGTGCTGTTGCCTGTTGCCTATTTCACTGGCGACGACTTCCGGCCAGCCAAACGCACCCCAGCCCGAGAGCGTACCCATATCGATGGCTGGTAAGCCAGGCTGTTGAGGTAGCGCGATGTGTATCGCATCGCGCTACGCGTGCTCCAGCGCATAGGAGATCCCGTCGCGCAGGGAGCTGCGGGTGATGATCCCCTTCAAATCCACACCAAGGCCCACCAAAATCTGCGCAACCTCGGGCCGAATACCCGTCAGCACGATCTGCGCGCCGAGCAGATTCACGGCTTGCGAGGCTTGGATAAACGCGTTCGCCACCTGCGTATCGACCATCACAACACCAGTGATATCGAGGATCACCGTCGATGCGCGAGTGCTCGAAACGCCGTGCAGCAGCGTGTCGATCAACTGCGTCACCCGTTGCGAATCGACAGCGCCAATCAGCGGCATCACCAACGTGTCATCGCTGATTGTGAGTAGCGGCGTCGATAGCTCAGCAAGCGTCACCTGCTGCTGTACGATGATATCCTCTTGGCGCTGACGGTCCTCGAGTTCACGCTGCTTCTGTTCCGTCACATCCTGCATGAGCGAGAGCATACGCTTGATGGTGCCATCGCTTCGCTTGATCGGAATTAGCCAACTCTGCAACCACATTTGGCCCGATGGAACCGTTACTAGATCCAGCGATTCGATGGTTGTGCCGTTGTCGTAGCAAGCAAAAGCGACCTTCTCAACGCTCTTTGCTTCTTCGGGTGAGAGGAAATCGTAGATTCGTTTGCCGATAACCATATCTGGAATAAAACCAGATGCACGATACATCTGCTGGTTGGCATATACCATGCGAATGTCATCGCGGTTATTTACGTCGTACAAAACGACCTGCATGGGCAAGGAATCGAGGATCTCGCTTAGCATTTCGAGCGAACCTTGAGAGGCCATCAACTTCGCGAGCCCCGATTGAGTTGAGGGATCGTCAGCACTTGGCACATTATTTGTGTTTATTAGCTGATCGGTAGTCATACGCACTATCTCCCTTGTGTATGATGGGTTTTTGAAGAATAGGGCGAGACATCAACCATAGAGCAGGGCCTCTCGGTTGAATCCAGAAACAGTAATTACATTTCAAGCACCTCGAATGAGAGCCATTCGATCGCGTTCATCAAGTAGCCCTTTTTGTTGAATACAGCCTTTTCGGCTTGATGCTGGCCTGTTTGGTCAATAGCGCGCGCCGCGACACGATATGTACCTGGTTTCGTATCCCACTGCCACTCGAAGCGCCGCCACGAGTACGGCCCGTGATCGACAGCGAGTTCAGTGGGTTGCCACGTTAGACCACCATCCGTACTGATCTCGACGCGCTCGATACCACGCGCTGCCCAAGCAAAGCCCTGGATTCGCTGCGGACCGGCGGTGAGCGTACTATTGGCACTCGGACGCACGATCATCGCCTTTGGGGCGATCTCACGGACTTTGCCGAATTTACGCCCATCGGCATCGAGCAGAATATAACTTTCTTGGTTGAAGGGGCTTTGCGATTCCTGTGTAAGCACCGTCATACCCGTCAGCCATTTGACCCAGTTGATACCGCCCCACCCTGGCACAACCAGACGAACGGGGCCGCCGTGTTCAGGAGGCAGCGGCTCACCGTTCATACGGTAGGCGAAGATCGCATCGGCAAGCAACGGGGCGATCTCGACACCACGCACGAACGCGCTGTCGCCGCCGCTGCGGCACTCGATCTCGACCGCATCGGGCGAGAGGCCAACGCGCTGCAACACCGCCGCAACCGAAGCGCCCTCCCACTCGACGTTCGCGATCGCGCCGTTGCCCCACGGCACGCCCTCGGCGGGGGTACCCAACTCGGCGAAACGCTTGCGACCGTTGCCGTAACATTCGAGGAAGGCGACGTACTTCACGCGCGGCAGGGCGGTGAGCGCCGCATAATCGAGGATGAGCGGATGCTCCACGGCCCCGTCGATCGTCAGTTGCCATTCCTGCGCATCGATCGTCAATAGATCGTGGTTGTTCCGCATAAAGATGGTATCGCGAGGGGTGATATCCGTTTCGAACGCTTCCGGCAACGCTTCCACGTTGATCGGCGTATGCGATTGCACATACATTCGCGCTTGTTTACCCAGTTGTTGAAGCAAGGCTTCATCGGTCATTGATGAGGTTTGCTGTTCCATAGTGCTTACTTCTGTATCTATCAGTTACGAGAACACAGGATCAATGGATAAGCGCTCAAGCCGTGCATATGTTCGCCAATAAAAGGATTTTATGGCCGTTTTAAGTATAGCACGTCTTGTACATAACAAACAGGCAACAATAGCAACGTATAAGGCACAAATACCCAACACATCGCAACAAAAATATTGTCCTTATTGTAACGATCTTCCACAATAACGCGTTATACAATATATGATCTCAGATTTTCTCTATTTTCACACGCAATATATGTAATTCTAGTTAAAATGGAGATGGTGACGTGAAGGCATTTTTACTGGCATTACTCGTGAGCGTGATCGCCTATATTATCGCGGCGGTTGGGGGGATCGTACTGATCAGAACATTTTCCTCAAACACACACGACCGCGACCTAGAAGCGACTATGACTTCGTTCTTTGTGCTTGGCCCATTCGTGGCGGTGTTGGCCTTCGCGATCACGCTTGGGGTGCTGCTGACTATACGGCGATGAGCGAGCACTAATGCTGTTGTTGCGGCTTGCTCACCGCATGACGCAACCCGACCCACAGCGCCAGCGCGAGCGGCAACACCGAGAGGGCCGCGCCCGTGATTCCCAAGGCGGTATAACCCAACTGCGCTAAAATCAACCCGCTTGAGAGGCTACTGGTTGCAGAGCCTAAATTCACCATTAGTTCGCTGGTGCCTTGAATAGTGCTGCGTTCGGAAGGTAGGAGCGTATCGGCCAACAGCGTGGAGCCAGCGATGTAGCAGAAGTTCCAGCCCAGGCCCACCAGGAAGAGCGCAAACGATAGCCATTCGGTGCGCAGCGAGAGCGGTGCTCCGAGGCTGCCGAGGAGCAACAGGAATGCGCCGATCGCGATGGTGTACGGGCGACCGATCCGATCGACGAGCGGCCCGCTAAACATCGAGAGGCCGTACATCCCCAGGGTGTGGGCCATAATCACAAACGACACATCGTTCAGGCCGTGCTGGTGGTGGTGCATATGCAGCGAGGTCACGGTCATCACCAACACCATCACCACTTGGCCGAATAGCATGGCTGCAAAGGCAAGTTGTGCGGCGGGTAGACGAACGATCTGGCTCAGCGGGCGGGCGGGAGTTGCGGGCTGACGCACTCCGCTCACCGTTTCGGCGGCCATCGAACGGGCGATATCGCTTGGGTCGGGCTTGAGCAGCACGAAGATCAGGAAGCCTGCGATCGTGAAGAGGATCGCACCAGTCCACATCGAGCCGGCTAATCGATCGAACCCCAGCAACGCCATCATCTCGCCGCTGGGACTGACCAGCATCGGGCCGATCACAGAGCCGATCGTGCCCGCGAACACCACGGTGCTGATCGCTCGTGCCCGCGCAGTGGGCAGTTGAGCGTCAGCGGCGGCGTAGCGGCTCTGATCGACCGCCCCACGTGCCGCGCCAATCAACAGTAGGCCCAGTAAGAAGAGCAGGAACAGGTGGTTGATGACCGCGAGGCCACCGAGCACCATGCCGAACGCGCCGAACCAGAACCCCAGTGTGAGGCCCCAACGGCGACCGATGCGCTGCATCAACCAACCAACCGGCTGAGCCGCACTCGCAGCGCCGATCAGCAGCAGCGTGCCCGGCAAACCCGCCAGTTCATCGCGACCGTTCAGTTGTGAGCTAATGATTGGGTTAACAGTGGCATTCGCGATCAGCGCGGCGGAGCCGAGACTCTGTGCAGCAAACAGGGTCCAGGTGATTCGGCGGGCTACGCTAGCCGAGTATAAACTCTTCATGGGCATTACTGGTGTGCAAAAGGGCGAAAAACGACGTCGCGGGGATGTACGGGCGGAGCGATCAGTTCCCAATGGGCTCTAACCACACCACCCCATCTACAGAACGCTCAGCACTCCAACCAACTCCGCTCTCGCCCTCAAGTTGCCACCACACATAGCCATCCGCTTCGACCGGGCCATCTTTGATCACAACTTGTTCGCCTTCCTTAAACGAAACCCGCACCGGTGCCTGCAAACCAGGCTCTTGACGCCCCCGTAATGGACGACCCTCAGTATTCACGATCATCGCTTGCCCACCAATCGCCAAGACAGGTTCGGGCGTTGGTTCAGGCGTTGGAGTGGGGAAGATAGGCGTCCGAACTGCGACCGTCGGCACGACTTGCACCGTCGCCATCGTCTCGGCAGTGGCGGGCGCGACCGTAGGCTGAGAGCGCATGCGCCATATGGTGAACACACCTGCGCCGATGGCAAACAACACCACAATTGCCACAATCATGCGCCGCCACCCGCCTTCTCTCGCGATCGCAGGGCGACGAAGGAAGCGACGGGTACGATCGTAGCCACGCCGATAATGATAGTAGTGTTGATAGTAGAACGGGTGCAACTCGCCGCGTTCGGCGTCTGCGACGCCACGCTGATACATCTCCTCGGTATCCATCGTTTTCCTGTCGTTCCACTTATCGGTTGTGTGAATAGGCACGCATCATCATTGATCCTACAGGAGCCTATGCACATGAGCTACGTCTGAATACGTTGACGGGTCCTGATGCGCTAGCGAGCAATGGTGTTTGCTGAATGCTCAATCTGGCGAATGGATCACGATCCTTGGGTGTCAATGCAGGATCAGATCATCGCGACCAAGATCGTGCAGAATACGCGGATACATCTCGTACATTGGCTCGACCGCCGGTAGCAACTTGAGGATCTTGGGAATCGGGCCTTTGGCGATGATCTGACGTCGCGCCAACGCCGCCATCAGGTTGACCTTGCCGTGCCAGAACGAGTGCGCCACATCGGCCTTCATCGACATCTCAATATCGGGGCGCACATTAGGATCCTCGACCCACGTGACATTGAAATAGGTGCCGTTCTGGCTGGGCGATGCGGCAGCATTGATCGTTACTACGGCAGCGGGATCATCATACCGAAACTGAATTACCAAGTGCGAGTCTTTAATTTTTGGGGCAATACGAGAATCGCGCTGAGCCTCGTCAAATAAACGCCCAAAACAAGTTCTTAATTCGTCGATATTTTTGAAAACCGCCATAAATCGCTCCTCGCTTGTAATAGCATCGCAGCACTTGGGATAGAGGATTATACGGCGAAGATGTAGAGATCGTCAATGTCGCATAAAAGCAATTTCGATACAGTTGTTCCACACCATCGCACTTTTTTCTGTTTCGCGTTGCAAGGCCCAATCATTGTTTGCTGCAGATGTTTGGATGAAGCCTTTCGCGTATAATAGAGGAGATTCAAAATGGAACAGGATTGGGCACAATTGTAGCCCAAAAATCGCCAAGCTGCCTTTGGGCCGCTGGCATCAGGGAGGTGTCATCGCGAAGCGATCTCATCTCCGAAATATTGAGAGCACATGGTACAAACGATCACACTTTCGGGCGGGCTACGCCTGCTGGTGGAAGAATTACCTCATACGCATTCCGTCTCGTTCGGTTGTTTCGTAGGTGTGGGAGCGGCTCACGAAACTCGCCCGATCAGCGGGATCTCGCATTTTATCGAGCATATGCTGTTCAAGGGCAGCAAGAAGCGCCCGACGCCGAAACTCATCTCCGATTCAATCGATGGCATTGGCGGCATCCTCGATGCCTACACTGGCTTCGATTCGACCGTGTACTACGCCAAAGTTGCCGATATCCACTTCGACCGCGCACTCGATGTGCTGAGCGATATGCTGCTGAATCCCCGCTTCTTGGCCACGGATGTCGAGAAAGAGCGCCGCGTGATCATCGAGGAACTGCGCGAAACCGAAGATACGCCTTCCGATCTGGTTCACCAACTCCTCGATCGGGCGATGTGGGGCGATCAGCCGCTGGGACGCGACATCGCTGGCGATCAGGAGTCGGTCAGCGGCATCACCCGTGAGGCGATCCTGCAGCACTGGCGCACCCACTACAACCGCGACAATATGGTGCTTTCGCTGGCCGGCAACATCAACGCCGAACGCGCCGCCGAGGCGATCGAAGCGGCCTTCGCCGCGCTCCCGAACGGCCAACGCTCCGCCTATCTGCCCAGCCAACCGCCGCTGCCCGGCCCTGCTGTGACGCTCCGAAGCGATGATAGCGAACAGAGCAACTTCTGCCTCGGCTTCGCTGGCATCGCCCAGAACGACCCCGACCGCCGCGCGATGATGGTGTTCGATATGGTGCTGGGAGGCAGCATGTCGTCGCGCTTGTTCCAAGAGATCCGCGAGGAACGCGGCTTGGCGTACAGCGTCGGCTCGTACAAGAGCGAGCACCACGACACTGGCAAATGGCTGGTGTACGGCAGCGTCGATCCAAGCAAACTGCACGAATGCGTGGCCACGGTGATGGCGGAACTGCGCCGCGCACTACGCGAAGGCATCACCGCCAGCGAACTCCAACAGGTCAAGGAGCATGTCAAAGGCGGCATTCTGCTCTCGCTTGAGGATACCTGGTCGGTGGCCTCGCGCAACGGCTCGCAGCAATTGCGCTACGGTCGTGTCATCCCAGTCGAGCAGGTAGTCGCCGATGTGGAGTCGGTCACGCAGGAGGATGTGTTGCGGGTCGCCCAGCGCGTGCTGCGCGAGGAGACGATGCATCTTGCGGTGATCGGCCCGCACGAGCAGGTCGATGATCTGCGCGAACTGTTGACGCTCGCCGACTAACGCTTTGCTTGGCGCGAATGCAGACAGTTACGGCTGCATTCGCGCCGACTGGCCGCCTACTCCGCCCGCCCGATGATCGGCGCGGGCAGATCGGTAGGCCCGAACGACACATTGAGCGATGGGGAGAAGCGCACGCTATCGCCCTCGAACTGCAACCGCCACAATGCGCGGAACGGCGTGTGATACTGGCAGATATCCACGGCGAAGGTGTCGTCGCTCAGCCACGCGCCAGCAACCGCCGATGGCTGGTATCCTCGCTCATCGAACACGTACTGCCCGAAGCGCCACCCGTTCAGCCCCACATCTACCGCCAGCGGGCCGTAGTTGTTCATCAACTCCACCACCGCGCCATCGCCGTCGAAGGTGACGTAAATAGTCGAGATGTTCAATGGGTTCGGCTCGCAACGGTAGCGCTTGCCACTCACCTGTGCAGCGATCGGCGAGGTTGCTGCGCCTTGCACAGGCGTGAGCGCCAACGAGGCCTGCTTGCGCTCCAGCGCATCCCACGCCACTGGATTGGGGACCAGCGGCGACGATTGGAAGGCGGGAAGCAGATGTTCCCACACCAAGTCCAACACCGCCTGCATGTCCTTCACGCCGCTGGTGATCGCCAGCACCGCGTCCTGCTCGGGCATAACGATGCAGAACTGGCCGAACGCGCCATCGCCACGGTAGGCGTTGTGGCGGCACAGCCAGAACTGGTAGCCGTAGCCCTGCTGCCAATCCGAGACCGGCGTGGTGCCGCCGCTATTGTCCGATTGGAAGGACGTAGCGGCCTCGATCCAACTCTCCTCGATCAGACGCCGCCCCTGCCACACGCCGCGTTGCAGGTAGAGTTGGCCGAAGCGCGCGATCGACTCCGTGGTGATCTTGAAGCCCCAGCCACCGACATTAATGCCGCGCGGACAGGTCTCCCACGTTCCCTCGGTGATGCCAAGCGGCTCCAGCAGGCGCGGCTGCAAGTATTCGAGGAGCGTGACGCCCACCACGCGCTGCAGAATCGCCGAGAGCATGTAGGTCGCGCCGCTGTTGTAGACAAAGTGAGTGCCCGGCTTGTGCACCACCGGGTGCGCCAAGAAGGCCCGCACCCAGTTGCCATCTTCAGCGGCATGCAGCGCGCCCGTCGAATCGGTATCATGCCCGGTGGACATCGCCAACAGATCGCGGATGCGCATCGCCGCCAAGTTCTCACTCACTTCGCTGGGCAGTTCCTCGGGGAAGAACGACACCACCTTATCATCCACCGATAACCGCCCTTCGGCCACCGCCAAGCCAATCGCGGTCGAGGTGAAGCTTTTGCTCAGCGAGAACAGGATATGCGGCGTATCGGCGGTGTAAGGCGTCCACCAACCCTCGGCTATCACGTGGCCGTGGCGCAGCAACATCACGCTGTGCATATCGGGCGTTTGTTGCTCGGCTGCCGTGAGAAAGTTCAGGATCGCGGTGGATGAAATGCCTTGTGACTCGGGTGTACTTCGTGGAAGCTGCCAAGAGGAAGTCATATTCACTCCTATCTATAAGCAAAAAGCACCACAGACAGCACATCAATCGGTTATGGCGATCAGGAAGGTACGGGGCTATTATAGTCGGTTTTCGCCGATCGCCTGCGAAAATATAGCACAGATTTTCCAGTTTTCCTTGTCGCCGCAAACTACCACCAGCTTAATGCCGTCGCTGTCACCAAACGCTAGGGTCGATTCGTTTCACATGAGGGAGCAGCGTTACTGTGAAGAAGGAGCAAATCGATGATTATTCCCTGGGAGAGTTATGATCAGGCGGGCTTTGCCGAGCGGTTGCGCACAGCATCTCAGCGGGCGCTGCTGCTCGATTACGATGGCACGCTCGCCCCGTTTCATATCGATCGATACCAAGCGGTGCCTTACCCAGGTGTACGCGAATTGCTCGACGAGATTCTAGATTCCAACACCACACGCCTGATCATCGTGAGTGGACGACAGATCAACGACTTGCCGCCCTTGTTGGGGCTGCGCCGTCTCCCCGAACTCTGGGGCTCGCACGGGTGGGAGCGCCGTTGGCCCGATGGCCGTATCGAGCACGCCGCGCTCGATGCCCGTGCGCAGCAGGGCCTCGACGAGGCGCGGGCCTGGCTCGCAACAGAACACCTCATCGAACGCAGCGAGAACAAGCCGTTCAGCGTAGCGCTGCACTGGCGCGGCCTCTCCCCATTCGAAATGGCTGATCTGCAGGCTCGCGCCCTCGCCGCTTGGCAGCCGATCGCCGAACGTAGCGGCCTCGATCCGCACCAGTTCGATGGCGGCATCGAGTTGCGCGCGCCAGGTCGCACCAAGGGCCACGCAGTCACCACCATCCTCAGCGAACTGCAGCCCGGCGCGTTCACGGCCTACCTCGGCGACGACCAAACCGACGAAGATGCGTTTCGGGCGCTCGGCAGCCAGGGGCTCAGCGCATTGGTGCGCACACAGTTGCGCCCAACCGCCGCGCACCTGTGGCTCCAACCACCCGAGGAGTTGCTGGCATTTCTGCTGCTTTGGCTTCGCGCCACCCAAGCGTAAGCGCAAAACACTCACCAAGCGCTTAGGCCACAACCTTGTCTGAAGGGGTATAATGAGCATGATCGCCGCTCGAACATACGCGATCTCAACAACACATATGCCGGTCAGCGATTCGCTCGTTGGCCAGTTCGCGATATGAAGGATTGGAAGATATGTCAACACCAGATCTCAAGCCTGCGCTCAGCGCCGATGCTGAGCAGCACTTCCCGATACGCGCCTTCCTGATGGGCCTTGGGCTTGTCCTCGCGGTCGGTGTGATCGCCGCCCTGAGCATCTCAACCAGCGCCGCTCAGGAAGCGTGGGCCGATGGAAATAGCTTGATCGTCCTAGCGATCGGCGCTTTTCTCGCGGGCATCGTGAGCTTCCTGTCGCCCTGCACCCTGCCGATCCTGCCAGCCTACTTCGCCTTCACCTTCCAAGCGCGCCGCGAACAAGTGGTGCTGATGACAGTGGCGTTTTTCCTGGGCTTGGCCACCACTATGACGATCATGGGAGCCACAGCCACCGCGTTCAGCCAACTCCTGAGCCCCTACACGCACTACATCACGCTGATCGGCGGCCTGCTGGTGATCGCCTTTGGCGTGATGAGCTTGTTGGGCAAAGGCTTCAGCGGCGTCAAAGTACTCGATCGGCCCTCCGCCACCATCACAGGCTCGTACATCTACGGCATGACCTTCGCGTTCGGCTGGACGGCCTGCATCGGCCCGATCCTCAGCGCGCTGTACACGCTGCTGCTCTCGACGCAGGGCTTGGCGATCATGCAGGGCGCGATCCTGGCCTTCATTTACGCGCTGGGCCTGGGCACGCCGCTGATCATCATCGCCACCTTCTTCAGCCGCTTGGGCAACGGATCTCGCTTTTGGCAATTCCTCAAGGGGCGCGGCTTCGAGGTCAAGATCGGCTCGACCACCCTCTTCCTGCACACCACCAACATCATCAGCGGCCTGTTGCTGATCGCGATGGGTGTGCTGCTCGCGAGCGGCCAACTAACCACGCTCACCCAATGGGCGCAGACAACACCCTTCGGGCAGTGGGCCTTCAGCATGGAGAGCGCGCTCAGCCGATGGCTCGGCGGCAAGTGATCCCGTAGTCAGATACGTACATCTCCCAGGCATGTGATGATGGGCTGCCACGCGCAGCCCATCGATATCACCACAACAGAAAAGCGGCTTGTTAAGCATTTCAATGTTCTCTTATTAACCAAATTAAGTGAGATAACGGAATTTATGAGCACACAATCGCGACTTCGACGCGCTGCTGGCGCAATCGTCTACCACTACAATGCGGAGAGCAGCACGCCATCCATTCTGCTGATCTGCGATCAGTATGGCCATTGGACCCTGCCGAAGGGGCACCTAGACCCTGGCGAAACGGAGGAGGCAGCCGCTCAGCGCGAAGTCCTTGAGGAGACGGGTGTCACAGGCGAGCTTGGCGCGTTTGTCGAGCGGATCAGCTACACGGTGCATAAAAAAGGCGGAAGTTTCCCGAAACAGGTCGCCTTCTTCCTGATGCGCACCGAGAGCCAACACGTCACGCCGCAGGCCGAGGAGGGGATCAGCGCCGCCGAATGGTTCGCGCCCGCCGATGCCTTGGCGCGTGTGAGCTACCCACAGGTGCGCAGCGTGTTGGCGCATGGGTTGAGCATGTTGCAAGTGGTAGTGTAGCTAACTCAAAAGAAGGGATGTTTCTTGCGACAGAAAGGTGATGCTCTGGCCCACTTCTTGCTTTTAGTATGGGCATAGATATATTTCTCAGGTGATAGTGATTTCTGCTTATAGCAGAGCGCACCAAAAGGCGCACCACTCTAGCGGTCGTAACTCCTATCACCGGAACTCCCTCTTTCCAGGCCATCAGCAAACGATGGCCTTTTTTAATGCCCTTCGAACGACAACGACCTCCTGCGCGTGGCAGAAGGTCGTTATCACAACGTTCGGGAAGAGACGAGTCACATTGGCGTAACCATCAAATCCTCGGCAATGTGATCTCCTTGCTTTGGTTCTGATATTTGCCCGCGCCGTACGAGTTCTCGCACTCCTCGTCGCTCTCGAAGAACAGCACTTGACCGATGCCCTCGTTCGCGTAGATGCGTGCGGGCAGCGGCGTCGTGTTCGATATCTCCAGCGTGACATAGCCCTGCCAGGCTGGCTCGAAGGGCGTAGTGTTCAGAATAATCCCACAACGGGCATAGGTGCTCTTTCCAATACACAAACACAAAACATTGGGTGGCACCGAGATATATTCGACGGAACGCGCCAACGCAAACGAATTCGGCGGAATATCCACATAATCGGCCTTCACATCAATAAACGATTTTGTATTGAAGTGTTTGGGATCTACCACCGCGCCATGCAAGTTGGTGAAGATCTTGAACTCATCGGCCACGCGCAAATCGTAACCGTACGAGCTAAGGCCATACGAGATGACGCCGCGACCATTGACCTGACGAACTTTTTCGCCAACGAACGGCTCGATCATCCCATGCTCTAGCGCCATACGCCGAATCCAGTGATCGGGTTTGATGGACACGCTGCTCCTCCTACTCAACACGTCGGTATGAAATGCAACCTTCATGTTTCCGATGCGACACAACGCCGCCGATGACTGATACAGCCTTGTATCGAGTGTGCTACAGCGCCACTGTTTCAGCGCCACAACGCGATTCGTTCGCTACAACTTGGAACTATCCGAGTTTAATCTCACAAGAACCATTGGATGGCGCATTATACAATACGCCAGACAACAAAAGAAAAAGGCGGCTTTTCTCAGCCGCCTTCTCTGCTATGGTAACTCAGATTTGTACATCATTTGCCATTCTGAAGGGGAAAATAGAGATCTTCCTCAAGAGCCGACTCGTTCGCCGCATTGAGCGCAAACAACAAGCCTGCGCCAGTGCGTGCAGCACCCTGTAGACGCTGCGCCAGTGCCGCCAGTTCGACATCCTTGGACTGCGAGGCTTTGCGCAAAATCATGCCCAAACCCAGCAGCAAGATCGTCAAGACCTGGCGCAACTGATGAACAATGCCATCGTTCAGGATCGGCTTGAGCAGAGGTTGATCCGGCTGTGGCAGATTCTGATTCTGGCGAGACCTGTGCCAAACAAATGAGCCTCCAAACAGCATCAGAAGCACATCGGATTGCTCGCACAGGAACCCCGGCCAACTCGTTGGGTATGCCTCGGTTTGGCTCAATTGGCGTACACGAGCCACAATGTAGCCCCCTGCCGCACCGCTCACTAACCAAGGAGTAAGTCGCTTTATTACATTCTGTTGTATTCGCATGATAAGTTCCTTTTGGCCATGGACAAGGTTCGTATACGGAGGCTGAAAGGGCTAACACGTTTGGTATGAACCTGATCCTTTTTGCTTAAGCTATATTTCGCTCTTGCACGAACCATGCCAGCGAACAGGGATTATCAACGCCCTACAGCCCGTATAGCAGGAAGCGTACATTTGTGCCAAGCGATGACCGCAGTGGTATAATGAGGGCGCCAATACCTGTTCATAGCGAAAACACCTGCGAGAAGTGCAGTGGATCTTGATCAGAAACTAGAATTGCTCGCTCCTGCAGCGCGTTTTGATGCGTGTGACAGTTATAGCCAAAACGGGCGTCGCTATTCGCCAAAAAAGGCGGTTTGGAACGACGCTGGCATTGTGGCCGATAGCGGGCCGGATGGTAAGACTCTGCCCACCTTTCGCTTGCTGATGAGCAGCAAATGCGAGTGGAATTGCCCGTACTGCCCGTTGCGCGCAGGCAATGATACGCCGCGCGCCTCGCTCACGCCCGATGAGCTAGCCAAGGTATTCCTGCCCCGCTACGAGCGCGGCGCCGTGCAGGGTCTGTTCCTCTCCACGGGTGTCGATAGCGATGCCCGCACTGCCACGCAGCAGATGCTCGATGGCGTGGAGCAGTTACGCAAGCGCCACTCCTACGACGGCTACGTGCATCTCAAGTTGCTCCCCGGCGCATCCCGCGATGAGATCGCGCAGGCCGCACAGCTCGCCAACCGCATCAGCATCAATATCGAGGCGCCATCGGCGGCACACTTGGCCCGCATCTCGCCCGAGCGCGATTGGGCCGCCGATGTGATCGCGCAACTGGCCTGGGCGCGCGATTGGCAACGCGCTGGCCTGCTGCCCAGCGGCATCGCCACGCAGTTCGTGGTGGGCGCGGCTGGCGAGAGCGACCGCGACCTGTTGCAGACGACCAGTTGGCTCTACCGCGAGCTTGAACTGCGCCGCGTCTACTTCGGCGCGTTCCGCCCGGTGCTGGGCACACCGCTGGAGAGCCAAGCACCTACGCCGTTCGTGCGCGAGCAACGCCTGAAGGAAGCCGATTGGCTGCTGCGCAACTACGGCTTCAAAAACGAGGAACTTCCCTACAACCACGACGGCGACCTACCGCTACACCTCGATCCCAAGCTCGCTTGGGCGCTCGCACACCCCGAGCAGTTCCCAATCGAGATCAACACCGCCGATCAGGAACAACTCTTGCGCGTGCCTGGCTTGGGGCCGATCAGTGTACGCCGCATTCTGCGCCTCCGTCGCGAGCATCGTTTTCGCGATCCTTCTCATCTTAAAGGGTTGGGAGGTGCTTTGAACCGCGCCCGCGATTTCATCACGTTCGATGGTCGCTTCTTCGGGCGCCCCCCTGCTGCGCTCCAACAGCATTATGCGCCCCGCAACCCGATTGTGGAGCAGTTAACGTTATGGTAACTCCCGAGCAAGACTCTGAACCATCTCATAGAACCACTCAAACGAATATCCGCCAAAACCTGAGCAACGCCCTATCGCCGAAGCGCACCGCGCCACAGTGGCGCGTGCTGCTGCTGCTCGGCTGCGTGATGTCGGCGCTGTTTCTGCTGCTTCAGTTCCGCTTCCCGTTGTTGGTGCTGTACAGTTGCGCCCGCACCAATCTCGATAAGATCACGCGGATCGAGGCCACACCACCCGGCCTCATCCTAGAGCGGTACGATTGCCCCACCCAAAACATCGATAAACTGATCCAGCCGCATTTGCCCACTGGCCTGATGCTGATGCTGGGCTTGTGTGCGCTCTTCGCAGCCTACCTGATCGGGGCGATCCACTTCGCCGCGCACCGCCTACCGATCTACCAACCCGCGCCACAGAGCCGCCTCACATCCTGGCTGCTGATCGGCTTCCCCGTGTTGTTCTGCCTGCAACTGCTGTGGGTCTACCCGTTTAGTTCGGTCGATCTGTACGATTACCTGTTCCGTGGGCGGATGCTGACGCACTACGGCGCGAACAACTTTGTGCAGACGCCGCTCAACTACAGCAGCGACCCGTTCTTTCGGTTTGTGGCCTGGCAACGCTCGGTCACTGCCTACGGCCCGTTGTGGGAAGGGCTGAGTTGGATAGCGAGTTCGGTGGCGGGCGAGCGGCGTCTGCTTGAGACGGAGAGCTTCTTCGGGCCGAACGGTATGGGGCCGCTGTACCTGCTCGATGATCCCGACCGCAACGTCTACGCGCTGCTCCGGCTGATGCTGGCCTTCAAAGGCTTGGGCGCGCTCGGCTACCTGCTCTGCGGCGCGGCGATCTGGGGCGCGTTGAACCGTTCCGCTCCCGAGCAGCGGCTGTTCGGGCTGTTCCTATGGCTCTGGAATCCGTTGGTGATCTGGGAATCGGTTGGGGCCGGGCACAACGACACTTGGATGGCGCTCTGTATGGTGCTGGCGGCCTGGGCATTCAGCGAGCGACGCAGCCGTGCGCATCCCAATGCGTTGCGTATGGAGCGATCGAGCAGCAACTTCGGCGGCGCAGTGTTGGGCTGCCTAGCGCTGACGATCGGCGGGCTGATCAAGTACTTATCGCTGATCCTGGGGCCGATCCTGCTGGGGGCCGCGCTCCGACGTATGCCGACGTGGCGGGCGCGCATCGGCCTGATCGTGGTGGCGGGCAACCTCTGCATTGGCTTGACGGTGCTGGCCTACGCGCCGTTCTGGCAGGGCTGGCAGACCTTCAACAACTTCACCAACCGTATCACATTGTTCAACGCCAGTTGGCTGACGGTGCTGCGCTCGGCGATGGTGGTCGGCGGAGTAGCGGCCCAGCCAGCGATGAGCTTCGCCACAGTATTCGGCATGCTCTTGCTGCTGGTTGGCGTGCTGTGGGCCGCCTGGCGTGCCTGGATGCACCCGCGCGCCGTGGCCGAGCATATGCTCTGGCTGCTGCTCTGGTTCCTGTTCCTGTGCAATCCCTGGTTCCAACCGTGGTACCTGCTCTGGCCATTGGCGTTGGTCGCCATTCAGCCCTGGCGCACCAACCTAGTCGTGGGCTTGGGCATGCTGAGTTTCACCGCTATGCTCGGTTGTTACGTGGCATGGACCTTTCTACGCCCGATCCTCGGCTGGAGCATCGATAGCGTCTCGTGGAGCTTGCTGCTCTGCCTGATCATCTATACGGTGCCGCTTGTCATGCTGATCAGAAGTCCATCGCTCCAACCGCAGAGCATCACGATTTAAAACGACAGCCACATCCGGTCGAGCAAAGGCACGAACCGGATGTGGCATCAGAACCGAACGTTATGTCGCTACGATGCGTTGGCCACCAGGCTTTGGAGGCGCATCAGTTCGGCCAACACGAGGTCGAGCGTGGCCGGATGCTCGGCTGTATCCATCGTTGAAACCACTTGCGGGCGACCATCCTGGCGCATCAGTGTGACCTGATATCTGAAGAAATCGGCTCCCGGCACCTGGTAGCGCGAATTGAGCCTGGCAAATGAGTCACTCGCAAGCAGTTGCCACAGATTCGTCAGATCGCTGCTCGGGATGGTGCGGGTTGATACCGTGCCCTTCTTATCGAACTCCAGCCGCCCGTCCGCATAGACGGTGAGCTTCTCCTGGACGCCCGCGATCCCACCCGAACGCTCGTAGATCACTAGCACGGCATCTTCACCCAGCGCGATCGGCGGACTCACAGATACAGGCGCTTCGGGGCTGGGCTCAGCAGCGCTCGTGGGCGCCGGATCGGGGGTATCCACCTCGACCTCGACGACGGGCGGCGCAGTTGGCGCCCCCGAGGTTGGCGCTGGTGCCGCTACAGAACCGCCACACGCGCTCAATAGCAAAGCAAGACCAACCACCACACAACGAACAACTATCGACATATTTCTTCTCCTGGTGAGGATGTCAGTATCATCCAAATCTGCATATATCAAGCAGACGAATGCACGCGATGGAATGTTCCATTGCAGCAGTTTCGCTAGCCCAGGCGGTGAATGAGTGCCTTCATCCGCTCAACAAACAGAGCGATAAAGCGCTTGGTATCGAACTCGGTCACCGCGCGCACATTCGGCGCTCGCCGCGTCATGTGCTTCCAGTGCGGCGGCCACGTCGAATCGTCGAAGCCCGGCATATCGTGGATCGACGGTTCGAGGCGCGGGTCACCGACATAGCCGATCACCGTTTTCCCAATCGTCAACTCACTATTCATTTCGATCGCCACGTACTGCGGCTCGGTACGCGCCAGATCAGGCATAAAGGCCAGCGCCAATGCGGCAGGATCGTTGATCGAGCAGCCAGCGAAGCCGAAGCAGGCCAAGTGGAATTGGATGTAAAAGCGTGTCGCCTCGGCGATGAAGTTGGCGATCGGCGAATTGAGCGCCAACAACTGATCGACGTGCTCCTGCAACAGCACCACATCTTTGGTGATATCCCACGGCAAGAGCGTGATCGGCATCCCGCTGTGCAACACGATGTGCGCCGCGTGCGGATCGACGAAGAAATTGAACTCGGCCAACGAGGTGGTGTTGCCATCGGCGCGCAACGCCCCACCCATGATGATCACCTCGCGCACGGCCTGAGCGATGCGCGGCTCCTTGCGCACCGCCAAGGCCACATTAGTGAGCGGGGCCACCGCCACCAGCGTCACCTCGCCAGGCGCGGCCATAATCTCGTTGATGATGCGATCAACCGCGTGCTCCTGCGCGGGTGGCACAGGCGAATCGGGCAGGCGCGCGTAGCCCAAGCCGCGATCCCCGTGCGTCTCGGGGGCCGTGAAAGGGGGGCGAATGAGCGGCAGCGCCACACCAGGGCACACAGGCAGGTCGGAGCGGCCACCAAGTGCAAGCACGCTCAAGGCGTTGCGCACGCCATCCTCCATCGAGCAGTTGCCGCCCGTCACACAAACTGCACCAAGATCCACTTCGGGCGACGCAAGCGCAAGCAGAATAGCGAGCGAATCATCAATCCCTGGATCGACATCTAAAATGACACGTTGAGGCATGCGATCTCCTTGGTCAGCACGGCTTCAACACGAGCCGCACGCTGACCAACTACAACATCACTACAAATTGTAGGGTAAGTAACTGAAATACGTCACAATACTCACGAAACACGGATTATAGCATGCAGAAATTGGCTTGACCTGCCCCGACGCATATGCCATAATGCCCATAATTGAAGTATTGTGATCGCACAAAGTTGAGAACTAGGCCGATCAGCCACTTGGCTCGGTGCACAATGACCTCTCTCGTTAGCCAACAGTAGCTGGTGCTTTGTTCTAGTTTTGGGAGCACCTGAATGCGCGCCTATCTCGATATCGAGACAGCGTTCGATGGTTCGATTAGCATTATTGGCATTTATCGACCCGACCACGGAACCATCCAACTTGTCGGCGGCGGTGTGCGAGATGTACCGCTCTACGAAGCATTAAGTGGCGTGACAACCGTAGTCACATTTAATGGCAGTAGTTTCGATCTCCCAATCATCCGCAAACGTCTGTACGCAAACCTCCAACGCGATTTTGAGCATTGTGATCTCCTCTACATTTGTCGCCGACGCGGATTACGCGGCGGTCTGAAGCGTGTGGAAACATTGCTTGGTATTGCACGCACCACCGCTGGCATCAGCGGCTGGGATGCTCCACGGCTTTGGAATCGCTACGAAACCACCGGCGACCGCGCTGCGCTCGATCTCCTGCTACAATATAACCGTGAAGATGTTGTCAACTTAGCTGTGCTCGATAGTCATTTGGGCCTTACCGAACAAACCGAACCCCATAACGCTGTACAACATATTTTCACATAACGCGCATATTGCTCGGTTACACTGACACTTTTTGATGATAAGAAACGTACATGATCCATACGAGCGGGAACATCAGAACAATTGGATACGTTTCTTACGTATACACTGCTAACCTTTAAGAAATAGATAACGATGCAGCAAAAAACGCTAAATAATCGCTATGAGCTTGAACAAAAAATCGGCGAAGGTGGCATGGCCCGCGTGTATCGTGGGCGCGACACCCGGCTGAATCGCCGTATTGCTGTAAAAGTGTTACATAGCCATTATGCTTCAGATCCGAATTTCGTCCAACGCTTCCATCACGAGGCTCAGGCCGCCGCGAATCTTCGGCACCCCAATGTCGTGGATGTCTACGACGTCGGGCAGGATGGCGACATTCACTACATTGTGATGGAATATGTCGATGGCAGCGACCTCAAAAGCATTCTGGTGAAGAACGGCCCGCTGCCGATCGAGCAAGCTGTCGCAATCGCGGAGGCTGTTGCACAAGGCCTAAGCGCTGCACACCGCATTGGGTTGGTGCACCGCGATATTAAGCCCCAGAATATCATTGTTGGCCCAAATAACCAGGTAAAGATCACCGATTTCGGCATCGCCAAAAGCGCCTTCTCAACGGCAATGACGGAAACAGGCGTCACATTCGGCACTGCCGACTACCTCTCGCCAGAACAAGCCAAAGGCCAACAGGCAACCCCGCAGTCGGATATCTATTCACTCGGCGTCACACTCTTCGAGATGCTGACGGGGCGTCTCCCCTTCGTTGGCGATAGCTCGATCGCAGTTGCGATGCAGCACGTCACCGAGGAGCCACCGTTGCCGCGAATGTACAACCCGCGTATTCCGCCAGCGCTCGAATCGCTGGTATTGCGCGCCCTCAGCAAAGACCCGAACGCTCGGCCTGCCTCGGCCCAAGAGTTCGCCCGGATGCTGAGCAATTGGAAAGATTTGGGTCAGCAAGCCACGGTTGTACGCCCTGCCGTGCCGCGACCGGCCCAGCCGCGTCCAGCGCCCGCACGGCCAATTCAGCCGCGCCCTGCCCCACCACCAAGCGTCAACACGGGCCGAATGAATCTGCCACCCGCCCGCCCCGCCATCTCGGCGCAACCACCACCCAGCAATCGCGGGCTCGGCTTCGGCGGCTTCCTGCTCGGCTTGCTCTTATTGGCAGGTGTGCTTGGGTTGATCTACCTTGGCGCATCTGGTATTTTTTCTGATCTGCTGAATTTTACAGCTGGCACGCCCCCACAACCGCGACCGACTGCGGATGTGATCAGCCAGCCTACTCCGACAACGACAGAAATCCCCATGGTTCAGGTGCCAGATCTCAGCGGCCTGACCAGCGCGCAGGCGCGCAGCACCATCGAGAGCGCGAATCTGATCTCGCGTGAGGAAACATCACGCTACCACGACGATATTCCGATCGGACTCGTCATCGATCAGTTCCCGTTGGCTGGAACGACCATCACGTCAACATCGGTGGTCACCTTCGCGGTGAGCCTCGGCCCCGAGCCGATCCTGATGCCCGATGTTGTGGGCCTCCGCGCGAGCGATGCCCAAGCGCGGCTGATACAATTGGGCTTCCAGGTGGAAATGGTGGAGCAAGCCAGCCAAACGATGGACGCAGGCTTCGTGATCCGCAGCGAGCCAGGGCCAAACACGCGGCCTCTGCGCGGCGACACTATCACGCTCTACGTCAGTATCGGCGATCTCGTAAGCATACCCGATGTCACTGGCATGCAGGAGGCCGAGGCGCGAGAGGTCATTCAGGCAGCGGGGCTGTTCGTGTCGTTCGTCGATTACCAAGGCCCCGACAAGATCGAGAACTTCGATTCGATCCCACCCGGCACAGTGGTGAGTTCGGTACCAAGGGGTGGCGACCTCGTTGAACGTAACACAGGGGTGACGCTCGGCGTGCGGCAGCCCTAAGCCAATCGTAACAGCGCGACACCAGGGTGGTCTGCTACCCTGGTGTTTTTTCGCCACAAACACCGCGGTAAACAACAAGATGTGGATGCCCGCCGCAGCAGAACATCCACACCATTGAACTACACCAGGGTGAACATCAGATCATCAACTCGCAATTGTTACCTAAGATGACATCGAGGCGCCGCAGATAGCACAGCGCTAGCACCTATCCTGAAGCTCTTTATCATCGGGAGTGTCGTTGATGGGGAAGTATAAAGTGAAGGTTGTGCCCTTCCCCTCTTTGCTCTCGACAGCTATCGCACCCTTGTGCATGCGCATAATTGCGCGCGCCATCACGAGGCCCAGGCCATTCCCCCGCGGCTTGGTCGAGAAGTAGGGAGCGAAAATACGTTGCAGCGTGGAATCGGAGATCCCGCAGCCTGTATCGCTCACCCGAATAAAGCCGAACCGACCAGGGATCGCAGTATCGTTCACACGACAACGGGCGAGATCTTCAGGCTGCAGATCCACACTGCCCACCGACAGTGAAATGCATCCGTCATCGTCACCAATCGCGTCGGCGGCGTTGAGCACAAGATTCAACAACACCTGGCGTATCTGATGCGCATCAGCAGTCACGCAGATCGGGTGTGGCTGTTGTTCGAACTTGATCGTCATCTGCTTCGTCAGCGTCACCTCAAACAACGAGATCGCCTCGCACACAAGCTGGTTGAGCTCGTACTTACCCAGCTCAAGGCGCCCTCGGCCCGCGAACAGCAGCACCTGCTGCAGCACATGCGAGGTATCTTGCACAGCCTCAAGAGTCAACGACAAATACGTTTGGGCGACGACAGGATCGTTCAAGGTTTCGTTAGCAAGTTCGGCATTACCAGCAATCACAAGCAACCAATTATTGAGATCGTGGGCGATCCCGCCTGCAAGCACGGCTAGGCTCTCTAAACGCAGTTGCTCGTGGTACTGTTCCCGCAGTGCCATCTGCTCAAGCGTAGCGCGCCCCTGCTCAGTGCAATCGCGCACCAGCGATAGCACCCGATAATTATTTTGGATAGGGCGCACGATCGTCTCAAGCTGCAACTCACGCACTTCACCAGAAGCCAATGTGATCTGTAGGTTGCATGTCTGTGTGGTAAGGGATTGCAGCGCCGTCGCCAAATGTTGCTCGTAGTGCTGCGCATCTTCGGGCGAAAGCAAGGAAGCAAAAGAACAGTGCAACAGTTGCCATTGCTCACGGCCTAAAATACGGGCCAGATGACGATTCGCCTCAACAATAACGCCGGAGGTGTCGGACAACATATAGCCAACCGGAGCCTCATCGTACAGTTGATGATAATGGGCAATAAGCTGACGAAGATGGGCCTGATTGCTGCGAAGTTGTTTATTTTCAATTTCGAGAGCACTATGAGAAACTTGCAACTCATTGATGAGTTGCTCAACATCGCTTGCTACCATCGAACCCGTGTTACGGCGTAAGTTTCGCATAAAAGAGGCCGAATGGTCACGCCGCACATGTGTAGGAAGGCGCGTACGAAGGTTCGGTTTACGATACTCTCGATCCATTGGAATCTCCACCACTTGGTTGCTATGTTGCATTCCGAATAATGCAACGGACGTTTTTGCGAGTAATAGCAAGTCGATAGCAACGAGTTACTCAAGGTATGATGGTGCGATGACGCATCTGATAGCTATACAGGAGCCGATGCTAGGTTCAAAGAGTTATGCGATACAGACGATGGATAATGCACTCGCAAACATGCATTGAGCTAATCAATCGAAAACGATACAGGTACTATCCATATAACCCACTCGCGGCCATATTCTAGCCACACAAAAATAGGCCACGCTTATTGGGCAGGAAAGAGTTATAGAAGACCACGAGACTTGAGAGATGCCAAGATCGCGAGTATCGTCTCTGGGTTTACGAGGCGACAAGTCGTAAACAACGATAATCCTTGGTTGCTGAATATCGGTGCGCATTGGTGTTAGGCCCAGTAATACCACCAATAACCATATTTTTACGAGAAAAAAGCCAATGGCACGAAGATAATAGCAACCTTGGGAAAGCGATTCCTGGAGGCCACGCATACCCTGATCAGCGAGGAACGAGGGTAAGGAGTATCATACTACAATCAATTTCATTTGTCTAGCCAAGAAACCACCTGAATAATAATTCTTTGCCATGAACTGACTATCTAAACAACTATATTAAACAAATGCAACAAGACATCGTAAATAAGCATTGTTATATGTCTATAATATTCCTGTCAGAAACTACTAAAAACCAATTTCATGTGGCTGGTGTATAATAGTTTCCCTGATAATAATCATTTATTTGTACGATATTCCAGATACTGGAACGAAACAATGCACATCACCCAGAAGATTGCGAGCCTTTTGTCTCTGCGAGAAGACCAAGTAGCCGCCACAATCGCGTTATTCGATGCAGGCAACACCTTGCCATTTATAGCCCGTTATCGGAAGGAGCAGACTGGCAGCCTCGATGAAGAGCAACTTCGAGAGCTCCAGCAGGCGCTTGAGCAACTGCGCGCCCTTGAGGAGCGTCGCCAGGCGATCCTGGCCTCGATCGAGGAACAGGGCAAGTTGACAGACGAGTTACGCCAGCAGATCGAGGCCGCCGAGACGCGCACGGCCCTTGAGGACTTGTACCAACCCTATAAGCCCAAGCGTCGCACCCGGGCCAGCATAGCGCGCGACAAGGGCTTGCAAGGCTTGGCAGACCAGATCCTGCAACAGGTGGTGGGACGTCAAACGCTCAACCAGATCGTCGCGCCGTTCTTGAACGACGAAGTACCGAACCTAGACGAGGCGTTGGCTGGCGCACGCGATATCGTGGCCGAGGTGATCAGCGATGACCCTGCGGTGCGTGGCCGCACCCGCGAGAAAGCACTGCAGTGGGCTGTCTTGCGTTGTGAGAAGACCGACAAAGCCGAGGACCCCCGAACGGTGTACCAGACCTACTACGCCTTCGAGGGGTTGGTCGGGCGGCTACGGCCCTACCAAGTGCTCGCGATCAATCGGGGCGAGGCCGAAAAGGTGCTGCGCGTCCAAGTCGCCGTGCCCGAGCGCGATTGGCGTACGGCAATCGCGCAGAGCTACCAGCCCAATCCGCGCTCGCCGCTCGCCGAGCAGCTTCAACTGGCGATCGACGATGCAGCCGAGCGCCTGCTGCTGCCCGCAATCGAGCGTGATGTGCGCCGCACCCTCACCGAGCAGGCCGAGACGCACGCCATCCAGATTTTCGCCGCCAATCTACGCGGTCTGCTCAGCCAGCCACCGCTCGCAGGCCACACAATTCTCGGCATCGATCCGGGTTTCCGCACCGGCTGCAAAGTCGCTGTGGTTGATCCCACCGGCAAAGTGCTGGATACCGCCACAATCTACCCGCACGAGCCGCAACGCCAGTGGGATGCTGCCCTGCGCACGCTGCAAGCGCTGATCACGCGCCACAACGCCACCCTCATTGCGATCGGCAATGGCACCGCCTCCCGTGAGACCGAGCGCTTGGCCGCCCAGTTGATCCAGGGGATGCCGCATGTGCGCTACCTGATCGTCAACGAGGCGGGCGCGAGTGTGTACAGCGCGAGTCCTCTGGCCCGCGCCGAGCTGCCCGATCTCGATGTCAGCCTGCGAGGCGGCGTATCGATCGCACGGCGCGTCCTGGACCCGCTGGCCGAACTCGTGAAGATCGACCCGCAATCGATCGGTGTGGGGCTGTATCAGCACGATGTCGATCAAAAGCAGTTGGCCGCAACCCTGAGCGGCGTGGTCGAGAGTGTGGTGAACCGCGTGGGTGTCGATGTGAATGTGGCCTCTCCGATGCTGCTCACGTATGTCTCGGGGATCGGCCCCAAGTTGGCCGAGAATATTGTGGCGCACCGCAACGAGCATGGGCCGTTCAGCAGCCGCAAGGCGCTGCGCAACGTGGCCGGGCTTGGACCAAAGGCGTTTGAGCAGGCGGCGGGCTTTTTGCGCATCCGCAACGGCGAAAACCCGCTCGATGCGAGCGCCATCCACCCCGAGAGCTATCGTGTGGCCGAGCAGGTGTTGAAGCTGGCGGGGCTCAGCACCCACAGCACACCCAGCGAGCGCGAGGCGGCGCTGGCGCGGCTCACCGCGCAGCACAGCGTCGAGGAACTCGCTGAGCAGCTTGGCACTGGTGTGCCCACGCTTCGCGATATCCTCGAACAGTTGGTGCGTCCGGGTCGCGACCCCCGCGAGGATCTGCCCGCGCCGATTCTGCGCAGCGATGTCTTGTCGCTCGACGATCTCTCGCCAGGCTTGCAGCTCAAAGGCACCGTGCGCAATGTGGTCGATTTCGGCGCGTTTATCGATATCGGCGTCAAGCAGGATGGGCTGCTGCACCAAAGCCGCATGCCTCGCGGCACCGTGCTTCAAGTCGGCGATGTGATCGATGTGGAGGTTGAGGCGATCGAAGCGGCACGCGGGCGCATCAGTTTGGCGTGGGTCTCGCCAGAGCGGAGCAGCGCAGGATAAGCACGGGCAGTCGTTGGCTTCGATACGCAGTGAATCGTTGAAGGGTTGTTGCCATAAAAATTGCGGCATTCCCCCGCCAGCGAAAGCAGGCGGGGGAATGTCACCCTCCAATGCCCACTAAGTATTACGTTGTGTTACTCTTAGTGGCATACTAGAACACATGGACGTACAACGCACAGTAACGATACACATTGCTGATGACCCCGATCTGCGGGCAACGCTCGCAGGGTTTCAGGGCGTTCAACAGCGTATCTCGGCGGTATGCTATAACGACGGCAAGCCGTTGTCGGCCCTCGCGCTGCATCGTGCGGTGTACCAGGATGTCAAGGGTGCGATCAGCAGCCAGATGACCTGTACGGCGATCCGACTGGTTGCCGGAGCCTACGCTGCCGCCCGCTCGAACAAGAAGCCTGCGCTGCGCCCGTTCGAGTTCAAGCGCCCGACCGCGCTGTTTCTGGTTGGCGAGCGCGGGCGTGATGCTCGTTTCTGTCACGATGGTACGCTCTCGATCTGGACAGTGGCAGGTCGCAAGCGCATCGCGTACACCGTGCCGGATGCCTTCAAGCAGACGCTTGCCCAAGCTGCAAAGATCGACAGCATGACGGTCATCGAACGCAATCGGCGCTTGCTCGGTCGCGTGGTTGTTACCCTCCGTGTCC
>CALKHR010000140.1 GCA_937988885.1 uncultured Roseiflexaceae bacterium | reverse complement strand
GTAATTTCACCTCATCCGTTCAAAATCGAAAGGCTTTGCGTTTGTACGACGCAAAGCCTTTTTGATTGACGGTTGGTATCCTCAAAACACAGAGCTATGCCACTGTGAACTCAACAGTGACCGTCACGCTGGGCTTGCCGAGCGCGGTGGCAGTGACCGTCATACGATAGGTGCCCGGTGTCATTGCAGCCCAATTGGGAGCGGTGTTACACGGCCCATCGCCACTGAACGCGCAATAGGCTGGCGCGCCCTCGGTGCGGCTATGCGTGAATGTGCCGCCCGTCAACTGCACAATGCTGAAGCTCACGTTTGTGATGCCATTGCCGTTGTTCGTCCCCACCGCTGGATCGTAGGCGATCGCCTCAAAGCGCGTCTGACCGACATTGGTGATCGTGGCGCCGTTCGAGGGGACGACGATCTGCACGACTAAGCTCGGCGGCTCAGGCGTATCGGTTGGCGTCGGAGGCACTGGCGTATCCGTCGATGTCGGCGTTGGTGGCACCGGCGTATCCGTCGGCACCGGCGTATCCGTCGATGTCGGCGTTGGCGGCACCGGCGTGTCCGTCGGCGGTACCTGCGTGTTGGTTGCCGTCGGCGGCACTGGCGTCGGCGGCACTGGCGTCGGCGGCACCGGCGTATCCGTCGGCACCGGCGTATCCGTCGATGTCGGCGTTGGCGGCACTAGTGTTGGTGGCACTAGCGTCGGCGGTACTGGTGTTGGCGGTACCGGCGTTGGTGGCACTGGCGTCGGCGGAACCGCTGTATTGCTCGCGGTCGGCGGAGGCACCGCTGTAGTGCTCGGCGGCACACGGGTTGGACGCGGCTTCGAAGTCGGGCGCGGCGGCTCCGTCGCTGGAGCAGGCGTCGGTGGCACCTGAGTCGGCGGCTGCGGGAACGGCGGCACAATCACCTCGGTGGGCACTTCGCTCGGCGGAACGGGAGATGGCGGCACCTGAGTCGGCAGCTCGATGGGCGGCACAGGCGCTTGCGTGGGCACAACCACAGGCGGCAGTGTGGGCAGCACGGGCGGCGCAACCGTCGGCTGCGCAGGCGATGTAGCAGAGATCTCGGAGGACTCAGCTGGCTGCGCTGTGGCAGGCACAGATGTGGCTAGGCGCGCCGTCGTGGGTGAGGGCGCTGGCTTAGTTGGGCTAGCAACCTCATCGAGCGTCGCCGTTGCGGAAGGCTCCGCGCTCGACGGCAACGATGTGGGTGCCCAAGCGACAGGCTGACCATCGACGGCGGCGGCCTGTGGCAATGGCGGCAGATCCAGCGGCACCAACGACGATCCGCCGGGTGGCCGCGTTACTCTGCGCAGCACTTCGTCGCGGGCGGCGTCGGCGATGATGGCCTCGTCGAGCCGAGCGCGACGGGCGCTCGAATCGCCCCACGGTCGGTAATCGGCGTACAGCACAGAGAGCAGGCTCACGGGGTAGCTCTGGGCGTGCGGCTCCACCATCCGCAATCCTGCCGCCGAGGCCAACGAGATCGCGCCAACCGCAATGATAAACGCGATCGCACTGATAACGTGCAATGGTCGCCGTCGCAGCAACCGCCACCACGTGCGTCGTCGCAGCAGCGACCGCCAATTCCACCGTGTTCCACCCAACTTAGGCTGCCAACGCATGAACTTCACCTGTTGCGCAGGGCAGGAAGATGCTGAACAAGCTTCCTTCGCCCACTTGACTTTGCACGCTGATAGAGCCGCCTTGTCGCTCGATCAATTCACGCGTGATAACCAAACCCAAGCCCATCCCTCGCGGCGCTTGGTTCAAACTATCGCTCCCCCGATGCAAGCGCCGGAACAGATTCGGCAACTGCTCGGCGGGGATTCCCGGCCCGAAGTCGCGCACGGCGAGCGCCACGCCCGAACCGTGGGCACGCGCCACCACCCGCACAGGCGCGCCCGAGCCGTAGGTGATCGCGTTGTCCAACAGTTGCTGCAACGCGACCTTGAGCATCCTCGCGTCGGCCAACACAAGCGGCAGATCTTTGGGGATGTCGATCAGCAATTCGACATCGGCGGCCTCAGCGATCGCCCGCAGCGATGCGCAGGCCGTTGAGACGACCAGTTCAATGCCTGTCGGCACGATGTCCAGATCGAGCGTGCCCGTCTCGATGTTCGCCACCATCACAGCCTTTTCGATCAGCGCCGACATCGCGTGGCTCTGGCGCTGCGCCGTCTCGGCGAGGTCGCGTTGCAGGGGCGTCAATTCCCCGCCGATGCCCTTGGCGAGCATATCGGCGGCGCTCTGAATGGCTGTCAACGGTGTGCGCAGTTCGTGTGAGATCATCGCGATCAGATCGGTCTTGGCCTGATCGAGCGCGACTTCGGCGCTGATGTTGTGCAGCACAATCACCTCGCCGGAGAACACATCGCTGCTCGACGTGATCATCGCGCTGCTGGCCTGCACCACGCCGTTCGGCGCTTGGTAGCGGGCCTGGAAGGCGCCCTGCGCCGCCAGCAACGCGCTCGTCTCGACGATCGGCGTGAGCGGCAACTGGTTGAAGTGATAGCGCCGCCGCGCCCAATCGCGCACACCCAGCAACTGCTCGGCGGCGGGGTTCATCAGCACCACATTGCGCTCGGCATCGCACACCAACACTCCATCGGCGATGCTCTCCAAGATCGCGCGGCGACGATTGCCCTCCTGCTGCACTTCGAGATACAAGCGCGTATTGTGCAGCGAGGTGGCCACCATGCTGCCGATCGCCGCGATCGGGGCACGGCTCGCTTCGCCGAACACATTGGCCTGCTCGCTCAACAGGAACAGCAAACCGATCAAACGACCCTGCACCATCAGCGCCAAGTAGCAGACTTCCTTGATATTGGGCGGCAGATGCAGCACCCGCAGGCGCCGCGCATCGGCGGGCACCACCACGGGCTGCTCGGCGTGCTTGGCCAACACCAATAGCGGCGCTTCATCGGCGATCAGCTTGTTGCGGGAGGCCCGCAGCATATCGCTCGCCTCGTCGCCGACGTACATGCGCCAGCCATCGGGATCTTGCAGCAGCGCCAGCACCTCCACATCGCCAACCAACGGCTGAACCGCTGAGCGGGCTTGGCCCAGGATGGCGTTCAGTTGCGTGTGGCTGCTCATATCGCGGCTAGTCTCGTACAGGTGCAGCAGCCGCTCGGTCATCTGGTTGAAGGAACGCGCCAACAAGCCCAATTCGTCGTGCGTCTCGACAGTGCTGCGGCGCTCCAACTCGCCGCTCGAAACCGCCCGCGCCGTGGCGACAAGCTCCTGCAGGGGGCGCGTAATGCGCCGCGAGACCGCTAAGCCCAAGCCGATCACCGCGCCAAGCAGCACCAGCGCCAACAGGCCCAGCGGCAGGCGCTGCGTCGCCCAAGTGTCCACGATAAAGCTGCGGGGCAGGCCGACCGCGAAGAAGCCGTTCATGGTGCGGCGCACGCGCAACGGACTGTAGGCGAACTGGTACTCGCGACCGTTCAGTTCGACCACGCTCTGCACGTGCAATGCTCCGGCGTCGTCGCGCGTCCGAATCAGTTCGGTCAACACATCCAGCGGGATGGCTAGCACCAGCATATCGCCGACCAAGATCTGGGTGGTGGCGACCGCGCGCCCATCGCCATCGTAGAAGGTGGTGATGCTGGCTTGGCTACGGCTCTGCAACTGATTCAGCAGATCATCCAGCGGCAGCGCCACCATCAAACCGCCAACCAATTTGCCATCGAGGCGCACGGGCGCAGCCGTGTAGAGCCGATCGTCGCGGAAGGCGGAATACTTGTCGCCAAAGGCATCGGTGCGCTCCTGCGCGATCTGCTGCACCAACCACCACGAGGCCAAGTCGGCTGGCATGAATGGTTCGGGGGGCGTATCGACGCTGGCGGATTCAGCCCGTTGCCATCCCAACACCAGTTGGCCATTGTTGTCGAAAGCGACCAACGTGGCGAGGCCGCCGTTCGCCCAGTGCGGGCGCAGCAGCGAGGTGAGTTGCTCGGTATCGCGATTCGCCAATGCCTCGGCCACGCCCTCGGTGAACACCATCGCACGCAACTGCTCGATCTGCTGATCCTCAAGCGACACCAACGCGTCGCTAGTCACAAGACCAGCCTCGATCAGGCGGTTATTCATGCGATCCTGGAGCGTACCGGCGGTGAGGCGCATGGCTACGAAGACCATAGCCACGCCAAGACAAAGGGCGAGCAGGAGATAGGGCAACACTATTTTGTTGCTGATGCGCGAAGTAAGAATGCGGAGCAGAAGGCGCATAGCGTTCTTTGGGATTCGGTGCTGTGTAGCGCCGAACTCGATAACCGCACGACGCGGTGGGATGATGCTCGGCTCAACCGATCATAGGCACAACAAGCCAATATTGAGGCTAACACGGGTGTTATACACCGTCTACAGGACGATAGTCACCCCAAACCGATGGTTACGGTCATAGTGCATACTGAACCGCTACGTCCTAGCACCAAGCGTACGTAGCAGATGCATATGCGCCATTTTCGATTAGAAAGCCTTAGGAAACGTGCGCAGAATGTTGAAGCGCTCGCGATTCGTGGAGAAATCCGCGCCCAACGATAAGATTACCAAATGGTTACAGGGATGAAATGAGGTATGTTCCGTTTTGTGGTGTCGAGGTGCTGCTACGCACGTAGCACCTCGGCACCAGCATTGTTCGTGAAAGAGATACGGGTATGATAGATACCAAATCCGAGTGGATTGTTGTCATATCAAAGCCGTCTTAGCCTGCGGCAGTAAGGTATTGCCTTTTTTGCAATTAATCATTCGGATTTGGTATGAGAAGCCTTCTGGAAAGCATTCCAATGCGGAAGAAACAAAACCAAGCGGGTTGCAAGTGTCCCTTTTGCGACGTAGGATGCGCCATACGGCGGGTGTAGGCGTACTCGCGAGCAACTTGGCTGCTGCGCAAGCCCAAAGGGCCGATCGCGGCCCTTTGGAAACCTCGACCAGGGCTTATCGCCCCTGGAACCCAAAGGAATCCGCTCTGTTATGTCGGTATCATTTGGTTCCTTGGTATGGTCCTTGTTTGGTGGTCTGTGTGCTTTTTTTGCGTTCTGACATGCACGTGTCGCTGCCCACAGCCTCCTGATGCTTTTCAGAAGTGCTCTGACTTGGAATGTGAAATTGTTCGGCTCAGCAGGAAGGCTCATCCTGAGCTATTGCTACTCCAAGCCACAGGCCATCGCGGCTCGCACGCCGCTGTGCATCGCGCCGTGCACCGTGGCGGGATTATCCTCGAACACCGTCGCCTCGCCAGCGAAGTGCAACGGGCCAACCGATTCGGCCAGCACCTTGCGCAGGCCGTGCGCGCCGGGCGGCACCGAGCTATAGCCACCTCGCGCCCACGGATCGGCGGTCCAGTTTACCATGCGGCCCTCGTCGAACAGGCGGCTCGGCGCCCCGGCGAACAGCGAATCGAGTTGCGCAAGCCCCCGCGCGATCGCGCCATCTTCGCCATAGCAAGCCAATCGCGCCGCCCGTGGGCCCGTTAGAAAGCCCGTCAGCACCGGCACGCCACGGCGAATCGTCCACCATACGCCCACAGGCCGATCGGCTGTCAGGAAGGTCATATCCTGCGGCCAGAACACCT
>CALKHR010000139.1 GCA_937988885.1 uncultured Roseiflexaceae bacterium | reverse complement strand
CAGATCTTTAAATGCGGTAGCCCAACTCGTACCGTCCTCCACACCGCTCGCCGCCTGATCGACATACCAGATCTGATTAGCGGCCTGTGCCACTGGTGAGTACGCTGGAAGCACCAAGAAGCTCGTCAGGAGCACAGCGGAAAGCACGAGAATCCAGCGTGAACGCACCGCCTTAAATGGGCTCATGTAATACCTCTAACAGAAGTGCAATGGAGAGTGTCGGATATATTATAACTTAAGTGAATGAAATATTTTGTTAAGAAATTCTTTGATTATGAATGGATCATCAAATAAGAGCGCAGAATATAGAAGATGATGAGTCAATAGATGCTTTTCGTTTGATACAGATCGAAAAGCTCTGTTTGAGAAGTTTTTGATTATTTTTCTTGCAACAAAATGCCCTGTTAGCGTAAGCGAACTGAGGGCTATTAAAGTGGATTATGATGCGGATTAATGAGATTATGATCGATCCTTTTTGGGACGTGGGGATGAGTATCAGAAAAGATAAAAACTTAAAAAATAGTGCACTCCGCCCCTAATCCGAGTGAGCACGCCTCTACTGAACATGGTGCGCTTCGGCCTCGCAATAGCTAGCACCATCGCAAACCGTATCGAGGCGCTGTTCCGCGCAACGCCTCGACACCTCAAAAATTGCAGCCGCAGGCGAAAACAACATGTTCATGACCCAATCGGAGGGAGTATCGCAAGGCCTATACGTAATGCACACAACTATGGGAGCGTCACAAAGAAGGTCTTACTGACGGTTGCGGTCGGCTGATTGGCGCGCTCCACCATGATCTCCACCGTCCAATTGCCGCCCATCGTGAACAGCGGGCCGCGCAACTGATAACGCCCCTTGCCAATGCGCTCCGCCTCGATCAGCGTATTGCCCATATTCATCTCCACCATAGAGACGCGCAGACGCACCGCATCTGCATCGACTGCGCGGCCAGAGGAATCGTTCAACTGCACCTCAATCGAACGATCGCCCACCAGCAACTCGTCGATGCGCAATGTCACCCTCAGATCGTCGCTTTGAAAGGTCTCGTTCACGGCGACGTTTGGGGGTGAGGCTAGGAACAGCGCGCGGTAGCCGAACCATCCCACAGCAACCGCACCAATAAATATCATCACCATCAACAGGTTCTGCGAAACCTGCGAATCTTTCACTTGTTGTATCGTGTCTTTCACAATAGTCGATCCATCATGCTGAACAGACCGCTTCATCGCGTGGCGGCCTGTTCAGCATACAACTGTTAGCTCATTGCGGCAAGGTGTTTGGCGATTGTCTCGGCATCGATGGGGCCAAGGACCAGCGCGCTGATCGTGCCATTGCTATCGATGAAGTAAGTCATCGGCAATTGGCGCGCCCCGTAGCGCTCAGTAATGTCGCCATCCTCGTTTGTCACCAGCGGGAAGCTCAGGCCCATCTCATCGGCGAAACGCCCGATCGCCTCGGCGCTCTCCAACCGATTGATGCCGAGCACCACCAACGAATCGGCCTGCTCGGTCGCAACGCCTTGTAGCACAGGCATCTCGTGCTTGCAGGGTGTACACCAAGTCGCCCAGAAGTTGAGGATCACCCGCTTGCCCCGCAAGCCGCTCAGGCGCTGCTCGGTGCCGTCGGCCATCGTGTAGCGGAAGTCGGGGGCCGTTTGACCGATCTGCGGTCGCTCCCTGCCCTTATCGATCATCGCGCTCTGGGTCGCTACCAACCCCGATGTGCTGAGTGTTGGTGCGGGCGCGGCGCTGCCCCCACAGGCGCTCAGCACGAGCGCTGCGAGCAACACCATCAGATGAGACAAGTGAACAACATGTTTCATACACATCACCTAACACAATCAGCATTATTCGACGATAATGCGAATCTGATCGCCTTTATGAACGCTACAGAGCAGTTCGTACGTTCCTCGGTTGTAGTACTGTTGAATAAAACGCTGTCCTGGCATCACCAAGAACGGGCCGATCTGCACACTCTCGCTATCTTCGTTGTGGATGATCAGCGTATCGTTCCGTTTGAGCACGATGGTTTCGGGCAGCACCTGCACATCCTCACCCGCCGCGAGCCGTACCGACGTTTGTGCAGGGATAGTGAACACTACCTCGCGACCACGCTGCGAGAACCACCACCATCCTCCGCCCAACAGCGCCACGATCACCATCACAGCGCCGATCGCAACGGCGTGCTGTCGCGCTCGATGTAATACGGTATCCATAGCTACCTCGCGATATCGGTGAGGGGATGCCGCGCTGCATCCCCTCACGCGTGCAGACGCTATTCGCTGCGAACTTCGGCCTCCACCTCAACCGTGCCAGCCTGCTCGAACTGAAGCGTGATCGTGAACTTCTCGCCAACCTTAAGTTCCTGCTTGAGACCAAGCAACATAATGTGGAAGCCACCCGGTTTCAGGATCGCCTCGCCGTTCGCGGGCACGTCGATAGCCTCCACCGGCTCCATCTTCATCACATCGCCCTCGCGCACAACCGTGTGCAGTTCCACCATCTCGGCGATATCGCTGGTGGCCTTGATCAAGCGGTCGGCTGTTGAACCTGTATTGCGAACCTGCAGATACGCGGCACCGTTCATCGTGGCGCCAGAATCACCGTGCATCCCGCCAGAGCCGCCAGTAGAGGGGCGCGCCCAAACGCCGCTCACCTCAAGCGAACCGATCTTCGTACCTGCCGTGGCGGTAGCCCCACACGCGCTCAGCACAAGCGCGCTCATCAAAACAACAACAAGCAGTAAGCGTGACATTATGCGCCTCCATTGCGAACTAAATAACGAATATCACTCACCATATCGTCGATGGGAATCCCATCTTGAAGTAACTCGCGCATGATCCCCTGTTGATCGATCACATAGATGAATGGCGAGTGGTCGATGGTGTATTGCAATCCAGAATTGGGCAACTCACGTCGAATCGCGGTGACGCCATACGCCTTGATCACCGTATCGAGTTCGGCCTGTGTGCCATATAAGCCCATAAACGTGGGGTTGAAGCCCGTGGTGTAGCCCGCCAAGCGCTCCTGCGTATCGCGCTCGGGGTCGAGCGTGACAAACACCACTTGGATATGCTCGGCATCCTTGCCCAGTTTGCGGTGCACACCCGACATCGTGGACATCGCGGTCGGGCAGATATCGGGGCAGGAGGTGAAGCCAAAGAACAGCAGCACGACTTTGCCCCGTTGTTGGCTGAGACTCCATGGCTGCCCGTTGTGATCGGTGAGCGTGAAGTCGGGGGCGGTGCTCGGCGGGTCGAGCACGGTGCCGTGGAAGGTATAGGTTCCACAGGCGCTCAGCAACCCAAGCAGGAGCATCGCCAAACAGAGTTTGATAGCAGATGTACGCATATACACCCTCAAAAACGGTACTCGTCACAACAGCAACATATCGGCTGTTGAAGGTAAACATAAGGGACGACGAATAACCGCACCGGATCGGGGAATAGGGCGCACAAGTTCGCGCATAGCGTGCTCATTGCGCACCGAGATCAGCGATCGTGGTACAGAGTGAGTTGGAAGAAGCGCACACCTCGGCGATAGAGAATCGCTCAGCGCACGCTCAAGGGTGGTAGAGAATTGGGGGCCGGAGCAGATTCGTGGCGTAGCGAGGGGTGAGCATAGGCGCTTGGAGCACCAGGAAGTGGCACAGCATCAGGAGGATGCCGCCCAACAGCAGCGGTATCACCGCAAACTCGTGGAAGGGTTGGGCAAATACAGGGAAATGATTTTGGTGTTCGGAACAAGCCTGCGTGAGTTGCGTCAGCGTGGTGATTTGACGGATCGAACGGTTGTGGAACGCGGCCACTTGCTCGCTGAAGGTATGCGCAAACACGAGGTTGTACGAAGTGGGTTGTGTCTGATGGTTGTGCGCTGCGCTATGGGAATGATGCGGCATCGGCTCCCACAGGGTACAGTGCAGCACACAGACGAGCGGTTCGAGCAGCGTGACCAACAATGCAAGCGCTAGCAGTGTTGTATGCTGCTTGCCTAGTCGCAGAAACATCGTGTTCCAATGCCGTAAGAACACAAGGTTGTCGGGAATCGCTGACACGTATCGCTCTCGTAGAACCTAACCTGCCGATATTATACCGCAAACTCATGAGCTATGCGATACATATTTTGCACTATGAATACTCGCTACCGTTAGGTATTTTTTGCTGTTCACACTGTGAAATGATCCGCTAGGCGACGTGAGAAATCGCATCTTATTGAGCAGTAACATAACGCTTCAACGTGATCGGGTAAGCATTTGTTTTGTACCACGTAGCTATCTCGCCATACTTCAAACGTTTCATCGATTTCCTATCGCATTGTAGCCGTTTCATCCCCTCAAACGTCTATAGGGATAGAGAATTGTGACATCGACGACGAAAGATACCTAGGGAGGCATATTCCATGTCCTATCAACAATGGACAGTAGCACCTCCACTGCCGATATATTGGAAGCCAAAGCCGCTCAGCAGCGCGACAACGCGCGTTAGTCGGCTGCCGAATGGGCAGTTAGAGCTTGTCATAAAACACGATCTACTCAAGGGCGTCACTCGTGAAATGCTCGCTTGGTGGTTTGCCCGCATCGATGGTTTGATCGAGTACCAAGGGCGGGTGTTGCCGCGCTACCGAGTGTGGCATCCGCGCGACCATATCTTCTACCAGGACCTCACCCGCGATGCCGATGGTGTGGGCGGCGTCGGCACGTATCGGCTCATCGTTGAGGCGTTCCAGCAGAACCCGCGCTACCTGGTGAACATTGTTGATCGGGTGGTGAAGCTCGATGAGACGGGCATTCTGCTCTCGACGGAGCAGGCCAGCATCACGATGGGCAAGTTGCAGACGCCGCTGCTGCCGCTGGGTGTGGAGATGTCTACGCTGCAGCACGATTTTATCGCCGCGCCGCTGGGCACGCGCTACGAATCGCGGCTTGTGGTGGGCCACGACTCGCTGTTCGGTCGTCTGCTGCTGAATCGCTACGCGCTACCGATGTTCGTCATGTCCGAGGATATGGGGCGGGCGTGGTTGCAGCACAACGTTGAGGAAGTGGGCCACTTTGAACAGTTCCTCCCAAGCTTTTACGATCGCTGGCAAGACCGAGGTGAACTTACTTCGGTGATGCAAGCGCTCTAGTGGGCCATGCGAGCCTATGTTTGGCATCGCTCTCGCCCTGCCGTGTTCGCAAGGGCCAGAGCGATGTGTTTATTCGCTCGAAGATGACTAACTGCATTGTCGTCTTGTCTCGCCTTATGCGTCTGGGTTTTGTTCTACTCGACCCTCGCTCTCCCCACTGTTTCCTCGCTTCTACTTCTTCCAAATCTGATTGATGATTGATACCCCTCTCTCCTCATACTAAATCCGGTTGGACAGTGTCAGTAACAAACTCGTTTTAGCCTGCGGCAGCAAGGTACTTTCTTCTTTTTGTGATTTCGGGGCGCTGCTACGCGCAGCATCTCGACATCACCTGTTTCGAGAGATGTGGGTATCGATTGAAAACCTGCATCACGCCATCACATTCACGTGCTGTTTGTGTACGTAATCATTCGGATTTGGTATCAGATCCTCCGGAAGATTCGCCCCTTTTTCAGATTCCACCTGTACTCAAGTTCAGAATCCTCCTTGTTCAAAAAACAGGCCTCAGTTGGTTCTTTTGGTTGATGCGTAAAACGAACAAATTTTCTATACTTTTAGCTGTATTTGGGAATGACGTGGATACACCAACGGAAGGATTTGCGCATGCCAAAGACATTTTTGTCCATAGCAGTGAACAGTGC
>CALKHR010000138.1 GCA_937988885.1 uncultured Roseiflexaceae bacterium | reverse complement strand
CCGCGCCGCTAATGACCATCTTTACCGTCTGCACACCGGCCCTCCGCTGCGGTGTAGTGCCTTGTCTGACCGTTGATCGGCCTAAAGGTCATACTACGAACGTACGGGTATCCAGGGCGCGGACGCCCGTCTGAACACCCCCAGAGATCACATCCCGCGAATACGGTTAATGATACGCGATACCAGGCTTTTCTTGACTTTTGGCGGCTCGCTCATCGGACGCCCGCTTGCCATCATTGGTACGGGCTTAGGCTTCTTGATGACCTCAACCAGACCTGCGGTGAGGAAGCCGTAGACAATCCGACACACATCGAACTCACTCAGATTGGTCTTTTGTGAGATTTCGGTGAGCGTATCCTTGCCATTGATACGCGCGAAGACACGCCATTCTTCCGGAGCCAGGTTCACACCTTTAGCTTTTTCCCCTGGCTGTTCGACAAACTTGACCACCATATCGGTGCTTGGAATACGGTCGCGAATGCGGCCCCACTCATCGATACGCCGCACCCCTTCCATGATGAGGTGCTCGACAGGGAGCGGTGTTGGCATAATCGGGGCATCCGGCGTAGGATGTTGGCCTTGTTCGAAGCGAAATTCGCCATCGGGCCACCCAAATAAACCATAAACCGACTCTTCAATATGTTGTTGGAGAACGCGCTGCAAATCATCCCGCGAAATGTAGTTGAGCTGCATCAGCACTTGTACCAATGCTGTGCTACCATCGCTATGATGAACTTGAATCGCATGTTCCGCTTGTTGTGCCGTGAGTTTCCCTTTGCTTTGCAGCAGTTCCACCACCACGGGCGAATCCTGCTTGCGCGCAGCTGTAATCAGCTTGCCCTTATCAAAGTAGAGTGAGGCCGAGTCGTCGGCACGATGAAGATGTAAGCAACCGGTCTTATACCCGCGATCAACGAGGTATAGGAAGTCTGAAAGACCGAAATCACGAATGTTACCGACGAGGGCCATCGTATCCTCCGCTCGCAGGGTGTAGTATCTTTACGCAAGAGTAGGGACGTTCACTTGAACTCCCTCTGGCTGGGACACCCCATGTGCCAGCGATGCGTCGTAGTCGTTTAGCGTCACACCATCGGCGACGAGAACCGGTAACAGCGCCGCGATCGCGACTGCGATCATGCCATCATCCGGCTGGCGAGTGGTGAGCTGCTGGAGCGCCAGAGTTGGTGCCACCAGCTTGCGCACCCAAGGACGATGATAGTTGGCAGCTGATAGCCGCAACAACTCATACGTGATGCCCGCGATCAGCGGGATCATCGGAATGTGGCTAAGCAGCCGTAGCCAAAATGGTAGATCACGTACGAACAGAAAGGCGACAAAACTTACGATGAATACCACCAGCAAAAAACTTGTGCCACAACGCGGGTGGATTAAGGTAAACTCTCGAACAGATTCGACTGTTAACGGTGCCCCGGATTCGTAGGCGTTGATTGCCTTGTGCTCCGCACCATGGTAGCCAAATACTCGTTGAATATCGGGCAGGCGGCTGATTGCGACCACATACCCTAGAAAGATCAACAGGCGAAAGACACCTTGTGCTAGTTCCCGTACGAATGGTGTTGCGCCCAAGTATTCGACGAGGCTGGCCAGGAATGCTGGCAACACAAAGAATAAACCGATCGCGAATAACAGTGAAAGTGCAACGGTTACCGACGTCATCAAGCTTGATGGTTGTTCTTCTTCCTCATCAAGCGCGACACTCGCCGAAAAATTCAGTGAACGGATGCCTAGGTTCAGAGCATCCCACAGCATCAAGATCCCGCGCAGGAATGGTAATCGTTCCCAGGCTCGCCGGCCAGCGACGTTCAGTTTCTCATGGTGAAAGACGATTTCGCCGGATGGGCTGCGTACCGCGACGGTTGCTTGATGCAGACCACGCATCATTACACCTTCGAGTACTGCTTGCCCTCCATATGGGAAACGTTTGACACTCATAAAAACTGCCTTATGTCCCTGACCACGTAGAGTAACCAAACTGCACGGTGGATTAGTAACCCACCAAGTATTATCATACCATGAGGTTCGTTCTACGACAATAGGGAACAGGTACCACCTGGAGGGGGGCCATAGAGATTACCAGTATCTAGTTATTTATCAAGGTCCGATGGGGCTCCACGACGTGCTACAAAGCGAGCTGCCGCTCTGGCCCCTGCCATGAGTCCTGCGACGCGGATCACCGGAGTCACCACGCGCTCGGCTACATAGCTTGTTGTTGTGCTGACGGTTGTCGTTGTTTCTTGGACTTTGCCCGTGATCGATTGGGTGGTGTCCAGGAGGTCGTCGACTTTGGTTTTGAGCGATTCGATCTGCGGGACCACCGTCTCGTTCGCCAACCGCCGTACGTAGTTTACCACAAATAAGATTGCCAAAAGGATTGCAATTAGTAGCAGAACGCTGATGATTTGGAGCATAGCCAGAATCACAATGGCGATATCGCGCGATGCTTCTCGGAAACCTGGATATGCGTAGGCAAATCCGATAAAAAGCAAGACGAGAATGCCGACGACGGCTAGACCGATGCCGATCCATTTGCCCAAGGCTCTGCTCCCTCTTTTTGACATCCGATGTAGGATTACATCGGATCGAGAACCCCCTGCCTACCTCATTGCTATCATAGATAGGCGGCGGGATTATATCACACTCGTAAACGAGAGGCAACCACGAGAAAGATCCATGCCAGTAACACTGATTCTAGCACTGGTACGCCTCCGGGTGTCGCAAGTTGTAAGGGGAGTTGCCAGCCGATCGCGTAGGCGATCAAGGCTCCCGCGAAGGCTGCGCACCAGAAGATCGGTAGTTGCAGCCAGCGCCGCCCCCACAGCAGATGGGCGAGGGCAGCGCTGGCCGTTGCGATCAGAAAAATCAGTAGGGCGGCTGGCGACATATGTTCCTAATATTCGGCGCTGATCCGACCACCACCGAGCACCCGCTCGCCCTCGTAGAGCACCACGGCCTGCCCAGGCGTGATAGCGTACTGCGGGCGGTTGAAGGTGACACGCATCTTCCCCTCTTCGCCAGGTGTCACGAGGACGGGCGCTGGCTTGGCGTGCGAGCGGATCTGCGCGAGACACTCGAACGGGGCCGTGGGCCACGTGTTGTCCACAAACGTGACGTTGGTGGCGTACAGGCTATCGCGCTCTAACGCTTCGCGCGGGCCAACGATCACGGCGTTGCGTGCCACATCGAGTTGCGTGACGTACAGCGGTTGGCCGGCGGCGATGCCAAGGCCACGGCGCTGCCCGATAGTGTACAGCGGCAGCCCGGCGTGCTGACCCAGTTCGCGGCCCTGCTGATCGATGATCGGGCCAGGGCGCAGGCTTTCTGGCTCCTCCTCCAGCAGCAGGTTGCGGTAATCACCACCCGGCACGAAGCAGATATCCTGGCTCTCGGGGCGATCTGCAGAGGCGAGGCCACGCTCGGCGGCCAGGGCGCGCACTTCGCTCTTGCTGTACTCGCCGATCGGGAACATCAGCCGCGCTAGGTCCTTCTGCTGCAGCATGTGCAGCATGTACGACTGGTCCTTTTCGCGATCGACGGCCCGCAGCATGGAGTAGCTGCCATCGGCGTTCTTCTGGATGCGGGCGTAGTGACCTGTTGCCACATATTCAAAGCCAAGCGCTTGCGCCCGAGCTTGCAATGCGCGGAATTTGACTTCGCGGTTGCATTCGAGGCACGGGTTTGGCGTGAATCCGTGTGTATATTCGTTGATGAAATAGTTGATGACGTATTTGCGAAATTCTTTTTGATAATTAAACACATAGTATGGAATGCCCAGTTGTGCGCAAATGCGCCGGGCGCTTTCGGTCATTTCTTGCGAGCAGCACAGGCTCTCCCTCAGGCGATCGTCGTCGTCGTCCCACATGTGCAGGGTGACGCCTGTGACATCGTGCCCAGCCTCGTGAAGCAGTGCTGCTGTGAGCGAACTGTCCACGCCGCCGCTCATCGCTACCATTACTTTTGCCATTGCTCAACCCTAATCGTGTGATCGCTCGTGTTTGGGGCGATGCTTTTATCTTCAGCACACTATTATACCCGATGTGTTTCAGCCTTGCGAGGTATTGACCGAATGGATATTTCATGAGAAAATACCGACCAGTCGGTCTGTTTTTTAACATTTGGGAAGGCGATGAGGCCATGCGCAAAGGCGAGCAAACACGTCAGATGATTGTGGCTCAGGCGGCGCGGATGTTCAACGTGCGGGGCTATTTTGGCGCTTCTCTAAGCGATCTCATTCACGAGACGCGCTTGGGTAAGGGTGGCATTTACAATCATTTCGATAGTAAAGAGTCGTTGGCGCTTGCGGCCTTCGATTATTCCATTGATCTCATTCGCGAGCGGCTGCGAGGAGCTGTTGAGGCTCACGAACGCGCTCCGGCCCGCCTGATCGCTTTTATCGATGTGTTTCGCAGTTTGATCGATGAGCCGCCGTTGGTGGGTGGATGCCCAGTACTGAATACGGCGGTCGAGGCCGACGATACGAATCCTGCGTTGTTCGCGCGGGCGCGCCAAGCGATGGATGAGTGGCGCGAGCTGCTCGTGCGGACGGTCTATAAAGGCATCAAGTGTGGTGATTTACGCGACGATTGCGACGCTGAGGAGCTCGCCTCGTTGATAACTGCTTCGCTTGAGGGCGCAGTGATGTTGAGTCGATTATACAGCGATTCGGTGCATATGCATCGGGTTGCAGATCATCTCACACTGCATGTGCGGTCGTTGATGACGGAGGCGGGTCGGCAGTCTTAGGAAGGCTTGTTCGATGATGACAAATGGTGTTCCTTCCTGCCTGTGATCCTTTCATCCGCTTGATATGCTGTGATGTTTAGGATGCGGTTGATTACGTTGAACTACGTTGTAGGGATGGGAAAGAACTCATGAACCAATTCGAACAAACGCCTACGGCGATTATGCCGAGCCAAGGCGAAATGATACAAACGCGAAAATCGGGGCGATGGGTGCGGGTGCGGCATTTGTGCCGCGACGATGCTCCTTTGCTCGTTGAGATGTTTATGCGGCTTTCTGCGCGCACGCGTTGGCTGCGATTCGCGACTCCGCGTGGCGATGAAGTGCTCGCGTGGCGCGAGGCGAACCGTTTGGTGCAGCGCGATGGGCACTCCGATACGATGCTGTTGGGCACCGTTTGGGAGGATGGTGTCGAGCGGGCCGTGGCGTTGGTGCAGGTGATGCGCCTCGATGCGATTCGGGCGGAGATTGCGGCGGTGGTGCGCGACGATTATCAGAACGAGGGCCTCGGTGGCATTTTGTGTCGGCGCGCTACGCAGATCGCGATGGAACGCGGTGTGCGCATCCTGCATTTGGTGACGCAGGCCGAGAATCGGATCGTGCAGCGGCTGATTCGCTCGGCAGGGATGCCGTTTACGACGGAGATGCGCTACGGCGAGATCGCGATGACGATCCAGTTGCCGGAGTTAGCGTAACATCATATCAGTTTGGTTGCGCAGTAACGACCTTCTGTATGCTCAGAAGGTCGTTACTGCGTTTTTTGGCAGATGGTGTCAGAAGCCTTCTGAAAAGCATTCCAATGCGAGAGCTCGGATGCGCTATACGCGGGAATGCGCGTTCGCACGAGCAACTCGGCTGCTGCGCAGGCCCAGAGGGCCGATCGCGGCCCTTTGGAAACCCCGACGGGGCTTATCGCCCCTGGACCCAAAGGAATCCGCTCTGTTATGCCGGTATCATTTGCTTCCTCGGTATAGTCCTTGTTCGGTAGTCGGTATGCTTTTTTTGCGTTCTGATACGCACGCGTCTCTGCTCACAGCCTCCTGATGCTTTTCAGAAGTGTTCTCATACTAAATTCGGTTGGGCAGTGTCAGTAACAACTCCCGTTTTCGCCTACGGCAGCAAGTACCCGATTGTTGTTCACCTTGTCACCTTGTCATCTTTACGCAGCGTGGCTGTATGGGGCGACGGTAGTTTCGAGCACGTTTGCGGCGTTGGCGGCCCGCAGGGCTTCGGCAACGCGCTCGCGTGTGTGCGGCTCGACCAGCGCGATCATGATGCCGCCCCAGCCGCCGCCCGAGAGTTTGGCTCCGAGCGCCCCGGCTGCCCGCGCCGCCTCGACCAGACGATCGAGCTCGGGCGATGAGACGCCGATCTGCTGCAAGACAGTGTGGTTCTGGTTGAGCAGTCCGCCGAGCGCGTCGATCGCGCCGGTGGCGAGGGCTTGGCGCGCTTGGGTGACGAGCGCGCCGACCTGATCGAACAGGGCTTCGTAGTGAGCTGGGTTGGCCTGCCATCGCTTGCGCACATCGCCCACGGGTAGGTGTGTGGCGCTGCGAATGCCTGTGTCGCCGATCAGCAGCGTGAAGGGCGCGGCGATCTGGATCGGCTCGATGGTGGGGCGCGCGTCCGGCATGGTAGCGAGTTGTGTGGCGCTGGGTCGGCAGAACCAGATCGGCTGCTCGAAGGCCACGACGGTATTGTCGATGCCGCTGGGGGTGCCGTGAAAGCGCCGCTCGCTGGCGTAGACGAGCGCCGAGATCGCCTGGTTCGAGAGCGAACGGCCCGTGTGCGCGCTGAGCGCCCGCACAATCGCCGTGGCGATGGCGGCTCCGCTGCCGAGGCCGCTGGCGATCGGGATGCTGGAGGTGATCTGCAGGCGCAATGCGGGCGTGCGCTCGACGCCGAGCTCCGCGAGCACCTGTCGGGTGAGTTCGCTCAGCGGGTGCTCGGGGTTGTCGTCGAGCGTCCACGTTTGGCCGAGATCGGGGGCGTGGAAGGTGATGCCGCTGGCGGCGGGCTGAGCGGGCTGCACGGTGACGTAGGCGCGCACATCGCTGAGCGGGAGCGCGATGGCGGGGCGCGCATAGACGACGGCGTGTTCGCCGCACAAGATGATTTTGCCAGAGGCGTGAGCTTCGAGCATAGCCGATCTTTTATCCTATGAGCTTGGGTGGCGCAGGCCACATGCGAGAATCGCTTTAGTATACCGCAGCTTTTATTTCGCTTGCCGACCATTGCCCTTTTTGCAGCGGATGCTCTCGCAGCCGTTGATCAGCATGTAGGCGCTGGGAATGTAGGCCGAACTGCGGTAGATGTAGCTGCGGGCAGTGGGATTCCGGCGAATGTCTTTCGGCGACACGATCCCTTGATTGTGCCAAGCGGCCAAGGTGCGCCAAGTAACGGGCACGCCTTCGTATTGGGCGCGGTAGAGGCCCCGTTCGAGATTCGCGGCCAAGTAGGAGACCGCGAGAACAGGATCGTTGATCTCTTGCGTGATGGCTGCGTACAGTTCCGCCTCGCTCTGGTAGCTGTTGATGTCGATCTTACTGCCCGTGACGGTGATCGGCCTGGTGATGACCATTGTTGGCGCGGGCACTGGCACTTCTTGTCGCAGGATCTCGAGCGCGACGGAGGGCCGCAGATTGGCGGGCCACACGCTGAAGTTGCTGCCGCTGAGCTCGTTGGCTTCGACTTGAAGCTGTTGATACAGCGGCGTAAGCGGGCGCACCGACGCAAACCGATCCTCGAACGAGCCAAAATTCTCGTTGTACAGAATCAGCGCGATGACCGCCGCAAACTCCTGATCGGTCATGTGCGAGATTTCGGGACGGTTGTGGCGTTGGGCAGCCTGTAGGATGACAGGGCGCAACTGTCGCATCTGTTCAGCGAAACTCGGGCGAATGTAGGGTTCGATCGATAAAGTAGGCGCATGACCCTTGTTGAGCCGCTGTGCATACGAAGTTTGTTGTGTCGGCTTGGTATTGGTGCTCGCCGATGTTATTTTTGTTGGAGTGAGATCTACTGCTATGAGAATAGCACATACAACCATTAATGTTACTCGAGTGAAACGTTGCAACATTCTACTTTATCACGATGTGCACCTCGTTGTGCCTCATGTCGTGCTCCTCTCAATCTGTCGTGGTTTATAGGTTTCATTATAGGCTCGACGTCTCAACAGATGATGAGACGCAACAATACCATAGATTGTTTCTGGAACATTCAGTTTTAAGATGGAGTTTTGCTGATGCGAGACGCAAGGCTTCAGGCCACGAACGGCTGTGGTATAATAGCGCAGGATCTATTGGTTGCATCCGAGCGGTTTTTAATGCCATGTTGTGCTCGTCGTGTGTACGGGCTCCTATGGCCATGGGTATAGATTAAAGAATGGAATACCAGCCAGATTTAAAGCGGATCACGGGCAACGGCGGCATGATCGCCTCAATCGAAGCCGGGAGCATTGCCGAAGAGCTTGGCCTACAGCCTGGCGATGTTGTGTATGCCGTGGGCGACCAGGTGCTTCGCGATGTGATCGACTATCGATTCGCTATTGCCGATGAGCAGATCGAGTTGTTCGTGCGCCGTGGCGACGAAGAAATGATTTACGAGATTGAGAAGGACCCGGATGAAGATCTGGGCATCTTCTTCGTCGAGCCGCTGTTTGATCGGCTGCGTACCTGTAATAACAAATGTCCCTTCTGCTTCTTGACGCAGATGCCCAAGGGCCTGCGCCGCACGCTGTATCTGAAGGACGATGACTATCGGCTCGGCTTCCTGTACGGCAACTTTGTGACGCTCACGAACCTGACCGAGGAGGATTGGGAGCGCATCGAGAAGCAACACCTCAGCCCGATGTACGTCTCGATCCACGCGACCGACCGCGAACTGCGCTCGGTGCTGTTGGGCAAGAAGGACGTGCCCGATGTGCTTGAGCAGATCCGTCGGTTCGGCGAGATGGGCATCACGGTGCACACGCAGATCGTGGCGCTGCCCGGCCTGAACGACGACGCGGCGCTGCATCAGAGCATTCGCGAGTTGTCCTCGTTCTACCCAGTTGTGCAGACGATTGCTGTGGTGCCGGTGGGCCTCACGAAGTATCGCTTCGATGGCAAGCGCCCGCAGAGCATTCGCGCTGCGATCCAGATCCACGAGACCGACGATTGGATCGATACGAATTGGGAGCGTCAGCCGCTCTGGAACGATTCGCAGGCCACCATCTCGCTCACCCCGCAGGCGCCGAATGTGGGCGAGGAGCTTGGGCATTGCGCTCGGCAGATCGTGGCGACCGACATCCCCATGCGCTGTTATCGCCCCGATGAAGCCGCGCGAGTGGTTGATCTCGTGGAGCGCTACCAGCAGCGCTTCCGCAGTGAGTTGGGCGTTGGATTAGTATATCCGTCCGATGAGTTTTATCTGTTGTGTGGTCGTGAGGTGCCGCCTGCTGCCGATTACGACGGGATGCCACAGTACTCGAATGGCATCGGTGTGACGCGCGATTTCCTCGATGGTTGGGCCAAGGCGCAGCGGCGCTTGCCCAGCAGTCTGCCCCGCCCGATCGAACTGGCGCTTGTGACGGGCACGCTGGTTGCGCCGATTATGCAGCGGGTCGCTGAACGGCTGAATCGCATCCAAAACTTGAACGTTACTGTGTTGCCGGTGGTAAATCAGTTCTTTGGCGAGACAGTGACGGTGGCTGGGTTGTTGATGGCACAGGATGTTATTCCGGTGCTGGCGGCGAGCGGCGCGCAGCGCGCGTTGTTGCCCCGCGTGATGTTCGACCATACAGGCACCCGCACGCTGGACGAGTACAGCCCCGAGCGGATTAGCGCTGAGTCGGGCGTGCCTGTGGCAGTGGTTGGCGAGCCGGATGAGTTGGCCCGCTATGTCCGTGCGTTGGCGAAGATCGAACACTAGCTCCACGTTTAAGAAGTGATATAGCGATGTCGGCTGGAGTGTACGACTATGGAGTTGCAGGTTGGCTCGAGTATCGGCACCTTTGATTCTCATCGTGTCGTTGATATTATTCAACGTGCCAATCAGATCGCGGCTACTACATCGCTCGATACCTTACAAAACCAGATGCTCGACCTGTTCATTGAGGCGACTCAGGCTCAGGCCGGCACCCTGTACCTCTACGATGCAGCGCGTCACGAACTGATCTTCTCGGTTGTTCGTGGCGACGCTGCGAGCCAACGCTTTGTCAATAAGCGAATCCCCGCCAACCGTGGGATTGTAGGGATGGCTCTACAATCCAATCAACCGATGTTTATTGCAGATGTTGAGCGCGATGAACGTTGGGATCGGCAACTGGGCGAGTTGTCGCAACTACAACTTGAAACAATGTACTGCTTACCTTTGGTGTTGCAGAATCGGCCTGTTGGGGTGATGCAGGTTTTTAATCTGCCCCAAACAGCCGTCGACGACCCAAATGAGGTTGCATTGCTTCAGTTGTTGGCGAATCGTATGGCAAGTGAAATCGATAAAGCTCGCCTTCTAAACGAGGCGCAGCGGCGCGAGAAACGTTTGAGCGCGCTGGTTGACATCATCTCGCAGTTGACGAGTACGCTTGAGCGCAACCAATTGCTGACGCTGATTATGAACCACGCCCGCGAGCTGCTGGAGGTCGAGGCGACCTCGGTGTGGGAGTTGGATGAGCAGCGCAATGTGTTGGTACTGCACGTCGCGACGGGCGAGCGGGGCGATCAACTCAAAGAGATCACGGTGCCCGTGGGCCAGGGCTTGATCGGTGAATGCGTGCGCCAAGGGGTGCGCATCCTGGTCGATGACGTGACCAAGGATGAGCGCCACAACAAAGAGGTCGATCGTCTGAGCGGGTTTGTCTCGCGCTCGATTCTTTCGGTGCCGCTGCGTGCGCCGAATATTCATTTGGGCCACCAGCGCGGTATCTTGCAGGAGTCGGTCATCGGCGGGGCGCAGGCGATCAACAAGTGCAATGGCGGGACGTTCTCCGAAGACGATATTGAGTTGTTCGAGGCACTCGCCAACCAAGCCGCCACGGTGCTTCAGTTGTCGCGGCTCTACGAGGAGACGCAGAAGCTGTTCGAGGGCGTGATCAAGGTGGTGGCCGGCGCCATCGACGCTAAAGACCCGTACACGCAAGGTCACTCGCAGCGAGTCTCCGACTTTGCTGTGGCGATCGCAGAGGAACTGAACTTGCCGCAGGAGGAGATCTATCACATCAAGATCGGTGGTATCCTGCACGATGTCGGCAAGATCGGGGTTCCTGATGCTATTTTGAAGAAGCCTGGCCGCCTCACCGAGGAGGAAATGGCCGAGATGCGCGAGCATCCTACTCGTGGTTACGAGATTATGCGGCAAGAGGAGTTGCGTTGGCTGCTGCGCGCTGAATTGCCCGCATTGCTCGAACATCACGAGCGGTTGGACGGGAATGGGTATCCACAAGGGTTGCGTGGCGACGAGATTCAGTACATCGGGCGGCTTGTGGCGGTCGCCGATGTGTTTGATGCGTTAACGAGTGATCGTCCGTACCGCGCTGGTATGCCGTTTGATAAAGCGTTCGCTATTTTGAGCGAGGTTGCGGGGACGGAACTTGATCCAGATTGCGTTGCAGCTTTATGGCGCGCGCGTCAGAAAGGTAAAGTGTTGACGCAGCGCGAACGAATAGAAATGGGAGAATAAAGATTGGCGATGCGTTCATCGTCGATCTGAATGGGGCATGATGAAACCGATAGTGGCTTTGATTGGTCGGCCCAATGTTGGGAAGTCGACCTTTTTTAACCGATTGATTGGCCAACGGAAGGCGATCGTTGAGTCGATCCCCGGCACAACGCGCGACCGTTTGTATGGCGATAGCGATTGGAATGGTCGCCAGTTTAGCGTGGTCGATACGGCGGGTCTCCTGTTTGACGACGACGATCTGCCGATTGGTACACCGCAGGTGGAGATCGCGCGGCACGTACGCCGACAGGCCGAGGTGGCGATCGAAGAAGCCGATGTGATCATCTTTATGGTCGATGTGATCGATGGTCTGACGGCTTCGGATATCGAAGTGGCCGATGTGCTGCGCTTGTCGAAGAAGCCCGTGGTGTTGGCGGCGAATAAGGCCGATAACCCCGAGCGCAATTTGAATGCGGTGGAGTTTTACGCGCTGAACTTGGGCGATCCGATCCCAATGAGCGCCTACCACGGCATCGGCTCCGGCGATGTGCTCGATCGGGTGGTCGAGTCGCTGCCGGTGGTCGAGGAAGAGCCCGACGATTCGATGGTGCGCGTGGCGATCGTTGGTCGCCCGAACGTGGGTAAGTCCTCGTTGCTGAACCGCCTGCTGGGCCAGGAGCGCAGCGTGGTGAGTTCGGTGCCGGGCACCACGCGCGATAGCATCGACACGCCGATCGAGGTCGATGGCACCAAGATGCTGTTGATCGATACGGCGGGTATTCGGCGGCGTGGGCGCATCGAGCAGGGCTTGGAGAAGTACAGTGTGCTGCGGGCGATGCGTTCGATCGAGCGTGCCGACGTGGCGCTGTTGCTGATCGATGCTGAGGAAGGCATCACGGCGCAGGATACGCATGTCGCTGGCATGATTTTGGAGCAGTTGAAGGGCGTGGCGATCCTGATCAACAAGTGGGACTTGGTGATCAAGGATAACGAGACGTTCAACGCTTACACGCGCCAGGTGCGCGAGGCGTTTAAGTTCATTCCGTATGCGCCGCTGTTATTCATCTCGGCTAAGACGGGCCAGCGCGTGGATCAGGTGTTGCCGCTCGCGTTGCGCATCGCGCAGGAGCGCCAGCGCCGCATTCCGACCTCGGAGTTGAACACGTTGTTGCGCCATGCTATCGATGATCATCCGCCGACGGCGATCCACAAGGGTGCACATTTGCGGTTGTACTATGCTACGCAGCCGCAGGTCGCGCCGCCAGTGTTCCTGTTCTTCGCCAACAACGCCGAGCAGATCCACTGGGGCTATGCGCGCTATTTGGAGAATCGCATTCGTGAGCGGTACGGTTTCGAGGGCACTCCGCTGAAGATCGTGTTTCGCAGCCGTGAAGAGGAAGACGAGAAGCCGAGGAAGCGCTCGATCGGGCGCCGGGTGGCTCCAGGGCGCGCCAAGCGCTAGTTCTCGTTTGATCACATAACAGCAGCAAAAGGTCGGGGCTTCGTCCTCGATCTTTTGCTATTGGGGGTGTGTATGACTGATTCGGTACGTGAGGGCTTGGTGGCGCGTTTGCGCTTATCGCCGCTGGAACTGGATGAGTTGCGCGAACTGGCACGCATTTGCGATGAGCACGATCACGCGACGGTGCGGTTCAACTGGGATACGTTGGCGACGCGTTCGGGCTACGAGCCGAGCGATTTTTTATTCTACCGCAACAACAAACTGGTTGGCGCGCTGTCGATCTACGCGTTTAGTCGCGATGAGGCCGAGGCGAGCGGGATGGTGCACCCCGATGAGCGCCGCAAGCATATCTTCACGACGTTGGCGGGCGCGGTGGTGGCCGAGTTGCGGCGGCGCGGCATTCCTCGGTTGGTGTTCTTCTGCGATCACCGTTCGAAGGCGGGCATTGCGCTGCTGGAGGCGAGCTCGGCGGAGTTCAGTCATAGCGAGTACCGCATGGATCTCGAGGAGTTGCGCTTGCCCGAGCAGTTCGACGAGCGCTTGGTGGTGGAACGCGCCGATATTGATGATGTCGATGCGGTTGTGGAGATCACAGCGAATGCGTTCAATATGCCGAAGCTGGAGTTTCGCGATCAGGTCGTGAGTAAGCTCGATAGCGAGCAGACGCAGTATTACGTGGCGCGGCTGGATGGCAAGCCGATCGGTGTGCTGACGCTGATCTTGGGCGACAATGATGCGGGAATCTATGGCTTTGCGGTGATCCCCGAATTGCGTGGGCGCGGTTATGGCCGCCAAATCCTCATTCGTGTGATCCAAAAGGTGCGGGAAAGCAGCGATCGGTTGGTGTACTTGGAGGTCGCCCCCGAGAATGACCGCGCGCTGGGTTTGTACACATCGGTGGGTTTCCGTGAGGTGACGCGCTACGATTATTATGTGATGAATCTTGAACAGCGAGGATGAGTACGATGCAGATCGATGAGTTTCGGCGGGCGACTACGCCGCCCACGCAGTTGAGCCGCGCATTGCAGGCGCTGTGGTTCGATGCCCAAGGCGATTGGGAGACAGCGCATCAGTACGTTCAGGACATCGATGATGAGGTGGGTTCGTGGGTGCACGCCTATTTGCACCGCAAGGAGGGCGATCTGCCCAACGCTCGTTACTGGTATCGGCGGGCGCAGCGGCCTGTCGCGAGTGGGCCTTTGGAGGATGAGTGGGAGGCGATTGTGCTGGAGTTGCTCGACTAGCAATTGGTGTATGCGACCGAATGTGCTATCATCCCGTTGATGTTTGATGAGCTGCAAGGGGGATGGTATGGCACAGGCCCGTTTGGCTGAGATCAGCTTCGTTTTCCCCAATTCCGACGACGAATCCCGCACGTTTTTCTCCACGTTTCAGCAGTTATTTGTGGGTGTGCCGCAGGCCGAGGTGACGCCCGATACAGTGTGTTTGCGCCCACTGAACCCGGTGGGCGCGTTGCCTCGTACGTGTTTGCGCTCGGCTCCTGTGCGGCTGCCACAGTTTGTTTGCTCGCCCGCGCCGCGTTTGGATGCGGTGGTGGGTGGTTTGGCGTTGGGCGGTCGGGCCGATGCGCCTGTGGTGGGCGAAGGGGCGCACGGCTTGCCGATACAGCAGGTGGTCAGCGGTTGCGTGGGCATGTGACGCGCGTGGATCACACGGGCGTGAATCTGCCGACGGCGCTGTTCAGCACGGCTGATTGGCAGGCGTTGTTGGCGCAGTTCGCGGCGCACGCTGCTGTGTACCGTTACCCCGACGCGGAGTGGCCGTTTGTGCTGCCGAGTACGGCGGATGAGTTCGCCGATGATATTGCGACGTTTGTGTTGGGCCGCGAGCCGAAGTTCGAGTTGGTGTACGATCAGTGGGCCTCGGTGCCGATTTGGCAGTTCGCGTTGGGCACTGATCTGACGCGCGCTGAGCTTGAGCAGCGCTTCCCGCCGCCGGAGGGCTGGGTGATCCCCGAGTTGGCGGAGATGTTCCGCTCGGTGACGGTGGCGCATCCGTGGCCGCAGTTGTCGTTCCGTTTAGATCTGTATTATCGCAGCGATGGCAGCGTCTCCGATTGGGATACTGGCGAATGGCTGGTGACCGAGGGCGGGCGCATGCGTTAGCTGGATTGCGAGGCGGTGATGGGTTATGTGGCGTATTTGCGTGGTTTAGGCTCGGGGAAGATCTACGACGCCACGACGCCGATGAATCTCGATCCGGTGGATGGCCGTCCGGTCGAGGTGGTGCTCGATCTGGAACGTCTGCAACACGATTTGCCGGACCAGGGTTGGTATGCGCCGGAGCGTCGCGATATGTGGCGTTTTGGCGCGCTGTTGCCGCTCGATATGGCGAATGCCGAGGATCGCCAGCACATTGTCACGCTGGGTGAGGGTGCGACGCCGCTGCGTGAGTACGCTCAGCATCCGGTGGCGCGACGGGTCGGCTTTACGCTGCTGGTGAAGGATGAGGGCAAGGCGGTGCCCGGCTTCGGCGCGAACCCCACGCAGTCGTTCAAGGACCGTGGGATGGCGATGACTGTCTCGATGGCGCGGCGCTTTGGGTTGCGCAAGTTGGTGATCCCCACGCAGGGCAACGCTGGCGATTCGCTGTTGAGTTACGGGTTGGCGGCGGGCACGGAGGTGGTGGTGATTATGCCCCGTGATACGCCGATGCCGATCCTGGGGCGCGTGGCTGCTGCGGCGCACGAGCGCGACGATGTGCGGCTTGAACTGGTCAATGGCACGATCCGCGAGGCTGGGGCGTTGATGCGCGAGCGGTACCTGCCGCAGGGCTATTTCAATGTGGCGACGTTTCAGGAGCCGGGCTGGCGGATCGAGGGCAAAAAGACGCTTGGTTTGGAGTTGGCCGAGCCGAGTGCGGGGAGCCGCACCTGGCGCGTGCCCGATGTGATTGTGTATCCAACGGGCGGCGGTACAGGTGTGTTGGGCATGTGGAAGGCGTTCGCCGAGTTGGAGGCGCTGGGCTTGATCGGCTCGGAGCGTCCACGGATGATCTGCGTGCAGTCGTCGGCGACTGCGCCGATCGTTGAGGCGTGGCGCAGCGGTGCGCCGGATACGACGCCTGTGGCGGGTGGCTCGACGATCTGCACGGGGTTGAATGTGCCGGGTGGCGTGGGGCATGCGCGGGTGTTGCAGATCATTCGGGAGAGCGGCGGGTGTGCGATCGCTGTCGATGATGCGGATACTGCTCGGGCGTTGCAGCAGGTGTGGAACGAGCAGCGTTGGTGGGTGTGCCCCGAGGCGGCGGCGTGTTTGGCGGCGCTTGAGCCGCTGGCCGAGCAGGGCGCGATCCGCCCTGGCGAGCGGGTGGTGGTGGTGAATACTGGTTCATTGGAGAAGTATCTGCCGCAGTTGCGCCATTTGCTGTGAGTGCGTTGTGTCGCATTGTGTGACGTTGAACGCTTTGTGCGGCTGCGGCTAGCAAGCGCGAGCGGAGCGAGTGCGCCATCACGTTGCCGATAGGACGCGGTTGCCGTAGCGACGGGCGTTGAGACGGCGGCTGCGTTTTTTCTTCCCAACCAAATACGGCGTTAAACAACAGACCCGCTCGATAGTTGAGCGGGTCTGTGCCGTTGGCGCGTTGTTACGTCGGTTAGCGGATTGTGACCGGCAGCAGGAGGCGGGTGCCGATGAAGATCTCGGCAGTGGCGGTTGATGTCTGGCCTTTGCTGTCGGTGACGGTCAGGGTGATTTTGTGCAGGCCGGCGTCGAGCGAGGTGGTGGCGATCTGCTCGCCGGTGCCTAGGTCGCCTTGGCGGTCGCTCTTCCACGAGAGCGAGAGTTCGGGCAGGGTGCCGTCCTCGAAGTCGTTGCCGAAGCCTGACAGTACCACGAGATCGCCGGGCAACGCGGTGCTGCCCGTGGTCGGGTTGAGGATGTAGGCGGTGGGCGCTTTGTCGGGCACGTTGATCGGGAAGTCGGTTTCGTCATCGCCGATCAGCACGCCGTCGGAGGCGACGATGCGGAAGCGTGCTGCTGTGCCGCCCGCCAGTGAATCGACGGCGACTTGGTAGCTGGTGTCGGTGATGCCGCTTTCGAGCAAGGCCCAATCGACGCCGTTGTGGCTGTAGAACAGGCTGTAGGTCAGGCCGTTGCCGTTACCCGTGTCGGGGTCGATGCCCTGCCATGTGAGGGTTTGGACGGTGCCCGCAGGCCATGTGGCGGCGGCTGCTGGGCTGGTGAATTGCACTTGCGGCGGGTTGGCACTGACGGTCTGCACTTTGAGTTGGGTGGTACCGCGGCGCAGCCGGATCTGGGTGGTGCCATCGACCCACGGGATGTTCATCGAGGCGCTTGCGTAGGGCCGGATGGATGGGTCGCCCGGTCGGCCTTCGCCGCCCTCGGTGTACTCGCTCTTGAAGGTGACGCTGAACGTGGTGGTGGAGAGGATGGTGTTGGATGCGTTCAGCAGGTCGATCGCGTAGTCGCCGGGTGCGGGTGTGACAGATGGAACGGCGACGTCGACTTTCATCAGGTTGTTGAAGGTGCCAGTTTCAGGGCCCATCGATGGGTTGCTGACGGTGACGTCGACGATCAGGGTGCTGCCATCGGCGCTCGGCGCGACGGCGGCTTGCGTCGAGCTGGTGCTGAGCTTGTTGAACATTTGCTGCCAGGTGTACGGCGAGATCCAGCCTTCGCGGGAGCCGGCAGCCGGGCAGTAGCTCATCAGGTCGTGCGTGTTCGATGGGTTGTAGACCTTGCCTGTGACTGGGTTGAAGCCGAACTCTTGGATGCTCGAACTGCTGTATGGGAAGTTCGAGTTGCTGTCGCTTGAGCCACAACTATCGCTGGTGTTGGTGTGCATGATGTTGTAGTCGTGCACGAGTTCGTGGCCGAAGATGAGCGCGCCGCCGCCCGGGTTGTCGGTGCTGGGGCTGGAGCCGACGCGATCGGTGCCGATGCCTACGACGCCGAGGCCGCCAGCGTGCGGGTAGATCGGCATGTCGGCGTGGCCGCCGCTGTAGCCAGCGTTGGGCGCCCAGCCGTAGACGTGGCGCGCGCCGGTGAAGGCGTTGGTGCCGAACAGCCACGGGAAGATGTTATGGATGATCCATTCGCCGTTGAGGGTGCGGATGAGCGAATGTTGGCCGTCGGTGTTGAGTGTGGTGGTCCAATTGCGATAGCCGCTCTTGACTTGGTAGTTGATGCCGTTGTTGCGGATCGGCAGCACTTGTTCGAGCCAATCGGCGGCACCGCCATTGACGGCCCAGCCGCCTGCGTATTGGGTGCCGCTGTAGCCGGAGGGGTGATAGCGCAGCCGATCACCGACGATCTTCATTGTACTGCGTTTGTTGAACTTGATCGTCATCATGCCGGTGGCGGGGAAGCGGTTGTTGCTTTCGTTGATCTCGGCGATGGTCTTGTTCGGATCAACTTCTGCCCAGAACTTAATTGAGGGCGAGGAGTTGTAATCGACGTAGAAGTAGACGTTGGCGCTGTTGGCGGCGCTGCTCTGATCGATCGCGGGCAGTGCTTTGCCAACGGTGTTGACGACGACTTCATCGCCTTCTGCGTCGATGATGTGCAGGCGAACCGGCACGTTGTTCATGCCGGTGCCTGGCCCGGTGTACTTCAGGTAGATGCGTGCAACGGTGCTCTTGCGCGATACGAGCGAGAGCGAGTTGTTCGCACATGTTGTCAGGCCCTTGCTGGTATCGAAACACTGGATGCCTTGGGTGACTTCGATACCGAAGATCGACAGATCCTTGTTCGGGATCAGGTCGGTGATGTTGAGGACTGGCTTGTATGGGAAGGCTCTCAGTGCGTTAAAGTTGACGGGGTACGCGACCGACGTGTGCGCACTGCTGGTATTGTTGGAGAGGTTGCTGTCGTGGGCTGTGGCGCTCACGGTGGCGGTGTTCACCAATGTGCCAGCCTCACTGGGCTTGACCACAATGGTGATGGTGACGGTTGCGCCCGAGGCCATCGTGCCGATCGCGCAGGTGACGATGCCTCCGCCGTAGCTACAGCTGCCCTGCGTGCTGCTGGCCGATACAAACACCACGTCGGCGGGCAGGGTGTCCACCACTTTTACGCCCGGCGCTGCAACGCGCGAAGGGTTGTTCACGGTGATCGTGTAGGTGAGCGGCTGGCCGACCGTGCCGCTTTGCGGGGCGCTCTTGGTGATGCTCAGGTCGACGCTTGAGCCCAAGGGGGCTTTACAGGCGTTCTGCTTGACGATATTCACAAACAGATCGCGCCCGGCGTTGGTCATGTGGCTTGGCGAGCCGCTGTAGCCCCACAGCACGCCACACCAGGTGCCCTGACCAAATTCCTCAGCAGCGATAGGTACTGGCTTGATCAAGGCGTTGTCTTGGGCGATCTTGAGGGGGATTGCGTTGTCTGCGGCACGCCAGGGGGTTGATTGGTTGTACAGCTTGACCGATGTGTCCGCTGCGAGAGCGATCGGCGAAGGCGTGAGCCAATATGCAGCGCCAGGATTGGAGGCGAGCGCAACGTTGCCGTTACCTGCTACGGTGCTCCAGTAGTCGATCATAGCGACCGAATCGGTGGCTGATTCGAAATAGGCTGTGCCGCCTACACCGATACCAATCACATACATCGATTCTGGGACAGCCGATGTGCGGCCCGCCCAATTGCCGGGGTTCGCATGATCATCGGTGTCGTGGCCAACGATCAACGCTTGAACGCCCTTCCAGTCAACTTTCGAGTTGGTTATATCCTCCGGTTTTACAACTAAGACCTCGTACCCGCGCAGCTCCAATAGGGTTTTGAAGCTCGCGGCGCTGGCGGTGTCGTCTTGATAGACGTAGACGACACGAGGTTTAGTTTGGGCTTGAGCAGTGGGGGAGAAACTACCTGCCCAGCCGGCGCTCATAACAAGCGCGACGATGAAGAAGAAACCAAGGAACGGGAACCGACGCGATATGAACATTGAAATGCTCCTTTCCCGTGTATGGGCGCCAACGGATGGGGTGAACTGGATCCGGCCACAAGACAACTTGCCTCCAAGACGGAGGCTGTTGGGGGTACCTTTCCTTGGTTGTTCGGAGGAATTGGGAGAGGAGCTTGACAAGGTGACAGGGTGACTTGGTGACACGGTGAGTTCTTCCGCAGGCAGGGGGTGTGCGCGCGCTTAGACGATGTGCACTTGGACGCCGTGTTCCTCGAAGGTGTGTACCGTCTCGGGAGGTGTGCCGCTGTCGGTGATCAGCGTCTGCATGGCGGTGACGGGCGCGATGCGGTAGAACGCCACATGCTCAAGCTTGCTGTGGTCGGCGAGCACGATGGTCTGTCGGGCGCGCTGCATCATCGCGCGGTAGGTCAGCGCTTCGAGTTGGTTCGGCCCGGTCAGCCCGTGCTCGATGCTGAGCCCGTGCGCGCTGATGAACGCCTTATTGGTGTACAACTCGTGCAGATTATGCTCGGCCATTGGCCCCACGGTGGCGAAAAAGTCCGAGAGCATAATGCCGCCCACCACCGTCAGCGTGATGTTTAGCACCCCCGATAACTCCATCGCGATGTTCATCGCATTCGTCACGACCGTCAGCCGTGTGATCGGCAGATGTCGGATGGCCCGCGCCAGATACGTGGTGGCCGATCCTGGTGAGAGCGCGATCGAGTCGCCCGGCTCGATCAGCCGTGTGGCCGCCAAGGCGATGCGCGTCTGTTCCTCGATATGTTGCTGCATGCTGCGCTGGAACGACAGATCCTCGCTGCGACTGCTGTTGGCGAACGGATCGATCGGGATCGCGCCGCCGTGGACTCGTTTCAGCAATTGGCGCTGCTCCAGGCGGATCAGGTCGCGACGGATGGTCGAAGCATCGACGCCGAGCCGCTGCGCGAGGTCCTCGACACTCAATGAGCCAGCCCGCAGGAGTTCCTGCATAATCAGTTCGGAACGTTGTGCTGTTTTGCGCGAAATTCGCTCATCCGGTTGCTTGGGGTGTATCACATCCTGCTCCGTTCCGCTGATGACCGTGCTTCCAAGCGCATGCACTTGCCATAATCGGTGCGTTGATTATACGCTCGCCTCGTGCAAAGGTCAATAGAAAACCATGGAATTTTGCACGAATGCGTAAAATTTATGCACATTTGTGAAAATTTTACGCTTGACGCTCTCCTATGTGCGTGCTATACTAGCGAAACTTTTCCTCCCCTATTACATCACTGCGTTCCCAAATGTATGTGCTCCTGTGCTCGGTTTGATAGATACCAGGAGGTTCCGACGTGAGTAGTCGCAAGTACGCAATCGGCGTGGATTTCGGTACTGAGTCGGGGCGTGCGCTACTCGTCGATGTTGCCACAGGCGAGGAGATCGCATCTGCGGTGCATGCCTATGCCAACGGCGTGATCGACGAGCAGCTACCAGGCACTTCCATTCGCCTCGAACCCGACTGGGCCTTGCAAGATCCCAACGACTACCTGGAGGTGTTTAAGAACGCGATTCCGGCGGTGCTGCGCGCGGGCGGCATCGATCCCGCCGATGTGGTGGGCATCGGTATCGACTTTACGGCCTGCACGATGCTGCCGACCAAAGCCGATGGCACGCCGCTCTGTTTCCTCGACGAGTGGCGCAATCATCCGCACGCCTGGGTGAAGCTGTGGAAGCATCACGCGGCGCAGCCCGAGGCCAATAAGCTCAACGAGATCGCTCGTGAGTTGGGCTACGATTTCCTCGATCGCTACGGCGGCAAGATCAGCTCGGAGTGGTTCTTCCCGAAGGCCTGGCAGATCCTCGACGAGGCGCCCGAGGTCTACGCCGCCGCCGATCGGCTGATTGAAGCCGCCGACTGGGTGGTTTGGCAGTTGACCGGTGTTGAGACGCGCAACGAGTGCACGGCTGGCTACAAGGCCATGTGGTCGAAGCGCGATGGTTTCCCCCCGAACTCCTTCTTCAAGGCCCTCGATCCCCGCTTGGAAAACATTGTTGATGAGAAGATGTCGCGCACGCTGCACCCCTTGGGCGCGAAAGCGGGCGGGATTTCGGCGAAGGCTGCCGAGTGGACGGGCCTGCTTCCCGGCACTCCCGTGGCGGTGGCGAATGTCGATGCGCACGTAGCCGTGCCCGCCTCGACCGTGACGGAGCCGGGACGTATGGTGATCATCATGGGCACTTCGAACTGCCACATGGTGAACGGCGTGGAGGAGCGCCTGGTGCCGGGCATCTGTGGCTTCGTGCAGGATGGCATCATTCCGGGCTTTCCGGGCTTTGAGGCCGGGCAATCGTGTGTGGGCGATGGCTTCGCGTGGTTTGTGGAGAACTGTGTGCCGGGCGCGTACGAGCGCGCCGCCGCCGAGCGTGGCATCAGCATCCACCAACTGCTCGAAGAGAAGGCCAGCGCGCTCAAGCCTGGCGCGAGCGGCCTCCTGGCGCTCGACTGGTGGAACGGCAACCGCTCGGTGCTGGTCGATGCCGACCTGAGCGGTGTGCTGCTGGGTGTGACGCTCGCCACCAAGCCAGAGGAGATCTACCGCGCCCTGATCGAGGCGACCGCCTACGGCACCCGAATGATCATCGACACGTTCGAGAGCAACGGCGTGGCGATCAGTGAGATCGTGGCGACGGGCGGCCTGCCCGAGCGCAACCATATGCTGATGCAGATCTACGCCGATGTGACGGGCCGACCGATCAAACGGGCGGCTAGCTCGCAGGGCGGCGCGCTCGGCTCGGCGATGCACGGCGCTGTGGCGGCTGGCTCGGCGGGTGGCGGCTACGACAGCATTGTCGAAGCGGCCAAGCACATGGCCCACCTGCACGAGCAATCGTACACCCCGATCGCCGAGCACCAAGCCGTGTACGACAAGCTGTACGCCGAATATCGCACCCTCCACGACTACTTTGGGCGCGGCGCCAACGATGTGATGAAACGCCTCAAGCATCTGCGCGAATCGATCCTTGCCCAAGCTTAATTCGTCACACCGTCGAGCCGCTCGGGATGGGCGGCTCGACCTCCGTTAAGGAACGCACTATGCTCGAAGCACTGAAAGAACAACTCTGCAAATTGCACATGGAGTTGCCCAAAAACGGGCTGGTGACCTGGACGAGCGGCAATATCAGCGCTCGCGATCCGGAGACCGACCTGGTGGTCATCAAGCCCAGCGGCGTGATGTTTGAGGATCTGCGCCCGGAGCATCACGTGGTGGTGAATCTGGAGGGCACGATCATCGAGGGCGACCTGAAGCCATCCTCCGATACGGCCAGCCACCTCTACATCTACCGCCATCGCCCCGATGTGAATGGGATTGTGCACACGCACTCGCCGTTCGCCACCGCGTTCGCCGCAGTGGGACGCCCGATCCCGGTCTACCTCACCGCCATGGCCGACGAGTTCGGCGGGCCGATCCCCTGTGCGGGCTTCGCGCTGATCGGCGGCGAGGAGATCGGCCAACAGGTGATCGAACACATCGGCAACTCGCCCGCTGTGCTGCTGAAGAACCACGGCGTGTTCACGGTCGGCCCGAACGCCAGGGCGGCGGTGAAGGCCGCTGTGATGGCCGAGGATGTGGCCCGCACCACGTGGTACGCGCTGCAACTCGGCACGCCCGATGAGATCGCGCCGGAAGATGTCGCCAAACTGCACTACCGCTACACCCACGTCTACGGCCAGTGAGACAACCACGAGTCTGTTGTACTGAACAAGGAGTAAAGACGCTCTATGATCGATCTATCATCCCTTGAGGTCTGGTTTGTGACCGGCAGTCAACACCTGTATGGCCCCGAAACATTGGAACTTGTGGCTGAGCATTCTCAGGCGATCGCTCGCGCCTTCGACGAGTCGGAGGCCATCCCGGTGCGCGTGGTCTTTAAGCCTGTGTTGACCACGCCAGAGGCCATTCACCAGATCGCGTTGGAGGCCAACGCCGCCCCGCAGTGTATCGGCTTGGTGGCCTGGATGCACACCTTCTCGCCCGCTAAGATGTGGATCGCTGGCTTGCGCGCCTTGCAGAAGCCGTTGGCTCATCTGCACACGCAGTACAACCGCGACATCCCCTGGTCCGAGATCGACATGGACTTTATGAACCTGAACCAGTCTGCCCACGGCGACCGCGAGTTCGGGTTCATTGGCAGCCGGATGCGCCTGGAGCGCAAGGTGGTGGTCGGGCACTGGCAGGATGCGGGTGTGCAGGCCACGCTCGGCTCGTGGACGCGTGTGGCGGCGGCCTGGCACGATGCGCAGGGCGCCAAGTTCGCCCGCTTCGGCGACAACATGCGCCAGGTGGCCGTGACCGAGGGCAACAAAGTCAGCGCGCAGATGCAGCTCGGCTACAGCGTCAACGGCTACGGCGTCGGCGATCTGGTCGCTGTGATGCGCGAAGTCTCCGATGCGCAGGTCGATGAACTCGTGCAGGCGTACCTCGACGAGTACGACGTGGTGCCCTCGCTGCGGCCTGGCGGCGACCAGCACGAATCGCTGCGGGTCGGCGCACGGATCGAGGCGGCGCTGCGGCAGTTCCTGACCGACGGCGGCTTTAAGGGCTTCACCACCACGTTCGAGGACCTGCACGGCCTGGCGCAACTGCCCGGCCTGGCCCCGCAGCGCCTGATGGCCGACGGCTACGGCTTCGGCGCGGAAGGCGACTGGAAGACCGCCGCGCTGGTGCGGGCCATGAAGGTGATGGCGGCGGGCAACGACATCGGCACCTCGTTTATGGAGGACTACACCTACCACCTCAGCCCCGACGGCATGCAAGTCCTCGGCGCCCATATGCTCGAGATCTGCCCCTCGATCGCCAGCGCCAAGCCCAAGTTGGAGATCCACCCGCTGGGCATCGGCGGCAAGGCCGACCCCGTGCGCCTAGTGTTCGATTCCAAGACTGGCCCGGCCCTCAACGCCTCGCTGGTCGATATGGGCAACCGCTTCCGCCTGATCGTCAACAAAGTCGAATCGGTGCCCGCCGCCGAGCCGCTGCCCAAACTGCCGGTGGCCCGCGCGCTGTGGGTGCCCGAGCCGAACTTGCAGATCGGCGCGGCGGCCTGGATTCTGGCGGGTGGCGCGCACCACACCGGCTTCAGCCTGTCTGTCACCGCCGAGCAACTCGAAGATTTTGCCGAGATCGCCGGAATCGAGTATCTTCTGATCGATAATTCGACGACGATCTCGTCATTCAAGAAGGAACTGCGCTGGAACGACCTGTACTATCACCTCGCCAAGGGCATCTAGCGCACCGTGCCGCGAGTTCGTGCCGGAAGGTGCGAACTCGCGCTAGATCAAGAGGCAACGTATGCCGATTATTCGCGAACCGTTCGGTTCCACCCCCGATGGCGTGGCCATCGACCGTTACCGCCTGCGCAACGCTCAGGGCATCGAGGCCGACATCATCACCTACGGCGGCATCGTCTCGGGCCTGCGCGTGCCCGACCGCCACGGCAACCTGGGCAATATCGTGCTCGGCTTCGACAACCTTGAGCAGTACCTCGGCCCGCACCCGTTCTTCGGCGCGCTGATCGGGCGCTACGGCAACCGCATCGCCAAGGGGCACTTCACGCTCGACGGCACCACCTACCAACTCGCCTGCAACGACGGCCCCAATCACCTGCACGGCGGCCCACTGGGCTTCGACCGCCGCGTGTGGGATGGCTCGGCCAGCGAGAGCAGCGACGGCCCCGCGCTCACCCTGCGCTACCGCAGCGCCGACGGTGAGGAGGGCTATCCTGGCAATCTTGACATAACGGTGGTCTACACACTCACCGATCAGAACGAACTGCGCATTGAGTATACTGCCACCACCGATCGCGCCACAGTGCTGAATCTGACCAATCACAGCTACTTCAACCTGGCGGGTGGCGGCACCATCCTGAATCATGAGCTGACGCTGTACGCCTCGCGCTTCGTACCGATCGACAAGACGCAGATCCCGTTCGGCCATTTGCAGGACGTAGCGGGCACGCCGTTCGACTTCCGCAGCAGCACGCCCATCGGCGAGCGCATCAACGCCGACGATGAACAGATCCGCAACGGCATTGGTTATGATCACTGTTGGGTGCTCGACAAGCCCGCTGGCGAACTGGGGCCGGTGGCGCGCGTCTACGAGGCGAGCAGCGGGCGCGTGCTGGAGGCGTTCACCACCGAGCCGGGCGTGCAGTTCTACTCGGGCAACTTCCTCGATGGCACGCTGGACGGCATCGATCGCCAGCGCTACGAGCAGCGCACCGGCCTGTGCCTGGAGATGGAGCATTTCCCCGATTCGCCGAACCAGCCGCAGTTCCCCACCACGGTGCTGCGCCCTGGCGAGACGTACCGCCAAACCACGATCTACCGCTTCGGCCTAGCCGACTAGCCCGTACCGCGTGGGGATGCCGCGCAGGAATCCCCATGCACAACACTTCCTCAAGCGCAACTGCTACTTGTTTGGTGAAAAGAGCGAGCACAGGCGAGGGGACGCGCGTCGCTACGGTGCAACGCGGGGCTTAACCACCGAAGGGGTACGGCGGAACCCACAACTGGCTAGCGGTGACGATTCGCCACACGATCCCGCCGATCAGCATCAGCACGCCGAAGACGATCAGCACCCAGTCGATCAGCGCTAAGGGGCGCTTGTGGATCCAGGTGCGGGGCTGCTGGCCGAAACTGCGCATATCGAGCGCGTTGGTGATATCCTCGCCGCTCGTGATTGCGTTCATCGTCACAGGCACCACCAGCGGGGCAAGGCGGCGTACCCGCTCGAACAACCCGCCGCGTACTTTATCGACCTCGTAGCCACGGGCGCGTTGAGCGTCGATCGTGCTGCTGAAGTCGGCGGCGTAGGTTGGCACCAGTCGCAACGCCAGGTCGATGGCGAAGGCGATTTTATCGCTGAGGCCCAGGCCACGGAACGACACGCCGAAACGGGTGGGTGGGATGGTGAAAGTGAACGGCAGCGCCATAAACGCGCCGCAGAGCATACGGCACATCACGCCCGTTGATTGGATCAACGCCTCCCAAGTGATGCTCAGGCCGAAGGGCAGCGTGAACATCACGGTTTCGGTGACGGTATCGGTGCCACTGCCGAGGATGAGCGTGTTAATGCCGACTAACACCACTACGAAGAACAAGATAAACAGCCAGGCTTGGCGGGTGGCGCGCCACGGCAGGCGGGCCAGTGAGTAGTAGATGATCGCCAACCCCAAGAGTATCAGCAGCGCTCGCAGATCGCGCAGCGAGGCGGCGGTGAACGCCACGCACAGTAGCAAAATGATCTTGGTGCGGGGGTCCAACCGATGAATAATAGTCGGTTTATCGATATACTTGAAAGAGGCGATCATAGGTTACTCGTTGGATGAGAGTAAGCAGGGCCAACACAGGTTGGCCCTGCGCAATTGTTTAGCGTCCGCTTCGCGCTTCGACCTGCTTGTAGGCAGTGTAGAGCAGCGGCAGCAGGATAGCACCCGCGATCAGGTTCGGCACAATCACCTGGAAGTACTGCAACGGCACCAGGGCTGGCTCCGTGTCGTACACCCAGATGTCAGTGACGCTGCTGAACAGGAAGGCCAGCAGGACGCCAATCGCCGACCAGAGAAGCACACTCTTGAGGCTCGGCAACTCATCGCCACGGGCGCGGGCGAACGCGAAGCCTGCGATCAGGCCCAACAGGCCATTGCCCAGGCTCCAGTTCCACGAGAAGCCGTAGCCCGACAGCAGGTCGATGATGACGTTGCCTGCGAAACCTGTGAAGAGACCGACCCATGGGCCGAAGATCGCGCCGAAGAACATTGGGATGACGACCGCCGGGCGGATCGACGAGTTGAACGGGCCAGGGATGCGTAGGAACGACGTGGCCCAGCCGAGCACGCCGTACAGCGCTGCGCCGATCGCCATAAACACAACTTCGCGGGTTTGGACCGTCCAGGCATTTGCTCGTCCGATCAGGGATGTGGATGATGAACTCATGGGGAACGTGCCTCCTTCTAAAATTGGAACCTAACGGGCAGTCTATCGTGCATTACAGACGAAATTCATTGAGTGTGGCCAACTGTTCGAGGCGTTGGAACGCCTTGGTCTGCGGCAACAGCCGAATGTTTTCCTCCAACAGCGAGGTCGAGCGCAGGCGGCAACGTTCAAGTAGTTCCGTTTGGGCAAGGATGGTGTGTGGCGCGCCATCGGCCACGATCCGCCCATCGGCGAACAGGATCACACGGTTGGCGTAGCTCAGCGCGAGATCGATATCGTGGGTGATGAAGATCTGGGCTGCGAACACACCCAAGCTCTGGATTCCATCCATAAAATGGGTGTAGGAGCGGTAATCTTGCCCGGCGGTCGGTTCGTCCATCAGCAGCACCTGCGAGCGCATAGCGATGACGCTGGCGATGCACAGGCGTCGCTGCTGCCCAAACGAGAGTGTGAGCGGCGGTCGATCCTCGAAGCCCGCCAAACCCACCAACTCCAACGCCTCGGCGGTGTTGCGGGCGATCTCATCCTCACTCTGGCCGATGTTACGCGGCCCGAACGCTAATTCGTTGCGCACATCGGGCGCGAACAGCATGTGCGACGGGTTCTGGAACACGTAGCCGACCGTTTTGGCGATCTGCGCCACGCTCAGTTTGTTGGTCGGCTCACCGGAAAGGTAGACTGTGCCTTGTTTGGGGCGCAGCAGGCCGATCATCTGTTTGACGAGCGTGCTTTTGCCGCTGCCGTTCGGCCCGAGCAGGGCGATGCGGTCGCCCGGGTAGACGCTGAGGTTCACGCCGCGCAGAATGGGTCGATCGGTGTAGCTGAAGTGCACATCGCGCAGTTCGATCAGCGGTGTGCTGTTCGGCGCGCTGTTCAGGCTCGGCGGTGGTGGCGGCGGCGCGATTGCTAGCTCGCGGAAGCGCTGGATCGCGACGGGTGCTGGCAGTTTGACGGCGCGTGGGTCGGCGTATGTGCCGACTTCGGCGGCGGCGCCATCGTAGATGATGCGGCCCTGGTCCATCAGCAGCACGCGCTCGGGGTTGATGCTCAGCACCTCCTCGATGCGGTGTTCGACGATCACCACGGCGTGCCCAGCATCGGCGAGGCGGCGGAAGAGAGCGAGCGATTCGGCGGCGCTGGCTGGGTCGAGGTTCGCGAGCGGCTCATCGAGCAGGAGTACGCGCGGTTCCAGCACGAGCACACCCGCAGCCGCCAGTTTCTGCTTCTCGCCACCCGAGAGCGTAAAGGTTTCGCGCGGGGCGAGGTGCAGCATGTTGAGGCGGTCGAGCGTCTGTTTGCTGCGCTCCAGGATTTCGTCGACGGGACGGCCCAGGTTTTCGAGGCCGAAGGCGACTTCTTCGAGCACGTGCGACGCGACGATCTGGCGCTCGGGGTCTTGCAGCACGTTGCCGACCACGCGCGAGATGTCGGCGATGCTCAGTTCGCGGGTGTCGGTGCCGTTGATGCGAATGCTGCCTGTGAGTTCGCCCCGGTAGGTGTTGGGGATGAGGCCGTTGAGGCAGCGCAGCACGGTGCTTTTGCCGCAGCCGCTCGGCCCGGCGATCAGCAGGACTTGGCCCGCCCGTACCTCGAATGAAATGTCGGTGATGGCTGGCTCGTGTGCGCGGCGGTAGGTGAAACTCAACTGCTCTACCGCAATCAGGGCGTTAGCTGTTGATGGTGTGTCCATAGCCACAACCCGAAGGTTGCGATTCCTTATACACAGCCTTCTTGGGCTGTAAATATGCCAATCTCTTTTGAACTCTGCGCGGTGGCTACATTGTGACTCGTAAGGCGCACTTTGTCAATTTTTCGTTGAGAAAGTTTCTATTCAAATGAAACTTGATTAAGATAGTGGACAATATACTCGCGCTTGGATGTTCTGTCAAATGCGTGATGTCGTTGGCGGCGCTGGGGTTGCGGGGCGTTTGGCGCGTTGGCGCGCAGCGCCATCTTCGCGCCCACGGACGGGCGTGGCGGATGCGGGCCGTTGGCCCAGAGCGACGGGCGGGTATATGGTGGTTGCTCTCTTTTCCCAACAAAAACATGGCTTTGGTATGAGGTGTGTTCCGCTATGCGCCTCGCGGTAGTAGCAGCCTTGTAACTTTTCATGGCGTTGTGTGTCTCTTGTAGTGGAACGTTTTGACAGGAGAGCGCGATGGGCCTATTGCTTCACTGTTTCAGCATTGCTGCGGCTGCTGAGCGTGCAGATGAGCCTCCCGATATCGAAGCGCTGTACCGCCAGTATCGCGAGCCATTGCTGCGGTATTTGCAGCGGTTGTGCGGTTCGCCGGAGTTGGCCGAGGAGTTGGTTCAGGATACGTTTGTGAAGGCGTATGTGGGTTTGGTCGCGTTCCGGGGCGATTGCTCGGTGGCGACGTGGCTGTTTCGCATCGCCCGTAACCTGTACCTGAACTCGTTGCGGCGCCCTAGTGCGGTGCGGGTCGATACCGATGTGTTGACGGCTATCCCCGATGGGCGAAACGCTGGTGATCCGGTGCGGCAGGCGGCGGCGAACGAGCAGCGCGATCGGATCGGTTTGGCGTTGGCGCAGTTGCCCGAACGGTATCGCAGTGTGTTGCTGCTGCGCGATGCCGAGGGGTTGTCGTATATCGAGATCGCCGATGTGTTGGGGATGAGTTTGGCGGCGGTGAAGGTGTCGCTGTTCCGTGCGCGGAACGCCTTTCGCAGCGCTTTTCGCGAACTTGAAGGAGCCGATGATGACACAGTTTGATCCTCCTCATGAATCGACCACCACCCGATTGGCGCAGCAGGAGTTCGGCGAGTGTGTGCTGATCCAGGATCTGCTGCCGTTGTATCTCGATAATGAGGTGAGCGAGGGGAGCCGCGCGCTGATCGTGGAGCATCTCAGCCGTTGCGAGCGGTGCGCGGGTTTTTTGGCCGGTGCGCGCAGTATGCGGATGCAGTTGCGCGGTGAGGGGTCGCTGCGGCAGGAGCGCGCGGTGCACGATGTGGCGACCCGTCAGGCGGTGGCGCTGGGGCGCAGGCGGCTGATGTGGCTCACGCTCGGCGGTCTGACGGCGATAGTCGCTATGGGGATTCTGATGGTGGTGTTCGGGCTGTTTTGGAGCGGGGTGCGTACGGCGGAGCCGCGAACTATTTACGTGGAGATGACTGCTACGCCAGTGCCTTTCGATGCGGGCGGGTTTGCAGAGCAGGTGCCGACTCCGTTGCCTCCCACGGTGGTGCCGCCCGACGGCGCGCAGCTTCCCACTGCTACACCTGCGCTCGCCCCGTAGCGTTTACGATACGGCGTTGGACCTGGCCCAGCACAAGAGCGTTGTGCTGGGCTTTTGCTGTCTTGACAGGCATGCATGGAACCTTTATAGTACCGCCACGGCAATCGATGTTGCCTGCGCGAGGGAGGGTTCGATGAGTCCGATCGATCAGCGTGATCGCCTCGATGAGGAGCCGTTTGATTATCGTGCCGCCAAGAATGGTACGGTGCAGATAATGTGGTTTCGCAAGGTGGTGAAGACGTTGAAAGGTCCTCAGGCGCAGGCGTTTCTCGATGAGATTGCCGATTTGGAGGGGAAAGAGGCGCAGTTGCTGATGGCGCGCCTGACCGGCAATTTTAAGCGCGGGAACGAACGTTTGGCTTCGAAACATCAGCGGAATCGCTGAATGCTCGCTTGGTGCGAGCGTCCTCCTCCGCTCCTCTGCGGTTCGTGTAGGTTGTCCTCGTGCGGCCTGCAAAAGCATATCCTAGGATTGTCATGATTGGTGTCCAGGCGGATAGACAAGTTCGGCCAGTGATCCAGCCTGGTCGGGCGTGGTTGCCTCGGTGGCGCAACCTGTGGTGGCTTTGGTTGATGCTGTTGGCGCTGCTGGTTGGTGGTGCGGCGCTGCTGGTGTTGCTGCGCCAGCCGGTGGTGACGCCGACCAACGCGCTCGGGTTGTACGCGCGCGAGGGCGAGGATCGGCCTTATTTTTGGACGAGTTACGAGACGGTGTTCCCCGTGAAGGCGGGCACCGCCGCGACCGAGGTGAGCCTGACGCTCACTGCGGCGAATTGGCCCGGGCGCGACCCCGCCGAGGTGGCCTTCGCTTCCGATGCGACTGGCGAGTTGGTGCGCTTTGTGGCGCCCGAACAGGCCCACACCTACCATGTGCTGTTGCCGCCGAACGCGACGGAGTTCCGGTTGCATTCGAGCGTGGCGCAGCCCTCCGGCGATCCCCGTTGGTTGGGTGTGCAGTTGCTCGATATTCGGGCGGAGGCGAGCGGGTGGCCGCTGTGGGCGCTGGGTGCGGCGTTGGCTTGGGCGCTGCTCGGCGTGGCGGTGGCGCTGATGGTCTGGTGGTGCGCGCGGCGCGGCTACGGCTGGCTGGCGGCCCTCACGCTGTTGGGCTTGGCGCTGCGCTTGATCCAACTCGATCACGTGCCGACGGGCTACTTCCAAGATGAGGCGGTGAGTCTGGTCGATGCTTGGCATCTCTCGCGCACGGCCCACGATCATCTCGGCCACTTCCTGCCGCTCGGCGCGTTGGAATCGTTCGGCGATTGGGTGTCGCCGCTGTTGGCGTTCGTTTCGCTGCCGTTTGTGGCGATCTTCGGCCCGCAGATGATGGTGGGGCGGTTGATCGCTGCGGTGGCTGGCTCGCTGGCGATCCCGGCGGGCTACGGCTTGGCGCGGGCGTTGCGCTTGCCTTGGGTGCCTGCGCTGATCGTGGCGCTGGCGGTGGCGATCTCGCCCTGGCAGATTTTGCGCACCCGCGCTGCGACGCCTCCCGCGTTGCTGCCTTTTTGCTGGATGCTGTGTCTGTGGGCGGCGGTGGAGTTTGTGCGGCGCGGCGACCGTCGCTCGGCGTTTTGGCTGGTGTTGGCGGCTGGCCCGAGTTTGTACGGCTACCCGACGATGAAGATGGCGGTGCCACTGCTCGGTGCGGTGGCGGTGGTGTTGGCGCTGTGGCGGCACGGTTGGGGGGCGATCCGCACGTGGTTGCCCGCTGGGGTGCTGCTGCTGGTGTTCTGGCTGCCGTTCTTCCAGGTGACGCTGTTCAACGCCGATAGTGGGATGCGCGCACAGAGCAAGTTGCTGCGCGCCGATACGCCGCTGGAGTGGGTGAGCCTGTGGTTGCAGGGCTACGGCGTCTACTGGTCGCCGAGTTTCTACTACCTGACCGGTGACGCCTCGAACGGTCTGCCCAATACCGGCGTGCAGTTGCCGATCGAAGCGCCGTTGGTGATCTTGGGCTTGGTGCTGCTGATCGCGCGCTGCGTTGGCCGCACGTGGGGCCACGATGAGGCACAGCCGCGCGATACCCACTTGGTGTGGTGGCTGATCGTGGGCGCGCTGCTGATCTCTCCGCTGCCCGCGAGCCTGATGACCCCCAACCCGCAGATGACTCGCGCGCTATTGATTGCGCCGTTGTATGCGTTGCTGGTGGGCCTCGGCGCGGCGCTGCTGTGGGAGGCGCTCGGGCGTTGGGTGGCGCAGGCCAAGCAGGCGCAGTTCGTGGCGATGGCCGTGGTGGCCGTGGCGCTGCTCTGGCAGGGTGGGCTGGCCTACAACGCGTATCTCACGCGCTTCCCCGAGGCGATCGCTGGCAAGTATCAGGATGGCTTGGCCGAGGCGATGGCTGCGGCTGTGCATCACGCGCCCGACTACGACCAGGTTTGGATCGACGATCGGATGCCGTTCCCGTACATTTTTGTGCTGGCGGCGCAGCCGATGCCTCCCGCCGAAGCGCAGGCGCTGATCGAGGTGGAGCACGGTGGCACGACCTTCAATACGGTGCATGCGATCGGCCCGTATCGTTTTATGAACCTTGCGAAGTTGCCTTACGACTTGCCTGTGGTGGCAGCGATGCCCACAAGTTTGGGTAGGCCTGGTTTTATTTTGCAGGAATGGCAAGCCGAACAGCAGCGAGTATTGCTTGTGCGGCGAATGCGTGTAGAATGATTCTGGGCCTTGCGCGTTGATAGTCTTTGCGCTGTACGACGTCGCACTTCTTCACAATGGGAGACGCCTATGCGGGATAGCACGCTTAACGATCAACCTTTGTCGCTGGGAGGCGATATCGACGAGGCTGCGGTGCCGTTGGCGCTTGATGGTGAACGGTTGCGCGCTGCATTGGGGAAGATGCGCGCGAGCACGAACCTTGAGGTGTTGCGCGGGCTGATTGCCGATCTGCTGCGCGAGATCGATGATGCCGAGAGTCCTCTGCATAGTGAGGAGGCCGACGCGATCACATTGGGGCGTTCGTATCTGCTGGATGATCTGACGCAGATCGGTGAGGCGCAGACGCTCGAACGGGCGCACTACTATGTCGATCGGTTGACGCGGGCGATCAGCGCCGTGAAAACCACCGCGATCAACGATATTAACCTGCATCGCTGGAAGGAATACGAGGATATCCACACCGATAGTTTGTGGATCATCGAGCGTCGCGATCGGACGGGTGGACATAAGGCGGGCTACTGGGGCAACTTTGTGCCGCAGATCCCCAATCAGATGATGCGCCGCTACACTAAGCCCGGCGAGTGGGTGATCGATACGTTCGCTGGGTCGGGCACCACGCTGCTGGAGGGGCTGCGCTGGGGCCGCAATACGATCGGCGTGGAGTTGCAGCAGACCATGGTCGAGCAGGTGCGCCAACAGTTAGAGAACACGCCGAATCCGCATGGTGTCGTTGCTTCGATGTTGCAGGGCGATAGCACCACCTTCGATTTTCGGGCGCAACTCGCCGAGCACGGCCAGCAATCGGCGCAGTTGGTGATAATGCACCCGCCCTACTTCGACATCATCAAGTTTAGCGACGATTCCCGCGACCTCTCAAATGTGGCCTCGGTCGATGCGTTCCTGGAGTTGATGGGCCAGATTGTGGAGAACGTGGCCACCGTGCTGGACCGTGGACGGCACTTGGTGCTGGTGATCGGCGATAAGTACGCAAAGGGCGATTGGATTCCGCTGGGCTTCCAGACCATGAACGAGGTGATGAAGCGCGGCTTCTCGCTCAAGAGCATTGTGGTCAAGAATTTCGAGGAGACTTCGGGCAAGCGCGCCCAAAAGGAGCTGTGGCGCTATCGGGCGTTGCAGGGCGGCTTCTACGTCTTTAAGCACGAGTATATCTTCTTGTTCAAGAAACAGTAGCCATCCCACACACCTGGTATGCAGATCAGCGGCAGGGTGTCCTGTCGCTGATTTTTTGTCATTCATTCCAGCATGGATCGCAAATGTTTCGAAACCGTGTTATTCTTGCTGGCATTGGTATTAGATGCCGGAATTGCAACGGTTCTCACGGGTGTATTCAACGGTCTGAGCCTGAAAGTGCGGTCTGTAAATGTGATAGGGCAGAGAGGAGGAGCGATGTTTGAGCAAACAATCACATCTGAGGCGGAGTTACGTGAATTGATGGGGTGGCCAACGGAGTTGGTGCAGCGCAAGGTGTTGCCCGCGCTCGATGATCATTGCCGCAATTTTATCGCTCATTCGCCCTTTGTTTTGGTGAGCACGGCCAACGCGGCTGGCGAGTGCGATGTTTCGCCGCGCGGTGATCTGCCCGGCTCGGTGTTGGTGCTCGATTCCAAGCGGTTGGTGATCGCCGAGCGCCCCGGCAACCGCCGGATGGACACGTTGCGCAATATCCTGTCGAATCCGCATATTGGCCTGTTGTTTCTTGTGCCGGGGATGGGCGAGACGTTGCGGGTGAACGGCGAGGCGGTGCTTACGCAGGACCCCGCGCTGCTGGAGCAACTGATCGTGAAGGGCAAGCGCCCGCAGTTGGCGATCGGCGTGACGGTGAACGAGTGCTACCTGCACTGCGCGAAAGCCTTCCGCCGTTCAGGATTGTGGGAACCGGAGCGCTGGCCGGATCGCACAAACTTGCCAACTGCTGGTACAATATTCTTAGATCATATGCAAATCAAAGACCAAACCGCTGCTGATCTCGATTGTTCGCTTGAAGAAGCGTACACCCAACGGCTGTATTAGTTCGTATCAGGCGCAGCTTTCGCGCCTCAGCATATGATCGATTGTCGTTTTGATGTTGATTGCGGATCGACTACGCCAACGTATGGATGCGAACCAAGCTATAGGCTTGCAGAGATCCGGCATGTCTACAGCTTGTTTTGGTGATTAATATCACGAATACGGCGGGTGCTGGGCTAGTGTTCATCAATATGCCAAATATATGATATGATATGGTACTTGCAGATTATCTATATGTGGGTGATTGAGAGAGCAGAAGTGCCTTGCGCGGCTGTTTCAAAATGACAATGGGGAAAATGTCGATTGTTATTGTTTCCACACTTGTTACCGTTATGGCTGGTTGGGTCGAGGGGATTGTGTCAAACAACAGGGCGGGTTGATCGGCACACACATCGATCCGTGCTCGCTTCGTCTCCACCCCCGACACGCCATATGCTGACTGATGAAGGAGTTTGTCTATGAACGCTTTAATGACACGTTCGGGCCGACCGACGACCTCAGATGATGAACATCCCACTCCGGTCGAACGCTCCTATCTCGAAGTGATCAGCTATCTTGCATCGCGTAATGAGCCTGTGATTGCGGCGCATCTCGCGCGTTGGATGCGTGTTCGTCCCCCAACGGTGACCAATGTCGTGCAGCGCCTGGAACGTAAGCATCTGATTCGGCGTGATGCTTCAGGGGCCATCGAATTAACAGAGACAGGAACCGAGCTCGCAAATCAGATCGTGCGCCGACACCGGTTGCTCGAATGTTTTCTTTATAGTATTGTTGGTATACCGTGGCACCAAGTGCATCAGGAGGCGATCCGCCTGGAGCCTTCGCTCTCGCCCGCTTTTGAAGCGCGGATTGAGGCGTTGGTCGGCCAATCGACGACCTGTCCGCACGGCAACCCTATTCCCGGCCAAGGTCTGCCGCCAGTGCAGGATATGCGCTTGAGCGCAGCGCCTTCGGGGTCGCGTTTTGTGATCCGGCGCATCGACGAGGAGGCGGGAGAGGATGCCTGTACGCTACAGTTGCTTTCGACGCGGGGCTTGCTGCCCGGTACCGAGCTGCTGCGCTTGACCGATTCGCAGGATAGTGTGGCGGTGCGCCGCGCCGATCGTCGTATGACGCTCTCGCACCGTGTTGCGAACTTGATTTGGGGCGAGTGTATCTAACACGGGTTGCTATGGTCGATCTCTCGTTTGTCACGGGCGCAATCCAAATCATTCTAGCAGCGGTGTTAGTCGGTATTGGTTGGAGGTTGATTTCGCTGGCGCACGAAGCAAAGCTGGAGCCAAACGGGCTGATGCGAGTGCGCCGCGGATCACGTTCGGTACGAGGAGAGGATCAGGCGCCTGAAACGCCTTTGGTCTTGCCCGCTGAGGTTGTTGAAGGCATGGTGCAGCGAATGAACCGCGAACATGCCGATGCACTCTTGGCGTTTGTGCAGCGTTTGGCTGACCTTCCCTGGACCCAAACAGCCGAGTTGACGCGAATCGATGCCCACGGCCTCGACCTTGTTGCTCGAGCTGGCGAGCGCGAAACAGTTGCCCGGATACTGTTCGCCGCTCCGCTTGTGCATGCCGATCAGCTGGGCCCTTGCATGGTGGGCTTGGCTCGACAAGCACAGTATCAGGGGGCACTGTGAGCGCCCAGAGCACACAAATGTGGATGCAGGATGTCGCACCTGTTGCTCCGCAGGTCGCTCGGGGCCAGAATTGCATATGGGGACGTGTGCGCAGAGCACATCAACCAGATGCTTTAACCATGCACATTTACCCAGCCAAGCAGAGGGCGCTTGGCCAACCACATATGAGTCTACTACATCAAAAGTCTATTTGTCTGGATACGTCGGGGGATATTTGGCCTCGGCAACAAGCAAGCCTGTTGCGGTTCTATTTAGGTGCCTTTCAGCAATCAGCGATGCGGCATCGAGCTACTGATATCCGTGGATTTGCTTGGGCAAATAAGGGCAGTTGTGGCCCTGATCATATGTTGGGACAAGGCAGCTCTGTGCTGCGGTATATAATCCTACCTCCGGAAACGCTGAACTGAAAGGAGCAACTGCACACATGGGCGTTTTGTTGGAAGTAAAGGATCTCGTTGTTCAGTTCAACACACCGGATGGTATTGTCCATGCGGTGAATGGGGTCTCGTACTCGCTAAACGAGGGCGAGGTGTTGGGTGTTGTGGGCGAATCGGGTAGCGGTAAGAGCGTTCACGTTCTTTCGATGCTGCGGCTGATCCCCACTCCTCCTGGCCGGATCGTGGGCGGCGAGGTGCTGTTCGAGGGCGTCGACCTGCTCAAGGCTCCCGAGTCGACCATCCGCTCGATTCGCGGTGGTCAGATCGGTATGATCTTCCAGGACCCAATGACGTCGTTGAACCCGGTGTTGACGATTGGCCGACAGATCACCGAGGTGTTGACACTGCACCTCAAGATGTCGCCGAAGGAAGCTGCTGACCGCGCGGTCGAACTGCTGACGCTGGTCGGTATTCCGAACGCTCGCCAACGACTCAACGATTATCCTCATCAGTTCTCGGGCGGTATGCGCCAGCGCGTGATGATCGCGATTGGCCTTGCCTGTAACCCGAAGCTGCTGATCGCCGACGAGCCAACTACGGCGTTGGATGTGACGATCCAAGCTCAGATTATCGACCTGGTCAAGCGCCTGCAGGATAAACTGGGTATGGCGATCATCTGGATCACCCACGACCTTGGTGTGGTCGCTGGTATGGCCGAGACCGTGCAGGTGATGTACGCCGGTCGTATCGTCGAGCGCGGTCCAGTTCGCAGTGTGTTCAAGGACCCACGCAACGCGTACACGCTCGGGTTGTTGAACTCGTTGCCCCGCGCCGACCAGAAGCGCGGCACGCGCCTGACTCAGATCGGTGGTATGCCGCCGAACATGCTTCAGCCGCCTCCCGGAGATGCGTTTGCACCTCGTAACCCCTACGCCACCGAGCGTTGCTGGGTTGAGGCTCCGCCGCTCAAGCAGGTGGAAGATGGTGAGCCTGGCCATTTGGCAGCCGCCTGGTACGATCTGCGTAAGATTCGACAGTCACAAGCTGAAAAAGTATAAGGTGAATTACTCATGAGCACGACCACTGAGCGCGCCGTGACCGCCGCTCCGCCGTCGGACAGCAAACCGCTGTTGCAGGTGCGCAACCTTGTTAAGCACTTCCCGATTACTCAGGGCGTGCTGTTTCAGCGCCAAGTTGGTGCTATCAAAGCTGTGGATGATGTCTCCTTCGACATCTACCCAGGCGAAACCCTTGGCCTTGTGGGCGAATCGGGTAGTGGCAAGAGCACCACTGGGCGCGCGCTGCTGATGCTGCACCGCCCCACCTCCGGCCAAGTGCTGTTCAACGGCGAGGACCTGATGCAGAAGCGCGGCGAAGAATTGCGCAAGATGCGCCGCAATATGCAGATGGTCTTCCAGGATCCCTATGCGAGCCTCAACCCTCGCATGACGATCGGCGAGATCGTGAGTGAGCCGATCATTGTGCACAAGCTGCGCCAGGGTCGCGATGCCATTCGCAGCCGCGTCGGCGAGTTGCTGGAGATGGTCGGTTTGAACCCGAATTTGGCGAACCGCTACCCCCACGAGTTCTCGGGTGGCCAGCGCCAGCGCGTTGGTATCGCCCGCGCCCTCGCCGTCGAGCCGTCGTTCATCGTCTGTGACGAGCCGATCTCGGCGCTCGACGTGTCGATCCAAGCGCAGGTGATCAACCTGCTCGACGATCTGCGCGAGCAACTGAACCTCACCTACCTGTTCATCGCTCACGACCTCAGCATGATCCGGCACATGTGCCAGCGTGTGGCGGTGATGTACAAGGGCAAGATCGTCGAGATGGCCGAGACCGACGAGTTGTACAACAACCCCGAGCACCCCTACACCAAGGTGCTGCTCTCGGCGGTGCCGATCCCCGATCCCGATATCGAGCGCACTCGCCAGCGCATCATTATGGACCCCAACTTCGACTACACCGAGAAAAACTCGGATATGGTCGAGGTTCGGCCCGGCCACTTTGTGGCCGCAAGCCGCGTCTCCAACTAGGCGTACGTGGCACCATTGCTCCGAAGCTTCACCCCTTCCTCACAGGAGGGGTGAAGTTTTTCATTTGCGAAAGATGTGGTACACTTCGCGACATTGTGTTTCGATAGCTGTATACAAAACCTTGCATTGCGCATCAACATCACGTTTCTTGTGATTCTGTAACCGTTGTACTGTCAAGAGCGTCGTTCAAGAAGTACACCCCTTTTCTCAACATTTGGTATAGGTTCGGAGATTTATGCTGTCACAAGCGACCACTAATGCGAACCACTGCGAATTCACGTCGGCTGATGCGTATATCTACGATCTGCGCTCGCCCTGGCGATGGGTGAGCTCCCACGTTTGGCGCTATCCCTTGTTGCCGCTGATCTACCTGGTGACGCTTATCGGTATGGCTTCCACCCAGAGTCTGGGCGCTGTGTTTGTGGGCCGTTCCTTCGATACGGTCTCGCAAAACCCGACGCTCAGCGCGCTCGGTTGGGCCGCGCTGTGGGTCCTCTCGACCTACGTGGGCTACGGGCTGTGCGATATCGTCAACAGCATCTCCATCCGCGTGTTGGCGCAACGGGTGGAGCGCGACGCTCGCGATGAGGTGTACCTGAGCCTGCTGGGCAAAAGCCAAACCTTCCACGGTCGCCAGCGCGTCGGCGAGCTGATGGCCCGCGTCACCAACGATGTGCAGATGTTGAGCCAACTGATCAGCCCGGCGATCGGTATGTCGGTCGAGTCGCTGCTAACGCTGATTGTGCCGCTGGTGACGATCGCGTTGATGCGGCTGGAGTTGCTGCTGGTGCCGGTGCTGTTCCTGATCTGCTTCTCGATCACGCTGCACCGCTACAACGAAGCGCTGCGTCCGGTGGCTGGTGCGCTGCGCGAGCGCTTCGGCCAGATGAACGCGGGCTTGGCAGAGGCGATCGCGGGTATCGAGGTGGTGAAGGGGTTCGCGCAAGAGAACGAGGAGCAACAGCGCTTTCTGCGCTTGGCCAGCAACTACCGCGATATGTTCATCCGCGAAGGCGAGGTGACCGCCCGCTATCTGCCGCTGTTGGTCTACGGCATCGCCTTCGGTTTGGCGTTCGGCCATTCGCTCTGGCTCTATATGCAGGGCAGCATCACCATGGGCGAGGTGATCACGTTTATGTCGCTGATGGGCGTGCTGCAGTCGCCAACTTCGTTCTCGCTCACCAGCTTCTCGGTGGTGCAGCAGGGCCTGGCGAGCGCTGGGCGTGTCCTCTCCCTGATCAAGACCGAGACGGAGCTTGATGAGAACGTCAACGGCTACGCTGCGCCGATCAAAGGCTCGATCACCTTCGAGGATGTGAGCTTTAGCTACGGCGAGGCCGATGCGCTGGCCTTGAAGCAGATCAGCTTCACCGCCAACGCTGGCGAGACGATCGCGATCGTGGGCCAAACTGGCGCTGGCAAGAGCACGCTCACCAAGCTGATCAACCGCACGTTCGACCCGCTCAGTGGGCGCGTGCTGGTCGATGGCATCGATGTGCGCGATTGGAGTATGGAGGCGCTGCGCTCGCAGATCGCCACTATCGAGCAGGATATCTTCTTGTTCTCGCGCACGATTGCGGAGAATATCGCGTTTGGTGCGAAGGGCGAGGTGACGCGCGAGCAGATCGAGCAGGCCGCGCGGCAGGCGCAGGCGCACGATTTCATTATGCAGATGCCCGAAGGCTACGATACGGTGGTCGGCGAGCGCGGCGTGACGCTTTCGGGCGGGCAGCGCCAACGCATCGCGATCGCGCGGGCCTTCCTGAGCGATCCGCGCATCTTGATCATCGACGATTCGACCAGTGCGATCGATAGCAATACTGAGGATCAGATTCAGCAGGCGATGCGCCGCATCCTTGAGGGCCGCACGACGATGCTGATCACCCATCGCTTGGTGCAGATTCGGCGCGCCGACCGTATTCTGATGCTGAAGAATGGTGTGCTGGTGGCGCAGGGCACGCACGATGAGTTGATGGCGACAAGCCCGGCCTACCGACAGATTTTTGCCCGAGAGTAGCTGTCACGTTCGTGTAACGGTGTTACCTTTTGCTTTCGCAAGGGCGAAAGTAGCTTGTTCGGAGTATCCCTATGTCGATAATGGGCGGCCTTGATGCCGAGGCCTATGATCGAACGTACCGTGATAGTGAGCTGATCCGTCGCATCGCTGGCTATTTCAAGCCGCACGTGCGGACTGTTGTGCTGGTGGCCGCGTTGATGGCGCTCATGTCGATCTCCGCCACGATCACGCCGCTGTTGGTCTCGTGGGGCATCGATACGCTCTCCGGCTCGCCTGGTTTGCAGATTTTGCTGGGTGTGACGGCGTTGCTGACGCTCCTTGGCGTGTTGTACTGGTGCTTCAACTTTGTGCGCTTGTATATCGGCGTGCGCGCGGTCGGCGATGTGGTGTTCGCCCTGCGTCGCGATGCCTTCCGCGCTGTGATGCGCCGCGACCTGTCGTTTTACGATCAGTACGCCTCGGGCCGCATCGTGAGCCGCGTCACCTCCGATACGCAGGATTTCGCCACGGTCGTCACGCTCACCATCGAGTTGCTGAGCCAGTTGGTGCTGGTGTTGGTGATCTCGGGGGTGATGTTTTTCGTCAACTGGCGCTTGGCGCTGGTGACATGTTCGATTGTGCCGATCGTTGCGGTGGTGGCGTTGGTGTTCCGGCGGCTGGCGCGCCACGCGATGCGCCAGACACAGCGCGCGCAGGCGAGCGTCAATGCCAGCATTCAGGAGACGGTCAGCGGCATCGCGGTGGCGAAGAACTTCCGCCAAGAGGCCGCGCTCTATTCCGATTTCCAGAACACGAACCATACGGCCTATCGCGTGCAGTTGCTACGTGTGGGCGTGTTCGGCAGCATCTTCCCGCTGCTCAACACGATCGAGGGCGTGGCTATCGCAGTGTTGGTGTATGTTGGCGGTATGCTGGTGATCGACAACAGCGTCTCGTTGGGCGATTGGTATCTGTTTGTGCAGAGCATCGCGATTTTCTTCTATCCAATCACTAGTATCGCCTCATTCTGGAGCCAGTTTCAGCAGGGCTTGGCCGCGAGCGAGCGCGTCTTTGCGCTGATCGATGCGGATGCCAAGGTGGTGCAGACGGGCAACAAGCAGATCGGGCGTTTGCAGGGCCGCATCACCTTCGATCGCGTGTCGTTCAGCTACGACGAGGCGGCTGACAACGCGGTTGAGGAGGGCGCCTCGAAGCCTAAGCCAGCGGTGCTGCGCGACTTCTCGCTGGAGATTCCCGCCGGGCAGGCGCTCGCGGTGGTGGGCCACACGGGCGCGGGCAAATCAAGCTTGATTAAGCTGATCCTGCGCTTCTACGAGTTCCAGGAGGGCCGCTTGTTGATCGACGGCCATGATATTCGCGAACTGGATCTCGCCTCGTATCGCCGACAGCTTGGCCTGGTGCCGCAGGTGCCGTTCCTGTTCTCCGGCACCATCGCCGACAATATTCGCTATGGCCGCCCCGACGCCACCGATGAGGAAGTGGCGGCGGCGGCGCGACAGCTCGGCGATGGCAGTTGGGTCGATGACCTGCCGCAGGGCTTGCAGACCGATGTGGGTGAGCGCGGCGCGCGGCTCTCGCTTGGGCAGCGGCAGTTGGTGGCGTTGGCGCGGGTGTTGTTGCAGGACCCGGCGGTGTTGCTGCTCGACGAGGCGACCGCCAGCATCGACCCGTTCACCGAGGCGCAGGTGCAGGCTGGCTTGGCGGCGGTGCTGCGTGGCCGCACCAGCGTGGTGATCGCGCACCGTCTCTCGACAGTGCGGGCGGCGGACCGCATTATTGTGCTGCAGCAGGGCAAGATTATCGAGGAGGGCACGCACGAGCAGCTGTTGGAGCAGGGCAACCACTACGCGGAGTTGTACACCACGTACTTCCGCCACCAGTCGCTCTCGTACCAGCCCTGGGAGGAGCCTGCGCCTCAGCAGTAAGCGCTATCTCACAACCGAGAGGATGAAGTGTGGTCGGGGTTCTGCCTGTGCAGGACCCCGTTGGCGTTCTTGGGTGGCGGTGAGATCTCTCACATTCGTTCGAGATGACAATGTTGAACTTTGTGTTTTCACTGTCATTCCGAACGGAGTGCATAGCACGGAGAGAGGAATCTCATTGTGTTGCGTTGTTTTCTTCGTAGAGATCTCTCACGTTCGTTCGGGTGACAGTGTGTAGCTTTGTGGTTTCACTGTCATTCCGAACGGAGTGCGCAGCACGGAGAGAGGAATCTCATTGTGTTGCATTGTTTTCTTCGTAGAGATCTCTCACGTTCGTTCGAGGTGACAGTGTGTAGCTTTGTGACAGTGTGTAGCTTTGTGGTTTCACTGTCATTCCGAACGGAGTGCATAGCACGGAGAGAGGAATCTCATTGTATTGCATTGTTTTCTTCGTAGAGATCTCTCACATTCGTTCAAGGTGACAGTGTGTAGCTTTGTGACAGTGTGTAGCTTTGTGGTTTCACTGTCATTCCGAACGGAGTGCGTAGCACGGAAAGAGGAATCTCATTGTATTGCATTGTTTTCTGCGTAGAGATCTCTTACATTCGTTCGAGGTGACAGTGTAGTTCGATGTTTTCTCGGAGAGATCCTTCACTTCGCTGCGCTTGTTCAGGATGACGTTGCTTGTCGATGAGTTCACCCAGTCACCTTGTCACCTTATCCGGCGCACATTCGACATTCCAAACATCCTCGGCTACAATAGTTTACAGAAAAGGCGGCAGAAAGCCCTGTGCCTTTAGGCCGCGGATGAATGCCGTCCTCGATAGCCAATGAAACGCACTGGCACACACGGATAGTAC
>CALKHR010000137.1 GCA_937988885.1 uncultured Roseiflexaceae bacterium | reverse complement strand
AGAGGCAGGCTATAACGACACGCATATCCTCGTTGTCTCATCGGTCAATCTGACGCTGAAATCCAGCGAGCGCGATGTGTTAGTGTGGGCCAACGATCTCCAGAGTGGTGAGCCGATCGCGAACCTGACGCTGCGGGTGCTCGACGAGACGGGCGCGCAGTTGGGCACCATTACCACCGATTCCTCCGGCGTGGCGCAGATGCGCTTGGAGGGCAGCACCAATAGCTACAACATTGTGGTGGTTGGCGAGCAGCCGTTCGTGGCTGGCTCTACGAACTGGAACAACGGCATTAGTCCGTGGGAATTTGGCGTTGATGTAGCGTGGGATCTGCCTGAGTTCACCACGCATCTCTACACCGACCGCCCGATCTACCGACCCGGCCAGACGGTCTCGTTTAAGGGCGTGGTGCGCGCCGAGGACGATGTGCGCTTCGATCTGCCCGCGCAGTTCCGCTCGGTCGATGTGTATGTGCGCAGCGTGACGGGCGAGCAACTGTTCCAGCAGACCATTCAACTCAGCCAGTACGGCACGTTTGCAGGCGAGGTGAAGTTGCCTGAAGGCGCGGCGCTCGGCCCTTATTCGATCGAGGTGGCGGCGAGTGGCTATTCGTCGGCGATCCAGTTCCAGGTGGCCGCCTACCGTCCTCCCGAGTTCCAGGTGACGGTGACGCCCAGCGCCGATGAGATCGTGCGGGGCAACGCTACGACCGCCACCGCCGAGGTGTCGTACTTCTTCGGTGGGCCAGTGGCGAATGCGCCTGTGCAGTGGAATGTGATGGTGGAGCCCTACAACTTCTCGCCGCCGTGGGCCGCCAACTACCAGTTCCGCGATACAAACGACCCGTGGAGCTGCCGCTACTGTTGGTGGATGCCCGCTCCACTGCCCGAGCCGATCCTGAGCGGCAGCGGCATCACCGATGCGCAGGGCCGCCTGATCATCAATATTCCGGCGGCGCTGACCAACAGCCAGGGCCAGCCGATCTCCGACAGTGTGCGCCTGATCGTCGAGGCGACCGCCACGGGCCGCGATCAGCAGGTGATCAGCGGGCGCGGCAACGTGATCGTGCATAGCGGCCAGTTGTATGTGGGTGTCTCGGCGCGACAGACCGTGGGCCGCGCTGGCCAGCCGCAACCGATCAGCTTGGTGAGCGCGACCACATCGGGCGAGCGCTTGCCGAACCAGGCCATCGATGTCGAGATCTACCGCTACACCTGGGAGAACACCTTCGTCGCCAATGATCGTGGTGGCGGGAGTTGGGAATGGACCGAGCAGCGCACGCTGGTCGAGCGTCAGCGCGTCACCACCGATGGGCAGGCACAGGCCACGCTGACCTTCACGCCCGCCGAGGGTGGTTCGTACCGCGTGGTCGCCAGCGCTCGCGATGCGGCTGGCAACACCGTGCGGGCCGCGCAGTTCGTGTGGATCGCAGGTGAGGGCGCGATGACGTGGCGGCGCGACAATAACGATCGCATCACGCTGATCGCCGATAAGAATGAGTACCGCCCTGGCGAAACCGCCACCGTCCTGATCCCTTCGCCGTTCGATCAGCCGCATTGGGCGCTGATCACGGTCGAGCGGGGCGGCGTGTTGAGCCATGAGGTGCGCCGCGTTACTTCGAGCAGCATTGTGTACGAGTTGCCGATCACGGCGCAGCATGCCCCGAATATTTTCGTTTCGGCGGTGCTGTTCAACCCGCCGCAGGGCAATAGCCAACTGGCCGATTTCAAGATGGGTATGGTGCCGTTGGCCATCTCGGCGGAGCAGCAGTCGTTGCAGATCAGCCTGAGCGCTGAGCCTGCCCAGGCCGAGCCGGGCGAGACGGTGCGCTACGAGGTGCAGGTGACGAACAGCGCTGGGCAGCCGGTTGCAGCGGAGTTGTCGCTGGACTTGGTGGATAAAGCGGTACTGAGTTTGATGCCCCGCACGCCCAACGCGATCGGCGAGGCGTTCTACGGGCGGCGCGCGTTGGCGGTGCGGACCAGCAGCGGCCTGAGCGTCTCCGGCGATCGCTTGTTGGAGCGCTTCAATGAGGAACTTAAGCAGCAACAGCAGGATCGGGCGGCGCGTGGTGGCGGTGGTGCCGACGACTTGCAAGGTCAACCGCCGGCAATGCCTGCCGCTCCTGCTCCGGCTGCCCTCGAAGAAGCGGCTCCCGCGATGGAGGATGCGGGGTCGTATGCGCAGCCCGGCCAGGCTCCCGCTGTGCGCCAAGAGTTCGCCGATACCGCTTACTGGAACGCCAGCGTCACAACCGATGCGAGCGGGCGCACCAGTGTGGAGGTGAAACTGCCCGACAACCTCACGACCTGGGTGATGCGTGGCGTCGGGTTGACCTCCGACACGCGCGTGGGTGAGGGCACCGCTGAGTTGGTGGCGACCAAGCCCGTGCTGATCCGCCCGGTGACGCCGCGCTTCTTGGTGGTGGGCGACCGCGCCGAGTTCAGCGCGAACATCAGCAACAACACCGACGCGCCGTTGAGCGCGCAGGTGGCGTTGGCGACCACTGGCCTGTCGGTCACGAGTCCGTTGACGCAGAGCATTCAGATCGCGGCCCGCAGCGAAGCGAGCGTGCAGTGGCAGGTCGAGGCGCAGGATGTGGAGAGCGTTGATGCGGTGTTCAGCGTACAGGCCGGGCAGTACAGCGACGCGAGCCGCCCGCGCTTAGCGACTGGCCCGAACGGCACTCTGCGGGTGTTCCGCTACAGCGCGCCGGAGGTGGTCGGCACTGGCGGTCAACTCGTGGCGGGAGGCTCGCGCACCGAGGTGGTCGCGCTGCCGCCCAATATCGATACCAGCAGTGGCGAGTTGACGGTGCGGCTCGATCCTTCGCTGGCGGCGGGCATGCGCGACGGCTTGAGCTACCTGGAGCATTACATCTACGAGTGCACCGAGCAGACGGTATCGCGCTTCCTGCCGAATATCCTTACCTATCAGGCGATGCAGCGCCTCGGCCTGCGGAACGCCGAGCTTGAGGCGAAGTTGCCGAACTTGGTGCGTGAGGGTGTGCAACGGCTCGCCAACCAGCAGCACAGCGATGGCGGTTGGGGTTGGTGGCCCGATAATCAGAGCAACCCGCATGTCAGCGCCTATGTGGTGTTTGGTTTACATAAAGCAAAAGAAGCGGGCTACGATATCGATGGTGATGTGCTCAATATG
>CALKHR010000136.1 GCA_937988885.1 uncultured Roseiflexaceae bacterium | reverse complement strand
AGCTCCCGCTCACGCTTCTGCACGTTTCATCATCACGATTCAGTTGTAAAGGTGCTGCGCAAGAACACACTTCATAAACGAAGTTTTCTCAGTGCCTTGCCACTATAACACACATTTCACAGTGTGTCAAGCAACTTTTCGCTCCGTTTACCAGCGTTACCGGCAAACAAAGTTCGCTTCGTGCGATACTGTACCACATCTCGTTCGATGTGTCAAATTCGCACATCCGCTATATTTTTCACATCCGCCATATTATGACAAGATGTTGTTTCGCTCGATATCGTATCACATTTCTCTCAATGCGTCAAATATCGAACGTTGCATACACTCTTGTCAATTAGCAGCCACTTATACGCCACTAACAGACAAAATTAAGCCCCAGCACTGTAACATATCTTCCCAGAAATGTCAAGCGCTACACAAGGCGTATTTTATACATCTTCTACAATTTTACGTCAGTAGCGAGATGTTTCGGTACACTCCGCACTATACCACAGGTTTAGCAACCTGTCAAATCAGCACGTTCTCCCGATTTTTAACTCAACCAACTTTTAAATAAACACAACGCGTACTTGACAACAGCAAGTCCTTATACACTCACTTTATTGTCAAATAAACTACACCAACACACCGTTTGACGATTTTATAGAAATTCGTCGCACAGGCATCGCAGCGCGCACACACACAAGCGCAGAGAGCACAACCAGGCAAGCCTAGCCGACTGACGACGTCTCCGCAAAGTGAGGTGATTGCGACGCGTTTCGCTTTGGTTTATTGTTTAGTTTGGAATGAGTACGTCTGCCTCGCAACGGAGTGAGACGATTGTGCGATACCTATTTGCTCATCAGAGAATATATCACCGCACAGACAACGAAGTATAGCACGTCACTTACCAGGTGTCAAGGCCATTTTCGGCCATTTCTCCACGAATTTCGAACGACTTGCACACCCCAGCATTCACCTCTCCGAGCGCGCGACCCATGGTATCATACCAGCGCCCTGCCTATGCGGTACAATAGCGCCAATCTCGCCGTTATAGCATCCGCTTCTGATTCACGTACTACTCGGCATACAAGCTACGTCCCTATAAACATTCTCCATACATAGGAAAGAGGTATCTGTGTCAAACGAATCTTTGAGTGCACTGCGCGAGTTTGCAGCCGACCTCGCTTGGCAGGCCGGCAAACTGACGATGCGTTACTTCCAAACCGATTTCGTCACCGAGACGAAGGAGGACCTCTCGCCCGTCACGATCGCCGACCGCTCGTCGGAGCGCCTGATGCGCGAACTGATCGAGAAGCACTACCCGCACCACAGCATCCTCGGCGAGGAGGAGGGCGAAACCCGCCCCGGCGCGAGCTTCCGCTGGATCCTCGACCCGATCGACGGCACCAAGACGTTCGTGCGGGGCGTGCCGATGTACGCGGTGTTGGTCGGCCTCGAACGCGAAGGCGTGCCCGTGGTCGGCGCGATCAACCTGCCGGGTACGGGCGAGCTGCTGAGCGCCGCACAGGGCCAGGGCTGCACGTGGAACGGTCGCCGAGCGCGCGTCTCGTCGGTGAGCACGCTGAGCGAGTCGTTGCTGCTCTGCACCGATGCCGAGAGTATGGAGAAGTACGGGCGCGACGCCGCCTACCGCCGTTTGGTCGCCGCCACTAAGATGCAGCGCAGTTGGGGCGATGCCTACGGCTATGTGCTGGTCGCCACGGGCCGCGCCGAGGTGATGCTCGACCCCATTATGAGTATTTGGGACTGTGCGCCATTGCTGCCCATTCTGCAGGAGGCCGGTGGCACGTTCACCGATTGGAACGGCACACCCACTATTCAGGCATCTGAGGGTATGGCAACCAATGGCTTAGTGCTCAATGAGGTGCTCGCACTGGTGAGCGAGAAACAATAAACTATTGATGACAAGTGATTGTTGTCTCGTTAAAGGAGCCTCCCATGAACACACGATTGGCTACAACTGAAGATGCAGCCGCTCTGGCTGAGCTATTCACGGCGTTCAACCAACCGTATCCTGGCACTCCTGTGACGACCGAGCAGATCATTACGCGGCTCAAAGCCTGCCAAGGCATAGAGACAACAGTCATCGTCGAGATCGATAAACAGATCGTCGGTTTCGCCTGCCTGCGGCTGGTGCCGTACATGTCTGGCGATGAGATGTATGCCGAATTGACCGACCTGTTCGTGGCTGAGCCGTATCGGCGGCGCGGCGCGGGCCAAGCGTTGATGATGCATATCGAAATGCTGGCACAGACGGGTGGCGCGAAAGATCTCATCTTGCTGACCGGGCACGACAACGACGGCGCTCAAGCCTTCTACCGCGCGATGGGCTACGGCGATTATGCTGTGGCCCTGCGGCGACGGCTGCCCCAACTGAATCAGGCTCAAGGGTAAACTCATCTGAACAACACAATGCCTCGATTAGGCGAGGCATTGTGCCTCCGTAAGCACTACGAGGTTCAACTATGCGCTATGTTCCACCGCGCAGTTTCCTGTTGATTGCGCTGCTGATGCTGCTGATCGCCGCCTGCGATATGGGCGGCCAACCTAGCGCCACGCCCACGCCGCCACCCACACCGACACCCACGCCCACTCCTGCCGAACGCACCTCCCAGATCGCCAAAGCTATGCTGAGCGTCAACAGCTTCCACTTCGCGATCAAAGCCGAGGGCGCGCCGATCGCCACCGACGAGACGGGCGCCTTCACGATTATGAACATCGAGGGCGATCTGCAACGGCCCGCGAACGTGCAGGCGATCGTGCGCGTGCGTGGAGGCGGCGCCCTGATCGATATCCGCACCGTCGCGCTGGCCGACCAGCAGTACCTCACCAACCCAATCACGCGCCAGTGGCAGTGCGCACCGCCCGGCAGCCTGTTCAATCCCGCCGTGCTGTTCGATCCCGATCAAGGAATCGAGCATCTGCTCCAGAACGAGTTTCAGAATGTGGAGTTGGTCGGCACCGAACAGATCGACGGCAGCACGCAACTCCATCTGCGGGGCACGCTCGATGGCCCGCCACTGATGGCGATCAGCGCCAACTCGATCGGCTACGGCACCGTGCAGGCCGATCTGTGGGCCGATGCCTCCACCCTGCAGATCAGCAAGCTCGAACTGGTTGACCCCGCCACCAATGCGACCGACCCGACCAAGCTGACCATGACGTTCAGCGATTACAACAAGAGCTTAGACATCCGAGAACCACCGGAGGCGCAGTGCTAGAGACATCCGCATTACCGTCGCGCCGCACGGCCAATCTCACGTTGGCGATGATCAGCCTGGCTGTGTTCATCGGCGCGGTTGACCTTACGATCGTCAGCGCGGTGCTGCCCGGCATCATGGATGACCTGAACGTGTCGATCGACACGGAGTTGCACCGCGCCGCCTGGGTGATCACGGGCTATCTGCTGGCCTACACGATCAGCATGACGTTTATGGGGCGGCTCTCGGATCTGTATGGCCGCCGCGCGATGTATCTGGTCTGCCTAGTCATCTTCATCGTTGGCTCGGCGGCGGTGGCACTGGCTCCCTCGCTCAACGCCGTAATCGCAGGGCGGGTGATCCAAGCCTTCGGCGCGGGCGCGCTGGTGCCGATCTCGATGGCGCTGGTGGGCGATCTCTTTCCCGCCGAACGACGCGCCCCAGCGCTCGGCATCATCGCCGCACTCGACACGGCTGGCTGGATGGTCGGCCACCTGTACGGCGGCGTGCTGATGCGGCTGTTCGACGACTGGCGGCTGCTGTTCTGGATCAACGTGCCGTTTGGCTTGCTGGCGCTGGCGCTGACCTGGTGGGGCTTGCGCTCCGTGCGCCCGAACCGCGCCGAGGGCAGCTTCGATTGGCTGGGCGCACTGCTGATCTCGGCTAGCCTGGCCGCACTGAACATCGGGCTGTCGGCGGGCGGCGAGCTGGGACAAGCCGATTTCTACGGCAACACCAGTGGCCCGCCACCCTACGCGCTGCCGCTCGTGATCGCCGCGCTGGTGCTGTTGGCCGCCTTTGTGTGGGCCGAGCGCCGCGCCCGCTACCCGCTGCTCGACTTGGCGCTGTTTCGCGACCGCAGCGCCTCCGCCGCCAGCGTGATCAACGTGCTGGTCGGCTTCGCGCTGGCCCTGGCGATCGCCAATGTGCCGCTGTTCATCAACACGCGCCTCTCGCTGCTGCACTTCGACAATCCCAATATCCTGCGGCAAGCCGCGTGGGATAGCGGCTGGGTGCTCTCGGCCCTCACGCTCAGCATGGCCGCGCTGGCTGTGCCGGGCGGCTGGCTGGCGGCCCGCCTGAACAATCGCCTGCCCGTGCTGGTGGGCCTGGCGCTGGCGCTGGTGGGCTACGTGCTGCTGCAAAACTGGCATGCCGATAGCACCTACCCGCAGATGGTGGGCGAACTCGTGCTGGCGGGCGCCGGGCTGGGCCTGGCGCTCTCGCCGATCGCCGCCGCGCAGATCGACGCCGCCGACGAACATCGGCGGGGCAGCGTGTCGGCGCTGGTGATCACCCTGCGGCTGATCGGCATGACCGTCGGCATCTCGGTGCTGACGCTGTGGGGCGTGCCCCGCCAAGACGCGCTGCGCCGCGCCGGAGCCACCGATCCGCTCGCCGTCAGCGACCCGCAGCGTTTCCTGGTCAATGTGGTGGCGCAAGTGGTCGATGAGATGTTCCTCTTTGGCGCGGTCGCCTGCGGCCTTGCGCTGCTCGCCGCCTGGTTGATCCGCTCCGCCAAGACCAAAACGACCGTCGGAGCGTAATGTTTGGCAAAAGGGAAGCTATGCAACAGCGACTGATTCTGCTTGGAGCCCTGCTCGCACTATGTCTCTCTGGAGTGGCTCACGCACAGCCACAGACCGAACGCATCTGTTTCAAGGAAGTACCCAACTGCATCGAAGGCCGTTTCGCGGAGTTCTGGCGCCAGAACGGCGGGTTGGCGGTGTTCGGCCTGCCGCTCGGCCCCGCCCGCACCGAGCAGGTCGGCGGCGAGACGTTCCTAGCGCAGACCTTCGAGCGCAACCGCTTCGAGCTGCACCCCGAAAACGAGCGCCCCTACGACGTGCTGCTGGGCCGCTTGGGCGACGAGCGCCTGCGCAGCGCGGGCCGCAATTGGCAGAACCTCGCCAAGAGCCAGCCCAAAAACGGCTGCGAGTTCTTTAACGCCACGGGCCGCACGCTCTGCGAGCCGTTCCTGAGCTACTGGCGCAGCCACGGCCTAGAGTTCGATGGCAAGGAGGGCACGAGCGCCGCCGAATCGCTAGCTCTGTTCGGGTTGCCGCTCACCGAACCGCAGTTGGAGACCAACAGTTCTGGGGATCGCGTGTTGACGCAGTGGTTTGAGCGGGCGCGCTTCGAGTACCACCCCAACAATCCGCGCGCCTACCAAGTACTGTTGGGCCGCTTAGGAGCCGAAGCCGCCAACGACCCGTGCGCTGGCATCCCGCCCTCAGTGAATGCCACCGCCACGCCGAACTGCTTCAAGGGCGGCACCACCGCCAAAGCCCGCGCAACAGGCTTCAAAGCCAACGAGCGCGTCAATTACACAGTCAAGCCGCCGCAGGGCGTCGAGTTGCCCGCGCTGTTCCTGAGCGGCACGCAGCGCGCCAACGCGAGCGGCGTGGTGGAGATCAGCGGCACCTTCCCGGTCGATATCCCGTTGGGGCTGTACAGCATCGAATTTCGTGGGACAGAGAGCGGGCGCAGCGGGGTGATTTACTTCAAAATCATCAAGTGAAGCAATCGCGCTGATGTGCTATCATATCGAGCGATTCGGAAGCGACGCCAAACCCGAGAGCATCGACGCAACAGCGAGCCGCGCCAGAGGCGGCGCGCGTTTTGCGCTCCCATCCAATCCGAGCGCGCAACGTTGAACACGACCGGCGCTATCACGTAGCGACGGGCGTTCACGCGGCGACAGCTCCTTTTTTCCAAAACAAACAGGCTTGAAAAGCCACAGCGCCGATTGAAAGGTAGACCTGATGTCAGAGACACGGCTCGCACTCACCCACCTCGTCCAGAAGGCAGAAACCAGCGCCGAAGCGCCGCCGCTGCTCATACTGTTGCACGGCATCGGCAGCAACGAGCAAGACCTGTTCGGCCTCGTGCCTTATCTCGATCCGCGCTTCACGTTCGTCAGCGTGCGCGCGCCCAACCCGTATGGCTGGGGCGGCTTCGCCTGGTTCGAGATCGAATGGCAGGCTAATCGCATCGATATCAATCAGCAGCAGGCCATGCACAGCCTCGAATTGCTGGTGCAGTTTATCGGCGAGGCGGTGGACGCCTACGGGGCCGACCCGAAGCGCGTGTACTTGGCGGGCTTCAGCCAGGGCGCGATGATGTCGGCCTGGGTCACGCTCACGCATCCCGAGCTCGTGGCGGGCGCGGTGCTGATGAGCGGTCGCATGCCCGCTGAATTGCGGGCGCAGATCGTCGAACCCGAGCGGCTCACCAACAAGCCGATCCTGGTCGTTCACGGCACCCGCGACCAGACGCTGCCCATCTCGAACGGGCGCGAGATCCGCGATGTGTTGCAGACCCTGCCCGTCGATTTGACCTACCACGAGTACCCGATGGCGCACGAGGTCAGCGCCCAAAGCCTCACCGACGTGGCGAACTGGCTGCACAAGCAACTCGGCTAGCACGCCAGAGACATACAAATAGGCCGCCCCGCATTGGGACGGCCTGTTTTTTGTTTGGGAAGAGGGAACGAGTCGGCAACGTGCACGCCCGTCGCTGCGGGCAAACAACGTCGTGCACAACGTGCGCGCGCTCGGGCAGGGTGGCGCTGACGCGCCAAAACGCGCGCGCTTGCTGGAGCCGCAGCCGTTCGTCGCTAGCTCAGCGGCGCGAGGCGCGTGTGCCAATCGGTGATCTGCTGGTAGGCATCGCCCGTGCGCAGCAGCGTGGCCTCGTCGAACGGACGACCGATCAGTTGCAGGCCCACGGGCATCTGCTCGCTGAAGCCGCACGGCACCACCAAGCCCGGCAAGCCCGCCAAGCTGGTCGGCAGCGTGAACACATCCTCCAAGTACATCGCCAACGGGTCGTCGCTGTGCTCGCCGATGCGGAAGGCGACGCTGGGCGCGGTCGGCGCGGCGATCACATCGACCTTCTCGAAGGCCTGCATAAAGTCGCGGCGGATGAGCGTGCGCACCTGCTGAGCGCGGCGGTAGTAGGCATCGTAGTAGCCCGCCGAGAGCGCGTAGGTGCCGAGCATGATGCGGCGGCGCACTTCGGGGCCGAAGCCCTGGCCACGGGTCTGCTCAAGGTCCTCCCAGTAGCCCTGATTGCCAGCGTGCAAACCGTAGCGCACGCCGTCGTAGCGGGCCAAGTTGGCGCTGGCCTCCGCCGGGGCAATGATGTAATAGACTGGCAACGCGTACTTGGTGTGCGGCAGCGAGATCTCGACAACCTCGGCACCAGCCTGACGCAGCGCTTCGATCGCGGCCCGCACGGGCGCCTCAACACCCGGGTTCAAGCCCTCGATGAAGTACTCGCTCGGCACGCCGATCCGCAAGCCGCGCACATCGCCGTTCAGGGCCGCCGCGTAATCGGGCACGGGCTGCGGGGCCGAGGTGGCATCCTGCGGGTCGTGTCCGGCCAACACGCTCAGCATCAGGGCGCAGTCGCGGGCGCTGCGGGCCATCGGGCCGATCTGGTCGAGCGAGGAGGCGAACGCCACCAAGCCGAAGCGCGAGACGCGCCCGTAGGTTGGCTTCAGGCCCGTAATGCCGCACAGCGCGGCGGGTTGGCGGATCGAGCCGCCCGTATCGGTGCCGAGCGAGCCGAGCGCCTCACAGGCCGCCACCGCCGATGCCGAGCCGCCGCTGGAGCCGCCGGGCACGCGCGACGTGTCCCACGGGTTGCGGGTCACGGCGTAAGCGCTGTTCTCCGTCGAGGAGCCCATCGCAAACTCGTCGCAGTTCGTCTTGCCGAGCATCACCGCGCCAGCCTGCTCTAACCGCTCCATCACTGTGGCGTTGTAGGGCGGCTTGTAGTTTTCGAGCATCTTCGAGGCGCAGGTAGTCGTCACGCCTTTGGTCGAGATCACATCCTTGATCGCGAGCGGGATGCCCTGCAGCGGCGAGCCGGTTGCTGGGCCTTCATCGGCAGCCTTGGCTTGCGCAAGCGCGGCATCGCCATCGAGCGACAGGAACGAGTTCACCTTCGGCTCAACGGCGGCGATGCGATCCAAGTGGGCTTGGGTCAGTTCGACCGCGCTAATCTCGCGCCGATCGAGCAGCGCACGGGCCTCAGCAATCGTAAGTTCGTACAAAGCTGTCATGCGTTAATATCCGTTCACGTCACCAGTTATCACACCGACGACTGTCTTAATGATAATCCGTATATCAAACCACAACGACCAATTCTCGATATAGTATAAATCATAACGGGTGCGTTCTTCGATGCTGGTATCGCCCCGCAGGCCGTTGACCTGCGCCCAACCCGTGATTCCGGCCTTCTGCTTGTGGCGACGCACGTAGCGGGGGATGCTCTGGCTGAAGCGCTCCACCCACACGGGTTGCTCGGGGCGCGGGCCGACCACACTCATCTCGCCGCGCAGCACGTTCATAAACTGTGGCAACTCGTCGAGCGAGTAGCGCCGCAGGAACGAGCCGATGTGTGTGATGCGCGGGTCGTCCTTGGTGGTCCAGTTGCCCATCTGCGCCGCATCAACGCGCATGCCACGGAACTTGAGGCAGGGGAACGGCTTGCCGTCTAACCCCACACGCTCCTGCACGAAGAAGACCGGGCCGGGCGAGTCGAGCTTGATCAGCAGTGCGATCAGCAGCATGATCGGCGAGAAGAAGATCATCACGAAGATCGCGACGATCAGATCGAGCGCTCGCTTCAACGCACGGTTGAGCGGATTGTCGAGCGCCACGTTCTTCACGTGGATCAACGGCAGACCGCTGATATCGCCCACCGAGATCTCGTTGTTGGTGATCAACTGGAACGAATCGGGGTAGAGCTTGATATCGACCGATTCGTCCTCGGCGAGGCTGACGATATCCAGGATCTCGGATGAGGAGCGCCCCGACAAGGCGATGATCACCTCGTCGGCCTGCGTGACGCGGATCACGCGCCCGAGCGAGTCGATCTTGCCGAGCACGGGCACACCCATCACTTCGCTGCCGACTGGCGCGCTGTTCGATAAAAAGCCCACGACATGGTAGCCGAGTTTCGGCAGACGTTGGATGCTTTGGTAAACGACTTGGCCCGGCTCACGGGCGCCGACCAGCACCACGCGCCGCACGTCGATGCCACGGCGACGCAGGGTGTACAGCACTGTACGATACAAGAGCCGCACCAGCATCACGGCCAGCATGGTGATCACCCAGCCGAACAGCAGGATCTGCGGGCTCCAGGGCAGCGGGATGATATCGCGGCGGATCTGCGGCAGCGCGGTGGTGAGCAAGAACGCGCCGAAGGTGCTGAGCGAGACAACCACAGCCACCTTGAACGCCTCATCAACACGCGAGGTGCCGCGCTTGATGATGTACATCCCGCTCAGGAAGAACGTCGTAAGGAACGCCAGGTTGAACAGGCCGATATACAGCCAGAAAGGAATATCTGGCGAGATCGTGAACTCGCTCAGATCGCCAGCACGCAACCGCCATATGTAGACGCCCACGAATGCCAAGTTGAACGCCAAGACATCGAGGAACATCAAAATAAGCGTCAACAGCAGACGCAGCACCCAAGAGCGCGAGCGCATAGCTCTAGCTGACTCGGCGCGTGGCTGCGGGACGGAGGAGATTGCTGCCAAGACTCCAGGCCTCCTTAAGCGCGATCCCCACCTCGATCAGCAGGTTGAGGGGGGCAGGTGTGGTAGCGGCGTAATGCTTGCGGTGAAAGATCCGCATCGCATCGTAGAACGCGCGTATCGACGGGAACGGGCGTTGGCCGCTAGCAGCGCGCTTATAGTGATGAACAATGACGCGCGGCACGTACATAATCTTCCAGCCATACTGCTTGATGCGGTAGGCCCAATCGAGATCTTCGCCGTACATAAAGAACGTCTCGTCGAGCAGACCGACTTCGTGCAGCAGCGAGCCGCGCACCAGCATGCACGCGCCCACAACGGAATCGACCTCCGTCTCCACATCGGGATCGAGGTAGGTCATATTGTAGCGGGCGAAGCGCGGGCTCCGTGGGAACAGCCGCGATAAACCTGTCATACGATAGAAGGCGACCTCGGGCGTGGGGAATCCACGGCGACAGGCCAGATCGAGGGAGCCATCCGCGAGCAGCAGTTTCGGGCCGCACGCGCCCACGTCGGGATGCTCGTCCATGTAATCGAGCAGGATGTCGAGCGCGTCGGGCGGCACCACCGTGTCGGGGTTCAGCAACAGCGCGAAGTCGGGCGTTGCGCCGGGCGCTAGCAACGGGCGAAGCGCCAAGTTGTTGGCGTAGGCATACCCGCCGTTGTGCTCGCTGACGATCAGTTGCACGTTCGGGAACTCGGCGCGCACCATCTCGGCGCTGCCATCCGACGAGCAGTTATCGACCACCCACGTCGTCACATCGCTGCGAGGCGCGGCGGTAGCGAGCGAACGCAGGCAATCGCGCAGCAAATCGCGGGTATTATAATTGACAATAACAATCGCTAGTGAACGCATATTCCACCCATTCTTCTGCGGCGCGTATTATACCACTGCCATCGCGAAAGCGTAAAACGTGGGTGTAACCAACCACATCGCAGGGTGGCGACCAGCCGATCTAGAGTTCGTTGCGCAGCGCCTCGATCACCGCCGCGAAATCGGATTCAGTGAGGCCCAAGTTGCCTGCCATGCGGTACACTTCGCGGGCCACCGCCAGCGTCGGCATCGGCACGCGGTACTCGTCGCCAGCGCGCAGGGCGTAGCCAGCGTCTTTGTGCATCCACTTGAGCGCGAAATGCGTTTCGTCGTAGTCGCGGTCCTTCATACGGCCAGCCTTGCCCTTCACAATCGGGCTGCCCGGCGCGCCGTTGATGATGAACGAGACCACTTGTTCCATGTCGAGGCCAGCCCGTTCGGCTAGCAACAGACCCTCGGCCAACACCGCCGTCTGAACCGCGCCCATCATATTGTTGACGAGTTTCATCAGCGCGCCGGAGCCGTTCGGCCCGAAGTGCGTGATGTCTTGGCTGATCGCCTCCAACATCGGGCGCACCCGCTCGATCACGTCACTCTCACCGCCGACAAGCAGGCGCAGTTGACCAGCCTCAGCGGCATCCTTGCTGCCACCCACCGGCGAATCGAGAAACGCCAGGCCACGCTCTGCGGCGAGCGCCGCCAACTCGCGCACCCACGCGATCGAAAGCGTGCTGCACTCGATCAACACCGCGTTGGGCTTGGCCGCCGCCAACGCGCCGTCGTCGCCGAGCCACACCGCCCGTGAGGCGGAATCGTCGCCGACCATCGAGAAGATCACATCGGCGTCCTGCGCGGCTTCGCGGGGTGTATCGACGATCCGAGCACCGTGCGCTGCGAGCGGTTCGGCCTTGGCCCGTGTGCGGTTGTATACGCTCAGCGGGAAGCCGGCCCGCAGCAGATTCTGCGCCATCCCCGCGCCCATAATTCCAACGCCAAGTAATGCGACTGATTGCATAGATACCTCACTAATAGATGGGTAGATACCGTTGTAACTCCCATTGGCTCACATGCATCCGGTATTCGTCCCATTCCTGCGTTTTGGCCTCTAGGAAGCGCTCGAAGATGTGCGGCCCTAACGCGGCGGCGATCAACTCATCGCGCTGTAGCTCTTCAAGCGCTTCGCCCAAGGAGGTCGGCAAGCGCTCTAAGCCACGGGCACGCGGATCAACGTGGTACAAGTCCTCTTCCGCCGCTTCTGGCAGCGGCAATTCGCGCTGAATGCCGTCGAGTCCGGCTTTCAGCATCACGGCAAAGGCGAGATACGGGTTGCACGAGGGATCGGGGCATCGCAACTCCACACGGGTGGCCTGCGAGCGCGTGGCGCTAATGCGCGGTACCCGCACAAGCGCCGAGCGATTGGTGCGACCCCAACTCAGGTAGACGGGCGCCTCGTAGCCGGGCACCAGCCGCTTGTACGAGTTCACCAGCGGCGCCAACACCGCGACCATACCCTTGCCGTGGGCCAGCAGGCCAGCGATGAAGTGGCGAGCGATCTTCGATAAGCCGTACGGGTCGTTGGCGTCGTAGAACAGATTCTTGCCCGTCTTGATGTCGCTCAAGCTCTGGTGCACGTGCATGCCGCTGCCGTTGACGCCCGAGAGCGGCTTGGGCATAAACGTCACGTGCAGATTGTGCTGCTGCGCCACCGCCTTGAGCGTGGAGCGGAACGTGACCGCGTGATCGGCGGTGCGCAGGGCCGGGCCGTACTTGAAGTCGATCTCGTGCTGGCCGCTCGCCACCTCGTGATGCGACGCCTCAACCTCGATGCCGAAAGCCGCCAGCGCCCGCACCATATGCCGCCGAATATGGGTGGCCATATCGGTCGATACGTCGAAGTAGCCAGCCACATCGTGCGGTATCGGCGTGGAGGTATGCAGCGCCTCGGGCTTAAAGAGGAAGAACTCCAGTTCGGGGCCGCAGTTGTAGGTGAACCCAAGCCGCTCGGCCTCGGCAAGCACCAGTTTGAGGGCATTGCGCGGGTCGCCAGCGAAGGGCCGACCGTCGGGCGTGAACACGTCGCAGATCAGGCGCGCCGTGGTGAAGCCCGCCTCGCGATCCCACGGGACCACCGCGAAGCTATCGAGATCGGGCACCAGGTACATATCGCTCTCGGCCACGCGGGCGAAGCCCTCGATCGCCGAGCCATCGAACCAGACGCCGTGGTCTAAGCAATCGTTGAGTTGAGCCACGGGGATGGTGACATTCTTCACCAAACCTACAATATCGGAAAACTGAAGATTGATAAATTCGACCTGTTCATCTCGGACAAGCCGCAAAATATCTTCCTGAGAAAGCGGCATGAGTAGCACTCCTACGCTGATGAGACTCGAATGCCTGGCTATCATCGCACCGATCTGTCGCGGTTATGAACAGATGCGGGTGCAGCAATTATAAAATGCTTTTATGCTATCGGTGCAAAACGATGTTAGGGCGCGATCTGGTACAACACCTCGTAGCCACCGTTACGCGCGCCGCGAGCCGTGACTCGGTAGCGCAGGTTGCCCTCGTTATCGGTTGTAACCTCGCCCACGCGGGTGATCTGCTCATCGGGGCGACCCTGAATAGCGATCGCCACGGCTCCATCGGGGTTGAGCAACTCGATGCGCAATTCGCCCTGTTGCACGCGCACCCACGAGATCACGTTCAGGCGCGCCGCGGGAGCGCCCGTCGGGAACCACACCTCGCGAGTCCCTTCGGCACTCACAAAGGTCGTGTTCAAATTGCCGCCAGTAGGTTGGGTATCGGTGGTCGATAGCGTGCCCGACATCAGCATGCAGCCCTGCAGCAGCAGCATCAGCAGCGCACACAACCCAATGCGGAAAAAAGCGGGATAACGCAGTGCTTGGGGAAAGCGAGGCAACCAGCGTTGGCGAAAGCGTGCTTCAAAAAACATCGTTCTCACTTTTCACTCTGACGCGGTAGCGATTCCATCGGTCGGGTTGAGGCGGTGAGTGCAATGCCGATTTGGGATGTGGCGAAGATAGTCTGTGTGGTCGATTCTTCGGCATCTATGCGAAAAATCGACCACAACTATGATACCTGCAATTCAGTGACTAGCTTCGATGGCCTGACGAAGGCTACACTGATGAGGATAACTGTATCACACGCCTAGCTGTACGACTCGGGCCGACCGTTCATATCGAGCGTGGCGGTGTAGGGGACCAGTTCTATCTTCAATGGCTTGCGGCTTGTGATGCGCAACGTGGTTTCGCAATCAGCGCAAACCATTTCGCTTCCAACGACAACGTAATCCTGAACCATGAGTTTCTGTTTACAAACTGGACAAGTGGCGATCTCGGGGGCCATGCTACGAACCTCTTTCTATTCCGCTACACGCTGCCTTTCCTCGCAGCGCTCGTGACTGTGCTAGGGTTACTCCTGGAACAACGAATCGACGAATGATTGGGAATCGAACATTGCCAAGTCGCTCATCTTCTCGCCCGTGCCGATGTAGCGGATGGGGCGTTCGATGTCCTGAGCGACGGCGAAGGCGATCCCGCCCTTGGCGCTGCCATCGAGCTTTGTGATGGCCACGTCGGTCACATCCACAGCCTGCATAAACGCTTTGGCCTGCAAGACACCATTTTGCCCGGTGGTGGCGTCGATCACCAACAGCACCTCGTGCGGTGCGTTGGGGATGCGCCGACGGATGATATTGCGCAGTTTCTCTAGCTCGCGCATCAGGTTGGCTTTGGCGTGCAATCGCCCGGCGGTATCGACGATCAGAATGTCGACATTGCGCTCCAGCGCGGCCTCCACTGCATCGTACACCACCGCACCCGGGTCGGCACCCTGCCCACGCGAGATCACGGGCACATCGACCCGCTCGGCCCACGTCTCAAGCTGCTCGGTGGCGGCGGCGCGGAAGGTGTCGGCGGCGGCCAACAGCACGTTCTTGCCGAACTGGTTTTTGAAGCGATGCGCCAGTTTGGCGATCAGGGTGGTTTTGCCCGCGCCGTTCACGCCCACCACCAACAGCACGTAGGGCTGAGCCTGCGTCGGCGGGCGCACTTGATCCTGGAACACGCGCACCATCTCGGCCTTCAGCATATCCTTCGCTTCGCGGATACGCTTCACGCCGTTGCGGTTACAGCGGTCCTTGGTGCGGTTGACGAGGTATTGGGTGGTCTCGACGCCTACATCGGCTTGCACCAGCAGCGCCTCAAGATCATCCCAAAACTCATCGGTGATCGGATCATCAACGGCGAACAAGCTGGCGATCTGGCCAAACAGGCCACGCCGAGCTTTGGCGGTTGCCTGATCTATTTTTGTTTCTTCTTCGCGAGCTTCTTCTTCGGTACGAGGTGCATCTTGACCACGCCCGAATAGACGACGAAACATCGATATATCCTTAATTTGTGTTGATAGTGCGATCGATAAACTATGGGTATTATAGCCGTTTATGGTGGTTCTGCAACAGATCAGCCCCAACCAAGGTCATCGGCCTTTTTGTCCTCTTTCTTCGAGCCGTCGTTGCTGAGTTCTTCTTCCAGCATTTCATCGACCATTTGATCCCAATCGTCGCCAGCTTCCTCGCCAAGCTCTTTGCCGAGTTTCTTGGCCCAACGGGCGATCGATTTGGGGTCATTCTCGTCGAGGCCCGACAACATCGAGGGGTCGGCGAGCGCATCGGCACGGGCTTCCTCGGATTTGAGCACCGCCACGCGCGATACGACGCGCCGCACTGAGGTGTTGTTGCAGCGCGGGCAGGCTAGCCCAACCGGGTCGCTGAAGCCTTGCACCAGTTTCTGGAAGCGCCCATTGCAGTTCGGACAGAGATATTCGTAAATCGGCATATGTGCTCCATTGAGGTTACTACGAATTGCCTTCTTTGAGCGCTTTGATGGCGAGCGGCAGCAGCGGCAACAGGTCGCTCGCGAGCGTCCCGGCATCGCCGAGCTTGTCGCGCAGCAGCTTGCCAACCGCGCTGTGCAGGTACACGCCAAGCGCAGCAGCATCGCGCGGGGAAACGCCCTGTGCTAGCAGACCCACGATCGCGCCCGCCAACACGTCACCGGTGCCAGCCGTGGCCAGTGCGGCGTTACCGCCAGCGTGCAGCAGGCTACGGCCCTCCGGGTCGGCGATGACGGTGGTTGCGCCTTTGAGCACGACGACTTGGCCCCACTTCTGCGCCGCTTGCTCGGCGACGGCGACGCGGTCGGCGTCGAGCTCTTCGACACCGAGCAATCGCCGCATTTCGCCGACGTGCGGCGTGAGCACGCAGCGGCCATGGGGCAGACGCTCCCACCAGTTTTCGAGCGCGCTCAGGTGGTTGAGCGCATCGGCATCGAGCACGGTGGGTGGCAGTTCGGGGCGCGTCTGCTGCGCATTCGAGCGCTCTTCGCCGCCGATGCGGAAGCCGATGTGGCCGCGATGGCGCGGTTGTTCGATGCCGAGCAGCCGTTCGATAAAGCCGCGTGTGGCTTCCTCCGCGCCCAAGCCTGGGCCAACCAACAGCGCCTGATATTTGTCGAGATGCTTGAGCAGTTCATCGGCAGCCGATTCGCCGAGCGTGCCCCAATCGGCCTCGGGCAGGGGACGCAGCGTGATCTCGGGGATGCGGCCCGGACCGAGCAGGGTGCTCCGCCCGGTGGCGAGCGTGACGATGCCCGCGCCAACCCGTGCTGCGGCGGCGGTGGCGAGGCTGGCCGCGCCCGGGTAGAGCAGCGATCCGGCCACAACAAGGGCTTTACCAAAGGTGCCTTTATGGGAGTCATCGGGGCGAGCTGGCAACAACTTGCGCAGCTTAGTTGCATCGATTGTTTCGCTCATGATTGCCTCCACATCTTGTTCCACAAGATCGATAGGTGCGAGGCCGATGGTGCCTGCGTGGCTTCGGCCCGGGTATTGCAGCAATCCGCGCTTGGGCAGCCCAGTTGCAATGGTGTGATCGGCTCGGAGCGCCTGACCCTTCGGCATGCCGCTATCGGAATCGATGCCGGTCGGCAGATCAATGCTGAGCAGCGTGACGCTGGGAGGGCGCTGGTTCACCACATCGACGATCGCCGCTAGCTCGCCGACGACGGGGCGGCTGATGCCCATGCCCAGCAGGCCGTCGATCAGCAATGCGCTGGTATCGACGAGGCGGCGTAATTCGGCGAGGTCGGCATCGGCAGCGGCGTCGTATTCAGCGATATGTCGTTGGCGGCAGAGTTGGCGGTTGTGATCGTCGGGCGTGTCGGGACGCCGCCAGTAGTAGAGCGTGACGTGTCCGCCAGCATCGTGCAGGTGGCGCGCAACCACAAGCGCATCGCCGCCGTTGTTGCCCGGGCCAACCAACACGAGGATGGGGCGGCCTCGCGAGTCGCCAAGTAGGCGGTGAGCGGCGTATGCGACGCCTGCGCCCGCTTGCTCCATCAATCCTGGCCACGTTGCGCCTGCCGCTACCGCAGCGGCTTCTAGTTCGCGCATTTGTGCGGTGGTTACGACTTTCATGCGCTCTACCTCGGTGTCGTTTGCGGTTCGTATTGTACACTATCCTGCCTAACAGCGCTGCATGATGCTGATGGGTGCAGAGTCGCGTCGGGGAGACGCAGATCGCGCAGTTCGGAGCAAGCATGGGCGTACGTCGCCGCCCCAAGTCCATCTGAACGGGCGGCGTGCGCTGCTGAGCCAACGCGGTTGCCAGAGCGACGGGCGCTGCCGAGGCGGTTGCACTTTCTTTCCCAAACAATACAGCGCTTGTAGGCGATGGCGCGCTTGTAAGAGGGGAGAAGCGGCCCACGATGGGGCCGCGATGATGTACCTTAGCTGGGGCGGAACACGAATTCCCACTGCCAGCGACCGGATTCGCGCTGCCCGCGCCACACACCAGCCGTCGGCGAATGGTTGCCGTCCCTGTCGTACACGTGATTGCTCAGGTCGATGGTGTTGTTGGTGGTGACCTGCAGCACCATCTGGATGCAGATACCGTGCGTGACCAGCGCGATTGTGCGGAAGGGCGAATCGTCGAGTTGTTGCAGCAGTTCGGCGATCCGTTCACGCACTCGGGAGTGCGTCTCGTAGGGCGCGCCTTCGCGTAGGGCCTCGGTGAGCGTGATGGGCTTGCCGAGCGCGTTGCTGATGGCTTTGGCGGTGGTGTGCGTACGGTCGAACGGCGAAGAGAAGATCTGCTCGATCTGATGACCGATCAGCCAGTTAGCCGTTTGTGAGGCTTCGCGTAGGCCGATCTCACTGAGCGGCGGGCCAGGAGGGAGCGTGTAGGGAATGTTCGTCGTGAGGTCGGGCGCAGCGTGGCGCACAAGATAAATGGTTTCAAGCATACACTTGGCCGAAATGCCTTTCTTGTATCAAATGTCGCAGGCATTGTACCAAAAAACTGCTGCTTGACTCCTGCACAAATACATGACATGATCAACAATATAGTTGCTTTTGTCAGGTAATTTCGAGAGGAGGCAACGATGCAAATGATCGTTCGGGATGCGGGCGTCGAGGCAGTGCGGCGCTTCAACCGCTTCTATACGCGTCAAATCGGCCTGCTCGATGAAGTGTACCTGCGCAGCCAGTTTTCGCTGGCCGAAGCGCGGGTGCTGTACGAATTGGCGCATCAAGAGCACGTGACGGCCACCGAAATCAGCCAATGGTTGGGGTTAGATAGCGGATACCTCAGCCGGATCGTGCGGCGCTTCGAGCAGCAGGGATTGGTGCAGAAGTCGCCCTCGCCCTCGGATGGGCGGCAGGTGCTGTTGCGCCTCACCGAAACGGGCCAGGCGGCGTTCTGCGAGTTAGAGCAGGCCGCCTCCGAACAGGTGGCGGCGCAGTTGGAGCGGCTGCGGCCCGATGAGCGCCAAGAGTTGCTGCGCTCGATGGACAAGATTATGCACCTGTTGGGCGCGCCCTCCGAGCGCGCGGTGGCGTTCGAGTTGCGCGAGCCGCAGCCCGGCGATATGGGCTGGATCGTGCAGCAACATGCGCGCCTCTACGCTTTGGAGTACGGCTGGAACAGCGAGTTCGAGGCGTTGGTGGCGGGCGTAGTGGCCGCGTTCTGCCAGCAGCACGACCCACGTTGCGAGCGCTGTTGGATCGCGACAGTCAACGGCGAACCAGTTGGCTCGATTATGCTAGTGAAGAAGAGCGACGAGGTGGCGAAGTTGCGCTTGCTGTTGCTGCTGCCGAGCGTGCGGGGCTTGGGAATCGGTAAGCGGATGGTGCGCGAGTGTATCGCCTTCGCGCGGGCGGCGGGCTACCGCACCATCACCCTTTGGACGCAGCAAAACCTGACTGCCGCGCGAGCCTTGTACGCCTCACACGGCTTCCGCATGGTCGAATCGGCGCCGCACCACAGCTTTGGGCACGATCTCGTCGAAGAGACGTGGGAGCTCGATCTGACGGCGTGATTGCTTCGAAACCAGCGATCAGGTATACTATAGCACATATGATCGTCTAGCACATTCCGCCTGCGCCTCATTGTAAAGCCCTAACGAAGGTCCATGCCCGATTTAAGCAAAACATCAATCGCCAACCCGACGTTGTTCGAGGAGCGGTTGAAAAATGTGCCGTTGTCGCCCGGCGTCTATATTTGGAAGGATGCCCGTGGCACGATCCTGTACGTGGGCAAGAGCAAGAGCCTGCGCGACCGTATGCGCTCGTACTTCGGCGCGCCGCAGGGCCTTAGCTCCAAAACGCGCCGCATGGTCGCGCAGATCGCCGATTTCGACATCATCGTCACGACGTCGGAGCTAGAGGCGCTGCTGCTCGAAATGAATCTGATCAAGCAGCATCGGCCCAAATACAACATTCTGCTCAAGGACGACAAGAGCTATCCCTACATCAAGGTGACGCTGCAGGAGGCGTGGCCACGGGTGATGACAACCCGCAAGGTGCTAGACGATGGGGCGCGCTACTTCGGGCCGTACGCGAACGCTGGCGCGGTGAGGCGCTTGCTGAAGCAGTTGAATCAGCTGTTCGCCTTCCGCCCGCCGTTCGATTGCGCCGACGATAAATTCACCCGCCACCGCAAGCTCGGCAAGCCCTGTATGTACTACGACATCCACCGCTGCTTGGGGCCGTGCGTGCCCGCGCTGGTGGATCAGGCCGAGTATCGCGCCACGATTGAAGCGGTCTGCCGCTTCCTCGAAGGCAAGACCGAGCAGATCGTGCGCGATCTGCGCAATCGCATGGAGCGCGCCGCCGAGAACTTGGAGTTCGAGCGGGCCGCGTATCTGCGCGACCAAGTGCGCGACATCGAACGAGTGATGCAGAGCCAGCAGGTGATGCGCACGGTCCACACGGATCAAGACGTGATCGCCTTCGCCCGCGAGAATGGCTCGGCGGTGGTGCAGATCTTCTACATTCGCGGCGGCAAGCTGATCGGCTCGGAGCCGTTCGCGCTGCAAAACACCGAGGATGAGGACGATCAGCAGCTACTCAGCTCGTTCATTACGCAGTTCTACGAGAGCGCCGCGCAGGTGCCGCCGAACATTCTGCTGGCCGATTACGTCGAGGAGCCGATGATCATCGAGCAGTGGCTGGGCAGCAAGGGCGGCCACAAGGTCGAGATCCAGGTGCCGCGACGGGGCGAGAAGAAGAAACTGGTGGAGCTCGCCGCGCAGAACGCGCGCCAGCAACTCGAACAGATGCGGCTGCAATGGCTCAACAGCGAGCAGCGCGCTATGTCGAGCCTCACGGAGTTGCGCCAGATCCTGAACTTGCCCAGCCTGCCGATGCGGATCGAGTGCTACGACATCTCGAACACACAGGGCACCAACTCGGTTGGCGCGATGGTGGTGTTCGAGCAGGGCGAGCCGAAGAAGAGCCGCTACCGCAAATTCCGCATCAGGACGGTCGAGGGCGCGAACGACGTGGCCTCCATTCAGGAGGTGCTGCATCGGCGTTTCGTGCGGGCCGCGATCGCCAGGGGCGAGACGCAAGCCAACGACGAGACGGCAGCCGAGGACCAAGCCATCACGGCGGAGAACAACGCCGAGCAGACCGACAACGACACGAGTTGGAGCGAGCTGCCCGACCTGATCCTGATCGACGGTGGCGCGGGCCAACTCAACGGCGCGCTGAGCGTGCTGCGCGAACTGAACTTCGACCACATCCCGATCGTGGGTGTTGTGAAAGGCCCCAAGCGCGACCGCTTCGACCTGCTGCTGCCCGGCGCGAGCGACCTGATCGTGCTGCCCCGCGATAGCGCAGCGCTGCGGTTGGTGCAGACCATCGACGAGGAGACCGACCGCTTCGCCAAGCACTACCACCGCAGTTTGCGCACCAAATCGGCGGTGGCCTCCACGCTCGACGACATCCCCGGCATCGGGCCAAAGCGCAAGCGCGCGCTGCTCAAGGCGTTCGGCTCGCTCGACGGCATTCGGGCCGCCACCGTCGAACAACTCGCCGCCGTGCCCGGCATGAACCGCGCCAGCGCCGAAGAGCTGAAATCGCTGCTCTAACAGCCCAGGTTCCGCTACCGCAGGCAACCATCAACACGCCTCAACGTGCTTCTGTTTCTGCCGACGCAAAAGGCGCATCCCTAAGGGATGCGCCCGTAGTCATGCTCCGGGCTTTGAAGTGCCAAGCCAACGGACGGCGGCGGGGCTACGGGTAACTACGGCAGTGTGGGATGCCGTTCGATCCGCAGCTTGCTCATTGTCACACCACACAAGCGGTGCTAATCGCGCGGTGGGGCATTGAACGCTTTGTTCGGTTCACCAAGCTGAAACGAGGCAAACAGCCCCAACAGGCCAAACACCGTGCCCAACACAAACGACCCCTCATAGCCCATCAAGGCGATCAGCCAGCCGCCAAGCACTGGCAAAAAGGTCACAATGCCAAGCATGGTATTCGCCAGCGCCATGTAGGTGGGCCGCTCCATCTCCGGCACAATTTCGAGCAAGTAGGTGGTGTTGGCGATATTGCTCCCATCGGTGGCCGCGCCCGATAACAAAAAGACCACGCCGATCGCCATCATCATCGCCAGCGAGTTCAGGTTGAGCATCTGCACTACCCACGGGCCAATCAGTGCAAACGCTGGCGTCAGCACCAACAGGATGCCCGAGGTCAACAACAACATACGGTTGCCTCGTCGAGCGCTGATGCGACCCCACACAAGGTTCGACAGCGCCCCGGCGATCGCGCGCAACGAGAGGTAGACTCCCGCAACGCTCGCCGACAAGCCCAACACCTCTGTGGCGTAAATCAGGTAGAACGGCTCGGCGATCTGGCTGACGCGCATCAGGATACGCCCAACGATAAACCAGCGATAATTCTTATTCTCGCGGAGTAAACGGGGCGCCATGCGCAATCCCTCGATGACCTTCATGCGCACGCCCAAGCGCAGTTGCGGCGGCTCCACCACCATCGTGAACGCGAACAGGCTCACCGAATAGAGCAGCAGGCTGAATAACACCAGTACGCCAAAATTAAAAGGGAAGGACAACGGTCCTGCGTCATCGAGCAGCCAGCGCACCAGCGGTCCGGCGATCACCACCGTCAGCAGGCCGGTGATCAACTGGCGCGTGCCGAAAAAGCTACCGCGCCGCTGCGGCGGGATCACCTTCGCCACAATGTCCTGAAACGCCAGAGCGCTCGTGCCGCCGCCGATGTTGAAGATCATATAAAACACGACCAGCAGGCCGAGCGCTACACTGCTCGGCAGCAGCGCCGAGCAAAAGACGATGATCGTGATCAACAGCCACGTGAAGCTACGGGCATAGGCGGCGCGCCGATACAGCGGCATTTTGTAGGTCATCGCCTGGAGGCGCCCACCCACCAATAGCTGTGGCAACAAAAAACCGCCCGATTGCAGGGCGGGCAATAGACCAACCAGGGCCAGCGAACCGCCAAGTTGGCGCACAAGCAGGGCCAACACTAGATTCGCGCTACTGAGCGCATCTCCAAAACCGAACAAATAGCCATTGGCGAGTCCAAGCTGAAAATTCCGGCGCATCACCGCAGGAGGAAGCGATGGCACAGACGGCCCCGATGGTGGAGGCTCAGGTTGCAGCTCTGAATCAGACGATACAGTTGTAGGCGTTGATACGTTCTGTGACGGAGTTGGTTCGGGAGCGGTTGGGGTTGTTTCGTGAGGTTCAGAAGCTGTCATGCATCACCAGATGAGGCGGCAACGCTGCCGCGCCACATTGTCCCTTGAATCTCAAGCCATTATACCATCGTCGTGATCGATACGATGAGAATCAATAGGGAGAAAAACAGATATGCCGTTACCTTCGCAGAACGAAAGTAACGGCATCAACAGTGTATCGAGCGCGCCTACACCTTGAACGGTGCAAGCTGACCAGCAACAGCGACGGGCAAGCGCCCACTCAGGAATGTGCCCTCCGCCTCAAAGCGTTCTTCATCGACGGTGCCACGCTGCCGCCACAGCGCCACCAAATCGTTGCGTTTGTACGGGATAAAGGCGCTGAACTGCGACATACGCTGGCTCAGGGTATCTTCAATGCGCTGGCGTAGCGTATCGAGACCCCAACCCTGCTGCGCGGATATCGCGATGTAATCATCGGGCAAGCCCAAGTCGCCCGCCAACTTCGCCAGATCTCCCTCGACCACGCCGTCCAGCCGATCGACCTTGTTCAGCACCGTCAGCATCGGGCGCTGATCAGCCTGCAGATCGGCCAGTGTCGATAACACGGTATCGGTCTGCTGTGCGGCGTTGGGGTGCGTAATATCCAACACGTGCAGTAACAGATCGGCCTCGTTGATCTCCTCCAGCGTGGCCCGGAAGGCCGCCACCAGTTCATGCGGCAATTTCTGGATGAAACCGACCGTGTCGGTCAGCAGAATCTCTTGGCCGCCGGGCAGCGTCACCTGACGCGTAGTCGGGTCGAGCGTGGCGAACAGTCGATCCTCAGCACGCACATCGGCACCAGCGATAGCATTGAGCAGCGTAGACTTGCCAGCGTTGGTATAGCCAACCAACGCCACCACTGGGATACCGCTGCGCCGCCGTCGGGCGCGGTACAGCTCGCGTTGGCGATGAACATCTCTGATCTGCTCTTCGAGCATCGTGATGCGCCGCGAGATCAAACGTCGGTCAGTCTCAAGCTGAGTCTCACCGGGACCGCGCAAGCCGACCACACCGCCAGCCGAGCCACCGCCGCCACCAGCCTGGCGCTCAAGGTGCGTCCATTGGCGGCGCAGTCGTGGTAGCAGATATTTGTACTGCGCTAGCTCAACCTGAATGCGGCCCTCGTGAGTGCGGGCATGCGAAGCGAAGATGTCGAGGATCAGGCCGGGTCGATCGAGCACGCGCGTCTTGAGGATCTCCTCAATGTTGCGCGTTTGAGCGGGCGTCAACTCATCGTCGAACACCACCAGATCGTAGCCATACTCCTCGCGCAGCGCAGCGATCTCGGCGATCTTACCAGGGCCGATAAAATGCTTGGGAAACGGGTGTTTGAGGCGCTGATAAGCGCTGCCAACCACTTCGAGGCCGGCAGTATCGGCGAGTAGAGCTAACTCGCGCAACGAATCTTCTGCGCTCCAGGGGCTACGATCGCCAGTGAGTTCGGCACCGACAAGGAAGGCGCGTTCGCGGGGTGATTTGGTGGCGTGCAACCGACGCCCATCTGCCGTGGTGATGATAGGTTCTGTGATCGTTTTACTCCTTCCCCCAAACAGGAAATGCCGAGTATCTTCCTACTCAGCGGGCACCAATGATGGGTACGTTCGTTTTCTTGCCATCGATTGGTGATTCATTGTAGCACGCCGTACTAGTCGTCGCAAGAGGATCAGCCCAATGGCCGAGAAGCACGAAAACCTCAAACGGCGCAGGATACGACGCATCTGCGCCATTCGCGAAGAGTAGGTCTGCCCAACGGTCGTATCAATTCAAAAGCATATCCGACGGGTTGATAGGGTAGACCGTCACAGCAATGGAGGCTCCACAAGCAGCTATACGCGAGATCACGTCCGGTTGAAGCGCAATGCGTACTTGTTCACCCTCTAGACCCGACTCAAAACCCAGATCAAACTCGCGGGAGAACGCGTTCTGCCAACACCTGAGCGCTTCGCCCTGCAGGGCATCGATCAACGAGCAGAACAAGGCGATGTCATCATTCGCGGTTGAATCGCCACCCGATATCTCGAAGATAACGCGGTAATGTTCTCCCACGCGGCCATTGAAAAGCACGAACACATTCTCGCCAAAACCCTCGACAAGCGGGGTAAGCTCCTCTAGGGAGTCAACAACGAGATCGACATTGAGATAATGGGGTTTGCTCATTGCTTCATCAGGTTTCTTACAAGCGTGACTATGTTCTGATCCAGTCTGAAAAGGTGATGCGATGCGTAGGCAACCGCTGCTTTCGATTGCCTTGGAGTTACTGTTGATCCAACACCCGATAAGCTATGAGATGGCGTAATTGGTCTTTTCTGCGGAAAAGACCAATTACTCGGTAGCCATATGCCCTCAGAAAACGAAGCGATTGTGCTTAGGAGTTGGTGTCTGTAGAGGGTTCAAAGCCCAATTCTTCGGCCACAATGTAGAGAGGGCGGCGCTTCACTTCATCGTAGATACGCCCAAGATATTCGCCAATGATACCTAAGAAGATCAACTGCACGCTGCCCAAAAACAGCACACTCACCAAGGAAGAGGCTTGACCGTAGAACGATTCGCCCGATCCGGTGAGGCGCAGGACCACAACCACAATCAAGAAGAGCAGGCTGAGTCCAGCAGTGGCGAAGCCAAAGTAGGTGGCCAACTGCAGCGGCAAGTACGAGAACGCGGTGATGCCATCGAGCGCAAAACGAATCATCTTGCGCAACGGGTATTTCGTTTCGCCAGCCTTGCGCGCATCGCGCTTGTAGGTGATGCCCGTCTGATTAAAGCCGACCCACACAGAGAGCCCGCGCATAAAGCGCTTCTGTTCGCGCATCTGGTTCAGTGCGTTGACAACCTTGCGGTCCATCAAGCGAAAATCGCCAGCATCGAGCGGGATATCCACACTCGTAATCTTGCGAATTAAGCGATAGAAGATCGAGGCCGTCGCCAATTTGAAGGCTGTCTCGCCTTCGCGCTCGCCGCGCACACCGTAGACGACCTGAAAGCCCTCTTTCCACTTCTTGATCATTTCGGGGATGACTTCGGGAGGATCTTGCAGATCGGAATCGATGACGACAACCGCATCGCCACGGGCGTAATCCATACCAGCCGTGATCGCTATTTGGTGGCCAAAATTCTTCGAGAAGTTAACGACCTTGATACGCGGATCGTTATTGTGCAACTCGCGAATAATTTTGGGGCTGTTATCGCGCGAGCCGTCGTTTACCAGAACGATCTCGAATGGCTCGCCGAGCGGCTCCATTGCAGCGATCGTGCGTTGGCAGAACTCAGCAACCAGCGCCTCCTCGTTGTAGACAGGCGCAACAATTGAGTATACAGGGTGGTCAGCCGTAACACGTCGTGCAGTGTTGCGAGCGGCCACGGAATCTTGACTGGGTTCAACAATCTGCATCGGTCGTATCATCCCATTAAATAGAGCTCTATCGCATTGATACTATTGTAACACAGCAACCTTGCGCGTGTTAACGCCTCCCCGTTGCCAAGCTCAATGGCTATGATAAGGCTTCGATAAGTATGCAGAGTGCCCCTGCCAAGTGGTCTATGCTACCTCGACCATTTCTTCCCAATTCGGGCCAACATCGACATCGACCTTGAGGCGCACGCGCAACTCGGGGTAGGCGCCCTCCATCGCGGTGCGCACCAACTCGATCACCTGATCCTGCTCCTCGATCGGCGCCTCAAAGATCAGTTCGTCGTGCACCTGCAGCAGCATACGCGTGGCGAGCTTACTCTTATTCAGCGCCTCATCGACCCGCAGCATCGCGATCTTCATAATATCGGCGGAGGTCGATTGGATGGGCGCGTTGATCGCCTCACGCTCGGCGGCTTGGCGGCGCGGGCCGCTGCTCAACAGGTCGGGCATGGAGCGGCGGCGGCCAAACAGCGAGTGCACATAGCCCTGCTCGCGTCCATCGACGAGCGTCTTGTCGATGTAGTCGCGTAGCCCAGGGAAACGAGCGAACAGTTCGTCGATCAGTTGCTGCGCCTCACCACGGCTTAGGCCGGTGCGAGCGGCCAAGCCAAATGCGCTGATGCCGTAGATCACGCCGAACACCGTCATCTTGGCGATGCGCCGTTGATTCTTGCTGACCTGATCGATCGGCACGCCGAACAGTTGCGAGGCGGTGGCGGCGTGGATGTCCTGATCCTCGTCGAACGCCTGCACCAAGTTCGGGTCTTGCGTGATATGCGCCAGCACGCGCAACTCGATCTGCGAGTAGTCGGCGGCGATAAACACGTGGCCCGGCTGCGCCACGAATCCGCGCCGAATCTCGCGCCCCTCGTCGGTGCGGGTGGGGATATTTTGCAGGTTCGGGTCATTCGAGGAGAGCCGCCCAGTCGCCGCGCCGATCTGATTGTACGAGGTGTGCACGCGCCCGGTGTACGGGTTCACCAACGCGGGCAGCGCATCGACATAGGTCGATTTCAATTTGGCGAGTTGGCGGTAACGCAGGATCAGGTCGATCACTGGGTGAGCGTTGGCCATCCGCTCAAGCACGCTGGCCGTGAGCGAGTAGCGCCCCGTCTTGGTCTTTTCCAGGCCAGCGGTGGGCAAGCCCAGCCGATTAAACAGCAGATCGCTCAGTTGATCGCCGGAGTTGATGTTCAGTTTGCCGCCGTTAAAGGCATAGATCTGATCTTCCAGCTTGGCTAAATCGTCGCCCATGCGCCGCCCAAGCTCCTTCATAAACGGCACATCGAGGCCGATGCCCGCCTGCTCCATGCGGGCCAGCACCGGGATCAGCGGTATTTCGAGCTGCGTGTAGATCATATGCACGCTGGGCAGGCTGGCCAACTGCGGCTCCAGCGCGTGCGTCAGGCGCAGCGTCATATCGGCGTCGGCGGCGGCGTAGGGCGTAGCAAGGTCGATCGGCACCTGCGAGAACAGAATTTGGTTCTTGCCCTTGCCGATCAGCGTCTCGATCTCGGTCATCGGCTCGGGCAGTTTCAGTTCGTAGAAGGCCAAGTCCTTCAGGCCCTTGCGTTTATCGAGCAGCGCAGCGGCGATCGAGGTGTCGAAGGTGACGCCCTTCACCTCCACGCCCGCGTTCATCAGAAACTCCATATCGAACTTGGCGTTGTGGCCGAACTTGGGCTTCTGCGGATCGCTGAAGAAAGGGCGCAGCGCATCGAGCACGCGCTCGCGGGGCAACTGGTTGGCCTCCTGATGGCCAAACGGCACATACCAGGCTTGGCCGGGCGTGACGGCTAGCGAAATGCCGACCAACGCGTCTTGGAACGGTCGCAGGCCATCGGTCTCGGTATCGAAGGCGATGGCGGACGCGGCCTGCAGGGCTTCGAGCAATTCGGCGAGCTGCGCCTCGGTGCGCACCGCGCGGTAATCGCCGAGCGGCGCGCGGGGATCGTCGAGCAACTGCGTGACGGAACCGGATTCGCTGGCTGGCATCGCGAACATCGAGAGTTGCTGCGGCACATCGCTCGACGGCGCGGGTGCTGGCGCGAACATATCGATCTGCTGCGTCCCGCTGTTGATCGTGGGCAGCGCGGCGATCTCGACGCCGCCGCCGTGTGGCACGGGCAGGCGCTTCACCAGGCTCGCGCCCAATTCCAGTTCCTGGAACAGGGCGATCAACTGGCTGCGGTCGTAATCGCGCAGTTCGCAGGCCTTCAGATCGAGCGTGACCGGCACATCGCAGACGATGGTCGCCAACTTCTTGCTGAACAGTGCGGCGTCGCGCTGGCCGTCGAGCACCTTCTGATAGCGCTTGGGCGCTTCGTCGAGATGATCGTACAAGTTCTCGATCGTGCCGAACTGGTTGAGCAGCGCGATCGCGCCCGTCTCGCCAATGCCCTTCACGCCGGGGATATTGTCGGAGGTATCGCCTTTCAGGCCACGCAGATCGGCGAGTTGGTTCGGGCGCAAGCCTTTGTAGCGCTCCACAACCTGAGCCTCGTTGTAGAGTGTCGTTGTTGTCTTTCTGCCGTACGGGTTCGCCAGCAGCACGCTTACGTGTTCATTCACTAACTGCAGCGTATCGGTATCGCCGGTGAGGATCATCGAATCGACGCCCAACTCGGCGGCTTGGCGCGACAGCGTGCCGATCACATCATCGGCCTCGTAGCCTTCGCAGGTGTAGATCGGGATGTTGAAGGCCCGCACCAACTGCTGGATACGTTCGAGTTGAGGGTGGAACTCCTCGGGGGTTTCGCCGCGCCCGGCTTTATACTCGGCGTACAGATCATCGCGGAAGGTGCGCCCGATATCGAACGAAACGGCCACATAGCGGGGATGCTGCGTTTCGATCATATTGAGTAGGATGTTGATGAAGCCGAACACTGCATAGGTCGGCTCGCCCGATGAAGAGCGCAGACCCGCCTCGCGCAGCGCGTGGAAGGCGCGGAAAGCCAGCGCATGGCCATCGATCAAAGCTAGCAGTGGTCGGTCAGTCATCGCATACCTCTTTTACTCAACAGGGGCAATTCCGCAGCGAAAGGATGAGCGGGTGGCGGATAGCCATACGGTTCGCGTGGGCATCTTAGCATCACTTCACAAGCGTGGAAGTTGTCGCTCTGTATTATACCGTCATGCGAACAGATGAGCAACTCTTTTGCGCGATAGGGTGCGGTATGTGAGGGAGAGAGCGTTTCTCTTCTAAAAATGATACAATCATGCTTGTAACGCATTGGATAGCTCTGGAAGGTTTTATGAAGTTAGGACGTAACGATCCTTGCCACTGTGGAAGCGGCAAAAAAATATAAAAAGTGCTGTACGGATAAAGAAGCAGCGAAGAGCATACCGCATTGCTGATCGATCTCGGGCCAGTGATTGCCACTGTGATTGAAGTTCTAGAGGATGCAATTGAGGAACATATCCCATTAGCAGCGCTCCGCAAAGCGTGGTACTTGTCGATATGAATTTATTTGCTACGCTCCCAGTCTCTCTGTTTAATCCATTGGCATCGTCTGGGGCGCCGATCTATAGCGCTGTGTTGCTGGTCATTTTCGAGAAGGCGCGCCGCCATCATCAACCGCTATCGCGCGAATTGGTGATCGATGCTGTGCGCGAGGTGCTCGCTGATGGTCAGAACGAAGCGCTCCAAGCGACAGTCGATGCTGAGGATGCAGCGATACAGAGCGAGGACGATGATCCGTTCACGGCGCGTGCCGGGGCGATTGTGCGTTACCTGACTCGCTGCGGTTGGCTCCGCCCAGAGACACAGAGCGATTTCAGCCAATCCTATACGCTCCCAGATTACGCATTCCGCTTGCTCAATGTGTTCAGCGAGATCGCCTCGGATCAGCCATTGCCACTTCAGGGCCTCATTTTCTCGATCTACAGTTTGCTCCAAACCTCAATACGCGAGGGCAATGCACATATCTCGTTACCCGAAGCCCACCGCCAAACCATCAGCTTGATGAGTGGCCTGAAAGAGTTGCAGCACAATATCGGCAGGCATATCGAACAAGTGCTACAACAATTCCAAACCCGTGATATATTGAAGCAAACATTCACACAGTATCGCGACGAGATTGTGGACAAGGCCTATCATCAATTGCGCACAACGGATCATGTTTCGCGCTTTCGACCGGGGGTGTTGGAGGCGCTCACACAACTCTCAAGCGACGAGCAGGTGATGCAGATCGCCCAGCTTCTACGGGCAAACGGGATGGCGCCAACAGTGGAGGCGGCGGCTAGCCGTTTGCTCGAACAGATCCGCGACATTCGCAGCCAGTTCGAGCAATTGGATCATCAACTCCAGGCTATCGATGTGCGACATAGCCAGTTTATCGACTCGGCTGTGCGAGCGGTTGAGTTGCGCCTGACCGCCAACACAACCACGAGCGGGCAACTCCACGCGATCTTGACGCATATGCTCGAAACCTACGATCATGCCTTCGAGCAGGAAGTCAGCGAAATGATCGATCTCTATGCGCTGAGTCTGCTTGATCAAGAATCGCTCAGTGCGCCTTCTCGTTCGCCCACGCCGTTTGTGGCCGAGCCAGTCGAGATTGTTGAGCTAACGCCCGAACAGATCGCGGCTGCGCAGAATCAAACATTGGCTCAACTCAACCGTAGCATTAGTCGCGAACGGGTGCGCCGCTTCGCCGCCGAGTTATTGGGGGATCGTGAGCAGGTGCAGGTTAGTAGTGTCTGGCGAGGTGGCCCCGAAAACCTGCCACTGCTCATCTACCTGCGCTACTATGGCGATGGCTCACTGGGGTATCGGGCCGAAGAAATTGAAGGCACTTGGATTGAACAGGATGGGATCGGCTTCCGTGATCTGATGGTACGAAAAGCATGACACTCGTCACATTCGCCCAAGAGTACTCGGAGCTTTCATCGAGCGAGCAGACGCAGTTTGCCGAAACGGTGCGGCGCCTGTTGAGCGACGGCCTGATCTGGCGCGAGCAAGAAGATGAGCGCCGATTTTACAGCTTCCTGCAGCGCCGCCGACAGCTTGTAGCCGATTATTTGGCAGTCGCAGGATGGGAGCTACGCCACGAAGAACGCCTCGGAGCCTTCCACGTTGTTCACCGCGATGGCGCGCATCGGCGACGCTTAAACCGCGAAACAACAGTGTGGCTCTTACTTTTGCGGCTGATGTACGCCGAAAAATTGGAACGACTAGAGGTTGGCCTCACTCGCTACCCAGTTGTGGAAGTGAGCGCAATTGTGCAGCGGTACGCCGAGTTCTTTCCCGGGCAGACCGTCCGCAAACGTTCAAGCCTATTCGAGGCGTTACGCACGTTCCAAACGCTTAAACTGGTACGAGCAGCGGGCGGTGGCACAATCCGCTCGGGCAATGTCGATCAAATGATTGAACTCTTGCCGACGCTCGAAATCATTGTGCCAGCCGCAAACATCACCGCGCTCAACGACCGCCTACGCACATACGATCGCACACGCGAGGACGAGGACGGAGGGGATAGTGAAGAGGAATGAAAGTGTGCTGTCGCTGACACGCATCTTCTTGCACAACTGGCATCGCTTCAACCATCACCTGATCGACGTCGAGGATAGTTTGTATCTCGCGGGACACAACGGCTCCGGCAAATCGTCGGTGCTCGATGCTATGCAACTCGTGCTGATCGCAGATCAGACCCGTATTCGCTACAACAGTTCCGCCCAGGAGCGCTCGGCCCGCACGCTCGACAGTTATGTGCGAGGCAAAATTGGTGAGAATCGTTTCCTTCGGCCAGGAAAGACGATCGCCTATGTGGCCCTCGAGTTCAGCAGCACCACAAGAAAATTAACGTGTGGCGTTTGTATCGAGGCAGCCGAGAGCCAAAGCCCTGAACGCACATTTTTCATTTTGCCCGAAGCGCTCGATCCAGAGATCCTGTTGCCAGAGCGACGGCCTCTTTCGCGGCGCGAATTGCGACAAGCACTGCGCAATCGACGGGGAGCGCATACCTACGATCAGGTTGGTGAGTATCAAGATGAACTCCTGAATCGGCTCGGAGGTTTAAACCAGCGCTTCTTCGATATGTTCCTGCGGGCACTCACGTTTCAGCCGATCCGCGATATCAATGCGTTTGTCGAGCAATGGCTGTTGGACGAAGCGCCTCTGAATGTCGATGCATTACAGAAAGTGGTCGAGCGGCTGACACAATTGCGCATCACTGTGCGCGATGTTCAAGAGAAGATCAACGCATTACAAGCGATTGTGAAGCAACAGGCCGATGCAGGCGCGTGGCGCGACCGCCATGCCGAATACCTCCTGCTCGCCGCACTGCTCCGCCAAGAAGAAGCGCACCGTAACGTCGCAGCGCTGAGCCAAGAGCGTGCGGAACTCATCGAGGCGATCGCCAAAGCCGATGAGGCCTGCGCCACAGCCGAAGCGGCCCGCCGTGGCGCCGTCGAAGCACAACTCGAAGCCGAAGTACGGCTCCGGCAATCCGATGTCATCCGTCGGCGCGAGGAGCTTCAGAAACTCATCGCTCAATACACGCGCGAAGCCGACCAAATACGCGCCGTCTATCAAGTGCTGCTCAACGATCTGCGGCGCGAAACGCAAATGCTCGTGCCGCTCCACCACGAGAGCGCCCTGCCTAGTTTGGCGCCGCTGCACGCTACGATTACTGCACTCACGCTCGATGCACCGCCGCCAAAAGAACTAGCAACGCAACTCAACCAGGCAGTTGCAGAGCTCGATGCAGAACTGGAGCCAACCCAAAGAGCCAAATTTACGCTTGAACAACAAATTTCTCATTTTGAAGAACGCCGTGCCGAGGTGCTGAACGAACTTGTGCGCCTGCAGCAGGGCCAAAAAGCGCTGCGAAATCAACATACCGAGCGATTGTGCGACCTGCTCACCCCGATTGTCGGCGAGCGTCCGCCGCTCCTGTGCGATCTGCTTGAGATCCCCGATCCACGCTGGCAGAATGCGGTTGAAGCGATGCTTGGCGGACGGCGCTTTAACATTATCGTTCCCCCCCAGGTGTTCGATAAAGCGCTCCGCGAACTGGATCGCGCTCGTCAAGCTGATCAGATCTACGATGTTGGATTGGTTGACCTGGAGAAAGCGCGTAGCGATGGCCGACGCGCCCAACCAGGCTCACTCGCCGAAAAGATCCACACACGTAGTGACGTATTACGACCCTATATCGACACGGTATTGGGCGACATCATCTGCTGCGATACGATCGACCAGTTGCGGCGGTATCGTCGTGCGGTCACACCCGAAGTGGTGCTATATAGCGAGTTCAGCGTGCGAGCACTGCACCCGCGCACCTACACGCCGTGGTATATCGGTTCGCGAGCAAAACATTCACAGATCAAAGCCTATGAACGTGAACTCCAAACGCTCAACGAACAACTTGCCAGTATGAAACCACGGGTATCCGAGCTACAGATACGGATCAAGTTGTTACAACAAGGGCGCGCCCTCACCCTCCTTCAAGGCCGCCTTGACGCGCCACTCGATGAGCGACCATTACGGGCGGATATCGCTGCGATGCAGGCGGAACTTCAGACACTTGATCTGAGCGGAGTAGCAGCGCTTGAACAAGAAGTTAAACGTCTCCAAGCCATCGCCGAGCAGGAACAAGAGCGCGAGAGGCGAGCACTTGAAGAGCGCGCCCGCCTCAAGGAACGGCTGCCTCGCCTCGAACAAGACCTCCGCCGTGCACAAGCCGAATATCACGAACGCCAGCAGCAGGCCCACGCACAACGCACACACACCTCCCAAGCCATTGTTGAGGCGGCTGAGGCAAAACTTGCTGATCGGCTTGCACAGCCAGATCTTGCCGAGGTGTTGCGTAATACGGAAACGTCTGCACGCAACTTCGATACCCGCGCAGCTAACGAACTGCAACGCCTGATCGAGATGGCAAGCACGTACAATACACGCCACCAATTCGCCGCGTTGCCCAGCAATATCGACGAGCCACGCTACAAAATCGAGCTTGAGCGATTGCAAGCAACCGAACTACCTCGCTACGCCAAGGACATCGACCAAGCCCAGGCCGAGGCGGAGGAAGAGCTTCGTGAACACGTATTACACCGATTGCGTGAACATATTTTGCAGGCACGCCAAAAGCTCGAATGGATCAACGATGCGCTCAAAAACCTGACGTTTCATGGCGATAGCTACCGCTTTACCTCACAACCAGCCGAGGAAGTGCGCGATTACTACAACCTGATCAACGATTCTCAGTTGATCGGGAGTGGCTCACTATTCGAGAGCGACTTCTATCAGCGCCATCGTAACAACTTCGAGGAGTTCTATGAACGCCTCACCCGCACTCCACAATCGGAGATTGAGCGCCGCGAACAAGAACGATTACTCGATTATCGGCGGTATCTCTCGTACGATATCGACGTGATTTCACAAAATGGCCAGCGATCACGCCTCAGCCGTATTATGGGTCAGACATCCGGCGGCGAGACACAAACGCCGTTCTATCTGACGATCGCAGCCTCCTTCGTGCAGATGTACCGCGTCGGCGAGCGCAACAGCCGCCCAACGATTCGCCTTGTCCTGTTCGATGAAGCGTTCTCGAAGATGGATCAGGACCGGATCGGTGCCACACTCGATCTCTTTCAGCATTTTGGGCTACAGATCGTCACTGCTACGCCGCTCGAACGCTGCGAGTATCTGGTGCCTAAAATGTGCACTAATCTCGTGCTGACGGGCATTGGAGATACGGTTCATATCGAGCCGTACCGCAATTATGCCGCCCGACTGAACGCCACTTCCGAGGCGAGTTGATGCCAGACCTGAACGAACACGTTCGTGAGCTACTGCACAGCCTGCTGGACCGCTATGAGCAGCCCAATCGCCAGCGTGTTGTGCGTGTACGCCTCAATGCGCAGCAGCACAAAGCGTACTTTTCCACCGAAAATGCCAACCCACGCTACAGCGCGAACCAGGCATTGTGCCACCTCGCCGAAGCGGGGATCGTCCGTTTGCAGTGGCGCAAGTGGGAGGAAAATAACTGGCTCGAAGCGATCGACCTTGTTCCCGAACAGGCAGGACAACTCTACCAGTTGCTCAAACGGCATCCGCTGAACCAACAGGACCACGCCCTCCGTCAATTGCTCGCTGCCGAAACCGCACTTGCCGACTGGCACGGCGCATTCTTAGCTTGGGCGCACAAACAGATCGACGAACATCGTAGCGTTGCGCCTCTCAATCGCGCCGATCCACAACTGAACCAAGACCTCTTGCGGGCGCTTGCAGCAATCGCAAGCTTGCCTGCCCCCATCCTCGAACGCAGCCTGAGCATTCGCCTGTTTGGCGATAGCAAACGGCTCGAAACATTGCGAAGCGCTATCGTTGGGATTCTGCGCCGCCACGATCCGCAGGCCAGCATCTTTGGCGATGACGATTGGGCACTGCTACACGCTCATCATCTCGATCGCACTCCAGAATACGTGCCCCTTGCTGGACCGCTCGTGCTGAGACAACGGGACGCTTCGCTAGTCGATATCTCACACTTTTCGCCAAGTGTCGCACTCTCGGCGGCGATGTTGCGCGAATCGACTATGATCGATTGCCAAGCGCGAAGCGTGGTGACTGTCGAGAATATGACCAGTTTTAACGAACTCCTCGGCGTTCGCCCACCAGATACGCTCGCAATCTACACAGGAGGTTTCGCAAGTCCCACAGTCATCCAACTGCTGCGCGCCATCCGCACAGCGCGTCCCGATCTCGTCTTTCACCACTGGGGCGATCTCGATGCTGGCGGATTACGCATTCTGCTGCACTTGCGCGAGCAACTCGGCGAGATCAGACCGCTCGCAATGAACCCGCAGATCTTCGCGGAGTATCGCGCCTTTTCACAACCGCTCAGCAACTCCGACCGTAACAACCTCCAGGCTCTACGCCAACATAGTGCGCTAGCCGATTGCTACGCCCTCATCGATACATTGCTAGAAGCGAACCAAAAGCTTGAACAGGAGGCCGTGGACATTGCGACGGTCCTTCATCTCGTAGCGCACACTTCATAACCGAACGACGTTTCGCCCCACATCTCGGCAACAAAATGGCTTTGCTCCGCCCGTACTCCACAGAGGCAATTGACGTTCCGGCGCGAGCGCCGTATAATGCGGCAAATGCTGTTCGGCGCAAAAGGGGAATATGATGAAATTACTGGTGTTTGTGACCGAAGATAATGTCGCTGACCCGACGGTGGACGCCCTCATCGAGCAAGGTTTCCGCGTGACGCGTCTAGCCTCCACAGGTGGTTTCCTGCGCAAGGGCAATACCACGTTGCTCGTAGGTCTCGAAGAAAGCGCTGTCGAGCGGGCAATCGAAATCACACGCCGCGTTGCCCCTGGCGCGTTGGTTGTTGGCTTGGATCTCGAGCGCTACGAGCGCATCTAGCAGATGATGATGCGGGGTCGGAACATGCGTCCTCTGTATCGCATGTTCTGATCACTCATCGCAGACTGGTCGGCGCGAGTGCGAATCCTGTATATCGCAAGCGGCATCCCCGTCCCCGGTTCACTTGGTGGCTCCACACACACACTCGAAGTGACGCGCGGCTTGGTTGCCCGTGGCCATCAGGTGCATGTGGTGGCGAGTTCTCGCGAAGGTTGGGGCGGCCTCTCCGCCTTAGCCCGCCCAGTCTCCTCGTTCAATGGCACCTTCCACCTGCATCATATCGATGTTCCCAAGGCTGCTTCGCTCCTGAGCGCCCCGCTGATCGCTCGGCTGGCCCGCACGGTCAAGCCCGACCTGATTATGGAGCGCTACTACAACTTTGCGGGCGGCGGCTTGCTGGCCGCCCGTCGGCTTGGCGTGCCCACGCTGCTCGAAGTCAATGCGCTGATCGTGGACCCGCCCGAGGTCGCCAAACGCCGTCTCGATGACCGTTTGGGTGGCCCGATGCGCCGCTGGGCCACCACACAGTGCTGGTGGGCCGACCGCATCGTCACGCCGCTGCACACCACTGTCCCACCCGAGATCCCGCGCGACCGCATCGTGGAGCTGCCGTGGGGCGCGGCGGTCGAACGGTTCGAGCCGCAGTATGCCAATCGGCCTACCAATACGATTGTGTTCCTCGGCTCGTTCCGGGCCTGGCACGGCGTGTTGGATGTTGTGCGGGCCGTGTCGATGTTGCTGGCGCTGGGCCGCGATGTACGAGTGATGCTGATAGGCGACGGCCCCGAACGGGCGCAGGCCGAGCAACTGGCGTCGGCATGGCCCGGGCGCTTCACCTTCACAGGCGCGGTCGAGTATGAGCGCGTGCCGCAGTTGCTCAGACAGGCGACGCTGGGCGTGGCGCCGTTCAACACCGCCCCTCACCCAGCCTTGCGCGCAGCGGGCTTCTTCTGGTCGCCGCTGAAGGTCTACGAGTATATGGCGGCGGGCCTGCCAGTCGTCACCACCGATATCCACCCGCTCAACCAGGTGATCCGCGATGGTCAAGAGGGCGTGCTGTTCCGCGAAGGCGATGTGCCCGGCCTCGCGCATGCGATCGCCCGTGTGCTCGACGATCCGGCAGCTGCCTTGGAGATGGGCGCGGCGGGCCGTAAGCGCGTAGTAGAACACTACTCTTGGGCGCAGCACTGCGCCGAGCTCGAACGCATTATGCTGGAACTCGTGCACCGATGAGCGCTCCCCTGCACATTCTAATGCCGTCGGATGTGTTCCCGCCCCGCTGCGGAGGCGCGGGATGGAGCGCGCACGCCTTGGCGCTCGCCCTGATCGAGCGGGGCCACACCGTGCGAGCGCTCGTGCCCCAGCAGAACCAGCACGGCATCAGCGAAGCCGATGTCCTCGGCGTTCCCACGACTCGTTGGGGCTACCGCACGCCGCGCATCCCGTTTGTGCAGAACTACGCCCGTCATGAACGGCTGTGGCCGCGCTTCGCCGAGCTACTGACCGAACAGGGCCACAGCGCCCAACAGGTGGTGATCCACGCCCAGCACGTCCAAGTGACGCCGCCATCCGTCCTCGCGGGCCAACGCCTCCGCGCGCCTGTGCTGGTGACGGTGCGCGACCACTGGCCGTGGGACTACTTCGCCACTGGCCTACACGCCGACCGCGTGCCGCTGGAACGGCAAACCTGGGCCACTTTGGCCACCGATCTGCCACAGCGGCTGGGAGCGCTGCGTGGCACGCTGGCGCTGCCCGCCATCCCGTACATGCTGCGGCATCTGCATCGCCGCCAACGCTACCTGCGCCGCGCCGACGCGGTGATCGCGGTGAGCGACTACATCGCGCAGCGGCTCGCCCCGATTGTTGCGCCCGAGCGCCTCCACGTGCTGCCGAACATGCTCGACATCGATGCGATTGAGCGTGTGTCCCGCGAATGGCCCACCTCGGTGCCCACCAATCAGCGCTACCTGCTGTACGTCGGCAAACTCGAACGCAACAAGGGCGCGCAGGTGTTGCTCGAAAGCTTCCGCAGCCTCGACGCCTCGCAGCGCGCAGCGCTGGCCGAGCACACGCTGGTGCTGGCGGGCAACGGCTCGCTGCAGTCCACGCTTCAACGCGAACTAGCGGCGCTCGGCATCTCGGCGCAATTCCTCGATTGGGTCGATCACGATGAGACGCTGCGGCTGATGGCGCACTGTGAGGTATTGCTGTTCCCCTCGGCGTGGGGCGAGCCGCTTAGCCGCGTGATGCTGGAGGGCTTGGCCTGCGGCGCGCCGATCCTAGCGATGCCCACCGGCGGCACACCCAGCGCGATCACCGACGGCGTCAATGGCGCGTTGGAGCCAACACCCGCCGGATTCGCGCGGCGCTTGCTCGCGTTGTTAGCGCAGCCCCAACAGCGCGCAGCCCTGGGTGAAGCGGCGCGCCAACGTGCCCGCACACGCTACGCACGCTCCGTCGTGGTCGCGCAGGTCGAGTCGCTCTACTACGGACTGCTGGCCAGCCGCTAGCTGTCGCGCGTGCCGATCCTCTGGGCATTCAGGGGCATAGCAGGCGGCGTACCCTCTGCCGACACGCTCCTTCCATCCCACACAAAACAGCGCGTAATTGCGGAGTGGCGTGCAGATCAAGGCTGCTGCTCATCGTCGAGTTGCGGGAGTGGCTGAGTATCGGGCTTGCGACGCTTCCAGAATTCGTGCGAGGTAGTGCTGAGTTCTTCCTCTTCGGGGAGCGGTTCTTCGAGCGCGGCGGCCTCGGCTGACGCTTGGTCGGCAGTGTCCCCGCTCGGCTGCGCGGGCTGCCAATCGTACTGCGGCTTCTCTTGGAAGGCCCAGCGCATCAGGCGCGGCCCGACCAGCAGGCTGAGCAGCACCATCAGCGTAGTGGCGGCCAGCAGGTGCGGCAGTTCGTCCATCTGGCTCTGCGTGATGCCCATCGCCGCGATGATGCTCAACTCGCCCCGCGACACCATGCCCGCACCCACCCGCAGCGCATCGCGCCTGGGCATCTTGCCCAGCCATGCGCCAAGCCCCGCGCCCACAACGCCGCTCACCACCGCCAGCACGCAGAGCAGCACGGCGATCCCGAGGAAATCGCCGACCAGCAGTTGCCGCAGGTTCACGCTCAGCCCAATGCTGATGTAGAACAGCGGCACAAACACGGTGATGCTCAACAGTTCCAGGCCATCGGCGATCAGCGCCCGCTGATCGATATGCCGGAACAGCAGGCCCGCCAAGAACGCGCCGCTGGCCGCGCTCATCAGACCGATCTGCTCGCTGGACCAGGCCAGCAACAGCAGTACGATCAACGCGATGGTAGGGGTGGGGTACGCGATCGGCAAGCGCTCGGCTCGGGCGAACAGTCGGGGCAGCAACCAGATGCCTAACAACGTAATGCCCACCAGAAAGACCAGCAACTGCACGAACGTGCGCGCCGCTAACCCGATGCTCTCGGCGGGGAGCAGCGCCATGCACAAGGTAAACAGGATCACGCTCAGGATGCTGCCGACCGTGGCGGCACCGAGGATGGTAGTGCCCACGGTGCCCTCGAACTTGCCGTACGCCTGCAGCATCTGGCTGATCACATTTATGCTGGTGGCCGCCAACACCACCCCGATCCAGATCGCGTTCGTGGTGGAAACGGAGTAGAGGCGCGTGATCAGAATGCCGAGCAACAACGGGATCAGTGTGCTGAAGACTCCCACCAACAGCACGGTACGGTTGGGCGACCGCAGCACCTCCCAATCGCAGAGCAGCCCCAACTGCGCCATGATGAACAGCGCGCCAAGGCTGGCCATCGTTGATACGACCGTTTGTGTGACTTCAGGCTCAAACCAGCCTCTACCGAAGATGTCGAGCAGGCTGGGGCCAAGCAACAGGCCGAAGATCAACGCCCCAAACAGGGTGGGCCGTCCGAGGCGAAGACTAAAGATTGCTGCGAGTTTGGCCCCGCCGATCAGGAGCGCCATCACCAACAGCAACTGCATAAAAGGCGTCATGCGGAACTCTTTTGCTTCAGACCGAGGATTGTCGCGTTCGCAAGCATACGGCTCCTTTTCCTTTGGGAGTATACCATGAACCGCTCTCTCACGGCTTGTATTCTTGCACTTTTGCGTTTCTTGGTGTGAAACTTGCTTCCAGCCCTTCTCCTAGGTTCGCAAAAGACCTCTAGCGGTTTTGTAACGTGGTGAGAAAGGGTTGATGATGAGTAATTGGCCAGAAAACAATAACCGCAATCGGCCTCGCCCCCCTGGTCCCGAAGAAAAACGTGGCGCAACAGCCACAGGCGGCAATAACGATTCCCCGCAGGATATGCGCCGAATGTTGCGAGGTCCACGCTTTTGGACGACCCTTTTGGTATTGTTGGTGCTGAATTGGCTCTTGGTGCCCTGGCTGCTGCCCGAGGTGCAAGATCGCGTCACAGTGCCCTACACCTTCTTCAAGCAGCAAGTGCTCGCCGATAACGTCAGCCAGATCACTAGCCGTGGCGACGATATTCAGGGCGAATTTAAGCAACCAGTTTCCGATCCGAATCCTCCTGCTGACGATATTCGTGCGACAACACCGCTCACTTATACCAAATTTGCCACGATCAAGCCATCGTTCGAGGATGCAAGCCTGCTGCCTTTGTTGGAAGAGAAGCAGGTTGTGATCACGGCCACACCGCTCGATCAACCGCGTTCGGCCTTGCTCACCCTGTTGCTCTCCTTCGGGCCGACACTGCTGCTGATCGGCGGCTTCCTGTGGCTCAGTTCGCGGGCGGCCCGAGCGGCGGGCGGCGGCGCGTTTGGATTGGGCCGCAGCAGGGCGCGCCTCTACGAGGCCGACACCGAAACGGCGCCGATCAATTTCGACGATGTGGCGGGCATCGACGAGGTCGAGCAAGAATTGGTCGAGATCGTCGATTTTCTCAAGCAACCCGAGAAGTACCAGCGGCTCGGCGGGCGCATCCCCAAGGGTGTGCTGCTGATCGGCCCGCCCGGCACCGGCAAGACGCTGCTGGCCCGCGCTGTAGCCGGCGAGGCGGGTGTGCCCTTCTTCAGCATGAGCGGCTCGGAGTTTATCGAGATGGTGGTGGGCGTCGGCGCGGCGCGGGTGCGCGACTTGTTCGCGCAGGCCCGCAAGGCCGCCCCGGCGATCGTCTTTATCGATGAGCTCGATGCGATCGGGCGGCGGCGGGGCAGCGGCAACATCGTGGGCGGCAACGACGAGCGCGAACAGACCCTCAACCAGATTTTGGTCGAAATGGATGGGTTCGACTCGCGTGAGGCGGTGATCGTGCTGGCAGCCACCAACCGCGCCGATGTGCTCGACCCCGCGCTGCTGCGCCCTGGCCGCTTCGACCGCCGCGTAACGGTGCAACCGCCCGATCGGGCTGGTCGCGCCGAGATCCTGAAGGTGCACACGCGCGGCGTGCCGCTCGGGGCAGATGTGGACCTAAATGTGGTCGCGAGCGAGACGCCGGGCTTGGTCGGCGCCGATCTGCGCAACTTGGTCAACGAGGCGGCACTGTTGGCGGCGCGCAAGGGCCACGCGGCAGTGATGGCCGAGGATTTCGCCGAGGCGATGGAGAAGATCGCGCTCGGCGCCGAGCGACGGTTGGCGATGCCGCCGGAGGAACGTGAACGGGTCGCCTACCACGAATCGGGTCACGCGCTGCTCGGCCTACTGCAGCCAGAAAGCGACCCCGTGCGCCGCGTGACGGTGGTGCCGCGCGGTCAGGCGCTCGGCGTGACGCTCTCGGTGCCCGAGGCCGACCGCTACAACTACAACGAAGCGTATCTGCGCGCCCGAATCGTGAACGCGCTGGGTGGGCGCGCCGCTGAGCAGATCGTCTACGGCAGCATCACCACAGGCGCCGAGAACGACATCAAACAAGTCACCGATATCGCGCGGGCCATGGTGACGCGTTGGGGGATGTCGCCGGAGGTGGGCTTGCTGGCGCTGAGCGGCACCGACGAGGGCAACTTCCTCGAAGGCGGCTTCGCTGGCGGCATGAGCCGCCCTTACAGTGAAGAGACCGCCCAAATCATCGATCTCGCCGTCAAGCGCATCATTGATGAATCGTACCAGAAGGCGCTCGACCTGCTGAGCAGCAACCGTGATCGGCTTGAGGCGCTGACGCGCGCGCTGCTCCGCGAGGATTCGCTGAACGAGGCCGAGATGCGCAAAGCGGCGAATCTACCAGCACGGGAGGAGGTCGCGGCGTCCGTCGGCGAGCACTAAAGCGAGGGTGACGTGCTCATCGCACAAGCGCTCCGATCTCGCAACGATACCCCATCCAACCGGACGATGTGGAGATTCAAACGAGTCTCCACATCCCAATATCTAACCGTCCCACCACACGTTTTGTGGCGTCTGCATCCCAAAATCCCCTCTCACAAATCATATATCCATTTTGCGGAGTGGCAGAGAAGTATGCCATGTGGCTAATCTAAACCACACGTGGACATGGTACACTGTTGGGTGAGATTCGTTCACCTCCCGAGACCTCGCTTCATCTTTGGTGGACTAGTCCTCACCGGATGAGCACAGGATCCATGCAGATGCTGGATCGGGAAGAGGAGTGACATGGCGCAGGATCGCGAACCAGTCAAGTTCACCAATCGCCTTATCAACGAAACGAGTCCTTACCTCGTGCAGCACGCACACAATCCCGTCGATTGGTACCCGTGGGGCGAAGAAGCGTTTGCCAAGGCGCGAGCCGAGGATAAGCCAATACACCTGAGCGTTGGCTACGCGGCCTGCCATTGGTGCCACGTGCTGGCGCACGAGAGCTTTGAGGACGAAGCAACCGCGCAGATTCTCAACACACACTTCGTCAACATCAAAGTCGATCGAGAGGAACGCCCCGATATCGACTCGATCTACATGACGGCGGTGCAGGCGATGACGGGTGGTGGCGGCTGGCCGATGACTGTGTTTATGACACCCGATGGCGTGCCGTTCTACGGTGGCACCTACTTCCCGCCCGAGGATCGCCACGGCATGCCCGCGTTCCGACGCGTGCTGCTGAGCGTGGCCGATGCCTACCGCAACCGTCGCAGCGAACTGCTTGATGCAGGCCAAGAACTCGTCAAGCACATCCAAACCGCGAGCGCCATGCGCCTGCCACCCAGCCCGCTGAGCTACGACCTGCTCGATCGAGCGTTCGGGGCGCTCGCCGCACAGTTCGATCCTCGCTACGGCGGATTCGGCAACGCGCCGAAGTTCCCGCAACCGATGACCCTGGAGTTCTTGTTGCGCTACGGTCAGCGCACCAACAATCCGCAGGCCAGCCTGATGCTGGAGCGCACGCTGCGCGCTATGGCCGAGGGTGGCATGTACGATCAACTCGGAGGCGGCTTCCACCGTTACAGCGTCGATGCGCAGTGGCTCGTGCCGCACTTCGAGAAGATGCTGTACGACAACGCGCTGCTGGCACGGGTCTACATCGAGGCGTTCCAATCTACTGGCGATCCGTTCTATCGCCGCATCGCCGAAGAGACGCTCGATTATATGGTCCGTGAGATGCGCCACCCGGCGGGAGGCTTCTACTCTACGCAGGATGCCGACTCGCTGCCCTCGCACGATGCCACGCACAATGAGGAAGGCGCGTTCTTCGTGTGGACGCCCGACGAGCTGCGCAAACACCTGCCGTACACCGACGCCATGGTGATGGCGGCCCTGTACGATGTGAGCGATCGGGGCAACTTCGAGGGCAAAAATATTCTGCACGTCCATCGCCGCCCCGAGGAGGTCGCGCGCGTGGTGGGGCGCACCCCCGAGCAGATCGAGGAGATCGCCGCACAAGCGAAACGGCGCCTGTTCGAAGTGCGCGAACAGCGCCCGAAGCCCAGCCTCGACGACAAAGTGCTGACCGCCTGGAACGGCATGGCCATACGAGCCTTCGCACTCGCCGCGCAAGTGCTCAAGCGCGACGATTACCGCGCCGTGGCTGAACAATGCGCGACCTTTGTGCTCCAAACCCTGATGCGCGAAGATGGCACGCTGCTGCGCACCTGGCGCGCGCGCCCCGATGGCGAAACAGCTACCACCTCGCCGCTCGGCTTCCTCGAGGACTACGCCCTGCTGGCCGATGGCCTGCTAGCCCTCTACGAAACCACCTTTGAGCCGCGCTGGCTGCTAGAAGCACGTCGCCTGGCCGATATCATCCTTGCACGGTTCTGGGATGCTGAGATCGGCGGCTTCTACGACACCGCCTCCGATCATGAAACACTCGTCGTGCGCCCCCGCGACACGGGCGATAACGCGACACCAAGCGGCAACTCTGCAGCCACCGATGTGTTGCTGCGCTTGGCAGTCATCTTCGACCAAACGCAGTATCGCGAATGCGCCGAAGCCGTGCTGACAAGCTTGGCGCAATTTCTCGAACAATATCCCTCCGGCTTTGGGCGCTACTTGGCGGCGGCTGAGTTCGCGCTCGCCACAGTGAAGGAGATCGCCATCGTCGGCGACCCACAGAGCGCCGATACGCAGAGCCTACTCGCAACGATCTATCGCTCTTTCCTACCCAACAAAGTTGTGATTCTGAAGCACCCTAATGCACCGGAGGCAGTGCCTTCACCGTTATTGGAAGGTCGTACACAGATCGATGGCCGTGCGACGGCCTATGTGTGCGAACATTATGTCTGCCAGTTGCCCTGCAGCGATGCCGATGCACTGGCACGGCAGCTTATCCCCTAACGCTCGCGCCCTCGGCGGGCAACATAGGAGCAGTATGTATCACATTGTCGTACCAACGCTGTACTGCCCATTCCCGCATACCTTGAATCCACATGTCGAGGCTGCGCAACAGCATGTCAATGAATGGGTACAGCAGTTTCACCTTTTACCGAGCCAAGCAGCATATGCACGCTTTCAAGCAGCAAAGTTTGCTTGGTTGGCGGCTCGTGCTTACCCAACCGCAGAGTTCAATAAACTGCGCATCGTGACCGATTGGAACGTGTGGCTGTTTATTCACGACGATCAATGCGACGAATCGGGTATCGGTAAACGGCCCACCCAACTGGCGCAACTCTACGATCAATTTCGAGGCATCCTGTTCGGCGGCACACCCTCGCAGAACGATACCTCCCTCACACATGCGCTCCACGAACTCTGGCAGCGAATCTGCCGCCACTCGAATGCCGAATGGCGTCATCGCTTTCTCATCAGCGTCGAGGATTACTTCTACGCCTGCATCTGGGAAGCCGAAAACCGAATGTCGCGGCGCATCCCAGATATCGCCTCGTATACCCAAATGCGACCATTCGCGGGCGCACTCAACACCGATATCGAACTGATCGAACTATGCGAAGGGGTTATCCTTCCAGCGGCAGTCTACCGTCATCCGATCATCAAACGGCTCACATTAATGTGCAATAACGCCGTCTGTTGGGCGAACGATATTTTATCGCTCCAAAAAGAATTAAACAACGGCGATATGCACAACTTAGTCATCGTTCTACAACACGAACAGCAATGTTCATGGCAAGAAGCCGTCGATCGCGTCGCTGATATGCATAACAACGAAGTTCTTGCGTTCGAGCAACTCTCGAAACAACTCCCCAGCTTTAGCCCAGAGATCGATACACAAATCGCCAGATACATCGACATTCTGCGCGCTTGGATGCGTGGAAATATCGATTGGGCGCTCGACACGGGCCGCTACGCCAACGAACAACACATCTACGCCATCTAGTCCAACGACGATACATCATTCTGACGCATTATGACAACCCCCACAGTTGTGGGGGTTTGCCGACATGCGCATAAAATCTGTTACAATACCTCTCAGCACCCGATCAAGCAACATAGCGGTTTTGTAGCCCCTCGTTTTGTTCTCGTTCAAGAAGCATGCTCTGCAACCAGTGCAACTGTAAGAGGATCTATGACAGCCCCCATGCTTATTGATGAACCAGACACCCTACGTAAACGTTTTCGCATTCCAATACGCATTGGCATCGGTTTGATGGGTATCTTCGCAATCCTCTCACTCGTCGATGCCATCAACGGGCAGGGGCTACACTTCTGGTACAGCACTATCGTCGATTGGATGATGTTTATCGTCCTGATCGTGATCTATGTATTGATCAGCCACTATCCCATCGATCTGCTAGCCTCGGTGCTCAGCATCTGTGTGATCATCTATAGCCTGCTCAGCGTTACGTTGTTCCCCAACCAGGTGCTCCGCGACCTCATCCTGCCACTCGTTGTACTCACCACCTCGGTACCATACATTGATAGCTCCCGTCTGCACATCTTGAGTGTGTTGGCCTGGATCGCGACGGGCCTGATGTTCTGGCTATCGGACTACTCAACCCTTCTCAGCACCCCCATCATCGATAGCATCGCGTTTATGGGCACACACGGTCTGATCCTGTTCACCATCAACCAGTTCCACAACCGCATGAACGAAGCGCTGACCCAAACGCGGCTCATGAACAGCGCCCTCATCGACGCGCGTAACGAACTCGAGCAGCAAGTCGCCGAACGCACCGCCTCACTGCAAGACGCGCTCGAAGAACTGCGCATCCGCGCCGAAGCCCAATCGGTGCTGATCGTGGAGACCGAACAGCAACGTGCGACCATCCGCGCATTGGGCGTGCCCGTGCTGCCCATCAGCCAAGGCATCCTCGTCATCCCGCTGGTCGGCACCTTCGAGACCGAACGCATCCAGGAACTCCGCGACCGCTCGCTCCACGCCGTCCAGGAGATGGGCGCGCACCACCTCGTGCTCGATATGACCGGCGTCACCATGGTCGATCGCGACCTCGCGCACGGCGTGCTCGAAGTGGCCCAAGCAGTGCGGCTGCTCGGCGCCCACACCGTGCTGGTGGGCGTGCGCCCCGAGATGGCCGAGGCGCTCGTGAGCCTGGGCGTCAACTTCGAGACGCTGCACACCGCCGCCACGCTCCAAGAGGGCCTCAAGCAGGCCATGCATTCCGAAGCGCTCGCTTTCTAAAGTTCAGGAAAGCCAACAAGCGCCTGTAGTTGCTGCACGGCGCTTGTTTGTTGTTGGGGAAGAAGAAGCAACCGCCGCCTGCGCCCCCGTCGCGGAGTGCCGCGCCCGTCGTGCGGCGGGCAGCCATGCCCGGGCCGAGGGACCTGGGCGGCGGTTCGAACCACTACCAGAGTTAAGGCAGATCGAGCGTCGCCACCAACAGCGCATCGGGGCCAGCCAAATCGCCAGGCGCGCTTGGGCCGCGCACCAGCGGCAAGCGACCACCATCGAGCGTGTAGACACCCATCACCACCCAATACTCCCCGGGCGGCAGATCGCTCGGCAACTGCAACGGGAACGGCGTATCGAACTGCTGGCCCGCCTGCCATTCCGCAAACATCCCCTGATCCAGCGCCGCATCGATCTGCGTCACGCGCTGACCATCGGCGGCCAACACGTGCACGAAACACATCTTCCCGCCCGGCTGATCCGCCAACACACTCCACGAAGGCGTCAGCGTCAGCGTATCGCCCTCGCGCTGCAGGGTGTAGCCGCGCAGACGCAACCCATCGCCAAACTGCGCATCGAGCGGCGTATCGTAGGGGCGCGGCAACTGATGCACTGTCGCGTACTCCACCCCGTGCACGCGCAACGTGAACAACGGCGGATTCTGGCGCACATACTCCTCGGCCACCGCCGATTCCTTGCGCTGCACGCTGCGGCTGTAGAGCACCGCGTAGCTCGTGGGCGTCTCCAACAGATTCACCCGCAGATCAAGCACGCCCGGCGAGGCGGGCACGAACGGCGCGAGCGTCGGCGGAATCCACGACAACACCGGGCCACGTTTGAGATCGGGGCGCTCGCGCAACCACGCGCCGATCTGCTCCATCCCCTCGCCCAAGCCCACCAACATCACGCGTTGGCCGACCGCACCGCCGCCCAACAACGGGTTGAAATACCCAAGTTGATACGGCTGGTACCAGGCCGTCGTGCCAAGCGCGAATAGCCTCAACAGCGTGTACACCACGGGCGATAGCCAGCGCTGCGGCCTGCGCCGCCCGATCCACTCCAGCAGCATCACCCAACCTGCCGCCGCCAATACCTGCAGCGCAGGCCAGATCGGCAGCAGATAGCGGTCGAACTGCTTGGGCTGCAACGTCATCATCAAGCCAAACAGCACCGCGAACGCCAGCATCGCCACCAACACCATGCGCTCGGTGGAGCGTTCCGGCGTCTCCTGAGGCGCGTTCGCCCCGCCCGACGTAGCGGCGCGAAAGACGAGCGGCAACAGCAGCAAGCCCAACAGCGCCCACGGCGTCGTGCGCCACAACAGCACCGCCGGGTAGAACAGCGGCCCCGGCGCAGCCACCGCCTTGCCCATAAAAAAGTTGCCAGCAGGCTCGGGCGAACCGCCGTTGGCGATAATCTCGTTCAGCACATCGCCAAGCGCGCTCAACGGCGTGACCCACATCGCGGGCCACAGCGCCACCACCACCAGCGCCGCCGTGCCCAACCACACGGCATACCGTCCGAACACCCATCCCATCGCCCGCAGCAACTCCGTGCGATGCCGCCACAACGCCACCTGCCACGCATGCCACGCCGCCAGCAACAGCCCGCAGAACGGCAGCAGAAACAGCGAGGGCGCTTTAGTCAACAGCGCAAGCCCAGCGCACACACCCGAGCCGAGCAGCGCCACCCAACTGGCTCGGGCGCTCGTCGTGGGCACAAGCGCCAACAGCATCAGCAACACGCTCAGCGCCATAAACGAGGTCAACAGGCCATCCATATGCAGCAGCCGCCCCAAACCGATCAGGAACGGCGATGTGGCCCAGAACACCCCCGCCAGCAGCGCCACCGAAGGGCGCACCAACCGCCGCAGGATCAGGAAGGCGCACACAACCGTCAGGCCGTTGGTCAGCGCCAGTGGGAAGCGCAACGTGGACAAATACGTGGCCCCTGCGCCGGAGCCGCCCATATCGCGGATGCCAAACAGCGCGCCGAGCGCACGGCCCATCCAACCCAACCACATCGTCGTCACACCCGGGTGACCTGTCAGATCGGTGGCGGCCCAATCGCGGGCAGCGAGCGCCTCACTGAAGCGGCGAATGCGGTACACCCAGTGGTACGCTTCGTCGATCGTGTAGAAATCGGCCAAACCGAGCACGCGCGGCAGCACAGCCAGCACCGCCAGCATCAGGGCCAGTAACCAAGTGGGCACGGAGAACAGGGCATATGAGCGAACCGAAGGTTCGGCGCGAGTTGTTTGCATAGCGAGGCTTATCGGCGCAGATCTAGCAGATCTGGCATGATCAGTGATGATAAACGGTTAAACTGGGCATCGGCAGTATAATACACGCTGAACTCGCATTCCGCAAAGCGCGGATTTTCCCGCAGTGCAAAGCCATATTCGGGCACACCAACCAACATCTTCAGCACCGCACAACCGTTGGCGAAGAGAACAACATCGCTGACACACTCTCGCTTCTCCATGGTATACTCTCCGCTACCAATGCAGGATTCACCTACACGATGCGTTTCAACGCTGTTCCTGCATCGTATTCTAAATCTCTGTCACAAAGGTGAGATAGTTATGACCACAGATGATCTCTGGTACAAAGATGCAATCTTCTACGAACTCCAGGTTAAATCCTTTTACGACAGTAATGGTGATGGCATTGGTGATTTCCGTGGTCTGATCGAAAAACTCGACTATCTGAAGGAGCTCGGCATAGATTGCATCTGGGTGACGCCGTTCTATCCTTCGCCACAGCGCGACGACGGGTACGACATCGCCGATTTCACAGGCGTCCACCCCGATTACGGCACGTTCCAGGATGTCAAGCTCTTTCTCAAAGAGGCCCACCGCCGAGGCCTGAAGGTGATGTTCGATCTTGTGTTGAACCACACGTCGGATCAGCACCCGTGGTTCCAAGCGGCTCGCAGCGACCCGAAATCACCATACCGCAACTATTACGTCTGGAGCGATACCGACCAGAAGTACCGAGAAGCACGGATCATCTTTACAGATACCGAGCGCTCGAATTGGACATGGGACCCCGTGGCTCAACAATATTTCTGGCACCGCTTCTTCAGCCACCAGCCCGACCTCAACTACGACAACCCGCGTGTGCGGCGCGAAATGCTGAAGGTCGTTCGGCATTGGCTTGAACTCGGCGTCGATGGCTTCCGGGTTGATGCGATCCCGTACCTGTACGAGCGCGAGGGCACGAACTGCGAGAACCTGCCCGAGACGCACGCCTTCTTGAAAGAGCTGCGCAGATATATCGACCAGCACTTCCCCGGGCGCATCCTGCTCGCCGAGGCGAACCAGTGGCCCGTCGACGTGCGGCCCTACTTCGGCGACGGCGATGAGTTCCACATGGCCTTCAACTTCCCGGTCATGCCGCGCATCTTTATGGCCCTGCGCCGCGAGGATCGCACACCGATCGTCGATATCATCAATCAGTTGCCGCCGATCCCCGACGCTTGCCAGTGGTGCTTGTTCCTACGCAACCACGACGAGCTCACGCTGGAGATGGTGACCGACGACGAGCGCGATTATATGTACCACGAGTACGCTACCGATCCTCGGATGAAGCTGAATCTGGGCATCCGGCGCCGCCTGGCTCCGCTGCTCGACAACGGCAGACGGCGGATCGAGTTGCTCAACAGCCTGCTGTTCACCTTGCCCGGTAGCCCCATCATCTACTACGGCGACGAGATCGGCATGGGCGACAACATCTACCTCGGCGATCGCAATGGCGTGCGCACCCCCATGCAGTGGACAGGCGACCGCAACGGCGGCTTCTCGCGTGCCGATGCGGCGCGGCTCTACAGCCCCGTGATCAGCGACCCAGTGTACGGCTACCAGGCCGTCAACGTCGAGGCGCAAACCCGCGACTCGTCCTCGTTGCTGAATTGGATGAAGCGGCTCATCCAGTTGCGCAAGCGCTACCCGGTGTTTGGGCGCGGCTCGATCGAGTTCCTGGAGCCAGCCAATCGCAAGGTGCTGGTCTACGTGCGTCAGGGTGAGGGACAGACCGTGCTCGTGATCAACAACCTCTCGCGCTACGTGCAGCCTGTCGAGCTCGATCTGCGGAAATTCAACGGCTGGACGCCGCACGAGATCTTCGGCGGCACACCCTTCCCGCCGATCGGCGAATTGCCCTACTTCCTGACGCTTGGCCCGCACGGCTTCTACTGGTTCCGCCTCGATCCGCCGCAGTACTAAGCGGAACAAAGGCAGGTGGCGCATCGAAGGCCATTGCATCAACGAGAGGATAGGAAGCTATGCAACAACTCCCCCCGCTCAAGCTCGAGCGTAAACTCGATAGCCGCATTTGGGGTGGCAATACGCTAGGCACATGGCTGGGTTTAGATGATGCGCCACCGCAATTGGCCGAATCGTGGCAGGTCTACGCTCAAAATCGCGTGCTCAGCGGCCCGTTCGCCGGTCGTAGCTTAGCCGAGCTCTCCCGCGAGTACGGCGCGGCGCTGGTGGGCACGCGCAGTTTCGCGCGCTACGGCGGCGAGTTCCCGCTGCTGGCGAAATTCATCGATGCCGCCGACGATCTATCGGTGCAGGTGCACCCCGACGATGCCTACGCCCGCCAGCACGAGGCGGCCAGCGGCTTCCTTGGCAAGACCGAGGCATGGTACATCTTGCAGGCCACGCCCGGCAGCCACCTGATCCACGGCCTCAACGCACCGTCGGATCGCGAAAGCTTCGCGGCAGCAGTGGCCAACGGCACGCTGATGAACCTGCTGCGGCGTGTGGCGGTGCAGCCCGGCGATGCGGTCTTCGTGCCGGCGGGCACCGTGCACGCCATCTCGGGCGGCATCCTGCTGTTCGAGATCCAACAAACCTCCGACCTCACCTACCGCGTCTACGACTACGACCGCCGCGACGCTCAGGGCAACACCCGCGAACTGCACCTCGAGCGAGCGCTCGACGTGATCGACTACGGCCATTCGCCCGAGGCGCTGGCGGTGCCGCAGGATCTTGGTGATGGGCGCACGCTGCTCGTCGAATGCCCCTTTTTCGCGATGGAGCGCTGGCAACTGGATTCAGCCACGTCGCGCGCAACCGATCCGAGTAGCTTCGTCATCCTCACCACGGTCGATGGCGCGGCGGAGTTGCGCTGGAACAGCGAGGCGTTCTCGCTGCAACGCGGCGAGTCTATCGTCCTGCCCGCCTCCTTGGGCGCATACGAACTCGTGCCGCAGCCAGCCGTAACCGTGCTGGCCTGCTTTGTGCCATCATAGCTCCGCAATTACCAGACGAGATATCAAACCATACTGATCTGATGATGCGCTGCTTCATGCAGCGCATCGCCATAACAACGCTACAATTGCTTTGGCAGGCGAAAACAGGTTGTCCTATTGCCCAACCAATTGGCATACAATACAGGCTAACGTTCGCATGAAGCGCTGAGCGTTGCAAGCAAAACTGGCGCTATCTCCTCATGCACTAGAACTGGAGACAAACGATGTACGGTTCTCCTTCGATTGATCCACCCCCAGCGCAACAACATACCGATGGTTGTATGCCAAGTGGTCTATACGCACTCGCCACCCTGTGGATGATCGCCCTCACAGTCGTAACGCACATCGTTGTGTGGTTCACAGGCGAGCTGTTGCTGGCCGAAGGTAAATCGCTCACAGCCCCAATGTGGATCGGCATCATTCTGGTGCTGACGCTGGCCCAAACCTTCCCGATCGGCCTACTGCGCGTCTTCGGCCCGCCACCCCGTTATCGCGTCATCTATCAGGCATGGCTCTGGGCGATCGGGATCGGCTTTGTGCTAAGCATGGTGAAGTTGGTCCCTTCCACCTGGACTCAAACCGCGTCGCTTGTGCAGATCGTGCTAGGCACGCTGGCCGCTCTGGTGCTGCTGTTTGGTCCGGGCAGCCGTGGCCCACGGGGCAGCGGCACGGTGACGGGCATCGCACAGCCGATCGCGCTGGGCTTACTGGTCGGCCTGCCATGGTTCTTCCACGGCGCGCTCGGCTCGCTACTCGACACGGTGTTGAACCTGCTCGCCAGCATTGTGTTGGGCTGGATGACGGCGCTGTTGATCGACAAGCGGCTGATCGCCCCATTGGCGCAACTGGGCAGGGATGCCGGGGCCGATGTCAGCCTGGGTGGCTTGGCGGCGGGCATCGTGCTCCTGGTGCTCTCGGTGAGCTTCGGCTTCGATGGCCAGCAGATCCCGCTCATGCTGATGCTGCCACCACTCGGCTTCGCAGCGGCGGCGCTATCGCGACGCGCACCCGGACGCTCGACACGCCCCGTGGCTGGGCTGCTGGCAACGGCATTGGCTGGCCCGCTGCTCTTCTTCGACCCCGACGAGTTCACGATCCTGCTTGGCTTGGAGGGTGGCGAGCTGTTCGGCACAGTGCTGACAGCCGCATTCCAAAGCTTCCTGTTGGCTTGGGCGATCAGCGCCGTGCTGCGAGTGCGCAGCCGCCGCGACTACAGCCAGCCAAACCGCATCCTGGAGTTGGGCAGCCTGATCGGCGCAGCGGTATTGGCGCTGCTGATCTACTTTGGCGGCGGGCAGCCCGGCCTGTACGGCGAGCGCCTGTTCGTCATTCTGCGCGACCAAGCCGATGTCAGCCAGGCCGCCAACATCACCGACCGTGCCGAGCGCTTGGCCTTCGTCTACAACACGCTGACGCAGCACGCCAACACCACGCAAGCCAATCTGCGGGCAACGCTCGACCGATTTGGGGTGGAGTATCAGCCGTACTACTTGGTGAACGCGATTGAGGTGCAGGGCGGCCCTTTGCTGCGGGCCTACCTCTCGATGCAACCCGAGGTCGATCGCATCATCGATAGCCCCCGATTGCGCCCATTGCCCAATGAGTTGCAGCTCGGCGTGGGCGACCTCGCTGCGCCGAACGAGCCGCCCTGGAATATCTCCGCCATCGGCGCAGACCGCGTGTGGAGAGAATTCAATGTGCGCGGCGCCGGGATCGTGGTTGGCGAATCGGACAGTGGCGTCGAAGGCGATCACCCAGCGCTGCGCGATAACTACCGAGGGCGCGACGGCGAGCACGACTACAACTGGTACGATCCATGGTTCGCCAGCACTTCGCCCGTCGATATCGGTGGGCACGGCACGCACACCACTGGCACGATCGTGGGACGCGGTGACATCGGCGTAGCCCCCGAGGCGGAGTGGATCGGCTGCGTGAACTTGGGCCGCAACCTAGCCAACCCGGCCCTCTACCTCGATTGTTTGCAGTTTATGCTGGCGCCCTTCCCGCAGGGCGGCGACCCGCTGCGCGACGGCGACACCAACCGCGCCGCGCACGTGCTCAACAACTCGTGGGGCTGCCCGGAGCTTGAGGGCTGCGATGCAGAATCGCTGCTGCCCGCCGTGCGAGCGCTTCGTGCCGCCGGCATCTTCGTGGTGGTCAGCGCGGGCAACGAAGGCCCAAGCTGCAGCACCGTTAGCTCGCCGCTCGCGATCTACGACGAGGTGTTCAGCGTCGGCGCGTTCGACGCGAATGGCAATGTAGCCTCGTTCAGCAGTCGCGGCCCTGTGACGGTCGATGGCAGCCAACGCATCAAGCCCGATATCATCGCACCGGGCGTGGATGTGCTCTCGGCGCTGCCCGGCGGCACCTACGGCCTCAACGATGGCACCTCGATGGCCGGGCCGCACGTCGCAGGCGTCGTGGCGCTGATGTGGTCGGCGAATCCGGCGTTGATCGGCGACATCGAGCGCACCGAGCAGATCCTGATCGACACCGCGCTGCCGTATCGCGGCGACCGCACGCTGGGCTGCTTCAGCGGCGACCTGCCGAGCAACGCCTACGGCTACGGCATGCTCGATGCCTACGCGGCGGTGGCAGCGGCGCTCGACGCCCGCTAAACCCACAACGTACCTTGCTACAGCAACAACCACGGGTGATGCAATCCCCTGCACCGCCCGTGGTTTTGTTTTTGCTGCACTGTTACGTGGCCATCAATTTATCGTCATAAAACAAAAGATATACAAAAAACCCATCTCTGGGTGGTAGTACATCGATCCCGCGACTGATAGCATAGCCGAACAAGAGCAGATCAATTCAAGGAACGCATTGTTATGCAACCACCTTTATTTGAGGAGACAACTGGGGAGAGCACCCCCGACAAGTTCTCATTCGTACTCAAAGCAATCGTACTATTAGTGCTGACGGGCATAGCATTGCTGGCTGCCGCATTCGTTTTCTTGCCCGATCTGCGCGAATCGATCACCTCACGTTGGGTCGAACCAACCGTGCCACCACCGCCTAGCGCCCCGTACAACGCCGAACTACCGCCGTTAGCCCGACCGCTCCGCTTCACCGCCGATTTCGAGCAGGAGCTTGAGCGTTGGGACCAATCGCTCACGCGCGTGATCGACGGCGCCTACGAGATACAGGTTGATCAACCGAATTACCCAGCCTACGGCCTGTATCTCGCCGATGCCCGTGTCTCAACCTTCGAAATCTCCGCCGACGTGTATCAAGTCGCAGGCGATCCAGCCACAGAATACGGCGTGCGCTTCCGCCAGATCGGCCCGAACACCTACACGATGTTCTCGCTGAGCAGCACCGGCTACTATCGGCTCATCGAGGTGACTGAGAACACCTATCAGGAGCTCGTACCCTGGACCTTCGACAGCCGCATCAACGAAGGGCTGAACGCGGTCAACAAGATCGAGCTACGCTACAACGGTTCGCGATTCTCGGCTTGGGTGAACGGCGCACGTCTGATCTCGCGTTGGAAGCTTGAATCGCGGCCAGGACACTTCGCGTTCGGCCTCACCACCTTCGATACGGGCAACGCAGTGGTGCGCTTCGATAATTTCCAAGGAGAAGTGGACTCCACTCAGAGGGAAGACGACTTCAGCAATGCCGAGACGAGCCAATGGAGCATCGGCGGTGCGATGGTCGAGGATGGCACCATGGAGCTGTTCACCGGGCCGAACCTGCAACTGTGGCAGGAGCCATTGCCATTCTACACATCGGAGGTTAGCGACGCGCTGATCGAGGTCGATGCGATGCTGGTGCGCGCCTCCTCCGAATATTCCAAGTACGGCCTGATCTTCGGTGACACCGAGCTGTTCAGCTACTACACGCTCTTTTTATCGGAGAATGGCCAAGTCTCACTGAGCTATCGATACCCATCTGGCGTATCAACGGAATTACTTGCGCCACTGAGCCATTCTAGCATTCGGACCGAGAAGAATGCGTGGAATCGGCTGCGGATCGAGGTACGCGGACAGGAGATCAGCATCTCGATCAATGACACCCACATCAAAACCGTCGAGAGTCTTGAGCCGATCCTGGGTTCCGCGGGCATGATCGTGGACGCCGAGACACAAGCACGTTTCGACAATTTCCGCATCGAAGAGCGCTAGCTAAGTGTGTCGGTGCGTATCGCAGCGCATCGACACACACCATCGTCAACTCGCCACTCAGATCAAACGCACGCGCATCCCCTTCGCATTGCGGCACGGGCGAACAGATCACGACAAACTCCGTGCACAATTGCAACAAATCGTGTATCATGGACTCTGCCAATACAATTTGGCTCATTTTGGTAGATCTACCCGCGTTTAGGGGAGATTTGACGCGTCCCTCGTTTACGGCTACAATGTGCGAGTCAGCGCGAGCGGATCGCTGTTTTTTTGTGCTGAACACAGAGTGTAGGCATGTTTGAAAGCCTTTCCGATCGATTACAATCGGTCTTCCAAAAATTAGGTAGCAAAGGTCGATTGACCGAAGATGACGTCCGCGAGGGCATGAAACAGGTTCGCCTGGCATTGCTCGAAGCCGACGTCAATTTGAAGGTCGTCAAAGACTTCGTCGCCAAAGTGACCGAACAGGCCATTGGCGAGGAGGTGACCAAGAGCCTAACGCCTGACCAACAGGTGATCAAGATCGTCCACCAGCAGTTGATCGAGTTGCTCGGTCAGGCGAATGTGCCGCTGCTCGAAAGCAAGCCCGGCCCAACCGTGATTTTGCTGACGGGTCTGCAAGGCGCAGGTAAGACGACTCTCTCAGCCAAGTTGGCCCTGCACCTTCGCAAGAAGGGCAAGCGCCCTTTGCTGGTAGCTGGCGACGTGTATCGCCCGGCTGCGATCACACAACTCGAATCGCTCGGACGCCAACTGAACATTCCAGTTCATTCCGAGGGCACACAAGCCGATCCCGCTGATATCGCCAAAAATGCGCTTCAACGCGCTCGGCTCGAAGGCTTGAACTATGTGCTGATCGACACTGCAGGTCGTCTGCAGATCGACGATCGCCTGATGGAAGAGCTAGAGCGGATCGTTGCTGTCACCAACCCAGCCGAAAAGCTGTTGGTGGTCGACTCGATGATCGGTCAGGAAGCGGTGCGGGTCGCCGAGGAGTTTAATCGGCGCGTGGGCCTGACGGGCATCGTGATGACGAAGATCGACGGTGATGCGCGCGGTGGCGCGGCGCTGTCGGTGCGCGCTGTCACGGGTGTGCCGATCAAGTTCCTCAGCAGCGGCGAGAAGATCTCGGAAGACACGCTCGAACCGTTCCACCCCGATCGTTTGGCTTCGCGCATCCTCGGCATGGGCGATATGCTCTCGCTGATCGAGCGCGCCGAACAGCTCTACGACGAGGAACAAGCCAAGAAGATGGAGAAGAAGCTCCGCAAGGGTTCCTTCGACTTCGAGGATTTCCTCAACGCGATGCAGCAGATGCGCAAGCTCGGCCCGCTGCAGCAGATTTTGGCGATGATCCCTGGCATGAGCCAGATCGCACGGAACGAAGAACTCGTCAGCGAAAAAGATATGAAGCGCCTCGAAGCGATTATCTTTTCGATGACCAAAGAAGAACGACGCCACCCTGAAATTATCAAAGGCAGCCGTAAAGAACGCATTGCGAAGGGTAGCGGCACTCAAGTTCAAGAAGTGACAGCGCTGGTCAATCAATTCAAACAAATGCAACGCATGATGAAGAAGATGGCTGGCGGCAAAGGTGGCATCGATCCCCGCGATCTGATGCGCCGGTTACGCTAATAGTTATCATTTCGTACCATTTATCGCACTTAGCTCTAAGCGCTAACACATGGAGGCAAACACAGGATATGGTAGCAATTCGCCTACGACGGACCGGCAAGACCAAGCAGCCCAGCTATCGTGTTGTGGTGGCGGACAAGCGCTCGCCGCGCGATGGCAAGTTCATCGAAATTATCGGTTACTACAACCCGGTGCGCCAGCCCAAAGAGCTGGTCATCAAGGGTGATCGCGCTCGCTATTGGTTGAGCGTGGGCGCCCAGCCTAGCGATGCGGTGGTGAACCTGCTCAAGCGCGTGAACGTGCTCGATGAAGCTGGTAAGGTCATTGCCGAGACGCCGGCTGCCGAAGCCTAAGAGGTAATGCGTAAAACGTGGCGATTGTCGCCCGTCGTACCATTACGGTATACGGTGATACCATGAAAGCTCTGCTCGAATATATGGCGCGCAACCTTGTGGATAACCCCGAGGCGGTGCAGATCAAAGAGCGCGTTGGCCGCTACACAGTGACCTATGAACTGACGGTCGCCCCCGAAGAGACCGGCAAGGTGATCGGGCGTAGCGGGCGCGTAGCCAAGGCAATTCGCGATCTGATGAGCGTCGCCGCCGCTCGGCAGAGTAAGCGCGTCCACGTGGATATTGAGTGATGTAGGTACGGGTTAGTAACCAGCACGATGGCGCTTTCGCCTGTGCTGGTTACTAATCGCTTGCCTAATCACGTCTCGTCATGTCGCAAGAAACACCTACAATCGACAATACGCTCCTGGTCGGTCAGATTGTCTCCTCGTTCGGGTTGAAGGGCCAATTGAAAGTGCGCTCCTACACCGATCACGTGGAGCATTTGCGTCGCCGCGTCAAAACGGTCTACCTTGGCCCCAAGCGCCAAGCCTACCAACTGCGCGGCGTATTTGAGCACAAGCCCGGCCTACTGATCATTACGCTCGCTGGCGTGACCGACCGCGATGCCGCCGAGGAACTGCGTGGCCTCGAAGTGGCGATCCGCGAACGCGATGCCGCCCCACTCGATGAGGACGAGTATTTCATCCACCAACTCTACGGCCTCATCGTCGAGACGGAGGATGGCGCAACGCTCGGCAAGGTGCGCGAGGTGCTCGAAACTGGCGCAAACGAAGTGCTGGTGGTGGCCCGCCCCGACCAACCCGAGGCGCTCATCCCCATGATCCGCGATGTCGTCCAGTTGTTAGATATCCCCAATAACCGCGTTGTGATCCGCTTGCTCGACGGTTTGATCCCCTAATCCCGCAGAGCAAGCCTCTCTTTCCCTTTTTCTTCCTTGTGAATGTGGTGACTTGGTGATCTGGTGATACCAGATCCAGTTGGACTGTGTCAATAACAAACCCGTTTTAGCCTGTGACAGCAAGGTAGTAGACGTTTTTTGTGATGTGGAGGCGCTGCTACGCACAGCACCTTTTTTAGGGTGATGTGGGTATCAGTTGAAAAGCAGCATTACGCTACGTGCCGTTTGTGCAAATACTCATCACTCTGCATTGTAGTGCACTTTGAGATCTCTCTCCATTCGCTTCGCTCAGGGCTTCGACCGTTCGAGATGACAATGCTTTTCATTGAGCATAAACCTGGTAAACACTTCCAAAACAGAGCAATCAACCATCATCATCCAACCACATTCAAAACATCATCTGTGTAATCTGTGGATGATTCCCCAACACAAAGCGCCGATCGGTCTCCCGATCGACGCCCTATGCCAAAACTTAAGCGTTCTATTGAATCTCAAACGGCACGCCACGAGCGATGCCGCTCTTGATCCCTTGAATGGTCATCACCCAGATGCCCGGTTGCGCGTTGCTCGGCGCGCGCCAATTCACATCGACGCGGCCATCCTTGGTGGCCGAAGCCGCCTCGGGGTACGCGGCGAACACTTGACCACCCGGTGCGGTGACCCAGTAGCTCACGCGCTCGCGCGCGCGGAAGCCGAACGCCGCAAACGCAAACTGCGTGCCCGCTGAGCCAACGCTCGGCTCAACAGCAGCCTGCGGTGCCGTCGTGGTCGGCTCGCGGCCATTCACGTCGAAGTACGTTATCACTGGATACTGGCTATCCAAGCCATACGCCGTCATAGCCCAACGGCCATTCAGCGCATTCGATGGCAGCTTAAACGTGAATTCGATCTGACCCGTGCTGCCGCTTGCCGACGCCTGAGGCCCGCTCAACACCGACTGGTCGGGGGCGGTCGCCCACGTGACCACAAGCTCGCCAGTGATGAAGCCGGAGCCGCTGAACTTCAACTCGCGCCCGGCGTCCACAACCGGCTGCGCAGGCGTTAGGCTGTAATCGGCAGCCCAAACCGCCCCAGGCACCACGATCACCAGCGTGAGCATCGCGATAAACGCGAGACGCATGCGCATCGACATCGCTGCAACCTTAGCACGAAACTGTGAGAACAGTTGATTCATTCGCATATCACCTCCTTTTTTGTCTAGATGTGAAGTATAACGAATGTTAAAGGTAAAAAGTTCATATAAATCGCCCACTCCAGACCGAGAGTCATTATTTCGTCATGTTCCTTTTTCGCCCTGCAAGCATACCGCCTTGCGATGCACAGCCTATGCTAAGCGCTCCTGGCCAAAAGAACAGTGTAGAGGCAAACGCCGCTGTGGTACGATGAAAAGCGCTCACGCAACATCATACCAAATTTGGGCCAGCACCGACAGAACATCCCTTCCACCGCACGCTATTCTTCTGCTTTTTAGCTGATGCCAAAAGCGGGTCTTTGGAACCGCCCAAGCAGATAAGGAGTCACCCTGTGTCAACACACAAACAGGATCTCGCGCAGGAGGCCAACTGTTACCTGACCACCGTCGGGCGGGTGAGCGGGCGACCGCACACCATCGAAATTTGGTTCGCGCTTGAGGGCAACACAATCTACATGCTTTCGGGTGGCGGCAACAAGTCCGATTGGGTGAAAAACGCCCAGAAGCAACCCGCAGTCAGTGTGCGCATCCGTGATACGGAGCTACAGGGCCGAGCGCGCTTGGTGGAGGACGCCGAGGAGGACGCGCTCGCACGGCGGTTGGTGGTGAGCAAATATCAGCCGATTCATAACGAGGACCTAACCGAGTGGGGGAAAACTTCGCTCGTGGTGGCGATCGACGTTTAGGCGCCTTCAGGCACCGCCAACGTCACGCGGGTGAAGCGGTTCGGCGCGCTCTCGGTGGTGAGCGTGCCGCCGATCACCGCCATCATCGTGGTGTGTAGCCCCAAGCCCTGGCCACTGCCCGCGCTAGAACTGTGCGCCGCGCCCATGCCCACACCATCATCTTCGATCATCAGGCGCAGGCCCTGATGCTCCTCTAGCTTGATGCTCAGGTGAAGCCGCCGCCCCGGATCACCATCGCGCCCGTAGCGCGCCGCATTGCGGATGGCCTCGCAGGCCGCGTAGAACAACACCTCGGACTGCAACGCCGACAACGATTGCGCACGCTGCTCCGCATCGCTGGCGATGTGCCACTGCACACCATCGAACGCATTGGCAAGGTCGCCATCGACGGCGCGACGCAGCGCACCAACCAAGCCCAGCCGCGTCACCTCCGGCGCTGCAGTCGTTGGCATGCTCTGAAGCAGGTTCGCGATCTGCCGATGCAGATCCGCCAGCGTGTTCATCACCTCGGTGGCCTCGGGCGTGGTGCTCGCGCTTAGTTGCAGCATCGCCGTGTGCAAGCGCGGCAGGACATCATCGTGTAGCACGCGCCGCGCCCGCCGATCAACGACCTGACTCGCCGCCAGACGTTGCCGCTGCAAGGCCATCAGGCGGCGCGCCATCTCTGCACTGGCCTGCGTGTCGATCAAGCGCTCGCCGCCGGCCCGCGCGATCTCGATCTCCTCCTGCGTATACAGCCCACCGTCGCGCTTCTCGCCCAACAGCATCACCCCGATCAAGCCCCGTTCGCTCCACAACGGGATCGCCCACACCGCACCGCCATACTGCGCCGGATCAAGCGGGACACAGATCACATGCGGCGATTGAAACTGCGCTGCCAGTTCAGTCAGCGCCGCCAAGGACGGTGTTGGCGGTGCGTTTACGCCATTCGCAAAACTCAGACTCGGCCCCATTAACGGCGCAAGCGGCCCGAGCGCCGCCAAATGCCCCACCTTCGCGCCCAAAACATCGTGCCCCAGCGCTCGAAACAGCGCGCCCACATCGAGATCCGGCGGCGCGGTGGGCTTCAACAGTTGTTCATAGATGTGCTGGCTCGCCAGGAATGGGCGCAGTCGATCCATATCGCGCTCTCGTTCGGTGTAGGTACGCCAGGTCAACAACACCAGCACACCCGCCATTAACACAGTAGCTAGCAACAGTCGGTAGATGGGGTCAAAATCGACGAACGGCGGAATACTCAGCATCATCGCGATCAGCGCGCTATAGCCTGCCGCAACGATCAAACTCTGCCGCCAGAAGCGCAGCAAGCCGCCCCGAGGCAGCGCTGTGCCCGTGAAAATCTCGTATGAGACGATCGCCTGGCCCGTGAACACCACCGCAACGCTGAGCAGTGCCGAGATCAGCACATCGAAGCCCATCAATGGCGGCAACATGCGCAGCGCCGTGAGCGAACTGGGACGTGACTGCACACCCACCAGGAACCACGCCGCTGCCGCCGCGATCAATAGGCTGACTGCCAACAGCACCAGCGATGCCCACATCAGCCAGGGCCGCGCGCGCCGACGCGCAAGATCGCCCATAAAGCGCCCGGAAGCTGCCGGGGTGCGCAATGCCAGTAACGCCAGCAGGAAACAGAGCACGCTGTAGAGCGGATAGACTAACACCACCACTGGCACGCCGAACAGCGAGAAGATCCGCAATGGCTCACGCTCGATGATCGCCTCGTAGGTGGGTAACGGCTCGCTCAGCCTCAATAATGCTACTGCTGCGACGCCGAGCACCGTCACAACGCTCAACCAACCCCGATGTCGGCCCGCCTCCAGCACACCGGTGTACGCCAGCATCACCACGTACCACAGATAAGGCGCGCCCACCACTAACAACCAACTGATCGGCCACCACAGCGCCATTTCCGACTCGAACGTGCCGATCACTCGCCCCACAATCGCGGTATGCCCGATGAAGAAGGCGCCACACGATAAGAAGCCGATCCCCGCCGCCCACGTTCCCCAATGCCGACGGTCCGCATTCAACAGCACTGTCAGCCCAAGCCAGATCAGAACGATCGTATTGAAGAACGAAACGGCGATCAGCGCCCAATCGAGCAGTAAGAGCCAGTACATCGCTTTACCCAATCGCAGCACGAGCTTGCATCACGTCAACTCGAACGGCACCCACTCGCCACGCGAATCGAGGGCGAAGCAATCGCCCCGCTCATTCCACGACAGCAGCCGACCGTAGCGCATAATCAGGGCCGCACGGGTGCGCGCCACCTTCTCATCGGTCGTGCTGTCGTTCAAGCCCCAGGCCGTGTAGATCTGACCGTTCGTGCGGCTGACGCTGCGTTTATCGCGCACACCCAAACGCGCCGCGATCTGCTCGTTGCTCAAGCCCAGCGCCAACAGACGCGCCACCGCCTGCTCGTTCGGCTCCAACAGCGCCATCGGCGATTGCTCATCCTTCTGGCGAACCTCCTGCACCCGCGACTCGATCTCGGGATCGATGAAACTGCGTCCGGCCACCGCATCGCGAATCAGTGGCACGATCAGTTGCGGCAGCAAATAGTTCGATTTCCGCACATAGGCGTAGTGGCTCAGAATGCCCGAGCGCTGGAACGCCCGATAATAATCATCGTCATCCTGAATCGAGTAGAACACGATCGGCAAACGGGGCAGTTCACGCCGGATCGCGACCGCCGCAGCGATGCCGTTCATCTCGCCCTCTAGCTGCACATCCATCAACACCGCTTCGGGCGGGGAATCACAGCAAAAACTTAACGCTTCCTCGCCACTCGCGCAGCTATGCACCACCCGCACCGCCTGCGTGGCCTGGAGGCCCGCCGCCAGCGCTGGGCGCAGATTGTGATTGTCCTCGACCACCAACAACGAAATCATGGCCTTACCCCATCGCGCAGAACGCGCTCCAATGTCTGTTCGTAAATCGGGAATGAAGGGATATTCGCGTGCCGCCCACCCTGCACCGTCACCAGTTCATGCGGTCCACGGATTAGCGCAGCGAGGCGCACACTCGAATCGTAGGGTATCAACTCGTCGTCGGTGCCGTGGAACAGCACGATCGGGCTGCGCACATCGCCGATCCACTGGTCGCTACGCAGTGGGTAGCGCAGCAAGAAGCGCGGCGCTGCAGGCATCTTCTGAGCAACCAAATCGCTCATGCTAAAGTACGCTGCCTCCACGATCAGCAAGCGCGGCGACGACTCAGCAGCCAGTTTGATCGCCAAGCCCGAGCCTATCGAGCGCCCATACAGCACAATCTGTTCGTCGGGATAGCGCGAGCGCACGAAAGCGAGCACCGCCCGCATATCATCGAGCAGTTGCGCCTCACCATCGATCTTCCCGTCGCTCTTCCCGTAGCCCCGATAATCGACAGCGACCACATCGTAGCCCTGATTCATAAACGGCAGGCCCGAATACTCGGCGGAGAGCAGCGTTTCGCCGTTACCGTGCAGAAACAGCACCACACCTCGCGGGTTAGGGACGCGGAAGTGCACGGCAGCGAGCGTCGCGCCCTCGACAGGGATGAACACTTCGTCGAATGGAGCTTGAAAGCCGTAATCATAGTCGCGCGCCAGGCCACGCGGATGAAACAGCATGCGCTCCTGGTTCACGTAAAGCCACCAACAGAGTGACGAATACAACACAACGATCGTCGCAAGCGCAACAAGCATAAGACGCATCCACCGCATTACATACTCCTAGCGCGCTATTCAAGCTAGGCTAACAAAGAAGTTCTATCCTCAGCAAGCACTCAAGTGCGCTAGGCATCGCACTCAACCCATCGCATCGATATAGCAGATCGGCTACGCTGGCAGCGTGTTTGTGTTCGCGCTATGCCAAAAGACTGACTGAACGCAGTGATAGTTTTTGGTGTTGTGTTGTGGTTTTGGGAAAGAAGCCCAATCCCATGCCAAACGTCCGTCGGCAGGACGCTACGCTCAGTCGGTTATAGCGTATGCGCTCACGATGACGGCCCCAAACCGCATTGGAACGGGAGAACGACGAAGATCGGCTCGAACTTCAGGATGAACACATTGAACCGCTGAGCTTGGACGATCAGCCAGATCTGGTTGTGTTTCAAGTGTACATCACTTCGGCCTATCGCGCCTACGAGTTAGCCAACCACTACCGCCGACATCGACAATACCTGCCGAAAGGAGGAACGGATATGCCAGTAGCACTCCCACAGCACATCGCTATCATTATGGATGGCAACGGACGTTGGGCCAACCAGCGCGGTTTGCCGCGTTTAGCGGGGCATCGGGCGGGCACCGAGAATGTGCGCCGCATTGTGCAGACATGTGTTGATCTTGGTATCCCCTACCTCACGCTCTACGCCTTCTCCAGCGAGAACTGGTCGCGTCCCAAGGCCGAAGTCAGCGGTCTGATGCGCCTACTCGGCGAGTATATCGACCGCGAACTCAACACCATGCATCAGCAAGGCATCCGTATTCGGCACTTAGGGCGTTTGGAGGGGCTGCCAGCATCATTGGCGCAGCGTATTCGCGCCGCCACCGAGCGAACCGCCGCAAACACACGGCTCACACTGTCGGTGGCGCTGAATTACGGCGGTCGCGCCGAGTTGGTCGATGCACTACGCCGCATGATCGCCGATGGCCTCGCCGCCGATGCCATCAACGAGCAGAGCATCGCCCATTACCTCGATACGCACGGCCTGCCCGAGCCGGATCTGCTTATTCGCAGCAGCGGCGAACAGCGCCTCTCGAACTTTCTGATCTGGCAGGCGGCCTACAGCGAATTCTGGAGCACGCCTGTCTACTGGCCCGACTTCGGACCGCAGCATCTGCGCCAAGCGCTCGACCATTACGCGCTACGCGAGCGGCGTTTCGGTGGCGTGGGCGCACAATCGGCGTAATGCAATAGCGTATTGCCCTCTATAAGCACAGTGATAGCACTCTGAAAGGATAGTTACTCAATGCAGCACTTGCTCGAACGACTGCTCGCCTTCCACCGCCACCTTCGCCAGCATGCGTTCTATGGGCTAGCGCTCTCTAGCGGCTTGGCCTGCCTGATGCTCTACCTGCGTATGCAACTGAGCGAGCGCGCGACCTTCGGCTTTATGCTCTGGAACCTGTTCCTCGCGTGGGTACCCTACCTCCTCAGCTTGGCGACCGATGCTGAGCTCCACCGCAACCCGCGCGCCTGGTGGCGTCTGTTGCTGCCGAGCGCGTTTTGGCTGCTGTTCCTACCAAACGCCACGTATCTCGTGACCGATCTGATGCACCTGCGGCCACGCGAGTATATTCCGCTCTGGTTCGATGTGGGAATGTTGGCGCTGTTTGCGCTGTGCGGCTGTTTCTTGGCGGTTGTCTCCATCCAAATCATGCAGGAGATCGTCGCAAGCTACGTTGGGCGCATCGCAAGCTGGGTATTCGTTGCGATCACGCTTGGGTTGAATGGTTTGGGCGTGTATTTGGGACGGTTTCAGCGCTGGAACAGTTGGAATGTGTTCACACATCCCGATGAGTTGCTTATGAACATTCTGCGAATCATCAGCCGCCCACAGGAGCATGTGCAGGCAGTGGGAGTGACGGGGATGTTCACACTGCTTCTGCTAGCGTGTTATGTAGCGTTCACGCATCCGAGGTCGCGGACGATGGTGGGGTAGCGGAACAAGGGGCGCAACACACGGTTGCACCCCTTCGGTTTTGTAAACTAGTCGAGATCGCCCAGTTCGGGATAGAGCGGGTAGCGTGCAAGTAGCGCTCGGACGCGCGCTTTGGCCTCTTCGGCAGCCTTGGGGTCAATCACATACTTGGCGCGGCTCAACTCACCCTGGCGGCGGCCCTCGCTCACCGTGGCCGGGCGCGTATTGGCCAGCACCAGTTTGAGCACTGCTGCGATCTCGCGCATCTCTGCGGTGCCCATGCCTAGTGTGGTGGTCGCGGGCGTGCCGATCCGCAAGCCGCTGGTATACCACGGCCCGTTCTGGTCGAACGGCAGAGAGTTGCGGTTCAAGGTGATGCCACACTCGCGCACAGCCGCTTCGGCCTGGCGACCAGTCAGGCCAAAGCTATTCGCCACGTTGATCAGCAGCAGGTGATTATCGGTGCCGCCCGTCAGCACCTCTAGCCCTTCGTCGATCGCGGCCTCGGCGAGCGCCTGCGCATTTTCGACGATCCGCGCAGCGTAATCGCGGAAGGCTGGCGTATTGGCCTCGCGCAGAGCCACGGCTTTCGCGGCCATTACGTGCGGTAACGGCCCACCCAAGATCGCCGGGCAGCCTTTATCGACCCATTCCGCGAACTCTTTGGTGCAGAGCACCATGCCGCCACGCGGTCCTCGCAATGTCTTATGCGTGGTGGTGGTGACGATATGGGCATGGCGAACGGGATCATAATCGCCAGTAAAGACTTTGCCAGCCACCAAGCCCGCGAAATGCGCCATATCGACCATAAAGACGGCCCCAACCTCATCGGCGATCTCGCGCATCTTGGCGAAGTTGAGTTTGCGGGGGTAGGCGCTGTATCCGGCCAGCAGAATCAGCGGACGCACCTCGTGGGCGGTCTTGCGCAGTTGATCCAGGTCGATCAAGCCAGTGCTCTGCTCAACGCTATAGGTGTAGACATCGAACAACTGGCTCGAAATGTTGAAGCGATAGCCGTGGGTCAGATGCCCGCCCGAGTAATAGTCGAGCGCTAAGAGGCGCTGGTTGCCGAAGGCAGCCCGCACCTGCTGCCACTGCTCGCGAGTGGCGTTGGCGGGGTTATCGATGCCCAATGCCTCCAGCGTGGGAGCCTGCACCTTAGCCGCCAGGATGGATAGGAAGGCGACGAGGTTGGCATCGGCGCCGGAATGGGGCTGCACATAGGCGTGATCAGCACCAAACAACTCGCACGCAAGCCGCACCGCCTCGCTCTCGATGGTATCGACATTGTCGCAGCCCGCGTAGAAACGATGCTGAGGATACCCTTCGGCGTACTTATCGGTGAACAAGTTGGCATGGGCCATTTGGGTCGCGAGTGAGCTGTAATTCTCACTGGCGATCAGCTTAAGGTTCTGGCGTTGGTCGCGCAACTCCTGTAGCGTGGCCTGTGCAACGGTCGGTGAGACGGCAGCGACTTGATCCAGTGCCGCATAGAAGGCGACTGCCCCCGAGTGCAACGCTTGGCCTTGGTGACGCTCTAGGTAGCGCGCCAACCACTGGCCGTTTGTTGCGTTGGTGTTGAACGTCATTGCGTTCCTCCATGTGCAACAAAAAAGGGCACAGACATGATCGGTCGGTGCCCCAGCCCAGGCGAGCGGCTGTGTTCGGTTATGCGTGAGAGCTTCCCCGTGGTTAGACCACGTTCCTCGCCAGTCACTCATCACGGTTCAATTACGGGAGATTATAGGGAAGCTATGCGGTTGTGTCAATGTTGGGGATTCATCCACAGATTTCACAGATGACACAGATGATGATGGCAAATCTGATTTGTATACAGATGATGATGGCGAATCCGATTGCATGATGCGTTGCACGCTAGTGCGACAGGCTATTGCGCCAGGCGGCGATGGTGCGGATGTCGTCGGGAGTGGTACGGCAGCAGCCGCCGATCAGCCGTGCGCCCCGTTCGTACCACTGTTGCGCGAGAGTGGTGAGATGGGCGCTGCTGGAGGTGCCGAGCCAGCATTGGTGAACGGCATCGTAGGTTTCGCCCGAGTTCGGGTAGATCACGATCGGCTTTGTGGTGACGGCGCTGGCGGTTTCCACCAAGGCGGCGATGTGTTGCGGTGCGGTGCAGTTGACACCCAGCGCGACGATCTGCGGATGGTCGTCGAGTTCGGCCAAACAGTCGGCCAATAACTCGCCGTGGCTGATCTCGGAGCCGTTGCGGGCGCTGAAGCTGATCCATGCGTAGGTATCGGGAAACTCGCGCAGCAGGCGTGCGAGGGCGCGGGCCTCATCGAGGCTGGGGATGGTCTCGCAGGCCAGCAGATCGGCTCCGGCGTTGGCCAGTACGGCCATACGAGGGCGATGAAAGGCGATTAGTTGCTCGATCGTGAGGCCGTAATCGCCCCGATACTCCGAACCATCGTGCAGCCACGCGCCGTATGGGCCGATCGATGCCGCCACAAGCGGTCGCGCGCGGCCCGAATGCTGGTGCGCGACGTTCGACCAGTAGGCATCGCGGGCCTCGCAGGCCAACTGCACCGAGCGCCGCAGCAGTTCGGTGGCGGTATCAGCGCTAAGGCCGCGAGCAGCGAAGCCCTCGAAGGTGGCTTGGTAGCTCGCGGTAATCGCAATGTCGGCACCGGCCTCGAAGTAATCGGCGTGGACGGCGCGAATCTGTTCGGGCTGCTCGATCAGTACCTTCGCCGACCAGAGCGGGTCGTGCAGATCGCAGCCGCGCCGTTCTAGCTCGGTGGCAAGCGCACCATCGAGCACCAGGCAGGGCTGCGTTGCAAGCATCTGGGCGATTGGATTGGGCTGTATCTGCATTGGCGTATCATGAACAATCATTGGAGCACAGGTATCAATGATCAGCGGGTAATATCTGCTCTTTGGAGAGACAACGCTATTATGGCATACGTTCGGCTGTGATGTCGAGTACCTGCACCTGTTCTTCAGTGGCCCAAAATGCTTCACCCTGATAGTGTGCCAGGCAGGAATAGCGATAGGGATAGCGTGCTTCGTATCCAACAGGATGATGATAAGCAGGCGGTGATCCTTCAACGACAGTAACTGGTGCATCGACCTGGTAGGTATCCGCATCGATCGCTGTGATCTGGGATGGCAGCCAGATCCATGTTTGCTCAATCGCTACAGTCAGTTGATTATAATGGGCGATCTCTGGTGGATGCAGTTCCTTATGCCAATACAGCACACGCATATGACAAGCCATGGTCATTGCACCCTTCGGTGTATTCCATACCAAGAAGGTTCCCAGAACATACACGAGCAATAGGCAGAGCAACACGCCAATCCAGGCGAACGGAGAACGTAAAGTATCGTACAGATACCAGTCAACGGATCGTTTCGATAGCATCGTTTCACCTGTTGTACTGCATGCGGTTACGTAATGATGATGAGGAAGCGGTTTTCGCCTGCGGCAGCAGGGTGCTCGGCGTTTTGTGTGCTGTTGATGCCCTGCACGTAGCAGCGCATCGGCATCGCCTGTTTTGAGAAGTGTGGGTATCGGTTGAAATGCTGCATCGCATCATATAGCTGGGGTGCTGCTTTTCCTACGTGAGCATTCGGAGGCGATGTTACATTGTTTGGCAATTTCCCGATTGTTTTCAGTTCAACGAGGAGCATTGTCAGCCTGAACGAAGTGAAGGATCTCACCGACGAAGCAATGAGAAGCTTTGTCATCTCGAACATAGTGAGAGAACTCAAGGTGACAGACAATGCAGCACGATGAGATTCCTCATATCGCCTGGCGGCTCATTCGGAATGACAGTGATACCTTGGAATCACGTAGCAACCAATGCATTCAAGTGCTGCTGCTAGCATCGATACGGTCATAAACAGAACAAATCATGCTGCCACAGGCTGAAACTGCTCGTATCCCATCACTATTCAACCGCTTGTGATATAAGCAGGATATGCCTTGCGATGGGAAGCATGATGTATCCATGCTGAACGCCCTTCAGCCACAACAAAACGCCCCAAGCGAGTGAGCGTATGCTTGTGCAGCATGGGTTCACTGCTTGGGGCGTTGTTTCAGCGTTGGTTAGCCTCTGTTAGGCTACCGTACTGAGATGCAATTAGTTAGTTCTTGCGCATATTTTGAATGGCAAGGTACGCGGGGCGTGGGCTCCAGTCGCCGTTGAGCACGCCGAACGACGCTTGCTCGTGCAACTCGTTGCCCTTGTACTTCCACTCAACCGCGAAGTTCAACTGCCACAGGAACATACCGCCCATCCACGGCGCATACTCGTTGCGACCCATCTGGAAGGCCCGTACGATCCACTCGGCCTGCTTCTCGAAGGAGATGTTGTTGCCGTAGCCATAGCCAGGCGTGTTGTTACGCGTGGCCCAGCCGAACTCGGTCACCCACATCTTCATGTCGCTCAGGCCGTACTCGACCATCGCAGCGCGCACATCCTCGACGCGGCGGAAGTAGAACTCGCGGCTGTTGGTCCAACCCGGTCCAGGGCCAGGATTATCCGGCCACAGGGTGTCGGGCGGGTTGCCAGCGCCACCGGGGTGCACGCCAACCACGTCAACGGCGCTGCGGAAGCGCGGGTCGGCGAACATCTGCTTCAAGAAGACGATATCGCTGATCGCAAGGTTTGGATTGTTGGTCTCAGTCGATGAAGGACCGCCGGAAACAACGATCGCATCGGGATCCGAGGCCTTGATAGCCTGTGAAGCGCCAACCAGCATATCCATATAGTGCTGTGCGTTCGCGACACGACCACCGTTCTCAACAGCAAGGTTCTGCTCGTTCCAGATCTCGTATGCCTGAACCTTACCCTTGTAGCGGGCGGCCATCTGGCCCATGAAGTTGTTGAACTCGTGGAAGTGCTCGCGGGCAGGGAGACCGTTGCGACCGTTGGAGGTTGCCCAACCAGGCGCAGCAACTATACTCAGCAGCAACTTCACGCCCGCTGCCGAGCTCTCGTTCACAATGTCATCCAACTCGCCCCAACAGATCTTGTAACATTCTGTACCTGGTGCGCTCTGCATATCCACCCAGCGTACCTGCTGGCGAATCCAGTAGATACCGGCGTTCTTCGAGAGCGTCAGCACGCGACCGCGATCCTGCCAAGGCGCAGCCTGGCCGTACAGCAGTGCGTTGAAGCCATACACGAAATCGCCCGATGGTGGCGGAGGTGGCGCCTGCTGATCGGGAGCCTCAGGCGCAAACGCTTCTTCGCCCAAGTGGTGCGCATCGCGCTGCTCGTTGCCCAGCAGACCTAGCAGAATGCGATAGCGAGGATCTGGCTCATCGGGATGCCATTCCATACGCTGGCGCTCGAAATACTGCACCCAATAGGTCTTGCCGTCGGCCTGATTCACTTCCTGGAACTGCTCGGAGATCGGTCGTCCAAACACCGACAACCCACCGTTCTGCTGCCAGAACGTCCGGAAAGGCGCAGGATTGTTTGTCAAGGTGTGCTGCGAAGCAGCGTCATAGGTGCCATTGCCCGGATCTGCCACAGGCAGGAATGGCTCCTCGTGACTACGACTCGCTGCAATTTGGCTGCCTAGCAGCCGACCCAGAATGTAGTAGGGCGTTCCATAGTTCTCGGGGTGCTCCTCTAGGATGGCCCGCTCGAAATATTGAACGCGATAATACGTGCCCGGCTCGGTGAAACTCTCCTCGATGAAAGGTGCCGAGATCGGGTAGCCCAGCACAAACAACGCGTTGGGCGTGTTTCGCCAGAACTGCAGGAACGAATTGACCGCCGCATGCTGCGTCTCGGGGAAGTACTGGCGCATGTACGGCGGCAGGGTGTCGGGTACCTCGCCGGGCGTCCTGGGGGCCGCCGTGAGTGCGGATGGCATTGCAACCATCCCCAACAGAATGCTGCTCATCAGGACGAGCGTGAGGATACGTTTGAACATGCTTCTCTCCTGCGCATACTATAGTGACTGTTAGCGTACTGCCGATGATACCATACTCTGAGCAAGTCGCTGTCACCAACATGTTCGGGCTGAGTTATGTCTCAATCGAGCATATTCACAGAGAAAATGTATCTAATAGGCCGGAATAACACACGATCAACCTCTTTTCCATCGTTTGTTTACACCCAACCGTTTCGTACCAAGCAGGCACCAAATACGATCACAACACCGATGTTTCTGAATTGACAAGTCATAGGCGAGGTGGTATCGTACACCTGCACAAATAAAAAACTGCTAGGGGGGCCAGGGTAGCCTGGCTGAGACTGCGACCGGAACGTCGCTGACCCTTTGAACCTGACCTGGGTCATACCAGCGTAGGGAAGCACCAGCGTTTAACCGTCCGCTGACTGTATCCCCAGGTCAGTGGATTTTTATTTGTGCGCTGAAAGCGGTTTTTAGGATAAAGGGGAACTGATGATGCGAAAAGGTATCGTTCTACTGCTATTGCTCGCCATGCTCGCGGCATGCGGTAGCCAACCCACCGGTATATCACCCACGAATACACCCTCACCCGCCGCCACGACGGAGTCCGCCACCGCTGCACCGACCACCGAGGCGAGCAGCGCACCAACCGCCGAGCCACAGAGTGGTCCAGCGTTCAGCGGCGCGACATTGGTGGTGATGTCGCACGATAGCTTCAACGTCAGCGAAGATGTCGTGGCTGCCTTCGAGGCTGAAACGGGCGCGAAGTTGCAGGTGCTCAAGTCGGGCGATACTGGCGCAGCGCTCAACAAGGCGATCCTCAGCAAGGATAGTCCGCTGGCCGATGTGTTCTTTGGCGTCGATAACACCTTCCTGAGCCGCGCGCTCGAGGCCGATATCTTCGAGGCGTACGACGCCCCCGCACTGGCCAATATCCCCGCGCAGTTCAAACTCGATCCGAGTAATCGCCTGCTGCCGATCGATTATGGCTACGTAGTGATCAATTACGATAAAGGTTGGCTGGCCGAGCAGGGCCGTGAGCCACCAACAACGCTCGAAGAGTTGACGAAACCTGAGTGGAAAGACCTGTTAGTCGTCGAGAATCCGGCAACCTCATCGCCAGGATTGGCGTTTATGCTGGCCACGATCGGTTACTTCGGCACCGAAGGTGATTACACGTGGCTCAACTATTGGGAGGATCTACGGGCCAATGGAGTGTTGGTGGCGGATGGCTGGGAGGATGCCTATTACACGCATTTCAGCGGCTCGTCGGGCGATGGGCCGCGCCCGTTGGTGGTTTCGTACGCCACAAGCCCCGCTGCCGAGGTGTACTTCAGCGAGGGCACACTGAGCGAACCGCCAACAGCGAACCTGATGGCAGGCGCGTTCCTGCAGGTTGAATTTGCTGGTATCCTGAAGAACACGAAGCAGCGCGCATTGGCCGAGCGGTTCATCGATTTTATGTTGAGCAAGCCGTTCCAGGAGGATGTGCCGCTGCAGATGTTCATCTACCCAGTGCTGCCGGAGGCTGCACAACCCGATGTGTTTGTGCAGTTCGCCCAGGTGCCGGAGCAACCTGTCGGCGTCACACCGGAGCAGATCGAGCAGAACCGTGAGCAGTGGCTAGAGGAGTGGACACGCACGGTGTTGCGGTAGTCGTAAGCGAAATCGATCATCAACGTTGCTCAGCAAAGAGCGTCTCTGCTCACCGTTCCTGATGTATTCCAAAAGGCTTTTTATGCCGAATGATTACCGACACAAACGGCAAGTGAACGTTATGGCGTGATGCAGGTTATCAACTAATACCCACATCTCCCGAATACAAGTGATGACGAGGCACTGCACGTAGCAGCGCCTCGTCATCACAAAAAGAAAAAGATCATTACGGATCAAACAGCATCGGTTATATGAGCAGCAGAAGTAGGCACACTGGTATATGCGTTTGTGAGCGAGAACGAGGGCAGGCTCTTGAACCAGGCTTGCGTCGCGCGGGGCGAACGCAGGTGAATCGGCTTGATATGGGCGTATTCGGGCGAACTGAACATTGTAGTATATTCACGACGGCGCAGTTTGTAGGTGCGCAGCGACCAGAGGAAGATCGAATCTTTGGTGGTGAAATGCGCAAGCATCGATCGCTCGCGGTTCCCGTTCCATAATTCGATATTGGTTTTGCAGCGCTCGTGTGTGCGGCGCAAGAGCCGCCACATCACAATACCCAACCAGTAGTCGAGCCATACAACGGTATCAACGCGGCTCCAAATGATGTCGCGTACCTCAGGGTGATTGCCATCGACGACCCACCGCTCGTGCTCGAAGGCCTTGATGGCCCGCTGACGGAAGGTGGGTGCAGCAGCACGCGCCCATCCCGGTTCCCAGTACAAGGAATCTAGTTCGACATGGTGCAGAGCCAGGCGGTGCGCAAGTTGTTTCGCCAATGTGGTCTTGCCTGAGCCGCTCACGCCAACCACTGCGATGCGGCGATAGCGCGATACGTCGGCAAGGTTTGATGTGTGTTGTAGATTCAATGTGGAAGCCCTTTCTCTGTTTCAAACAACAATGAAGGCTTACCTTGGTGTACTGAGAACCACCGCTACTTGGATACCGTTTGGTGGAGAATTCCGTGACGCCCAACGATCACTTTTAACCAAAACCTAACAATAACCTATGTAACATGGCATAGTATGCCAACAAATAACGTTTGACACAATCGCCATGGTGTCCTATTCTGCATCAACCATTGGGACTAGTTGAAGAACATCGTGCAAGCGGGCGCGCAGGGATGGGTGCAGAGGCGTCGTGTTGCTGCAGGGAGGTGGCGATGCTCTTAATCACACGCGAAGAGTTGCGAAGGGCAGTTCCGATGCCGCAGGCGATCGATGCGGTGGCTTCGGCATTTGCGCAATTATCCGATGGCCGAGCCGAGGTGCCGTTGCGACCACATGTTGCTATCCCGCCCGTCTCTGGGCTGCATCTGGTGATGCCCGCCTATTTGGGAGGCAGCGCAGCACTGGGCATGAAGGCGCTGACCTTATTCCCACAAAATACCGCACTCGGTCTGCCCACGATCCAAGCATTGGTGCTGCTGTTCGATACCAACAACGGCAAACCCCTTGCGCTGATGGACGGGAGTTATCTCACGGCGCTGCGCACGGGCGCGGCATCGGGCGCGGCGACCCGTGCGATGGCCCGCGAGGATGCGCAGGTATTGGCGCTGTTCGGCGCTGGGGCGCAGGCACTGCCGCAGGTGTGGGCGGTCTGTGTTGCGCGCTCGATCAAACGGGTGTGGGTGGTCAACCGCACGGCTGCGCACGCCGAGCGACTAGCAGAGGAGTTGCGTGGCTTCGGTGCGCCGATCCCCGTTGATGTTCGCGTGGCATCGTCGGCAGCGCAGGCGCTCGCCGAGGCCGATGTAGTGTGCTGCGCAACCTCATCGCCCACGCCGATCTTCGATGATGCCGATGTGCGCGCCGGAACGCATTTCAATGGGGTCGGCTCGTACCGCTCGACGATGCAGGAGTTGCCCGCTGCTACGGTGGCGCGCGCCCGCGTGGTGGTCGATCAGCGGGCGGCGGCCTGGGCGGAGGCCGGCGATCTGGTGCAGGCGCGAGCACAAGGGCTGATCGATGAGGCGCACGTGGTGGGCGAGTTGGGCGAAGTGGTGTCGGGGCGCGTGGCAGGCCGCACCTCACCCGAACAGATCACGTTCTTCAAGTCGGTTGGCAACGCAGCGCAGGATATCGCAGTGGCGCAGGTGGCGTATCAACAAGCGCGTGAACTCGGCTTGGGCACCGAGATCGAGCTTGGGTGAACGGGGCGGTATGAAGGTACTGCGCTCCATCCATACACGAACAGCGCCTGCCATATGGGCAGGCGCTGCTCAGTTGGCAATCAACGACGTGATTGTAGCTGTTCCAAGCATGGGATTCGAGGCCTAGCCAGTGTTACGCATTAACGTGGCGCAACAAACCAATCGATATGGTCACGGGCGAACTGCTCGAAGCTGATCGGCTCGCGAGCAGTGAGTTCACGGACGGTGGTGCTACCCTCAGCGGCGCCCCCCGTTCGAAAGAAACGATTCAGATCGACTAAAGTATCGGCGTACTCCTCGGGCGCACCACTTTCGAGCAACGCAGCACGGGCCTCAGCATCGGATATCTCAACATAGTGCACGGTCTTGCCGATCGTGCGCGATAGAATCGCCGCAGCCTCGGCATAGGTGATCGCGCGGGGACCGGAGAGGTTGTACACTTGACCAGCGTGCCCCGGTTGCGTGAGCGCGAGCGTGGCGACCTGCGCAATATCGCGTATATCGATGTGATTGATCGCTGCATCGCCAGCGGGGAGATAAAACGCGCCATCTCGCACAATAGTCTCGAGATCGTAGGTGATAAAGTTCTGCATAAAGCTGTTTGGGCGCAACATAGTCCATTCTAAGCCGCTCGCAACAATGGCGCGCTCGATCTTGTTGTGCAAGCGGGCGAGCATAAACGCGTCGCTATCGGCGCCCCACACCGAGAGCTTGACGATACGCTGCACGCCAGCAGCCTGAGCCGCCTTGACAACGTTGATCTCACCTTCTGCCTGACCCAATACACCGTTGCCCATCAGAAACACTGCTTCGGCACCTGCCAGCGCTGCGCTTAACGTCTCCGGTTGGAGATAGTCGATCATCACCACATCGTGACCAGCCGCAGCAGCCTGTTCCGCCTTGTGCTGCGAGTGGAAAGCAAGGCGTACAGGTTGCTGCGATGCCTGTAACTGTCTGACAACCTCGCTTCCGACCGTGCCGCCCGCTCCTGTTATAAGAATCATGGTTTCGACTCCTTCTGTTCATGCATTGAATGGCTGATGAAAGCAACATGTCCATTCATCGCTTGCTCCAAACGGGGATGTTGGGCGCTGAAAAGGAGCGTCATAACGAGGAAATATGCGTATCGAACACCGATAGACCTGTATTAACCAATGTTGCTACTAGGTTGGCGGGTAGATAACTCTAGAGACAGATCTT
>CALKHR010000135.1 GCA_937988885.1 uncultured Roseiflexaceae bacterium | reverse complement strand
ACGGCATTCATCCCCGGCCTAAAGGCACGGGCCTTTCTGCCGCCTTTTCTGTAATAAAAAGCTGTTTTAGCCTGCGGCAGCAAGGTACTTTCTTCTTTTTTGTGATGTTGAGGCGCTGCTACGCGCAGCGCCTCAACATCACCTGTTTCGGGAGATGTGGGTCTCATTTGAAAACCAGCATCACACTATACCATTCACGTGCCGCTTCTGTAAGTAATCTTTAGGCATTGACCGGATCGGGTTCGCCAAAGCGGATCTCCAGCACACCGCCCTTAAAGACGGCTCGCTTGGCGGGGCGCTCGGCCAATGTCAATGGCAGCAACATATCGCGCTTGAAGTTGCCGATCGAGATGAACAGCTCATCGCCGCGCTTCGTCATCGAGACCTTGCCGATCTCCACGTGCGGCAGCGGCAAGCGCATCACATACTCATCGTCCTCCTTCACGATCTCCTGTGTGGAGCCGCGGAAGAACACCTTGGTGGGATCTTCGTCGCCAAACAACTCGGCACCGATCTCCCCCAAATCCTTCAGGCCCTTCACGTCGCGCGGTTGGTGCGAAGCCTCCCAGATCGGCAGCGGCGCAAAGATATCGTGCACCTGCTTGCGGTATCCGGCCTGCATATCGTGCAATTGCTGCATAAAGTTGCCCTCGACCACGCCCTGCGGCAGCACGCGGTTCAGCACCACGCCATCGATCGGGTAGCCGAACAGCGAGAGGTACGTGGCGGCGCGTTGGGCCTCCTTGATCACCATCCGCTCGGGGTTGGCGACCAAACGGTACGAACTCACATCGGGGTCGGTGAGCGTCTCGCGGAGTGCCTCGACGCCCTTGGTGAGGCGCTGCAGCGAATCGAACACGTTGGTGGCGGGGATCAGCGAGCGCACCAGCGGTTTCGCCACGCTCAGCATCCCGGGGTCCCAGTCCATCACGCGGGCGGCGTACCACTGGAAGGTCTCGGGCATCGTCAGCAGGCGGATCGTCTCGCCCGTGGGCGCCGCATCCACGATCACGGCATCGAAGTTGCCCTCGCGGGCTTGCTTCCGAATATGCAGCAGACTGACGACCTCCTCCATACCGGGGATAATCGCAAGCTCTTCGGAGGCAACTTCATCGACACCCTTGCGGCGCAGCAGGCCTGCAAGGTAGTTGCGCAACTCGCCCCAGTGTTCACGCACTTCGTCGAGCACATTTATCTCTTGGCCCCACAGCCGCTCGGATAGTTGCGTGGGCGCTGGCCCAAGCGGGTGGTCGAGTGCGTCGGCCAAACTATGGGCAACGTCGGTGCTTACAACCAGCGTGCGGTGGCCCAACTCGGCTGCACGCACAGCGGTCGCCGCCGATGTGGTGGTCTTGCCCACGCCACCTTTGCCAAGATACAGAATCAATCGCATAGTCTATTCCTCAATAGTGTGATGAAGTGCGTTTGCCGCCTTCAGCGCAATTGTGCTACCTACACTACGTTCCAGCGTTGCCAATTGTTGCGCTGAAACGAAAATATCATCTAAAGCGTATACACATCAGAATAGAAAGCCGTTAGGTTTGATAGCAATGCATGTTATCATTGATACTGGCATACTGATGCCAATTTCCCTGTAGATATGCATGGCAACAAGGAGTGGCAATATGGCGAAGTCGAATTCTTCAAGTGGCCGAGGTGGCGCGATTGGCATGATCGTGGTTGTGGCGGTAGTGCTTATCGTCCTGTTTACCAACTTCAAGTTTGCCCAAGTCGATGAAGGCGAGCGCGGCATCATCATTACGCAAGGCGCGGTCACAGGGGTTCAGACACCGGGCATTTTCTTTCGTCCGTTTGCGCCATTTACGCGCTTGGAGATCGTCAACGTCAAGCGCCAAACGCGCCAAGTCTCACAAAATGTAGCCAGCAGCGATAAACAACTGTACGATATTGATATTCAGGTTGATTATAGCCGTCGCTCCGACGAGCAATCGTTACGTGAGCAGTACGCCAGAATTGGTGTCAGTGATGAACAATTGACCCAATTCTTGGATGGTTTTATCAACGATGCGCTGAAGAACGCGAGCACCCAGTTTACGCTCGACCAAGTGCTTTCGGATCGCGGTGGCTTCGCACAACGCATTTCGCAGTTGCTGCGCTCCCCCGTCGAAGCAGGCCAACCCAGCCCCGTGGATCAGCTGTATGTGACATTGGAAGCTGTGAAGGTGCTCGACATCAAGGTTGGCGATGCCTATGCCCAATTGTTGGCAGAGAAGGCGAACCTGGAAGTGCAGATCGAGACTGAGGAGAAGCGCCGTCAGCAGATCGAGGCGCAGCAGGCCAACAACTTGTTCCAGGCCGAGCAGGAGGCTCAGATCGCTCTGACGACCGAGCGCGGTCGCACGGCTGCCGCACTGGAAGCCGCCAACCGCGATGCGCAGATCCGCGCGATCGAAGGGCGCTACTGGCGCGAGAACCCCGAGTTGTTCGAGTTGCGTAAGCGCGAACTCCAGGTGGAACTGCTTAAGAACGGCAATATCTGGTTCATCGACCCGAACACCGACCTGACGCTGTTGCTCGACCGCACAACCGGTAACGCCGCACCCGTGATCGTGCCGCAGCAGTCGGTCCCGCAGTCCCGCTCTCAGACTGAGCCGGAGACGGAAACGGAAACGCAGCCATAATCGTATCGCCTCCCAAACAGTCGCGGTCGATCCTGTGAGAAGGATCGACCGCTTTTTGCTGGCCACTTTTTGGCAACCGTGTAGTTCCCTAATCGTTCAGATGATACGGCACGCTCGTCACCACTTGGCCGCGCGTGAACAGCAACATCGCCTTGATCTGCAGTGCGGTCTGATTGTGCAACAGATACTGCCACCATTTCGAGGGGATGAACTCAGGGATGATCACGGTCAGCACATCGTCGTCGTAGAGCGCCTCAACCTCATCGATGTAGCTCAGCAGGGGGCGTAGTAGCGAGCGATACGGCGACGAGAGCACCTGCAGTGGAATGCCGCTTCCCCACTGTTCCCACTTGGCCTTGAGCTTCGCCGTGCTCTCATCATTCATATCAACATACACAGCTGTGATGTTGTCGGGGGCCAGCGATAGCCCGTACTGCAGCGCCGGAATCATGCCACGATGCACCCCGCTGATCAGTACCAGCACTGTGTGGCGGCGCACGGCCACGGGTGGTGGGGCATCGGCAAGCGAGAGTTGGCGCGCGACGGCCTGATAATGCGAGTGGATGGTGCGCAAGATCACCACCAACACCGGGATCAGCAGGATAACGCCCCACGCGCCCTCAGTGAACTTGGTCACGGCCAAGATCAGCATCACCAAGCCGGTCACGCAGGCCCCCAACCCGCTGATCATCGCACTGCGCCGCCAATTCGGGCCGCGCAACTGTCGATGGTGCTGCACCATCCCAAGCTGCGACAGTGTGAAGGAGATGAACACTCCCACCGCGTAGAGTGGCAGCAGCGCCTGCTCCTTCGCGCCGAAGGCGATCACCAGCAGAGAGGCGATCACACCGAGCGTGACGATGCCGTTCGAGAACACCAGCCGATCGCCGCGTTGTGCGAACTGGCGCGGCAGGAAGCGGTCCGACGCGAGGAAGTAGGCCAAACGGGGGAAGTCGGCATACGCGGTGTTCGAGGCCAGCACCAAGATCAGCATCGTGGCGATCTGCAGCACGTAATAGGCGATACTGCCGCTGCCGAAGATAGCGCGAGCAAGCTGCGAGTTGACGGTCTCGTGCTCAATGGCGCCATCGGGCACGATATGATAGCTGTTGGCCAGCACGGTGATGCCTAAAAACAGCGATGACAAGATCACCACCATAATCACCAGCGTGATCGAGGCGTTCCGTGGCTCGGGCTTCTTGAAGGCTGGCACACCATCTGCGATCGCTTCGATACCAGTCAATGCTGTGCAGCCCGCTGCGAAGGCGCGCAGCAACAGGAACGGCGTCAACGTGTGCAATTCACTTGGGAACGCCGATACTTCGGGTAGCGGCGCCTGCACCACCTGCTGAGTGACGATCTTAAACAGCCCAGTGCCGATCAGCGTGAACATGCTGCCAATGAAGAGGTATGTGGGGATCGCGAACAGTTGGCCCGATTCTTTCATACCACGCAGGTTTGCGAGTGTCACCAAGCAGATCAGGCCGATCGCAAGCTCAACACGGTACGGTTCGAGTTGGTGGATCGCCGAACTCATCGCGGCCACCGCCGCCGACATACTGACCGCCACCGTCAGGATGTAGTCGATCAGCAGCGATGCGGCAGCAACCAGCGAGGGAGTGGTGCCTAGATTCTCGCGAGAGACGATGTAGGTACCACCGCCTTGGGGATAGGCGAGGATCGTTTGGCGATAGGAAAACGCCACAGTGGCGAGGAGCACCGCGATGCCAAGCGCGATCGGCGTTGCGTAGCCCAAGGCCAGCGGGCCTGCCACTGCCAATGCCAACAAAATGGCTTCGGTGGCATAGGCCGACGACGACAGAGCATCCGAGGAGAAAACAGCTAGGGCGATTCGTTTGCTTAATCGCTCGTGTGCTAGCTGTTCCGTTGCGAGCGGGTTCCCAACAAACAACCGCTTCAGCCCGGGTATCATATGTTCCAATCCTTGCCTAAGACAGCCTCCAACGATAAATATCAGGCATTAAAAAGAGGTGAGCACAATAGACACAATTGGTCGATGCTCATCCCTCATTTGATGTTGGGCTGATATCGTATTGAAAAGACTGTCAGTTTCGATAGCAATACCGAATCATCATAGCACTGTGTATGCCGCCATGCAAGCATGTCTTTATGCCGCTTGCTGAAGCGGATTACTGGTCTCGATCAATTGGCGAATCTCGCCGAGCATCTCGGGTGCGCAGACGCCCAGCCCAGGCAAGACGTGCAACCCCGCGCCGCCCCAACGGCGTACCAACTGCAATGCCTCGTCAGATGGGCAGCCGAGCAATGAGGCCACCGCCTCTTGCCCCACAAAGCCATCCTCCGCCACGCGCTGTTCAAGCCGCTGCCACGGTGTCTGGCTTGTACCCGCCTGCGCACGCGGGAATTTGCGCTCCAGCAGGCTCACCAAATTGTCGATCGCCTCGGTTGGCTGCGTATCGTAGGTCGCGATCGGCGCGGGGCAGATGCGCAAGCGCTCGGCGGCGTAGCTCGGCACCACCGCCACAGCGGGCGCGCGCCCACCCAACGCCGCCAAATCGCGGTTCAGCGCCTCCGCAGTGGCGAGGCCGGTGGTCAAGCAGAGCATCAAGCGCTCGCGCCCGCGCATCAGCACGAAATCGGGCACGACGATCGCGCCTGCGCTCACCAGCGGCTCCGGATCGCGTCGCAAGCGCCAGCCAGCCGTGCGGCCCAGCATAAAGGCGCGGCTCCAACTGCGCTGGAACTGTTCGAGCAGATCGGCCTCCCATGGCTCGCTCAACTCGTTGCTTGTGTGCGCCGCGACGCCGAGCGTGCGCAACGCCCGTTCATCGAGCCGCAGCGTGCTGGTTTGGCCGCGCAGCCGCACCTTCGCCTCGCCGCCCACCAAGCTGTCGGGGTGACTGGAGAGCAGGCGCAACAGCATACGGTTGATCTGCCGACCGCGCTTGCCCGTGATGGTAATCGTCAGGTGCTCGTCGAACAAATTGCGCGGCGCGCTGTTGATCGTGTAGTGCAAGCGGTAGCGGCGTGCCAAGTTGTGAGCGCTGCGCAGAATGTTCCAGATCGGCCCGCGCAGGTTCAGCACCAGTTGCTCGGCGTGGCACAGCGCCGTCTCCAGCGAATGATAGTTGTAGAGCGCAACAATCTCCTCCGGCTTGGGCGTCGGTCCCAACTGCATCAACACATGCCGATCCTCGGAATCGAGCATCAGCGCCTGATCGATCTGCGCTGGTGTGAGCAGATGTTGGCTGGGTGTTTTAGCCGCTTGCTTGATCTCCTCGCTCAGGCGCGTCAGTGCCTCGTCGCGCTCGTGAGGCAGGATCACACCGCCATAGTGTTGGTTGGCCAGCGCATAGAGCCGCGCCCGCAACGCAGCAGGCGTAGTGATGTTGGCGCGCTTCAGCTGTGCGGCGGCGTTGGGGCCAAGCGCCTCCTCGAAGGTTTGGGCACGCCAAGCATAGGTCCGTGCCAAGCAGGCCACCAGCCCACGGGCCAAGCGCGGGTCGCCGAAGAACTCCAGCAGCGTCTCCGACTCGAACTCGCTGCGCAGCCGCCCGACCATCCGCTCGTAGTAGGCGATCGCGTAGCCGATCGACGCTGTGTAGCGGTCGTCGCGGATCTGATAGGGATATAACAACCGCTCGCCCGCATTGGTGCGGCTGGTTTTCTTAAAATCGTTGATTTTGAAAGACATACAACCTCCGACCCCTATGGCAATTGCGTCGATTTCGCTTTGGTCTGCTTGCTAGTGCTGCGGCGTTTGCGGGCGCTGCCCACCTCGCTGGTGTAGCGCGTGACCAACTCGTACAAGATCGCCTCGCGCTGCTTGGGGCGGATAATGCGCCCCAACCGCTGAATATGCTCGCGCGGCGTGCTGTTGCCGCTCACGACGATCCCAATGTTGGCATCGGGCACATCGACACCCTCGTTCAGCACGCGCCCCGCCACCAGCTTGGAATAGCTGCCGTTGCGGAAGCCCTGCAGAATGGCCTTGCGCTCGTCGGGGGCGGTGCGGTAGGTGATCGCAGGCAGCGCGAGCGCGCGGCTGATGCGATCCACAAGCGTGGTGTACTCCGAGAAAATCAGCACTTTATCGTTGCGATGTTGCGCCAACAAGCGAGCGACCTCGCCAAGCTTGGCCTCGGCGTTCAGCGCGATCATCCGGGCTTGGTGGTGGGCGCGTAGCGCTTGGCGAGCAACTGGGTCGTTGCCGCTTCGGCGGATCAACTCGCCGAAGAAACCGCCACCGCGCGCCAACATGCCGCGATTCCGCGCGATAAACCACTTCCACTCGGTCATCAGCGCGGCGTAGCGCAACGCCTCCTCCGGCAGAAGATTGACATAAATACGCTTCTCGCGGAACTTCGCCAGGTGACCCTCGGCGGAGAGTTCGGCGGGGGTGCGCTGGTACACCACCGGGCCGAGCAGCGTGTCGAGCGCGTTGTTGGCGCCGTCGCTCCGTTCAGGTGTGGCGGTGATGCCTAAGCGGTAGGGCGCACCGCAGCGGGCGGGGATGGCCGCGTAGGAAGGTGAGGGGAGGTGGTGGGCTTCATCGCAGATCAGCAGCCCGGTGCCGCTGATCGGAGCCTCGGCCATGGCTGCCGAAGCATAGGTGATAATGGTGATGGGCCGCAGTTCGCGTCGCCCATCACCAACCACACCAACTTTATTTTGTGCTACCCCAAGGTGCTGAATCACTGCATTGCGCCACTGATACAGCAACTCGATGGTAGGAACAACGATCAACGTGCGCAGCCCAAGGCGCTCAATGGCCATGAGAGCTAGGACAGTTTTACCCGCTCCGGTCGGTAGAATGACAACGCCGCGCCCTTCGGTCGCCTGCCAGGCCGCCAACGCATCTTCTTGGTAGGGCCGCGGCGTGAGCGCCAATTTAGCACGAAAGCCTCCGACCATGTCGGCTTCGTCGGTGAGGAAAGGCACACGCTCTGGCGTTTGTTGGTTGTCCAGCGTCGCATCAAGTAGTCCATCCTGCTCCTCCTCTAACTCGGCGAGCAATTCTTCAAGTTCGTGTTGGCGCATGATCAGGCGCTCCGTACTACTAAACGTACGTCGATGCCACGATTCTCGTATTCGCAGGGTTGAAATTTTGAAATCGTGGAATATTCGGCGTTGCTTTAAGCGAATTCCATGCGTTGCTGCTGGAATGTGTTGTTGTTCAACGCGTCGAGGATAGCTGCTGTGCGCTTCGGCCCAACGCCCCAGACGCGCTGCAGCCGACCGGTCGCTGCGGCTTGGCGCAGGCTTTCTGGGCTGGTGATGCCCAGATCCTTATGGATGCGTGCAGCGATCGTCGGGCCGAGGCCGGGCACCTTCAGCAGCAGTTGTTGTTCGATGGGCAACTCGGCGCAGAGCTCTTCGTAGAAGGGCAGGCGGCCTGTTTCGGCCAGCGTGCTGATCTTGGCGGTTAAGCTCTTACCGAGGCGAGGCAGCGGTGGCTTCCCCTTGGCAATGCGCTGCGCGATCGGCTCGCGCAACCGTAACAGGTTGCGTGCTGCACGACGGTAGGCGCGAATGCGGTAGGGATTGTGGTGTTGCTGGTGTAGGATCGTGGATATGTTGAACAAAATCGCAGCAATTTCCCGATTGGTCATAACTCCACCTCATCATTGTACTCGTACTTAAGATACTGCGCTCTGGTGCTGTAAAAATGCTGTGATTAGAATATTTGTTCGTATTATAACACCGCTGGCGATGCCTGTCAAGAATGCGATCAGGTGTAAACGATTTTCTGGGCTTTCGGAGGCGCTAGAGGACGTGTGAAAGAATTTTTATTTGCATTAGGAAATTCGTGGCTAGCAACTTGCTTACAAATTTTTCGGTATACTATGCAGGGTAGGTTGGTGGCTTGAGAGAAAAGAGAGGTGCTTCAAAACGTATACAATTTTTCACTAAACCGCTTCATATCGCAATAGGCTGCCCTTTACATGGTACGAAATGTATAGTATTATAATAATTAGTAATAAGAAATGGCTTTGGATCTCATCTCTCGTTTAGTTGCAAGCGCAGTATCACGGCGCATGGTGAACGGCTTCTCGTTCATCTGCATCATTACCCCGAGAGTTTTGTGATACTGAGTGACTCCGAGTTCATGCATTGGGCATCCCCAACTTTCTGACTGCAGAACTACAACTCTTGGAACCAATGTTGCTACTAGGTTGGCGGGTAGATAACTCTAGAGACAGATCTTGCAT
>CALKHR010000134.1 GCA_937988885.1 uncultured Roseiflexaceae bacterium | reverse complement strand
CAATACCTGGAGGCGGTCGTCTCGCTGATCGCGGTTGGCGTGCTGCTGCTGATCACCAACTGGTACTTCCACCACATCTACTGGACTGGCTGGCTGGCGGGGTTTCAGCAGCGGAAGCGTTTGCTGTTGGCCGGAGTCGCGGGGCAGACCGTGGGCCTGGTGCTGCTGGGGTTCACCAGCGTTTACCGTGAGGGCTTCGAGACGGCGCTATTTTTGCAGGCGCTGGTGCTGGATGCGGGGCCGCGCGTGGTGCTGATCGGCGGGGCGTTGGGCTTAGCGGTGGTGCTGCTGGTCGGCTTCGCAGTGTTCGGCTTGCAGGCGCGCCTGCCCTACAAACGCATGCTGATCGTGACGGGTGTGCTGATCGGCGCGGTGCTGCTGACGATGGTGGGGCAGACCGTCTATGTGATGCAACTGGTCGGCTGGCTGCCGATCCACCCGATCGGCACGCTGGTGCTGCCGCTGTGGATGGGCCTGTGGTTCGGCCTGTACGCCACGTGGGAGGGCGTGATCGCGCAGTTAGCGGCGGCGGCCTTCGTGATCGGCAGCTACGTGCTGGCCGAGCGCAGCAAGCGCGGTAGATAAGCGATGGCTCACAGGCTGAGGCTGCGGCATCGCACAGAATCATAAAGGCGGCCACGCGGGCCGCCTTTACCGTGCACTATCAGGGCTATGCTTCTGGACCCCGCCGGATGCGCCAGGCGTAGTACAGCACCAGCGAGCCAGCCACCGCCGCATTCAGCGAGGCGATCTGGCCGCGCATCGGCAGCTTCACCAAGAAATCGCAGCGCTCGCGGGTCAGGCGGGCCAGGCCTGGGCCTTCCGCGCCAACCACCAGGGCGAGCGGCATATCGAGGTCGGTCTGATCGTAGATTTGGGCTTTGGGATCGTCTTCGAGGCCCACCACCCACACGCCCGCTTTTTGCAGAGCAGTGATGGCGTTCGCCAAGTTCGGGACGATCGTGATGTTGAGGTGCTCGGTCGCGCCGGAGGAGGCGTTGACCACGGCGGGAGTCACTTCGGCGGCGCGGCGACCGGGCATCACCACGCCGTGCACACCCACTGTTTCGGCGGTGCGCAGTAGCGTGCCGATGTTCTGCGGGTCTTGCAGGTGGTCGAGCAGCAGCAGCAAGGGTGGCTCGTTGCGTTCCTCGGCCACGTTCAAGCAATCCTCAAGCTCCACGTAGGGGTAATCGCCACAGATCAGGGCCACACCCTGATGATTGGCCTCGCGCAGGCGGCGGTCGAGGTCGTGGCGATCGACGCGCGAAACCTTCACGCCGATCTTCTCGGCGAGCTTAACTACTTCGCCGAGCGTGCCGCTCTCTTGGGCGCCGGAAGATACAAGTAATTGATCGAACGAGCGCCGTTGTGCGCGGAGGGCTTCGCGAACAGCGTTGCGTCCGTACAAAATATCAGGCATACGATTCTTTCCTGCTAGGGTTTGCCATGTGCAAGTATAGCATATGGCAGCGGGCAACAAAAGCAGCAGGCATCATTCTGCCCGCTGCTAGGTACTATGGATGTGGGCCAAGCAACGCAGAACGTCGCTACAGCCCCAGCGCGTTTCTGATCCGGCTGAAGAAGCCCTCGTCTTGCTGTCCGCCGATCGGCTCATTATCGAGCGAATTGGCGAGTTCTTGGAACAGCTTGCGCTGATGCTCGGTTAGCTTGGTGGGCACAACCACGCGGATAATGACGATCTGATCGCCACGACCATTGCCGCGCAGGAAGGGCACACCTTTGTTGCGCAAGCGGAATGTGGCGCCCGTCTGAACACCCGCTGGGATCTTCAGAAGTTCGGAGCCGTCAACGGTCGGCACTTCGAGATCTGCCCCCAAGGCGGCCTGAGCGATGTTCAGCGGCAGTTCAAGCAGAATATCGTTGCCCTCGCGCACGAAGTATTCGTGCGGTTGCACCTCTAGCGCAACGTACAAGTTCCCCGCAGGACCATTGCGTGGCCCCGAATCGCCTTCGCCGCTGATGCGGATCTGCTGGTTGTTATCGACACCAGCCGGGATCTTGACCGTCAGACGGCGGGTTTGGCGCACGCGGCCTTCGCCACGGCACTCGCGGCAAGGGATCGCGATCACCGTGCCTTCGCCTCGGCATTGATCGCACGTGGTGACCGTGACCATATTGAGGAACGGCGCACGTTGGCGGATCTCGCCTGTGCCGTTGCATTTCGGGCAGCGCACTGGGTCGGTGCCTGGCTCGGCACCTGTGCCACGGCAGGCGTTACAATTCTCGTGGCGACGGAACTCGATCTCTTTCTCGGTGCCAAAGATAGCTTCTTCGAAGGAGATCGAAAGCGTATAGCGCAGATCCGAGCCCCGTTGCGGGCCACGGTGCGATTGGCGACCGACGCCGGCACCACCGAAGAACGCCTCAAAAATGCTGCCGAACGCATCGGCATTGCTGAACGGATCAAAGCCTCCGCCGGTTGGGCCATTGTGACCAAACCGATCGTACATAGCACGCTTCTCGGGATCAGAGAGGACTTCGTTCGCCTCGTTGATCTCCTTGAACATCGCGTCCGCGCCCGCATCTTTGTTGACATCGGGATGGTACTGGCGCGCCAATCGGCGGAACGCTTTTTTAATTTCTTCCTGGGATGCCGAGCGCGATACACCCAGGACTTCGTAGTAATCTCGCTTGGACGCCATATAGACCTCAGTTATGAACTATGAGCGATGATGTAGGCTATGAAACGCTCGTACATCATTGCTCATAGCCCAAAACCTAAATGTTAATCAACTTTGTATTCGCCTTCGGTGACGTCTGCGTCATTAGCATCGCCACTGGCCTGGTTCGTCTCGTTGTAGAGGGCCTGGCCGATCTGCTGCAACGCCACCGATAGCTCGGCTGTGCGGTTGCGGATTTGATCCAGGTCCTCGTCGCTGAGCACTTGGCGCAATGCTGCGATCTTCGACTCAACGTCGTCGCGCAGATGCTTTTCGACCTTGTCACCGCTTTCGCGAAGCGTCTTTTCAGCAGTGTAGATCAGCGTATCGGCTTGGTTACGCTCGTTGATCAACTCGCGTCGGCGCTTGTCCTCCTCGGCGTGCATTTCGGCGTCCTTGACCATCTGAGCGATCTCTTCGTCGCTCAAGCCCGAGGAAGCGGTGATCGTGATATGCTGTTTCTTGCCCGTGGCCTTGTCGAGCGCGGTGACGTTGACGATACCGTTCGCATCGATGTCGAACGTCACTTCGATCTGCGGCACGCCGCGTGGCGCGGGTGGGATGCCGTCGAGCACGAACTTGCCGAGCGACTTGTTCAAGCGGGCCTCGGCGCGCTCACCCTGGAGCACGTGGATCTCGACGCTGGATTGGTTGTCGCTGGCGGTTGAGAACACCTGGCTCTTGCGAGTGGGGATCGTGGTGTTGCGCTCGATCAGCGGCGTCATCACGCCACCGAGCGTCTCGATACCCAGCGTGAGCGGGGTCACGTCGAGGAGCAACACATCCTTCACATCGCCAGCCAACACACCTGCCTGGATAGCAGCACCGATCGCCACGACCTCATCGGGGTTGACGCCCTTATGTGGATCGCGGTTGAAGTAGCGGCGCACAGCCTCCTGCACGGCGGGCATGCGGGTCTGACCGCCGACCAAGATCACCTCGTCGATGTCGTTGGGGCGCAGCCCAGCATCGGCCAGAGCCTGCTTGACGGGGATGATCGTGCGCTCGATCAGGTCGCTGGTGAGCTGTTCGAGCTTCGAGCGCGACAGCGTGATATTCAGGTGGCGTGGGCCACTGGCATCGGCGGTGATAAACGGCAGGTTGATCTCCGTCTGCATCACCGTCGAGAGTTCCATCTTCGCCTTCTCGGCAGCTTCTTTGAGGCGCTGCAGAGCGGTGCGGTCGTTGCGCAGGTCGATATTGGTCTCCTTGCGGAACTCGGTGCAGAGCCAATCGATAATGCGCTGGTCGAAGTCATCGCCACCGAGGTGGGTATCGCCGTTGGTGGCCTTCACTTCGAACACGCCATCGCCAAGCTCGAGCACCGAAATATCGAACGTACCGCCGCCCAAGTCGTAGACAACGATCGTCTGATCCTTGCCCTGTTTATCGAGACCGTAGGCCAGCGCCGAAGCGGTTGGCTCGTTGATGATGCGCAACACTTCGAGACCGGCAATCTTACCTGCGTCTTTGGTTGCCTGGCGCTGGCTATCGTTGAAATAGGCGGGTACGGTGATAACGGCCTGCGTGACGCTCTCGCCCAAATACGCCTCGGCATCGGCCTTGAGCTTCTGGAGCACCATCGCCGAAATTTCCTGCGGCGAGTGTTCGCGACCACCAAGCACCACGCGCACATCGCCATTGGGGGCTTCGGCCAGCTTGTATGGCACCAGATCCTTATCGCGTTGAACAACCGCGTCGTTCAACTTGCGGCCCATAAAGCGTTTCACCGAAAAGATGGTGTTTTCGGGATTGGTGACGGCCTGGCGCTTGGCGACTTGGCCCACCAAGCGCTCTCCCGCCTTGTTCATCGCGATAACCGACGGAGTGAGGCGATTACCCTCAGCGTTTGTGATGACGACAGGCTCGCCACCCTCCATCACGGCTACAACCGAGTTGGTTGTGCCCAAGTCGATGCCAATAACTTTTCCCATATGATTACTACTCTCCTAGAACAAAGAATTCAGGGAACAATGACCAAATCGCGAGATTCGCGATACTCCTTGTTCTTAGGCCTTTCCTACTTTTACCATACTAGGCCGCAGCACGCGATCGCGGAGCATATAGCCTTTTTGTAGCTCAGCTATCACCATACTTGTCCCGTCACCCGCATCCTCGTAGATGACAGCTTCGTGCAGGTTCGGATCGAACTCTTTGCCGATCGCATCAATGGGGGAGACGCCCTCGCTTTCAAGGACCGTTTGCAGCTTTTGGCCGATCAGACGGATGCCTTCGAACCAGGAGGAACTAGCGATTTCGTCGCTGGCACTCGCAGTGGCCCGCTCGAAATCGTCGAGAACGGGCAGCAGCTTCAGCAGCAGCCCGGCGCTAGCACCACGAATGAGCTCAGCGCGTTCTTGATCGGTGCGGCGCTTGAAGTTTTTATAGTCAGCTACAGCACGCAGCCACTGATTGCGATTCTCCTCGTTCTCTTGCTCGAGTTGTGCAATGCGTGCCTGTAACTCTTCCACTGTGGGCGCTGCTTGCTCCACAGGAGTTTCGTTCGGGGTTTCGTTTTGGCTCTCGTTCTCGATTTGGTTCTCGTTCTGGTTCAATTCCTCAGACATCTCCTCTATTCCTCCTACACTATCAGGTGAAGTGTTGAGATTTCTTATGTATTGAGCAGATGCAACTCTGCTTAGACGCTCAAACTCGGCGATTGTTGCCAAGTTTAGCGGTTACTTGTGTCTGTGCCGTAGAGCGCGCCGAGTAGGTCGCTCATCACGGTTGAGATGTAGCGCACCGTCGAGATAGTGCGTGGGTAGGGCATACGGGTCGGGCCGATCACGCCAACCACACCCGCTACCTCGCCAGTGACGCCGTAGCGCGCCAGCACCACACTGTATTCGCGCATTTCGTCTTGGCTGTGTTCGCCGCCGATCACCACCTGCACACCTTCGCGTGCTAACGCTTGGGGGATCAGTGGCCCAAGGCCTTTGCCGTTCTGCAGCAGTTCTAGCACCTGGCGCACACGGGCGATCTGCACAAACTCAGGCTGACTCAAGATTTCGATCAGACCATCGCTATGAATCTGCTCGTTGAATTGCTCATCGAGTTGACGCATCGATTTGGAGACCAATTCGACGACCTGCAACTCAAGATCATCGAGCGTGGGCAGATACACACTCCGATCAGCTAGGTACTCTTCGAGCTTAGCTACCGAAGCATCGTAACTGTATTCGTTGATGCGCGCGGCGCTTCGGCTCAACTCCTCCTGCGTGCGAGCAGTATCAATAGTGAGTGTCTGCTGACGGACTGTGCCATCGTGAAGCACGAGCACCATCAGCACGGTCACATCGTGGATCGAGATCAGTTCGAGATGCTTGAATCGAGATTGGTAAGCGCGTGGGGCTGTGACGACGGAAGCGTTCTGAGCTGTGCGGGCCAACACGGCGCCTGCCAACTGAATCCACTGATCAAGCTCGGAACGCACCTGATAGAACTGATGCCGAATCATGCGCTGTTCGGTTGGCGAAAGCGCGGTGCGCTCCATCAGATTTTCAACAAAATAACGATAGCCTGCGTCGGTCGGTACACGACCTGCCGATGTGTGCCAGTGAGTGAGATACCCCAGCTCTTCAAGCGCGGAAAGTTCGTTGCGCACAGTCGCCGATGAGACATTCAGGCCATACTTGCGCACCAACGTTTCCGAACCAACACCAGTAGGCTCGGGATGTTCAATGTATTCCTGGATCACCAGCTTGAGGAGAAGCCGGCGACGCTCGGTCATCTCCGCCGCCATACGCAGATACTCCGTGTTTAATGGTTTGTTTAGCACTCCTGATGAACGAGTGCTAAACCGCTAGTTTAAATGATTGGCGTGCCGATTGCGCACGCCTACCATCGGCTATTGTACCACGACTCGAATGGATCTTCAACGCGCTGCGTGTTGGTGTTATGCTAGAATGTGCGCCTACTTGCACAGCGCTTGGCACTCGATTTGCTCGTGGCAAGCGGAACAGAATAGAACGGTAGAGCGTGTGGATATAACAACGATCGGTACGATTCTGGTGGTTTTGATTGTCCTCTCGGTGATTTGGCGTATTGTCAAAGGGCTGCTTCGCATCGCGATCAGCATAGGTATTTTACTCGTAATCGCCTATGTCGTGATGCAGTTGCTCGGCTAACCACTACGGTGGCGGGCGTTTCAACAGATGCTCAAACACCCGTCCACCATCATAATCGCACCACAATTAATCGAAGAAATCTCGGTCTGCTTCGGGTAGGTACTGTCGCGCAGCCTCGGCGTTGATCTCAATACCCAACCCTGGTCGGTCCCATACCTCGATGAATCCATTTTGTACTATTGGGCGTGGTAAGCCCTCAACAATATCGTACCACCAATCCGGCTGCCCGATCGGATACTCGAACGCGATGTAGTTCTGCGGCAGCGTCGCCGCGACCTGCACCAGCGCCGCCAAGCCGATCAAGCCGTTGCCGGTGCCGTGCGGTGCCATCAGTATACCGTGAAGATCGGCGTACTCCGCGATCCACTTCAGTTCGGCGATACCTCCCACATCGCAGGGATCGGGGCCGACGATGTTCACCGCGTTCGACTCGATCAGGCTGGTGAAGTTCTGGCGCAGGTAGATCTGCTCGCCCGTGTGGATGGGTGTGGAGCTGCGGCGCGTCAGCTCGCGGTACAGCTCTGGCTGCACATACGGCTTGTAGTCGCCCGTCAGCATATCTTCGAGCCACAGGAGATTGTAGGGCGCCACCGCCTCAGCAAAGCGGATCGCGTCGGGCAGCGTCCAGCCTGGGCCGCAGTCGAGCGCCAAGCCGATCTCATCACCCAGCACCTCCTTCATCGCCGCCACACACTCCACGGTATGTTTCAGGCCGCGCTCGGTGAGCAGGCCACGGTGCGGGTGGCGACCGATCGGTTGCACTTCGCCGTAGAAGTAATCGGGCACTTGGCTCACCATCGGGCTATGGAAGGAGATGGCCTGCTTCACGATCGTGAAGCCCTCCGGCAGCGTCTTCATCTTCGCCACCGCCTCGGCGTAGTCCTCGGGATTCTGCCCCTTCATCGGTGAGCGGATCGCCCCGTTGTAGACGCGCACCTTATCGCGCACCTTGCCGCCCAGCAACTTGTACACTGGCAACCCTGCCGCTTTACCCGCAATATCCCACAATGCGATCTCGATAGCGCTTACAGCAGCGCCCCAAGGCTTGAACGCCCCCATCTGACGGATGCGCATCATCACGCGCTCGACATTCGTGGGGTCCTCACCAACGATCATCTGCTTGTAGAACTGGACATACGGGCCGATATACGGCTTGTAGGTCTCCACCGCGCCAAGTCCGCTGATACCCTCGTCGGTGGTAATCCGAACGACCGGATTCGCGCCGAGCATCGTGCATTTGAGATCGGTGATCTTCATAGCTCCATTGCTCCTTTAATTGTGAGAGATCGCTTGGGTGGTTTTATGATACTCGATTTTGTAAAATACGTGGAATCTAATGTATTTTATGAGTGGAAATAAATGTATTTTTGGCGCAATTGCTACGCATAACCCGGGTTTGGCTGAGGAATGTGTTCTATCGAAGCAGTTTTAGCTTGAAACGAATGTGAGTGATCCCATTTGTTGGAATGACAAGGTGACTTGGTGACACGGTCATACCAAATCTGACAGAATTATTGTTATTGAAAAGCGGTTTTAGTGCATCGTTTTTTCACTGTTCTCATTGTCATTTCGAGCAAGCCGCTAGGCGACGCGAGAAATCTCGTCGTCCTGCATTGCCATACGATTTGAGATCGCTCCCCAATCGCTTCGCTCAGGGCTTCGACCGTTCGAGATGACAGTGCTTTTCGTTGACAGGAAAGAGGCGCATCTACTCAATAGTGCGGTTCTGCATTGCTGCCGTAGGCTAAAACAGCTTGGATAGAGCTACTGTCGAATCAGATTTAGTATGACTGGGTGAACAAAGCAAAATGGAGCGGATCACACTGCCGTGAGCATTTCTGCTTCTCTCCATACCGGATATCACCATAACGAAATAAAATAATCTGTGAAATCTGTGGATTAAAACACACATGGTGAATGCAACCAAACGTTCAAGGCTGGATGGGACGATGAGATTCTTCACTTCGTGCTGCGCACTCGTTCAGAATGACTCTTGAGCGACGAGATGCTTTGTTACTCAATCGACA
>CALKHR010000133.1 GCA_937988885.1 uncultured Roseiflexaceae bacterium | reverse complement strand
TCAGGCTCATCGAGGATAATCACGCTCGGCAACTGCTCGGTCGGCTGTAACAGCAACGTCACAAGCGCAATCGCCCGCAGCATCCCGTCGGAGGCTTGATGCGCCCCAAACACCATATCGCTGTGGCGCTCATTCCATTGCAGCAGCACCGTGCCGTTGGCGGGCTCCAGCACAAAATCGCCAAAGAACGGTGCCAATAAACGAACGGTTTCAACAATCCGCAAATACGCCCGTGGCTGCTGTTCGCGCAAACGCAGCAGGAACGGCGCAATATTCGCCGCATCCTCCTTCAAGAATAACATGTCGTTGATATCCCAGCGCTGGCGGATGCGGGCCGTCTCCGAGGTATTGTGAAACTGATACACGACGCAACGCTTGAGTAGGCCTAGTATAAACTTCGCGCTCGCCTTACCCTGCTCAGCCTCATCGATCAGGCGCATCTCGCGATGTCCAGCGCCGAGCGGAACCCAATCGTGCTGTTTGCCGGGCGGCGTAAAGCGGTAGCGCTCATCAGCGAAGATCAGCGTATCGGGCGCGGCGTACTCCAGCCGCATCGCATACTCATTCGCCCGTTGGTCGTCGTGCTCAAACGTCAGTGTCGCCGAAATCTGAGGAGTGACGGCAGGCCCATCGTGCAGCAGCGCGTGAGCACCGCCCGCCTTGCCGATAAAAAATTGGAGATTCCCCGGCGTAGGCGTCATCCAATTGAGGAGCTTGAAGAAGGAGATCAGGTTCGATTTACCAGCACCATTCGGCCCGATCAACACATTCAGCGCGTTGAACACAATATCAGCGGAACGTATCGACTTGAATCCGCTCAACTGTAAGCGAGCTAACCGATCCATCGTGTTCCTCCGTGCCGAACAAGCGTGTAGGTTCTCTATGCATTATACACGCCGTGGCGGCTCGAACGCCAGGATCGCCTCGGCCTCGGCGCGCGCCAACGCATCAGCATTGCTGCTCGCTGCGCCACCCACCGCCCGCTCGTTGGTCGGCTCCACCATCCCGGCGCGGCTGCCGCGTGTCAGCGCGAACACCTCGCGCAGCATCGCCTCCTGCTCCTGCGAGAGCACGATCTTGCGCCGCCCCATCACCTTGCGGGCCACATCGATCATGCCGTCGATGCGATACTCGCGGAACACCTCACCGCCCCACGTGAACGGCGGGATCGTCTTGGGCGCGAAATGCACGCCAAAAATGTTCGATCCTGTACCGATCACCGCGCCACCGTTCAGGTGCACGCCGATCCCCAGTTTCACGTGATCGGACAGGAAACAGCCCAACTTAAGCACACCGCTATCGACCTGCCCCAACCCCTCGATCGCCATACGAATGGTGCCGTAGGTGTTCTTAAGATCGCTGTTGGTCGTCATCGCCCCGATATTCACCCATTCGCCCAGGTACGAGTGCCCCAAAAAGCCATCGTGATGCTTGTTGCTGTAGCCCTGCACCACGCTCGCCTCAACCTCGCCGCCGATCCGGCAGACCGCGCCGATCGTCGTCTCGGCCAGGATGCGGGCGCGCGAAATCGTCGAACCAGGACCGATCGCCGCAGGCCCTTGGATAAAGCTGAACGGCTCGATCTGGGCGGCGTCCACCACCACCGGGCCATCGCGCCCATCCAACACAATCGGGCTATCGAGCTTGGCATCGGGGTGCACAAACACCTGCGACGGGTTGCGCACCACCACGTGCGGGTCATCGAGCGGGCGCTCGGCCAGCGACGGCCAACCGTGCTGCTTGAGGAACACCGACAGGTCGCGGCTGATCTGCTCGCCGTTGTTGGTGATGATGTCCCATGGGAAGTTGAGCAACCGCGCATCGACCTCGACCACACGAGCGAAGCGCCGCAACTCGATCAGCGCCGCCTCCCCCCGCTGATGCATCAGGTCGAACAGCACCGCGCTCGCCAATGAGGGCGAGATCCGCGCACCCACCAACACGTGCGCGGCCAACAGACCCGGCCCCGGATCGGCCACATACACCGTATTGATCGGCTCATTGAGCAATTCGGGCAGCCACGGCATATCGAGCGCACGGCCATTCACAAACGTGACGGGCGCACTCTCCGCCAGCAAACTCAGCGGCCAGCGACCCGCACCGTACACATTCGCCAAGTGCGAGCGGCACAACCCCGCCACCGGACGCCCCAACTGCGCGGCGGCCCGCTCCCGCGCCGTGTACAAGCCACAGCGCAACTCGAACACAGGCCGGGTGTAAACCAGCGGCAGAAAGCTCCGAAAGCCCTCATCCTCAAAAACAATCACGGTATCATTCATGGCACTGCGTTTCCATCACAAAGCAACCACTCCGCCGTCCAGATCAGCGTCGATCGTTTGCAACGGACTACCCACGCCGCAGGATCTCTAGGATCGCAGCGGCTAGTTTATCGGGGTCGTGGCGCAACACCCGCACCGTGCGGCCCTCGCCAGGGCGATCCAGCGAGGCGGTGAGTTGAAGTTGAGAGGACGCGAGATCCGCCTCGATCACCACCGCACCCTCCACCAGAATCTGACGCCTGGTGACGCGGTCGGTGGCGCTCACGCTCGTCTCCTCGTATTCCTCGGGGCTGAGATACACGGGCGATTGATGCGCGGCCAAATACATCTGCTGCACTTCCGGCTCGATCCGCTGCGCATTCACCAGTACATAATCGGGCGAGAAGCCGCCGTAGGTGCGGATCTGGCTCAGGTGCTCGGCCACGCCGAAGCCCGTGGTAAGCCCCGGCTCGGTCATCAGGTTACACACATAAATCTTGCGCGCTCGGCTGGCCTTGATCGCCTCGCGAAGCTCGGGGATCAGCAGGTTCGGCAGAATGCTCTCGAACAGGCTGCCCGGCCCCAGGATGATCGCATCGGCCTCGGCCAGCGCATCGAGCGTGTGGCGCGTCACCAACAGCGGCTGCGTGCCCTCCGCCGTCTGAGGCGGTATCAAGCGCATCCCCACCACGTGATACGGCGCAAGCTCCTGATTATGGGCCAAGCCCTGCCGAATATCGTACCGCTGGCCGTTGCTCAGTTCCACCTCGACCTGCGCCATACTGCCCGTCGGAGCCACGTAGTACACATTCTCGAACCGGAAGAGACTCGAAGCGCGGTAATAATACTCAACCGGGTCCTGCACCGGCGTGATACACGTCATGCTGCTGGCATGGCGGCCCAAACTCGCCAAAATCAGCATGCCCGGCCCGCCCGATAGCACAGCGATGCGCGGCGGCGCAGCGGTGCTCTGAAACCCCACCACAAGCTCGCCCGTGTTGGTCGGCGCGGTGCTCAGCGGAATCACCGCCACACCACTCAACTGCCAAATACCGATCACCAACGTCGCCAAGCCCAGACCCATCAACAGAATCCCCCGACTCCAGCGCGGCAAAAACTGGAGCGTGAGGTAATAGACGAAGCCGGGCATCTCGACGGTGCGGTACAGCGCAATAAAGAAATAGGCCAATCCCAGCGCAAACAACACAACACCCACCGAAGTGAGTGCGAGTGGGCGGGACAGATGAGCTAACGAAGATAAACGTTTGAAAATTACGCGCATAACATCAAGCACGATGCGCTCTGCGATGCAGAGTAGGCGGATACGGCCAGAATCATGCCTTCCCTTTTCCCTTCATCTCATCGAGCATTCCGCGCAGGCGATTCCCTGATCTAGCGACGCATTCGATCAACACCAGCGCAACCAAGGTTGCATCGGGCGTGGCGCTGTAGCGACCTAACGTAATCTCGCCAGCGGCAGTCGTGCCGACCAACAAACCATTGCGATCCTGTCGAAGCAGTTCAGCGATGCGGGCAGCCGGATCGCTCGAAAGCTCGATCTTCAGCCCGGTCGCCTCCTCCCATGCCCGAATCTGCGGCTGCACATCGGGCGTATTCTCGGGCGGCGCAGGCACCACAATCGCACCGCGTTGGCGTGAGTGGCTGCTGAGATTGCTCGCGAGCAGCAGCGTCAGATCCAGCGGCGAGACGACATCACCCACATGATCGGCGACGCTGATCGCCCGACCATCGGCGGACAACGCCACGCCAAGGTGCGAATCGCTCTCGCGCACCAGTTTGCGCAACCGTTGCAGGCCAACCTCGCTCGGCTGCGGCGGCTGTCGCCCGAACAACGGGTCGAGCTCGCGGTTGATCTCGATCGCCTTGGTTTGGCCGCCCTCGCCCAGCGCAGCGGGGATATATCCGCTCGTCGCGCCGTTCATCGGGTCAACAAACACCGTCAGCGAAGCGCGGCGAATCATCTCCATATCGACAGCATCGGCCAGCTGCGTGATGTAGGGCTTGCGCAGATCGATCTGCGTTTGTTCCGAGGTATCGAGCGCGGGCGGCGGAAAAGGTAGCGCAACCGTAGACGGCTCGGCAGTGGGTTCATTGAGCAACGGCGATTCGTCGAGCGGGGCCAGAACAGTAATGCCGTTGTACCAAAAGGGGCGGTTTCCTGCGGTGATAATCATCGCCGTATCGCTACGCCGCTGATCGAGCGCGAGTTCCACAGCCGGGAAAGGTGCGGGAGTGGGGCAATAGCTCACTCGCACACCAGCCTGTGCCAGGCTGTAAAACGCGTACCGAGCGAAATGCTCGGCCATGAAGCGCGTATCGTGAGCGATCAAGCAACTCCATTGACGGGCAAGCAATATTTCGGCGAGTTGCTGGCAGCGTCGTTGAAAACTATCCAGCGTAAACTCTGCGCTGAACACGCCTGTCCAGTCAAAACGATTGACACGTGGGTACAAAGGCATACAGGGAGTGTAGCAATTAGCCGCGCCGCAAAAGGTTACACCCATAACCGATCACAGCGCGGCTAAGTACTATAATGAGTTTAAGCGCTTAAATGCCTCAACTTTGGCGAGCATCAGAGAACGGATTTCCTCGACACGCGCTTGTGTACGCGCCTCGAAGCGGGTAGTGATTGCAGGTTCGGTATTCGAAGCACGCACAAGCCCCCAGCCATCGCCGAAATCGACACGAACCCCATCAACATCGATCACCTTATGCGTCTGCTTGAATTGCTCGCTCAGATAATCGATCACCTTGAACTTGGTTGCTTCATCGAAATGGATACGATCTTCGGGTGCAGAAGGTAAGGGCGGATACGGCTTTAACGCCTCCGAAAGCGTTTGACCTAACTGTTCGAGCGCGTACAACAGGTGAGCACCCGCAAAAGTGCCGTCGTCGTAGGTGTGCAGTGGCATATCCGAGAAGATATGGCCGCTCAACTCGCCCGCCAATGGCGCACCAAGCTCGCGCATCTTCGCCGAGCCGTTGGTGTAGCCCGTCTTCCACATGACCGGCGTGCCACCGAAGGAGCTGATCGCCTCGGGCAGCAGCAAGCCACACTTCACATCGAACACGATTGGGGCGGGGCCGCGCTGGAGCAAATACTTAGCGAGAACGATCATATAACGATCGGCGAAGATCATCGTGCCGTCGCCATCGATCACACCCAACCGATCGCCATCGCCATCGAGGCCGATGCCGAGCGCCGCGCCATGCTCGCGCACAGCTCGCTTCAGATCGGTCAGGTTCTCCTCTTTCAAAGGATCGGGGTGATGATTGGGGAAGCGGCCATCCGGCTCGATATACAGCGGAATCACCGTGCAGCCGATCGCTTCCAGCGTGCGCACCCCGATCGGGCCTGCAACGCCGTTGCCGCCATCCAGCACCACCTTGACAGGTTTGGTAAGCTTGATGCGGCTCGCTACATCCTGCACATACTGTTCGCTAATATCGAGCTGCTCGTACGAGCCAGCGCCCTCGCTGAACGTGCCAGACGCCACGATCTGAGCCAATTGCTGCAACTGCTCGCTGTTGAGCGGCTCGCCGCCGTACTTCGGATCGGACTGGCGCAGCTTGAGGCCGTTGAACTCCGGCGGATTGTGACTCGCCGTCACCACCGCGCCGCCATCGGCCTGCAACGCCGCCACCGCGAAGTACATCACGGGCGTAGGCACCATACCGATATCGACCACATCGCAGCCACCCGCGCGCAAACCACGCACCAACGCAGCCGCATACGCCTCCGAAGTCAAACGTGCATCGCGCCCCACCACAATTCGTTGCCCACCCCGCTGCCGATAATAGGTTGCGGCGGCGCGCCCAAGGGTTTCATACACATCTTCAGAGAGGTCGACATTAACCACCCCGCGAATATCGTAAGCACGAAAAATCGTTGGGTTGACGCTGTGAGTCATGGCAAACCTTCGACTATGGCAACAGATCAACGAACTGTGGGAAGTGTGCTAGCGTATAATGACATTCATTGGAATACGTCGTAACCGATTGGTACGTCGTATCAAGGGTATGGCTCATTATATATGAGTGATCCTAGCGTTCTTTTGAGTATAACGCCTTTAGGCAGACAACGCAAGTTATCGGCGTCCTTAGAGCGCCACCATACGCTCAAATTTGTCGAGCCTGCCGACCTGTGTTACGATACATTGTTTACTGTTTCCAGCTGCAGCAAATCACGCTGGTAGACCTTCAGCAAACACTATGTCGGGTGACTTTATCACAGTGCGCGGAGCGCGCGAACACAATCTCAAAAACATCGACCTCGCCATCCCTCGCGACAAGCTCGTCGTGATCACAGGGCTTTCAGGTTCGGGCAAATCAACGCTCGCTTTCGACACCATCTTTGCGGAAGGGCAGCGCCGTTATGTCGAATCGCTTTCGGCATACGCCCGCCAGTTCCTCGGCCAGCTCGATAAACCCGATGTTGATGCCATCGACGGTCTTTCTCCAGCCATTGCCATTGATCAGAAGGGCGGCAGCCGCAGCCCGCGCTCCACGGTCGGCACCGTCACCGAGATCTACGACTACCTGCGGCTACTGTACGCACGCATTGGCCGCCCACACTGCCCGCACGATGGCCGACCGCTCGAACGTCAAAGCGCACAGCAAATGGTCGATGCCATCCTGTCCCTGCCAAACGGCAGCCGATTGCTCCTGCTCGCGCCTGTGATCCGCGAGCGCAAAGGCGAACATCAAAAAGTGTTCGAAGATGCGCGCAAACAAGGCTTCGTGCGCGTGCGCATCGATGGCGAAGTGCGCGATCTCGACGACGATATCAAGCTCGAAAAGTACAAACAACACTCGATCGATGTTGTCGTAGACCGCCTGATCATCCGCCATCCCGATGCGGCCACACCAGCCTCAACCGCCGACCATCCCGACCGCGTGCGCATCGCCGATTCGGTCGAGACGGCGCTCAAAGTCGGCAACGGCATGCTGCTGGTGCAGATCATCGACGGCCCCGAGCTAACATTCTCGCAGCAGTACGCCTGCCCGGTCCACGGCCCGATCAACCTTGGCTCGCTGGAGCCGCGCGACTTCTCGTTCAACAACCCCAATGGCGCCTGTCCCACCTGTGGTGGCCTGGGAGAAGTGCGCGAACTCGATCCCGAGCTGATCATCCCCGATCGCTCCCGCAGCCTCGCCGAGGGGGCGATCGTGCCCTGGAGCGACAGCAACCGCTCACAGCGCCGCTACTTCGACGAGATCCTGCACTCGCTGGCCGAGCATATGCACTTCTCGGTTGATACGCCCGTGCGCGAGCTGCCGCCCGATGTGATCGGCACCATCCTCTACGGCTCGAACGGCGACGTGATGCCGCTGCGCTACCACGTGCGCAACGAGGAGCGCATCGTCAACAGCCCGTTCGAGGGCGTGATCCCCAGTTTGCGACGGCGCCTCAACGAGTCGAACGACGACAGCACCCGCAACGAGATCGAACAGTTCATGACGCCGCGTGTCTGCCCGGCCTGCAACGGCGCACGACTCCGCCCCGAGGTGTTGGCCGTCTCGGTGGCGCAGCGCAACATCGCGCAGATCGCCTCCCTGCCGATCACCGAGGCGCTCGAATGGGCCGATTCGCTGCTGCAAGCGGCTCTCGCCGCCAGCGAACAAACCATACAGCCACAGACAGCCGAACAACTCACCAGCCGCGAAGGCATGATCGCAGTGCCCATCCTCAAGGAGATCCGGGCACGCATCTCGTTCTTGGTCGATGTTGGCTTGGGCTACCTCACGCTGGATCGACCCGCTGCCACGCTCTCCGGCGGCGAGTCGCAGCGCATCCGGCTCGCCACGCAGATCGGCTCGGGCCTGATGGGCGTGCTCTACATCCTCGATGAGCCGAGCATCGGCCTGCACCCCCGCGATCACGACCGCCTGCTGTCCACGCTGCTGCGGCTGCGCGATCTCGGCAACAGCGTGCTGATCGTTGAACACGACGAGGAGACCATCCGCGCCGCCGACTGGATCGTCGATATCGGGCCTGGCGCTGGCGAGCAGGGTGGCGAAGTAATCGCCAGCGGCACGCTCGACGACATCTTGGCCGAGCCGCGCTCGATCACCGGGCAGTTCCTCAGCGGCAAGCGCTCGATCCCGGTGCCCAAGCGCCGCCGCAAAGGCAACGGCAAGTACCTGCACATCAAAGGTGCCCACGAACACAATCTGCGCAATGTCGATGTGCGCCTGCCGCTCGGTACGCTGATCTGCGTCACCGGCGTGAGCGGCTCCGGCAAATCGTCGCTGATCACCGACACACTCTACCCGCGCTTGGCGCAAGTGCTCCATAACAACCGCACGCGGCCCGGCGCTCACGATACGATCTACGGCATCGAACACCTCGACAAAGTGATCGACATCGACCAGTCGCCGATCGGGCGCACGCCCCGCTCGAATCCGGCCACGTTCACCAAGCTGTTTGATCCCATCCGGCAACTGTTCGCCCAAACGCCCGAGGCGCGCACCCGCGGCTACGACGCCAGCCGCTTCTCGTTCAACGTGAAGGGCGGGCGTTGCGAGAACTGCGCGGGCGAAGGACTGATGCAGATCGAGATGCGCTTCCTGCCCGACCTGTTCGTGCCGTGCGAGGTCTGCGGAGGCACGCGCTACAATCGCGAAACGCTCGACATCCAGTATCGCGGCAAAAACATCGCCGAAGTGCTCGACATGACCGTCGATGAGGCCACGCGCTTCTTCGAGCGGGTGCCGTCCATCGCCGAGAAGCTTCAGATGCTGCGCGATGTGGGTTTGGGCTACATTCGGCTGGGCCAACCCGCCACCACGCTCTCCGGCGGCGAGGCGCAACGCATCAAACTCGCCACCGAGCTCGCGCGCCGCGCGACGGGCCGCACGCTCTACATCCTCGATGAGCCGACCACCGGCCTGCACTTCGCCGATATCGAGCGCCTGCTGCACGTGCTGCACCGCCTCGTCGATACGGGCAACACCGTACTGGTGATCGAGCATAACCTGGATGTCATCAAGACCGCTGATTGGATTGTGGATATGGGGCCGGAGGGAGGCAGTGGAGGCGGAAATGTGGTCGCCGAGGGGACGCCGGAGCAGATCGTGCAGGTGGCCGCCTCACATACGGGCAGAGCGCTGCAACCACTACTCGCAGCATCCTCTCGGCACAGCTAACGCATCACAAACGGCATCGCTTACGGCAGCGGCGCGAACGAGAGCACCACAATGCGGGTGCTGCGCGTTAGCTCGCACTTGGGCATCGTGCGACGACCCCACAAACGCTTCCAGAAATCCGGGTGCGTCCAGTTCGGCTGCACCACACGGCGGTAATTGATCTCGTGCGGGAACCCGAATGTCGCATCGTAGGTGATAGAACCCAGGCGCGCCTGCCGACAAGCGCACGGCTCAGAATCAGCGTAGCAGGTCGGCGCCTGCTGAACCCGTTCACTGATCTCAAAAAGACGACCGATCGTCATCGAAGAGAATGAACTCGACTGGCAGGTATCGCTAATCACCTTGCTCACCCGCTCTTGTTCCACTTCGATCTCTTGGAAACAAGCTTGGTTGAGGTATTCGACCCGCATCGAAATACGATACCCCTCGAATGGCTGCTTAGCCCATTGTTCTTGGGCCATTGCGCGTCGTGCAGAGGGTGTTTTGGGGAAATACGCGACCAGCGTTACTATACCAACAATGAGTATGATGGCGGCGCAGATCGCAGGAAGATGACGAAAAAAAGCGTGTGTTAGTGTGTGAAGAAGGCGCTGTGTCGTGTTCATGAGAAACCCATATCGTGCAACGTGTTAGTCCACCACTCAGCCGCCCCACCGCAATCTTAGAGACAACAAAGCAAGCATTTCGCCTTGAAATGCCATTCATCATCTTGGTCCTATTGGATATATGTTCTATCCTGTTGAGTGTTTGTGGAACGTTATAACCACCTTTAGCCACGGGGAACATTAGAAGAACATATAACAACTTTACACATCACATAAAAGAGAGTCAAGCTTTCTCTTTATCGATTTAAAAACAAAACAGTTCACTCTCACACACATGTCATTACACCCTAAAAGCACTAATAAACGTCCTTAAAATAAATAATGCACGAAACATATACTATATACACCTCTAAAATCTATCATCGAAGCATTATTGATAATGAACTATTATCCTCATGACACCTAACCTTTGCCCATGGACGACGATTAAACCGTGGTTTCGTTCTCTAGCAGATGGTGTGCCAGTGTTCCTTTCGCCTGTATCCCAACACTGCAACACAGCCTTGGAGAATGAGGAAGCCAGCCAGATCTTTTGAAACCTAAGCGCACTAAGCACGTACACACAAGAGGCATCGCATAACTATCACATCGGGCATATGGCATATCGACTCATCGATAGAGCTTGAGAAAACGGCAATTTTCGACGAACAGTATCGTTGTATACTTGTAGAGGACCTATCATCGCGTGCCCGCCGTTTGCAAACCGACATAACCCTTGTCATAGACGCAGTAGCCTGAGGAAAGGACCTTCGATGATCTTCATTGGCGTAATCCTCCTAATCGTAGCTCTGATTTGCTTCTTCATCTATCGAAGTGAATCGAGCAAACTTCGCGCTATGAGCGCAACGGACACGTACACCGCCCAACTCCTCAAGGATCTGCATACCCGTGTTGTTGGCACGCTCGGTTCCGACGCCCTCGCCCAAGCCTGCGAAGTCGAAGGCATTATCGAGTGTTCGACCCCGCTCACCGGACCGATCTCCAAAAAACCCTCTGTTGCGTACACCTACCAAGTGACCCGCGAATACGAGGAAGAAGTGACCAGCCGCGACTCCGACGGCAAAACGACGCGCAAAACGGAACGGGGCAGCGAAACTATCACGAGCGAGGATCGACGCACGAACTTCTGGGTACGCGATGCGACTGGCCAAATCTTGGTGAATCCAGAGGGCGCCGATCTCGACCTGATCGAGATGGCGAATCGCTTCGAGGATGAGCCAGCCCAAACAATGGCGCGACGCCGTACACTCGGCAAGAGGATGACCGAGCGCGCCCTGCCGGTCGGCACCAAGGTCTACATCTTGGGCTTCGCAGTCGATCACGAAGGTCAGCCGATGATCACACGAGACCCGCGCGGTAAGGGCCACTTCATCATCAGCCGCAAGAGCGAGCGCGAGTTGATGCAATCCGCCGAGTCGTGGTCGCGTAACCTGAGGTACGTCACCATCGGCTCGGGCGTGTTGGGTGTTCTCCTGGTCATCATCGATCTGCTCACCTAGAATCGTTAGAGACGAATCTCTCATCGGGCGGGGTGCAACAGCATCCCGCCTTTTGTTCGTCTAACACACAGAAGTGTTGTAAAAACTATTACAACTCAAATAGAACGTTAACGATTTTCATTTAGAAGATATGTTACTCTATCCTTAGCAAATATCGGAGAGAGGAGTAAACCAATGTCTTTCAATACAAATAGGTTTACACAAAAATCAGAGGAAGCAATCGTTGCGGCACAAAATCTTGCCGAGCGTAATGGTAATAGCATCATTGAGCCCGAACATTTATTATTGGCACTGATCGAGCAGCCAAACGGCGTTGTACCCGCTGTGCTTGGTAAGCTTAATGTGCCTGTTGGCGTGCTGCAGCAGCAACTGCGCACTGAGATCGGCAAATTCCCCCGCGTCAGTGGCGGTGGCGTGCAGTTGGAGCTCTCCAGCCGTCTACGCAACGTGCTTGTCCGCGCTCACGATGAATTAGGCCAATTCGGCGATGAATATGTCTCGACCGAGCACCTGCTGTTGGCGATCCTCGCGCACGCGGGTGGCGTCGCGCAGCGTCTGCTCTCTGGCCAGGGCATCACCCGCGACAAGCTGCTGACCGCCCTACGCGAGGTACGCGGCACGCAGCGCGTCACCAGCGCCACGCCCGAGGGCACCTACGCGGCCCTGGAGCAGTATGGCCGCAACCTGACCGATCTGGCCCGACGCGGTAAGCTCGATCCGGTGATTGGCCGCGACGAGGAGATCCGACGGGTCATCCAGATCCTTTCGCGTCGCACGAAAAACAACCCGGTGCTGATCGGCGAGCCGGGTGTCGGTAAGACGGCGATCGTCGAGGGTTTGGCACAGCGCATTATGCGCGGCGACGTGCCCGAGGCGCTGAAGGACAAGACGATCGTGGCACTCGATATGGGCGCGCTGATCGCTGGCGCCAAGTATCGTGGCGAGTTCGAGGAGCGCTTGAAGGCCGTGCTCAAGGAGATCCAAGAGCGCGACGATGTGGTGCTGTTCGTTGATGAGTTGCACACGGTGGTGGGCGCGGGCGCAGCCGAGGGCGCGATGGACGCAGGCAATATGCTCAAGCCGATGCTGGCCCGTGGCGAGTTGCGGCTGGTGGGTGCCACCACGCTCGATGAGTACCGCAAGTACATCGAGAAGGACGCCGCGCTCGAGCGACGCTTCCAGCCCGTGGTTGTTGATCAGCCCAATGTCGAGGACACCATCAGCATCCTGCGCGGCTTGAAGGAGCGCTACGAGAGCCACCACGGCGTGCGCATCACCGATGGCGCGATCATCGCGGCAGCCGAGCTCTCCGAGCGCTACATCACCGACCGCTTCCTGCCCGATAAGGCCATCGACTTGATCGACGAGGCGGCGGCCCGCTTGCGCATGAGCATCACCAGCGACCCGCAGGAACTCGACGACCTCAAACGGCGGATGATGCAGTTGGAGATCGAGCGCGAGGCGCTGAAGAAGGAGAAGGATCAGGCCAGCAAGGAGCGGCTTGAGAAGCTGGAGCAGGAGTTGGCGAACTTGCGCGAGCGCCGCAACGCCGTGGAGGCGCAGTTGCAGCACGAACGCGAGGCGCTTGAGCGGCTGCAGCAGCTCAAGGAGCAGATCGAGCAGACGCACTTGGCGATCGAGCGAGCACAGCGCGAGTACGATTACAACAAGGCAGCGGAGCTGCAGTACGGCCAACTGATCCGGCTGCAGAAGGAGCTCGCCGAGGCCGAGCATCAGCTTGAGTCCAAAGGCAGCAACCTGCTCAAGCAAGAGGTCGATGAGCAAGATATCGCCGAAGTGGTCTCGAAGTGGACGAACGTGCCCGTCAGCAAACTGCTGGAGGGCGAGGTCGAGAAGCTGATCAAGATGGAGGAGCGCCTGCATCAGCGGGTAGTTGGCCAGGACGACGCGGTGCGTGCGGTTGCCAACGCGGTGCGGCGCGCGCGTGCGGGCCTGCAAGACCCCAATCGGCCACTCGGCTCGTTCCTGTTCTTGGGTCCGACGGGTGTTGGTAAAACCGAGCTTGCCCGTGCGCTCGCCGAGTTTTTGTTCGACGACGAGAACGCCATGATCCGGCTCGATATGTCGGAATATATGGAGAAGCACACGGTTGCGCGATTGGTTGGCGCGCCTCCCGGCTATGTTGGCTACGAGGAGGGCGGCCAGCTCACCGAGGCGGTGCGGCGACGCCCCTACGCGGTGGTGCTGTTCGACGAGATCGAGAAGGCGCACCCGGATGTCTTTAATGTGCTGCTGCAGTTGCTCGACGACGGGCGCTTGACGGATGGCCAGGGCCGCGTAGTGAACTTCAAGAACACCGTGGTGATTATGACGAGCAATATCGCCAGCCCGATCATCCAAGAGCTGACGCAGAGCGGCGCAAGCTCCGAGGTGGTGCGCTCCCGAGTGATGGAGGAGTTGCGCGACGAGTTCCGACCCGAGTTCCTGAACCGTATCGACGAAACCATCGTGTTCAGCCCGCTGAGCCGCGAGCAGATCAGCCAGGTCATCCAGATCCAGCTCGGCAACCTGCGGCAACTGCTGGCGAAACGCAAGATCACGTTGGAGTTGTCACCGAGCGCGATCGAGCAATTGGCGAACGAGGGGTACGACCCGATCTACGGTGCACGACCGCTCAAACGCGTGATCCAGCAGCAGTTGCAGAACCCGCTGGCGCTCAGCCTGCTACAAGGCGAGTTCCGCGATGGCGATACGATCCTAGTGGATGTCGATGAGCATGGGAAGATCACCATGCACAAAGAGCAGAAGGTAGCGGTCTAAACATCGGCACAAACAACAACAGGGGGATCAGGCGGCTTCGGCCACCTGATCCCCCTGCAGCGTTTGAACTACTTGTTGTTATCGTTCTGCTCGCCAGTAAGCAATGCAGAAAGCAAAGGATCGTTATCGACTTCGGCCTTGCGTGGAGCCTGCACGTCGCTCTTCGTGAGCAACTGGTCCAGCAGGCGAGCGTTGTCGTTCTGGGTGCGGGCGCGGTTGGCGCTCGCGATAGCCAAGCGGCGCGAGCGGTTGTACTCCAATGCCACACCGCCGATCAGCAGGATCATACCGAAGCTGACCCACAACCAAGCGCTATTGCCATCGCTGCTGGTGCGGGGCAAACGCGACACCACTTGCTCGCTCGAAGGACCCTCGGCAGGCGGCGCAGCCTGAGCCTGCTCGATGGGCACAGGAGTCTCCTCGGTGGTTGCGGTCAACACAGGCTCAGGGGTTGGCTCCGCAGTGGGCTCCTCGGCCGCTGGCACCTCAGTGGGCTGCAACGCCGTAGCGTAGTTCACATGCAGCACCGTGGTTTGATCCGCCACAATATCGGCCGAAAGCGGAACAAACGGCATCGCCAGTTGCGAAGAATCCAACTCCACCGTCACCGTGTAGGTGCCGGGCAGCAACCACACATCGTAATTGCCATTAGCATCGCTCACAATGACCGTGCCGCCGATGTTGACTGGAACACCAGGCTTCGGAGCACCACTCGGCTGCTCAAGCACCGTGCCTGTCAGGCGGCCCATTGCTGGTGGCAGGTCAGCACCGCCACCACGGCGCTCTGGGGCGAGCGTCGGGCGCGGCGAAGGAGCCAGCAAGGGTAGGTTATCGCGCGAGAGGTCAGCACCGTGGGCTGGTAGCACACTCACGCCAATGATCATCATGAGCATGCCACACACTGCCAAAAGGCGACCAATTTTATACCATTGCACAATGATCTCCTTTCTGAGAAACCAAGCAGCAATGTGCTTGTGAAAGCGCTGGCAACGTTGTTTGTATCATTGTTATAAGCGTTGCTAGATCGCAAATAAAATAGCTAGTTCCATTATACGGCATTGGTAAAGGCGAATGAAGCGAGTGCACACCCAATGTATGCACTCGCTCTATTCAGTTATGGTCGCACGGGGCGTGGTGGCAGTGTATCCGGCAAAGGTTGCACAGATGCATCCGTGTTTGTACGCCGTGTGGTGATGGTGAACGATGCGACGTTATTCGTCTCGTCCAACTCTTCGACAGCACCTGTGGCCATACCTGGGTTCCAGCTATCCACGTACAGGTACAGCGACTTCGTATCCTTCAGGAAGATACGCTGCCAGCGTGTGTTCGGTGCGTAGTAGCTATCGGGCGTCGAGGTCAGAGTGATGCTCTCGCCCGGCAAGATGACTTGGTCAACGTACCACGCGATACCATAGCACGGCACCAACTTGCAGCGGCGGTTCCAAGGCTGGTTGGTATCGGTGGGCGGCGACGACGGCTCGATGTAGAAGTCCACCCAGAAGCCCTCCGCCGATGCCGTACCGGTATTGGTGACCGTCACCGTGACGACGACCGGCGTATCCGGCACGATCGTGCCAGTGCTCAGCGTGAAGCTACCGACCAAGTCCGGCTTCGGATGATCCATCACCATCGGCATCATCGCCAAGAACGCCTCGACGATGCGGAAGGAGCGCGATACAGGCGCGGCGGCGTTGTAGTTTGCATTGCCGGCCTGGTTGGCTGTAATGTTACATACACCCAAGCCCGTGAGGGTCACCGTGGTGCCCGAAACGGTACACTGACCAGTGGCCGTGAACGTCACCGCCAAGCCCGACGATGCCGTCGCGCTCACTGTGAAGGGCGAATTTGCCAGCACACGGTCAACCAACACGCCGAACGAAATCACCTGATCGGCCTTGCTGATCGTGAAGACGCGAGCGACAGGCGTTGCAGCGCTGTAGTTCTCGTTGCCAGCTTGGGTGGCTGTGATCGTACAGCTACCGGCACCCGTGATCGTGACGGTGTTGCCCGAGACAGTACACTGACCACTAGCGACGAACGTCACTGGCAAGCCCGACGATGCTGTTGCACTCACCGTGAATGGAGGATCACCATAGACCTTGTTGGGCAGCGTGCCAAACGTGATCGTTTGAGAGGCTTTGTTAATCACCAGAGTCACTGTGGTAGCGCCCTGATAGTTCTGATGGTTGATCGTCACCACGACGGTATACGAGCCAGCGCTTGTCGGCGGGCGAGACGAGCCGTTGTAGGTCACCGTATACGGCAAGCCAGCCGGCGTTGTCGTCACTGTCACCGGGTGCTCCGAACCATCGTAGTTCTGGTTCAGATTGGTGACAGTGATCGTGGCGTTGGCCTTTGCGATCACCAACGTGTCAGTTGTTGAACCCTGGTAGTTTTGATGATCGATGGTCGCCTGAACGGTATACGACCCAGCATTGGTTGGTGGTGTGGCGGAGGGGCCATACCCCCCACCGCTATAGGTGAAGACCACAGGCAACGCAGGCGGCATCGTCGTAGCAGAGGCCGGGCGCGGCGTACCATCGTACGTATGATTGAGATCCGTCAGGGTAACCGTAGCGGTCGCCTTATTGATCGTCAGCATCGCGGTCGCCGAACCGCCATAATTGGGGTCATCGACCTGAACAAACACATCGTAGGTGCCAGCATCGGTCGGCGCCGTCTGCGATGGGCCATACCCGTTGAGTGTGCTCGAATAGGTGATAACCGTGGTTAAACCAGAAGGATTGGTCGTGACGGAGACCGCCTTCGGCGTGCCGTCATAGGTATGGAGCAGATCCGAGATTATCACCGCTGCGCCCAACTTGGTGATATTGAATGGGTTGCTGATAGCGGGCGTCAGAGCAGCCGCCGTAGCCTTCAAGGTATAGCCAGTACCGATCTGATTGATCGAAATATCGTTGAAGGTTGCTTCACCTGCAGTTGCGTTTAGCGTCAGCGAGCCTACGCCACCAAACGCAGCGCCCGTCGGATTGTTGTCGAACCCAAGCGTGATCGCATTGTTCGCCGATGTGACCGTATTGCCGTATATATCGACCACCCGCACCACGGGCGCAGGGGTCAAGTTCGCGTTCACCTCGGTATTGCCGGGCGATGTCTGGAAGACGAGGGCCGCCGCAGCAGCGTGGGTAATGTTGAAAGGCGCACTAGTGACTGGCGTCAGGTTCTCACTGGTGGCCTGCAGCGCATAGCCAACCCCACTCTTATCGATCGCGATATTGTTGAAGGTTGCGATACCACCCGACGCAGCCACCGTCGCCGCAGCAGGAGTGATGAATGTGCCGCCGCCGGGGTTAGTCTGAATACCCAAGGAAACATCGCTGTTATACGACGTCACCAGGTTGCCACCAGCATCGAGCACCCGAACGACGATCGCTGGAGAGATTGCATCGCCAGCGATGGCATTGCTCGGCTGAACCGAGAACTCCAACGTAGCCGGAGCGCCAACCGTGATATCGAACGCAGTGCTGGTAGCCTGGGTCAAGCTGCCCCCGGTAGCTACGAGCGTGTAACCAGTGCCCGCCTTATCGATCGACAGATTGCTAAAGGTGGCCACACCATTCACAACCGTCACCGTAGTAGTGCCGCTCAGCGTACCAGCGCTTGGGTTGTTATCGATCGCGATAGTGACCGTACCGTTGTAGTCCGTTACCACATTATCGGCAGCATCGCGCACCTCCACCACCGGGGCGGGTGCCAACGGCGATGTGGCAGGCGTATCGCTCGGACTAGTTGTGAACACTAACTTCGTGGGTGGACCAGCCGAGATCACAAACTGGTTCGATGTCTGCAAAATAGGGCCCAAGATTGAGGCTACGAGCGTGTACGTGCTTGGCTTATTGATGCTCAAATCACTGAACGTCGCTACGCCAGCCACCGCATTCGTCGCCGTGGTGCCCGACAAAGTTGCACCGCCAGGCGTAACCGGGTTGGTGCCAAACGCGATCATCACAGAACCCGTGAAGTTGGTGACGACATTCCCACCAGCATCACGCGCCTCGACAACAATCGGCGGGGCGATCGTCGCACCAGCCTCAGTGTCGGTGGGCTGCTGCGTGAACACCAATTGAGTAACCGGACCCGCTGTGATATCGAACGCAGTGCTAGTAGCCGAGGTCAAACTTCCACTGGTAGCAATCAGCGTATAGCCAGTGCCAACTTTATCGATCGACAAATCGGTAAAGACAGCTTCACCGTTCACGACCGGAACTGTGAGCGTGCCCGCCAACGTGCCGCCACCTGGGTTGGTGTCGATCGCAATCGTCACCGAACCGATGTAGGAGGTATCGATGTTGTTAGCGTTATCCTGCACCTGTACAACTGGTTGAGGCGACAAAGGCTGGGCTGCAGTGCTATTGCCTGGCGAAGTGCTAAAGACCAACTTCGTAGCCTCACCCGAAAGCGCACCACATGTTGGGATCGGCGCGCTACACCACGGGCGGTAGCTGACATTATTGCTCACGTTTGTCCCTGAACCACCAGGGTTGGAAGCGTGAGTAGGACCAGAGGCATCGCCCCAATAGTTACTCTGTGCGTTAACAATCGTCGCAGTACTGTTCGCAACACCATTGGTGGAATCCGTAATATTGTTCCGTTGCACGGTGATATTGGAGCCACCAGTGATATTGACGGCAGTTCCCGCTGACGCTTTCAGATTCAAGCCGCGAACGATCACATTCGCAACGCTAATCGTAACCGCATTACCAGACGCAGGTTCGATAGTAGCTGAGCCTTCATTAACTGCGATCAAGGTCAAAGGCTTGGCGATCGTGACATTCTCGGCAAAGGTGCCGTTGCCAACATTCACCGAGCCGTTGAGGCCAACCAGCGAAATACCCTGCTGAATGGAAGCGCCGCTGTTCACATTCACTACCGGCGCGGTGATCGCGCTGCCGGTTAGCGTTACGTCAGCACCAGCATTGAGCGTGAAGCTGTTCACCGAAACCGCATCAGTTGGCGCATCGAGCGTCAAGCTCTTGTTAATAACCACCGCCTCGCCGTGCTCACCAGTACTCACAATATGCACAACACTGCTATTGGGTTGCGCAGCATTGATACCCTGTTGGATTGTCTTCAGCGGGCGCTCCTGCGTACCAGGGTTCGTTGCGAGACCATTCACCTGATCAACATAAATATGGAGCGTGGTATCGAACGTCGCCGAAAAGACCAGATCCCCACCAAGACCACCACCAAAACGCCGCACCACAATGTAGTAGTGCGTACCGCTCGTCACAGGCACAACCAATGCCGATTGGCTAGTAGTCCCAGCATCGTCGTTGCACAACAAACTGGTGAGTTGAGCAAAGGTCGGCGTTGCAGGGCCACTAAACACCTCTAGCACAGTATCGTAATTGGAACCAAAGGTATCCAAGTACAAAAACCCATCGCTTGTAGGTGAATAGCGATACCACACACTACGTGTATTGCCGATGGCAGGGAAATTACACGTACCATTATTCCCGCCAATCTCACCAGTGTCACGACTTGCTCCGGTGGTATTGGTTGAATCGTTGAGCAACGGCGGTATGATCTCCGTCGCATTCGCAAGATCGTCGTGGCCAGCCGCTAAGGCAACCTGTGCTGGAGCCACTTGTAATACCAGCGACAGAGCTAACAATGCTGCAAACAGCAAATGAAAGCTGCGCTGTGTGGCTGTTCGAAGAAAAGACGGGGCAGTGTCCATGCGATTTCCTCAATGCTAAAAGTTAAAGTAAAAAGTGCAATAAACGCATTGGGCCACAAAACATAAGGGTATACAGCTCGTTAAAAGCCGCCTCTGTTATTGTCGCATAAGACACATAAATAAACGGGGCCGATATCTATGCAAATTATGATCGATCTGTAAAAGATCTGTCATCAAGCATAGGCCAAAAGGGGTTGACATCCCCACGGAACCGATTGCAATGGGAAATACAACCCTACCGTAAGGTTGCAAATTGTTCAATCTAAAGGAGTAGAGAAAGGATCATCACGTAGCGGAGAGGCAAGAGATGTAAGAGGCAAACCGTAGTCGATCATTGAGGCAGTAATACTGTACTTGTTGTTCGAGGTTCTGTTCCTCAGGGGCATCGTGAACCGCGAGCAAAATGTGTTGAGTCGCGTTCGACAGGCACGACTGCAACAACTCGGTGGGCGCCCCATCCGAGCGCAACCGCCGCATATGCGGCTCCCAGGGCACGCTACAGGCCCCTTGCACCATAACCCCCATCACATCGGGGAACACCATCCGGCGCCGCAACCAGTTCAACGCCAAGCAGAACGTCACCGCACGGCCAGCGATCCGCTCCAGCGCGAGGTCGAGCAATTCCGCCTCGCGGCCCACCGCCATCACCACCAACGGCACCTCGTCGCTCTGCACTTGGTGCGCGCCACGAAGCTCGATGCTCAACAACTGCGCCAACGCGGAGGCCAACGGCTCGGCCACCCGATCAAGCGCCACCACGCAGGAGAACTGCCAGCCGCGAGCATCGCACAGCGCCAAAAAGCGCCGCAGCGTAATGCCGATATCGGGGAAGGTGAGGTGATACTCCTGCATCACACCGAGTTGCAGGCCGTTATCCCGAGCTGAACCGAGATACACAACGCCATGCTCGGCATACAGCCGATCCTTGGCACCGTTCAGCTGCCCGATCATGCGGTAGCGCTCGACCACAGCGATCCGCTCGCGCAGTTGGGCCTGCGCCGGGCTTTGCGAAGCCAACGCAAGCGCCTCAACGTAGCTATCGAGCGCCGCATCGTACTCGCCCAGCCGCAGGTGGCAGTTGCCGATCAGATAATACACTTCCCAATCGTCGGGGTACTGCAGCAACGGCAGCCGCATCCGCTCCAGCGCCGTGCGGTAATCGCCCTGAAGATAGGCGATGTAGCCAAGTTCGTAGTGAACCGCCACGTTCTCGGGCTCAAGCTCGATACAGCGTTGGAATGCGGCGATCGCCTCATCGAAGCGTTCCAACTCGAGCAGCACATACCCAAGGTTGAAGTGCGCCAGGAAATCATCGTCGAGGTTCGCAACAATCCGAAATTCCTCGGCAGCCTTGGCGAGCAGACCGTGGCGCTGATAATAAAAACCTAGTGCATCGTGGGCTTCACGCAGATGTGGATCGTGGGAGATCGCTCGGCGATACTCTTTGACCGCCTCCTTCACCCGATGAGCGCGCTCTAAAACGAGACCGCGTTGGAAATGGATCAACGCTTCCCTACGTTGAATCTCTTCAAGCATCGACGCCTCGCTTGGGCGACTACGATACCGTATCAAGCAAGTATAGTGAACAAGCAGCCACTAATGTGAATTTGGCATTGGTTGCGTTCGAATTATAGCACAGATACCCCGGCCTGCGCTAAAACAGCGCGCTGTACAGCCAAGAGTTGCGCGATCCCCGCATCCGCCAAATCAAGCAGCGTGTTCAGTTCGGCCCGGCTGATCGCCCGTTGCTCCGCCGTACACTGCAACTCGATCAGCGCGCCGGAGCTCGTCTGCACCACGTTGCAATCGAGTTCGGCGTTGCTATCCTCGCTGTAGTTCAGATCGAGCAACGCGACGCCCTCCACAAAGCCAGCGCTTACGGCAGCGACCATCTGCACCAGCGGGTTGGTTTCGAGCAGTTGCTGCTCCACCAAGCGGTGCAGCGCCAGCGCCAGCGCCACACAGCCGCCCGTAATCGCAGCCGTGCGTGTGCCACCATCGGCCTGCAACACATCGCAATCGACGGTGATGGTGCGCTCACCCAATAGCGTCAGATCTACGGCGGCCCGCAGCGAGCGCCCGATCAGGCGTTGGATCTCCTGAGTGCGGCCCGCTGGCCCATTGCGCTCGCGCCGATTGCGCGTGTTGGTCGAGCGCGGCAACAGCGCATATTCGCCTGTCACCCAACCTTGGCCTCGGCCACGTAGCCAGGGTGGCACACTCTCCTCGACGCTTGCGGCGCACAATACGCTCGTGCTGCCGAACTCGATCAGAGCGCTACCCTCGGCATAGCCAAAACTGTCCAGCGTGATGCGAATGGGGCGCAGCTCTCCGGGCGCACGATTATCGATACGAGTCATCTCATCGCTCCTCAATGATCATCAGAGTATCTCGGCGCACAACCGTACCACGCGGCGAAGCTACCCGCAACCGAAACCCGCATCTTCAGCAGGAATACGGGCCAGATCGTGCTGATCACGCATGGCAAGCAAGCCCAAGTTGTGCCGATTATGACACGTTGCGATCCGGCTGTCAACGCAGCAGCATGCCCTAAAGAAGCGAGAGTGCTATAATCCTGGCAGCATCAGTTTCACAGCAAAGGAAGATATATGAGCGAGCAACACACAGAATATGGTTTTGCCACTCGGGCCATTCACGCAGGACAAGATCCCGATCCCGGGACGGGTGCGGTGAGTGTGCCGATCTACCAAACCTCGACGTTCGCCCAAGATGCCGTTGGTGTCAATAAAGGGTACGATTACGCCCGCAGCGGCAACCCCACCCGCACCGCGCTCGAAGTCGCGCTCGCGGCCTTGGAGGGCGGGAAATACGGTTTGGCCTTCGCCTCCGGCCTCGCCGCTGAGACGACCGTCGCCCTGAGCCTTTCGGCGGGCGACCACGTGATCTGCGGCGATGATGTCTATGGCGGCACGTTCCGACTGTTCGATAAGGTGTTCAAGCACCTCGGCATCACCTTCAACTATGTCGATACCAGCGATGTTGATCACGTAGCTGCGGCGATCCGCCCGGAGACCAAGCTGATCTGGCTTGAGACGCCCACCAACCCGATGCTGAAGCTTGCCGATATCGCCGCGATCACGGCGCTCGCCAAGCCCAAGGGCATCCTCACTGTGGTCGATAACACGTTCGGCACACCGTACTTCCAGCGTCCGCTCTCGCTCGGTGCCGATATCACGCTGTACAGCACCACCAAGTATTTGGGTGGCCACAGCGACGTGGTGGGTGGCGCGGTGGTGCTCAACGACCAAGCGCTGTACGAGCGGCTGAAGTTCCTGCAGAATGCGGCGGGTGGCGTGCCCGGGCCGTTCGACTCGTGGCTGGTGTTGCGCGGCATCAAAACGCTGGCCGTACGAATGCGCGCCCACGAATCAAACGCCCTTGCTATCGCAAAGTTCCTCGAAAAACACCCGCAGGTCGAGAAGGTGATCTACCCGGGCTTGCCCTCGCACCCGCAGCACGAGTTGGCCAAACGCCAAATGAGCGGCTTCGGCGGGATGATCTCGCTGATCCTGAAGGGCGGCGAGGCGGCTGGACGCGCCCTGGTCGAGCGCACCAAACTGTTCACGCTGGCCGAGAGCCTGGGTGGCGTCGAGAGTCTGATCGAGCTGCCGGCTGCTATGACGCACGCAAGTGTGGCAGGCTCGGAGTTGGAGGTTCCGGCTGGCTTGGTGCGCATCTCGGTGGGCATCGAAGACGAGGCCGACCTGCTGGCCGATCTTGAAGCTGCCTTGGCCAACCTGCCCTCGTAACGCTTCCTAATCCCCCAACCGATAGGCTTGCAAGGTCTCAGCCGTTGAAGCGTGCTGAGACCTTATTTTTATCTTTCCCAAAGCTGGTCACACAGTGCCGATGTGAAGGGCGTTTAGCCTATGCCAAAAGAATATAACGCATTCTGAAGCCATGCTTGGGCAGCGTTCTACGAGCGTCATCCGTAAAAACATTTTAACCAAGCTTGACATGAGGGATGGGCCGTGTTAGCATAGTTGTACCTTTAATTCGGCCCTGTGAGGCTGAAAAGGAACCAACAACTATGTGTGACTTGCTCAATCGCTGTGCTGTGCACAGCCATCTTTATAGATACTGTTCGATCGCCCCCTCTGCCATTCGGCAGATGTGGGGTTTTTTGTTGTCTCGCTAGCGCACGTTGCAACACGTGCCGCAGGTAATGGGTGTTTACGATGAGTGAAAAGCAGATCCTTTCCTCCGACGATATCCGCCGCGCCGTCACCCGCATTGCCCACGAGATTGCCGAGCGCAACGGTGGTGTACGCGACGTTGTGCTAGTTGGCATTCGACGACGCGGTGCGCCGCTGGCCGAACGCCTCGCTCATACGATCTCCGATTTTGAGGGCATTCGCGTCCCGGTTGGCATCCTCGATATCACGCTCTACCGCGATGATTTGCGGCTGCGCGTTGGTCCCGCGCCGATCGTTCGCTCCACCAACATTCCTACCGACATTAGCCAGCGCACAGTCGTGCTCGTCGATGATGTGCTGTACACAGGCCGCACCGTGCGTGCTGCGCTCGACGCGCTCGCCGATATCGGTCGGCCCGCCCGCATCCAGCTAGCTGTGCTCGTCGATCGCGGGCACCGCGAACTCCCCATCCGCGCCGATTTCGTAGGCAAGAACGTGCCAACCTCCAGCGATGAGGTAATCGAGACACGCCTACGCGAGGTGGATGGTGTGGAGGACGGCGTGTTTATCGTGCGCAATGAGTCTTAAATGTGATGCTTCTCGCATCGCTGCCACCTTTCGCTCACATTAAGCGTGACATCACCAGAAAGCAACATTATGAGCACAATACAACAAAATACTGCCACTTCCAGGCGAAAACATATCTTGGATCTCGACGATTTCACAGCCGACGAGATCAACGAAATCCTTGAAACCACGCAAAGCATGAAGGAGATCCTCGGGCGACCGATCCCGCAGGCGCCAGCGTTGCGTGGCGTCAATGTCGTGAATCTGTTCTTCGAGGAGAGCACACGCACTCGTATCTCGTTCGAGCTAGCTGCCAAGGCGCTCTCGGCCAACGTGGTCAATATGTCGGCCAAGGGCAGCAGCATCGAGAAGGGCGAATCGCTGATCGACACGGTGCGCACGCTGCAGGCGCTCGGCACCAGCATCATCGTGATGCGGCACTCCGAATCGGGCGCGCCCTACCTCGCCGCTCAGCACTTTAAAGGCTCGGTGATCAACGCTGGCGACGGTCGCCACGCGCACCCGAGCCAGGCGCTGCTGGACCTGTTCACCATCCAAGAGCGGCTCGGCACCATCGCCGGCTTGAAGATCGTCATCGTGGGCGACATCATTCACAGCCGCGTGGCTCGCTCAAACATCTGGGGCATGCTCAAGATGGGCGCTCACGTGACGCTCTGCGCGCCGAACACGCTGCTTGGCCCGGCGGAGTTCTGGCTGCGCAATTGGCCGAGCCTCACTATCACCAATCATCTCGACGAATCGCTCAAAGATGCCGATGTGATTATGACGCTGCGGCTCCAGAAAGAACGCCAGCAGAGCGGCTTGCTGCCCTCGTTGCGCGAGTACTCGCGCCTGTTCGCCATCACTCCCGAGCGCGTCAAGCTCGCCAAGCCGAATTGCTTGGTGATGCACCCTGGCCCGATGAACGAGGGCGTCGAGATCTCGCCCGATGTTGCCGTTTCGGCCCAATCGGTGATCGAACAACAGGTGACGAACGGTGTTGCGTTGCGCATGGCCCTACTGTACCGCCTTGCGGGCGAGCAATAGCGCCACCACGAAACGGTGTCTCTCTGGAGCACACCATCACAACTGTTGTTTTTATCGTGTGAAGTACAGGTCGCGTCCTGTTGAACGAGGCCGCGAACCAATCGCTCATCATTGAGGATTTTATGCGTTACCTAATCAAAAACGGCAATATCATCGACCCAACCCGCCGCGTCGCCACGATCGGCAATGTGCTGATCGAGGATAGCAAGATCTCGCGAGTGATGGAACTGGCCGATCTCACGGTCGAGCACGAGCCGATCGGCGGCGATATCGAGGTCATCAACGCCCGTGGCGCGATGATCGCCCCTGGCTTCATCGATCTGCACACTCACTTGCGCGAGCCAGGCGAGGAGCACAAAGAGACGATCGCCACAGGCACGCTAGCCGCCGCACGCGGTGGCTTCACCACCATCTGCGCGATGCCGAACACGAAGCCCGCACTCGATCGGGCGGTGACGGTGCGCCAGATGCGCGACATCGCCCGCCGCCGTGGTGTGGTGAAGGTCGAGCCGATCGGCGCCATCACCCTGGGCCGCGAGGGCGTCACGCTGACCGAAATGACCGAGCTGGCCGAGGCTGGTTGTGTGGCGTTCAGCGACGACGGTAGCCCGGTGAGCAACCCGGCCATCATGCGCAACGCGATGGCCTACGCGGCGATGCTCAACATCCCGATTATGAGCCACTGCGAGGACTTGACGCTGAGCAAGGGCTGGGCGATGCACGAAGGCGCGGTGAGCATGCGCTTGGGCCTGCCCGGCTACCCGGCAGCCGCCGAGGAAGTGATGATCGCCCGCGACATTATGCTGGCCGAGGCGACCGGCGCGCACATCCACATCTGCCACGTGAGCACGGCGGGCGGTGTGGCGCTGATCCGCCATGCCAAGGAGCGCGGCGTGCGCGTAACCGCCGAGGTGACACCGCACCACCTCACGCTCACCGACCGTTGGGTGATGGGTTCGATGCTGAATGCCGAGGAGAACGAGGCGTTCCGCAGCCGCAAGCAGTCCAAGGCCGAGGCGGGCTTGGGCCTGCCCGAATGGCTCGATCCGACGCTGTTGCCGCCCTACGACACCAGCACGCGCGTCAGCCCTCCACTGCGCGGCGAGGAGGATGTGGAAGCGCTGATCGAGGGTCTGCGCGACGGCACCATCGACGCGATCGCGACCGACCACGCGCCGCACAGCAAGGTCGATAAAGATGTCGAATATCGCTTGGCAGCGCCCGGCATCACGGGCCTGGAGACAGCGCTCGGCCTGGTGTTGACGCTGGTGCATCGCGGCGAGATGGATCTGCTCCATCTGGTCTCGAAGTTGACCGAAGGCCCCGCGAGCGTGTTGGGCCGCGCTCCTGCCACCCTGCGCGCTGGCATGCCCGCCGACATCGTGATCTTCGATACCGAGCGCTCCTGGAAGGTCGAAGCCGATAAGTTGGTCTCCAAGGGCATTAACACGCCTATCATCGGCCAGCAGCTCAAGGGCCAAGTGATGCTCACCATGTCGCGCGGCCAGATCGTCTACCGACGGGGCAACTTCGGTGTCGGCACTGGGATGCTCCAGCAAGCCTCGAAGCTCGATGGCATCTTGGACAACGATAACAACGACGAGGATTAATCGCCACAGCAGGCGTATGTCGCCAACCGCGCCGCCAGCATCCACCCGATGCACAGCCCGACGCGGTTGGCACCCAAAGCAATGGCTCAACAACAGCACAGCACGATTGTCGATCAGCGCGAGGCCACCAGCCGCCTGCGTTGGCTCACGCTCGAAGCGCCCGGGTTAGCCCGCAGCGTGCGGCCCGGCCACTATGTGCTGATTCGCTGCTCCGACCCCGATAGCTACGATCCGCTGCTGCGTCGGGCGCTGTTCGTGGCCGCCGCCGAGCCAGCGCTTGGGCAGATCGGCCTGCTCTACGAACCCGATGACCGTGGCCTGCAATGGCTGGCCCGCGCCCGTCCCGGCGAAACGCTCGATCTGCTTGGGCCGCTGGGGCAACCGTTCAATGTGAACGAGCGCAACCGCAACCTGCTGCTGATCGGCCAGGACCGTGGGTTGGCCGCGCTGATGCTCCTGGCCCGCACGGCATCTCAACGAGGCAGCACCGTCACCTTGCTCGCCAGCGCCAGCCACGCCGATGCGCTCCCACCGCCATTCCTGCTGCCAGGCGAGGTCGAGTATCAAGGCTTTGTCGCATTGCAGAGCGCGGATCTCGGCCTGCCTACGGCGATCTACCAGCCTAGCATCACCGACCTGCCGGGCAGCATCACCTGGGCCGACCAACTGTTCGCGGCGCTGCCACAGAGCCATTTGCACACGCTGCTCGACACTGTTCAGCGCACCAAATACCGCTGGCAGCGTGGCTTCGCCGAGGTGTTGCTCGATGGCCCGCTGGTCTGCGGCGTGGGAGCCTGCGGTGTCTGCGCGATCGAATTGCGCAAGCGCACCCGATTGCTGTGCACCCATGGCCCGGTGTTTGATCTGCGCGATGTGGCCGCCTAGCCAATTGAAGCCTTCAAACGAGGACTTGAGACGACTGTGTTCTATACATCCCTAGTTAGACCGCTGCTGTTTGCGCTCTCCCGTCGCGATCCCGAAACGATTCACGAAGCCACCCTACACGCGCTCCATCGGATCGGCGTCACCCCACCGCTACTCGCTCTGCTTCGGCTACGCTACCGCTTCCAGCACGAATCGCTCAACCGCGTTGTGGCGGGCATCCCCTTCCCAAACCCGATCGGCTTGGCGGCGGGAATGGATAAGAACGGTATCGCCCTGCCCGCGTGGGAGGCGCTGGGTTTCGGTTCGGTCGAGGTGGGCACCGTCACGGCCTTGGCGCAGCCTGGCAACCCACGCCCACGCCTGTTCCGCCTGCCATCCGATCAAGCGTTGATCAACCGCATGGGCTTCAACAATCACGGTGCCGCCGCGCTGGCCGAGCAACTGAGCCGCACGCCCCCGCTCGGCATCCCGCTCGGCATCAGCCTGGGCAAATCCAAGGTCACGCCGCTCGAACAGGCCGCCGAGGACTACTGCACCTCGCTCGAACAACTCTATCGCTACGGCAGCTACTTCGCCATCAACGTCAGCTCGCCGAACACGCCCGGGCTGCGCGGCCTGCAAGAGAAGGCGCAACTCGACGAACTGTTGGGCGCCCTGCGCCAAAAACAGCGCCAACTCAGCGGCCAGCAGAAGGTCAAGCCGCTCTTCGTCAAAGTCGCGCCCGACCTCAGCGACGAAGCGCTCGACGATGTGCTGCAAGTCTGCGCCGATCATCAGATCGATGGCCTGATCGCCACCAACACCACGATCGCACGACCGAACCTGCGTACCAACATCGACGAGCAGGGCGGCCTGAGCGGCAAGCCACTCGCAGCGCGTTCGCAGGAAGTGGTGCGCCTGATCAGCCGCCGCACCAACGGCCAACTGCCGATTATCGGCGTGGGGGGCATCTTCACCGCCGACGACGCGCAACGCATGCTCGACGCCGGGGCTGCGCTGTTGCAGGTGTACACCGGCTTCGTGTATAGCGGCCCGAGCCTACCCAGCACGCTCAACCGCACACTGGTGGCGCGGCGTTAAGCGGCCACCCTTTGGAATAGAAAGCAGGAAGCTTATGTCAATCAAACGCATCCTTGTGGCGCTCGATGTGCCGACCCTCAGCGAAGCGCTAGGGCTTGTTGAACAGCTCAAAGGCAAAGTTGGCGGCTTCAAGGTTGGCCTCGAACTGTGCAACAGCGAGGGTACCAACCGCGTCATCGAAACGATCAGCGCTGCAGGTGGCGATCTGTTTGTTGACCTAAAGTTTAAGGATATCCCGAACACCGTGGCGGGAGCCGTGCGCGCCGTCGCCAAGCCAGGCGTCAAAATGTTCAACCTGCACTGCGACGGCGGGCTAGAAATGATGCGCGCCGCAGTCGAGACTGCGCGGGCCGCCATGGCCAAGCCGCCGCTGATCATCGGCGTGACGGTGCTGACCAGTTGGAGTGAGGACGCGCTGCGCAGCCAGCTCGGCATTCGCGAGCGCCTTGAGGACTACGTGGTGCGTATGGCCAGCCTCGCGCAAGAGGCCGGACTCGATGGCGTGGTCTGTTCGGCGCGCGAGACAGCCGCCGTCAAACGGACCTGTGGCCAGCAGTTCCTGACCGTCACACCGAGCATCCGCCCGCAGTGGGCCGTCGGCAACGATCAGCGCCGACCGCTCACACCCGCCGATGCACTCGCAACCGGCACCGATTATATGGTGATCGGGCGCCCGATCACCAACCCACCCGCTGCGATTGGCTCGCCCGTCGCCGCTGTCGAACGTATTGTCGCCGAATTAGAAGGTGTAGCATGACCCAGCAGGAAGTTCTCACGATCCTTGAGCGCGTTGGCGCTGTTCTCACCAATACGCACGTTATCTACAAATCAGGACGGCATGGCGAAGCCTACGTCAACAAAGATGCGCTCTACACTTCGCCCGCCGATACATCCACCGTCTGCCGATGGATCGCCGAGCACTTCGCCAAGGCGAATATCGACGTGGTGGCCGGACCGACCGTCGGCGGCGTGATCTTGACGCAGTGGGTCGCCTACCACTTGGGGCAACTCGTCGATGGCAAACCGCCAGTCGCGATCTACGCCGAGGAAGTCAACGATCAGCGCGTCTTTCGGCGCGGCTATGCCGATTTCATCCCCGGCAAGCGCGTGTTGATCGTCGAGGACATTCTGACCACGGGCGGCTCGGCTCGCCAGGTGGTGGAGGCGGTGCAGGCGGCGGGTGGCCAAGTGATCGGCGTGGGGGCGCTCTGCAATCGCGGCAACGTGACCGCCGAAATGGTGAGCGCGCCCGAACTGTTCACCCTCACCGCGCTACCACTCAGTTCATGGGACGCCGCCGAGTGCCCGCTCTGCGCGGCGAACGTGCCGATCAACACCAGCGTCGGCAAAGGCGGCAAGTAGCGCCCCATGTGGCTTCGGCTCGACAAGAGCACTCTTCAAATTGGGATCGACCTTTTGCACGCGCAGAAGGTCGATCCCTCAAACAACAGCAGCTATTCAGCAAAATAGCCCAACCATATCCGATCTCACTGGTTATCCTCGACTATGTAATCGTTCGAAAGCAAACCCACGCGCCATGCAATATTGGGGCCAAAACGACATAAAATCGTAGCTTTTGAGGCCCATTATCCCCAGATCACTTTACACTCGGCGGCTTCCCATTTGCGTTCGATCCCATTAGATACCATTGTACTATTGCGGCCCACCAGTGCGTAGTGTATAATCAACCGTGTATTCTATAAGTGAGAGGCAGCGCCGAGAGGCCTGAAATGGCAATCCAGCCTCGACCTCCTGTTGGATCACACAACCCAGAATCGCAGGATCTCCTGCAGTCGCTCCTCGAAGTGCCTCTCACAGGCACCGATACACGACTCAGGCCGATCACGCTCCAATCAGCGCAAGAGCTACGCCGTCACGCTCTGCGCAATTATTCGTTTCGAACTTGGGTCGATACCCTGCTGCACCGCAGCGAGCTACTGCTCATGCTGGCGACCTTGGCGGTATTCGGCTACTGGTTCGTCGATGGCCCGCTCCGCGATTGGCTGCATGTCAGGGAGCAGACGGCTATTGCAGCCCCGCCACCATCAATTACGACACACTCTCAATCTATTCAAGCAGCCGCGTATCTGCCGTACACCAGCCCGTCCTTGCCGAGCGCAGAAGCCGTGATCGATTATATGGCTCCCGGTGCTCAACCATTCACAGAGCCCGTCGCCGTCGCTCAACAACCTTCGCGGTTGATCATTCCAGCCATCGAGCTTGATACATCCGTCAAAGAAGTGTTCATTGTCGATGGTGTCTGGGAGGTGGCCGAATATGCCGCCGGTTATCTCCACGGCACTGGCCTACCAGGCGAGCTTGGCCCCGATCAAACGAATACTGTGCTGGCTGGACACGCTGGGTTGCGCGGTGCTGTATTTGGCAGGCTCGATGAGCTCACTTTCAACGATGATGTGTACCTCGACGCAGGCGGCTGGCGCTATCACTATCGCGTTCGCTCCAAGGAGAGTGTCTGGCCACACCAGATCGAAGTCCTGTATCCGACAAGTACTCGCGTCCTGACACTGCTCACTTGCACGAATTGGGATACACAACGGCTTGTCGTCGTCGCTGATCTGGTAGGCTCAGAGCCTATCCCTAGCGCTTAGTCAGGCATGTGGAAGGATAATGCGCATGTATCGGCTCTTTCGTCGCAAACAACCAACGCCAACAGGTCGGCGACCTGGGCCCGTCCGCTGGACAGTTTGGGAAGTGGGGCTGATCATCCTTAGTCTCTTGATGATCGCGTTCCCGCTCTATATCCAGACCTACCAGTGGTTCTACCCGCCGCCGGTGCCTGCTGCCGAACTGCAGCAGCCTCGCGTGACGCTGACCGATACGCCCGAACCTGAGGTCACACCTGAAACTGAAACGCCTGTCACACCCGAAACACCTGTAACTCCGGAGACTCCTGTAACTCCAGAGACTCCCGTTACTCCTGTGACACCCGAAACGCCTGGTACGACTGTGACCGCGACAACTCCGGAGACACCGGGCACAACTGTGACCGTGACAACCCCGGAGACACCAGGCACAACGGTGACCGTGACGACCCCGGAGACGCCTGTCACTCCTGTCACTCCTGTCACTCCTGTCACTCCTGCGACGCCTGAGACGCCAGGTGTCGAGCCTTCGCTCGACGCAGAAAAGGTTGTCTCGGCGGCGAACGCAGTGATCGGGCAGCAGTTCAGCTATTCGATCTCGGTGTTTAGCTCTAGCACGACCAATCGCTCTATCACCATCGAGGACGACATCAACCCGATGCTGGCGATCGAAGGATCACCAAGCGCCAGTAACGGAAGCTGCAACGTCAGCGGGAACAAGGTCACCTGCACCGTCAATGCACGCGCTAACGCCCCTGCGACCGTCACTATCCGCGTCCGCGTCACCGATAACGCGACCCCAGGTGAGCGCATCTCGAACCAGGCTATCACTTCGGATGGTGCTACCGTCAAGTTGACCGAGCGCGTGTTCACCAACATCGTCGCGCAACTGCCAACCAGCGACACGGTGACGCAACCGCCTGTGACGCCAGAGACGCCAACCACTCCAACCACGCCGGAAACTCCGGAGACGCAACCACCCGTAACGCCAGAGAATCCCACCACTCCCGAGACAGCTGCGCCTGCCACCTCGATCCCACCAACGAGTGACAGCGGTGGCGGCGGCGGCGGCGGCGGCGGCGGTGGCGGCGGTGGTGGCGGCGGCGGCGGCGGCGGCGGCGGTGGTGGCGGCGGTGATCGCCCACCCGAAGAACAGCCGACCGCACAACCAGCACCACCTCCTCCGCCCTTGCCTCCAACGCAAGCGCCAACTCGGGTGCCTACAGCGCGCCCAAGCAATGGTGGTGTGCCACAACAGCAGCCTACGGCGACGCCGATCCCGGCTACGGCGACCAATACGCCCGTCCCTGTTACGCCGTCGCTTGGCCCATCGGACCCAGACATCTACTTCCGAATGCAGAGCGACTGGGGTAGCGCCTTCCCGGATCAGCAGGTCAACTACGTGATCGCTGCACAAAACATCCGCGCAGAAGGCGATATGAAGAACCTGCGGATTCGTGCGCCGATGCCGGCCAATCTTGAGGTGATCAAAGCCAGCGCCTCGCATGGCATTGATCCCAACCTCAAGAGCGTCGATGTCACGGTGATGGGCAACGAGATCCAACTCAAGCTCGATCAGTTGAAGCCCGGCGAGCAGGTCTTCATCTCCATCGAAACCCGCGTGAAGGCGGGAGCGCTCGTCGGCTCGCAAGTCGTCAGCCAAGCCGAGTTGACCTTCGATGGCATCTCGTCAACGGCCTTCACGAACATGGTGAGCCTGCTGATCGTTGGTGCGCAGCCAACCGCACAGTTGACCGTGCCACCCACCAACACGCCCGAGCCGAGCGCCACACCAGAACCGAGCGCCACGCCCGAGCCGAGCGCTACACCCGAGCCGAGCGCCACGCCCGAGCCAAACGCTACACCTGGTACTACGCCACAGTCCGTCGCTCAATCACCGAGCACAGAGACACCATCGGTGGTGGCCGAATCGGCATCACTGCCCGAAACCAGCGCTGGTGTTCCGATCTTCGGCTTTGCGATGCTAGGTATGACGCTAATGCTGCGCACCGTGCGCCTCCACCGCGCACAGAGCCGTATCTAGCCAGTACTGCAACATAAACAAGAGGGGCAAACTCATCACCGAGTTTGCCCCTCTCTTTGTTCAACAAAACCGCTACACCATGCGATGCAACAGCGCCCCGCTGCGCTTGGGCACCCGCACTCCCTCGACTCTCCCGGCCCGTGTGTGGTACACCTCGCCGCTCAACAGATCACACAACTCTGCCCCATCGGGGATCGGCAGGCCGCCCAACGGCAGATCCAACGTGCGTGTGATATCGCGATTGTTCAACGCCACGATGCACTGCTCCTGCTCGTTCCAACGGGCAAACGCATACACATTGATCGTCGAACGGGCCAATAGCGAACGGTACTCGCCAGTGCGCAGCGCCGGATGCTCGTGGCGCAACCGCACGCAGCGGCGCGTCCACTCCAGCAAGTCATGATCCCAATGCGCCGGGTCCCACGGGAAACATGCCCGACAATGCGGATCGCCGCCGCCCTCAAGCCCGATCTCATCGCCGTAGTAAATGCACGGCGCGCCGGGAAACGTCATCTGGAACAGCGTCGCCAAGCGTAAGCGCGCCACATCGCCCTGCGCCTCCGTGCGGAAGCGCGCAGTATCGTGGCTCCCCAACAGATTCAACTGCGCATCGGTGGCAGCGCGTGGGTACAACTTCAACAGATTCGTGATGCCCGCATCGAACGCATCGGCGCGGATCACATCACGAGCAAAAAAATCGCGGCACAGATCGCGGAACAAGTAGTTCATCACCGCATCGAACTGCGTCCCATCCAACCACGGCGTCGCATCGTGCCAGATCTCGCCCACGATATACGCCTCAGGGTTCACACCCTTCACCACCTTGCGGAACTCGCGCCAAAAATTGTGATCGGCGATCTCGTTTGGCACATCCAACCGCCAGCCATCGGCCCCCTGCTCGATCCAGTATCGGGCCACATCGAGCAAATAGCGCCGCACTGGCGGGTGATCGGTATTAAACTTCGGCAGCGAACGGAAATCCCACCACGTGCGATACCCGTGCGGCTGGCTATCGTCGTACGCATGCAGCGGAAAATGTTCGATGTGAAACCACTTGAGGTAGGGCGAATGCGAACCGTTCTCCAACACATCGTTAAACGCATAGAAACCGCGCCCACAATGGTTAAACACCGCGTCCAACACAATCTTGATGCCACGTTCGTGCGCAACGCTCACCAAACGGCGAAACGTCTCCAAATCGCCGAAGTGTGGATCGATCCGAAAATAATCGAACGTATTGTACTTATGGTTCGAGGTGGCCTGGAAAATGGGGTTGAGATACAGCGCTGTGATTCCTAAATCGTACAGATAATCGATATGGTCGATAATCCCTTGCAGATCGCCGCCCATAAAATTGTACAGCGTCGGCGGCGAACCCCAAGGCTCGACATTCTCAGGATCATTCGAAACATCACCATTGGCAAAGCGCTCGGGGAAAATCTGATAGAACACCGCGTGCTTCACCCAATCCGGAGTAACAAACGGCGCCGCTAACTCAGCCATGGGCACACTCTTTCAACACACTACTGCTTCCACAAACGAGGCACATGCACAGCACTCCTCGCCACCCCCCGCAGTACATCGGTGTAAAACGAGTTCACAATCACTCACGACTCTGCGGATTATACCACGCAGGCGCTTGCCCTGGCAGGCGTTTCTCGGTACAATCTGCCAGAACATAACCGCAACAACCGAGTGGAGGTCTACCGTGTGGTTAATCGTTGGCCTTGGCAATCCAGGCGAAGAATACAAAAACACCCGTCATAACATCGGCTTCGAATGCCTCAATGCCATCGCCAGACGGCATAACCTCGACTTCAACAAAAAACAAGCCAAAGCCCGCATCGCCGAGGGCCGGATCGGCGACCAACGCGTGGTCCTCGCCAAGCCCTTCACCTACATGAACCTGAGCGGCCAGGCCGTCATTGGCCTCATCAACTGGTACAAAATCACTCCCGCCACCGAGCTACTCGTCATCTACGACGACATGGACATCCCATTCGGCACCCTGCGGCTCCGCGAGAAGGGCAGCCCCGGCTCGCACAACGGCATGAAATCGATCATCGGCCAACTGGGCAACCAAGTCTTTCCCCGCATCCGTTTCGGCATCGGCCAAGGCCCCGCCGGACGCGACGCAGCCAGTTACGTCCTGGGGCGCTTCACCCGCGATGAGCAGGAGCAACTGCCCGCCCTGATCGAGCGCGTGGCCGACGCCACCGACACAATCGTGCGAGAAAGCTTCACCATCGCCATGAATCGCTTCAACATCACCCCCAAATCACCAAACGCCGCCGCATCCCAATAGGCAGTTAGGGGGAAGGTGAAGAAAGAAGCACGCACCGCGTAAGCGCCCGTCGCTGCGGGATAGCACCGTCGTGTACAACGTTGCCCGCTCGAAGAGGAGAGAAGCACAAAGCGCGCCTTCAACCCGTTCGGTAGCGGCCTCCGCCACGCATTCTCACTCGCAAATCTGTGCTTACGGCCACCCCCTGTGGTATAATAAAGCCATACACAGCAACGAGAGTAGAACCATGGCCTCCCAAGCACTCTATCGCCGATACCGCTCTCAAACCTTCGACGAGCTCATCGGCCAAGAACATATTGTGCAAACGCTCCGCAACGCCCTCGCCGAAGGGCGTATTGCGCATGCCTACCTCTTCACGGGGCCACGCGGCGTCGGCAAAACCACTGTAGCGCGTCTGCTCGCCAAAGCGGTCAACTGCACCGCCGAACAAAGCCAACGCCCCTGTGGCGAATGCGAATCGTGTGTCAGCATCGCCGAAGGCCGCTCAGTTGATGTGATCGAAATGGACGCCGCCTCGCACACCAGCGTCGAAGACGCCCGCGAGATCATCGAGCGCGTCCAGTTCCGCCCCACCCACGGCGCATACAAGGTCTACATCATCGACGAGACGCACATGCTCTCGACGGCAGCCTTCAACGCCCTGCTCAAAACGCTCGAAGAACCGCCCGGCCACGCGCTGTTCATCCTCGCCACCACCGAGAGTCACAAAATCCCGGCCACCATTCTCTCGCGCTGCCAGCGGTTCACGTTCAGCCGCCATACCATCTCATCCACAGCGGGGCACCTGCGCAACATCGCCCAAGCCGAGAACTTCACGCTTGAGCCGGGCGTGCCCGAAGCGATCGCCCGCGCGGCCACCGGCAGTATGCGCGATGCGCTCAGCATCCTCGATCAACTCATGGCCTACGGTGGCAACACCATCACGCTCGAACAAGTGCGTGGCCTGCTCGGCGCCACCGAATCGCAAGAAGTTTCGAAACTCATCACGGCCCTGCAGCAGAACGACCTCACCAGCGCCCTGCGCGTGGTGGCCGCCGTCGCTGATCAAGGTGCCGATTTGCGCCAGTTCGCCCGCGATCTCGTCGAACGGCTGCGCTCGCTGATGCTCCTCAAGGCAGGCGGCGACACCAGCCTGCTCGACCTCAGCGAAGACGAACTCGCAACCATGCACCAACAGGCCGCCGCGATCGATCTTGGCGCGCTCCTCAATTGGCTCAAGCTGTTCAGCGGCTTAGACCATCAACTGCGCACCAGTCCCTACGGCCAACTCCCGCTCGAACTCGCGATCGTCGAGGCGCTCGCCGCACCCGCGCCCGTCGCCGCAGCACCGAGCTTCGGTGCGCGCCCAGCGCCGAGCCGTCCAGCACCTGCGTCAGCACCGAGCCGCCCTGCGCCCGCGCCAACGCGTGCCGCGCCACCCGCGCCCGCCAGCGTACCACCTACAAGCGTACCGCCTGCAGCGCCCGTGGCCGCGCCATCCGCGCCAGCCGAGCCAGCCCCCGCGCACGCTGCGCAAGCTGCGCCTCGTGTCGCTCCAAGCGCGCCAGCTGCAGCGCAACCAACCGTCTCATCGGAGGGTGTCGCTTCGGCCAACGCCGCCATCGCCGCGCTCGAACACGTCGAGCAGATTTGGCCCGATCTCATCCAAGGCGTACGGGCACGCGACAAAACGCTCTACGCCCTGCTCAACAGCGGCGTCCGCCCGATCGATGTCGAAGATCACACCATCGTGCTCGAAGTCAAGACCGACTTCCTGCAAAAACGGCTCGAACAAATGACTGCTCGCCACACCATCGAAGTGGTCTTGAGCAAACTTATGGGCACCAACTACTCGATACGTAGCATCGTCGAAACGCAACACCGCGAAGATCCCAACGCGCTTCGCGAACAGATCCGCAAAACCCGAAAAGATCAGCACGTCAAAGCTGCACTTAATATCTTCGACGCCGAGATTATAGCTGTCGAAACCGACCAATAAGGAGAACACGATGAATCCACGCCAGCTTCAGCAGATGGCCCAAAAAATGCAACAGCAAATGGCCAAAATCCAAGAGGAATTAGGCAACGAAATCGTTGAGGGCACTGCAGGTAGCTACGTCAGCGTCAAAATGAACGGGCACCGCGAAATCCAGTCGATCACCATCTCCCCCGAAATTGTTGACCCTGAAGATGTCGAAACGCTCCAAGACCTGATCGTCACCGCCGTTCAGGATGCCAGCAAGAAGGCTCAAGAACTGAACGAGAAGCGCTTAGGCGCCCTCACCGGCGGCATGAAACTGCCAGGCCTGTTCTAGAACGCATTGGAAGTCATCGTCGTGTGGTTTGTTTGCGCTGCCAACAAACCACACTTCAGCCAGCGCAGCAATCAAGAGCACTATGAGTAACGGGTACGAAAATCAGATTTTGGTCGAACCAGTCGCACGGCTCATTGAGGAGTTCAGCCGTCTGCCCGGCGTCGGCCCAAAGACCGCCTCGCGCCTAACCTTCTACTTGCTGCGCGCACCTAGCGATCAAAGCCTCGCGCTTGCGAACGCGCTCACGGGGCTCAAAGAGAACGTCATTCTCTGCTCACGCTGCTTCAACATCACCGTGAGCGACCCCTGCGTGATCTGCAACAGCGAAACCCGCGACCAACGCCTGATCTGCGTCGTCGAGGAACCACTCGACGTGCTTGCCATCGAGCGCACCGCTGTGTATCGCGGCGTCTACCACGTGCTGCATGGTCGCATCGCCCCGCTCGAAGGCATGAACCGCGAGGACATCCGCTTCGATGAACTGATCGACCGCGTCCGCAACGAGCCGATCGACGAAGTGATCCTAGCGACCAACCCTAACCTCGAAGGCGAAGCCACCGCCTTCCACCTGCAACGAGCACTTGCACCGCTCGGCGTGCGTGTCACACGGCTCGCGCGCGGCCTGCCAACAGGCGGCGATCTCGAATGGGCGGATCCGGGTACGCTCAGCTCGGCCCTCGAAGGGCGTCGTGAACTCTAAACCTATCTGCTAATTAGGGAATGCGTAAAAGGATGACGAGGAAGATGAGCAACACGCTCCATCTTGTTATCTGACCGCGCAACTACTGCAATCGATCCAAAATGCGCTCAACAGCAGCGATATCAAACGGCTTGTTTAAGTACCCATCGGCAGGTGGATTAGTGTAAAAGCCTTCCTGCTGCGGGAAACCAGCGCTCGTCAGCACAACAGAAATATTCGCCAACTCAGGTTCGGAACGCAACGTGCGCAACAACGTGTAGCCATCAAGAAGTGGCATCATCACATCGGAGATGATCAACTCTGGAAGGGCAGAACGAGCAAGAGCCAAACCGTTTACGCCATTGTTAGCTCGTAGCACAACGTGACCGCGTTCCTCAACAATTTCGGCTAAAAGATCAACGATTGGAGCCTCGTCGTCGATAATCAAAACACTGGCCATGATAGTACAAATCTCCGCCTTGAATTATCAACAGTATATACATATTCCCCTCATCTAAAACCCGCCAAATTTCGTAACGCTCTACCCATCCTCAGGTTGAGGTTCTTCCTTTACGTATCGCATAAAGGGAAGCTACGTATCGCGTAAAGGAAAGCAAGAATTGTTCCAAGCTGTCGTAGTGGTACGACCTTTAAACAGTTACGAAACTGAAAAGCATGCTCAGGTGATGTTTTCACCCGAGCATACTTTATTGCGGTTATTCTACTGAGAGGTTATCAATGGAAGGGAGAACAGCGATCCAAACAGGTCCAGCATTGAGTCGGATCTCTTCACCAGCTGCGTTGTAGAAGCGGAGCGAACCAGCATCGCTATCCTTGCGCCAAGTCGCAGCCCGCTCGACACCATCCATAAACACACGCGCCGAGCCAGAACCAATGACTTGCTGCTCGATACGGCCCTTATCGTCGCCAGCGATCGGCGATTCCTCCACCTCGATCACCACCACGTTCTTCGTCCAAAGCTGCTCGCCAGTGATCGCATCCACGGCTGCACGACCGCGTCGCAAGCGCAAATAGCCGTTTGTATCGGGATCATACACCCAACCCGCATGATCCTCGCGATAAATGAAGAAGTAGTTCAGTTGTTGAGATTCTGGCCGCTGATCTGCTGGCGCATCGGTCTTAAACAAGAAACCAACTTCCGGATCATCGAAATCGGCCACGCCACGATCTGCAGCCGCCTGCTCCACCAACTCGCTGCTGGTGTACAGATTGTGCGGAGCAAAACGATCCTTGCTGCGCCAAAAATAAGCAGCATTCGAGCTGAACTGTGCATCGAGATCGTTCAGTTCTTTGGTGCTCGCCAACATCTCCAAAGCCTGCGGTGAACCACCAGCATGCGCATACAACGGGTGGAACTCCGTGGCCCACTGCACGAAATACGCTCGCGAGCTGCGCACAGGCCCGATCTGCGCCACATCAGGCGTGATACCCGGCGCAAATACCGCCATAAACCGCGTCACACCGAACTCGGCCAATGCCTCGAACACCACAGCCGCCTTGTTTAGGCCCGTTTGCGGATACGCATCGGGGTGATTATCGATCATCACCACATACGGACGCTGCGTCACAGCACCACGAGCCAACGCAGGCGCACCAGTGATCGGGTCAGCGATCGGGTTGGGCGTGGGTGTGGGGGTTGGCGTGTTCGTAGGAACAGGCGTATTTGTGGGAACAAGCGTCGGGGTCGAAGTCACCGTAGGGGAGGGTGGGGCGCTTACGCTTGTGGGGTCTACTGCAATAGCCGTTGGAGAGACAGCTGCTTCACCGCCACAAGCAGTTAGAAGAGTTAAAACACTAAATAAAAGCGCCAGGAAGCGGAACGACCTGGAGAAGAGCATCATGGCTCCTTTGATAGAAATACTAGTATGTCCGACGAAAACCTTAGAAGAACACTACTTTCTTCTAATGAGGCAAATTGCTATCCACTTTGCGCTGCATTGGATCATATTGTACCATAGCAAGCCCTATCAGCATGCAACTCATCAATTCCTTATCTCACGTTTAGGATGGCTCTAATACTACAACAGTAAAGGGCACAGAACCTACTGTATCTCAAGATCGATTGCGAGCTCTTCATTACAATATTTCTATCAACAAGGTCCAATAATCATAAGGGAATCGAATGAGCAATCCTACACCATCACAAGTTGAGGTCATTACAACCTACCTGCACCTTCCCTCGCCAGAGCTCTTTCGCCCGAGCTTCGTCGAATCGCCCGATGTGCTCGTTCTGCAAGCCCAGGACATACCCGCCGATTTCTACCGTTTTCTCTACAAGGGCGTTGGCCGCACCTATCAGTGGATCGATCGAAACGCCTGGACCGATGAACGGCTGGAAACGCACCTCGCGCGCCCTACCGTTGCGATGCACGTGCTCTACGTACGAGGCGTACCAGCGGGCTACATCGAGCTCGATCAGGAATCCGAGGAGCCAGGCACCGAGATCGTCTACTTTGGCCTGATGCCCGCCTTTCACGGACGCGGCCTTGGCAAGCACCTCCTTTCAACTGGAGTGCAATGGGCCTACCAGCACAACGCACAACGCATCTGGCTCCACACCTGCTCGCTCGATGGCCCTTACGCATTGGCGAACTACCAAGCGCGCGGCTTCGTGCCCTACCGAACAACCACACATATACAAACCCTTTCACAGGCATGAACGCGTATGACGAGCCTCGCGAGATAGCCATTTGCTACAGTAATACCGCATCAAATGGCCCAACAGACCTTGACACGACTCTTCCCCATGCTATAATGCGCCTACAAAAGCCCTAGTCAGAGAGGGGAAAACGTTATGCGCCGCGTATCACATATACGCAATTTGATAATCTCAATCGCGGTTGTGGTAGCGATTTTCCTGACAAGTAATCTCAGCGCTTTTCCTCCCAATATACCCGACGTAGCAGCCGCACCACTCCAGCAAGCAGGCAATTTCAGTTGGACAACAACCTCAATTGAGGAAGATGTTATTCGCGGAGATTTTGTGATCTTCGATGAATTGCGGCTGCGCAATAATACGGGCGAGCCTGACCTTGAATTTGCACTTAATGTAACTGGTGGACCAACCAATCCACCGTGGACTATTACCTATCCTCCATCTATCACTCTTGATAGTGGCACCACAGGTTCAGTAGCTGTCGTCATCACCGTTCCTAGCAATGCGGCAATCGAACGTCGTTTATTAACAGTGCGTGCAACACGCACGGACCTCCCTAATTACTACGCAGAGACCCTGTTAGTAGTAAATGTCAAGGACCCACCCACCACGACACCAACGGCCTCGCCAACCACTGGCCCGACACCCACCGATCTGCCTATCTGCCAAGGTGGCACGCCGCGTAGCGACCCCGGCAACGATATGGCTGGCGCTCAACTGATCTTGGTGGATGTGCTCGAAAGCCACGGCATCTGCACGATAGGTGACGAGGATTGGTTCAAGTTTGGCGCGGTGGGCGGTAAGGTCTATACCATCGATATCCCTCGTATGGACAACGGGTTGGATCTGTCGCTCGATCTGTACGACTCCGACGGCAACCTGCTCGCCAGTAACGACGACTACTTCAATCGGCCCGCCTCCACGCCAGGCGCCGGCCCATACGATATTCGCCCGCAGATCGACTCGTGGCGCGCACCACGCGACGGCATCTACTACTTCCGTGTTCGCGACACGCTCAACCTCGGCGGCGACGACACCACCTACGATGTGATCGTGCGCTCCGAAAGCTATGGGCCAACACCCGCAACCGTACCACTGGTCTGCCAAGACATCTACGAGCCGGATGGCCTGCCCGAGAATGCGACGCTGATCGGCCCGAACGAGATCCAGACCGACCATCGGCTCTGCCCTGCTGGCGATGCCGACTGGGTGCGCTTCTTCGGTAAAGCGGGCAAGACCTACTACCTGTACACCGACACGCGGCCCTACAACCGCGATAACATCGGCAACCGCGACCCGATCAACCCGCCAAGCCAAGCCGGTGCCGACACCGTGCTGTACCTGGCCGACCGCGACGGCATCACGATCCTCGATTTCAGCGATGACATCCCAGGTTCACTGGACTCGGAGATCCGCTTTGTGCCGCCCGCCGATGGCTTCTACTACGCTCAAATCAAAAACACAGGCGACCTCGGCAACCAGTTCATCCGCTACGATTTTGCGTTGAAACTGTGTGTGCCGGGCGAGGAGTGCGGGCGCTCGCCGATCGACCCAGCGGCACAACCAACACCAGCCGCTACCACCACCACAGCGCCCACGCCAACACCAACGCTTGACATTGACTTCATCACCGAGACCGAGGAAGCCGCCGAGGACATGACCGCTGAGGCCGAGGAAACCTCGCAGGCCGAAACGGAGGATGCACTCTTCCTCCAGCAATCCGCCGCCTCTGGTCAACTCATCAACGGCCCGATTCGCGGCTTTGCCGATAGCGCGTTCGGACAGGTCTGGCAGCGCACCGACCGCCCGCTCACCGAGCAGCGCGTCACGCGCTCGTGGCTGTGGGGACCGCGCGGCCTGATGGCCCGCAGCGAGAGCTATCTCCAAGCTGAGGGTGGCCTGCGCCAAGTGCAATACTTCGACAAAGGCCGCATGGAAGTCAACAATCCACGCGGCGACCGCAGTAGCAATTGGTTCGTGACCACGGGCCTCCTGATCATCGAAATGATCAGCGGCAAAACACAGTTAGGCGATAACGAATTTGTCCAGAACGCGCCCGCCAACATCCCGATCGCAGGCGATCCCAACGATCCAAACGCGCCGACCTACGCGAGTTTTAGCAACGTCATCGCGCTCGCACCGGGCGATCGCACAGGCCAGATCCCTAACCAGACGATCGATCGGGCTGGGCGGGTTGGGCAGTACAACGGCCCAAATCGCCCTGAGACGCGCCTGGTGCAGTATGTGCCCGAGAGCGGCCACAATATCCCGCAAGTGTTCTGGGATTACCTCAACTCGCAAGGGCTAGTGTACGAACAGGGCAGTTATCGCACAGGCAAACTCTTCGATTGGGTATTCACACTCGGCTACCCGATCAGCGAGCCGTACTGGGCGCGCGTCAAAGTCGGCGGCGTCGAGCGCGATGTGCTGATCCAGCCGTTCCAGCGCCGCGTGCTGACCTACTCGCCCGACAATCCGGCAGGCTGGCAGGTCGAGATGGGCAACGTTGGCCGACACTACTATCGCTGGCGCTACGGCGAGGAGTTGCCCGCACCATAACAACACGACCCTCAACACAGGAGCTGATAGCATCTTCACAGAATGATCGTCCGATGCGCTGCGCGGAGCAGCGCATCTTCATCACAACATATCGAATATCATCGCTGCCTGAACGGATAGAGGATAAACAAGGGGATGTGTGCAGGTTTTGAAGATACAACAACGCCCCGCCGTGATTGGCGGGGCGTCGCTGTTGTAGAACGTGCTGGAATTAGGGGTTCAAGCCCGAGTTGATCGTGCTGAACACTTCGCTGACCTTGCCACCCAAGAGGGTCAAGATACCGATAACAACAATGGCGATAAGAACGAGGATCAGCGCGTACTCAACCAGACCCTGGCCTTCTTCCTTAGCAAAAAAACTGCGAAGCATTGCTTAAGTGCCCCTTTCTGTGTTAGAGTGTATCAAGTATGTAGAAAGGTTCTACGTGATTTATAATGCCATGTTGCCATCCTCGATTCAATGGTTATTTAGTACTCCCCCAAAAAAGTACTGTACTAGTACTTTTTTCATCATCACAGAGTTGTAATCTATCATATATCAAAAAGCGGATCTCAGGCTTTAGAAAAAGCCTTATTCTAAGGTTAAGAAAACGTTACAGAGCGTTATCGGCACTTTACGCAATTTTAACGCACACTATGGTAGTGTAAAGGATTATTTGCTACAGTGGAACATCGAACGGGACAATCGCTACGACGTTTACGCATTGAGCCGCTCGATACTGTGACGCGCCTGACTGAGTACGAGCGTGGCACAACATCTCTTGGCGAAGCACAGGCTGCCGCATATCTCGATGGGCGCTTTCGGCTGGCCGGGCTGCGGGTATCGGCAGATACGTTTCAGGTGGGGCGCGCGACTGGGGTAGACGGGCTGATTCTGGCGCTGCCCGCTATTGTGAGCATGGTGATGTATTATCGCCTGCCATACCCCTCGTTGTTTTTGGCGATCTGGGGCTTAGCTATCTCGATCGTGCTGCTGCGACGCCCTGGAATGGTGTTGGTGGCCCAACGCCGCCAGAGCCAGAACGTGGTGGCGACCCGCGCCGCGAACGTGAACGGTCGGCCACGGCGTCGCGTGGTGCTGCTCGCCGCCTTGGATGCCCCGCCCGTCCTACCCGCGCTGGTGCGGCTGCTGTGCGACGATCTGCGGCTCCAAATCGGGCGGGTGGTGGCGTATGCGCTGCTGACGCTCTTCTCGATCCTGGCGATGATCGGGCCGTTTGAGGTGCGCTTGGCTTGGTGGTACGCTCAGTTTCTGCCCACTGCATATTTGTGCCTGTTGGCGGGCTTGGAGTTCTGGCTGGCGCGCGCGCCAACCTCGCCAGGTGCCGCCAACTATGCGGGCGCATTAGCAGCACTGCTGGCGAGCGCGGAGGAATTGGTGAATCTGGAGCGCACCGAGCTATGGGCGGTGGCGTTGGGCGCGAGCACATCGGGCACGGGACTCGCCGATTTCCTGCGGCGGTATCCCTTCGACCGCGATATGACGCTGTTTGTTGGCCTCGAAGGCATCGGCGTGGGCAATCTGTGCTATGTCACCCGCGAAGGGCTGTTCCATCAGCATGCCGCCCATCCGCACCTGCTGCAGATGGCGATCGCCGCCGATACTGCCGATCCGCTGATCAATGCCGAACCGCGCCCGTATCGCCGCATTCTGACGAATATTGGGCATCTGCGCCGCAGTGGCCGCACAGGGCTCTCGATCGTCTGCCTCGGCGCCAATGGCGAGACGCCCAACCGCGCGACCCTTGCCGACCAGCCCGAGACGCTCGATCCGCAGTTGATCGAGCGTACCACTCGCCTGTTGGTCGGGCTGGTGCGCCGTATCGATTCGTACAAGCCGTAATTCGGTGTTTGCGACGAGCGAAACGCTGCGCTGATCACTCGTGCGCTAGTGTGTTGACGACCGGCACCCCCTCGTATGTCTCCGCGATGAGGTTATCGACGACAGCCTTCAGGTCGTTGGTCTGATTGTAGACCGCGAGCTGTCGATCTGCGCTGGTGCCGCGATCCAGGATGCTCAGCACTGATTCGACCTCGTGGCGGCTGCCGAGTATATCGAGCACCGGATCGACGAACGCGACCAGTTCGTGCATGAGCGCTTTGGCATCGACCTCGTCGCGCTTGCCGAAGTCGATCAGTTTGCCATCCAAGCCCCAACGCTGCGCCCGCCATTTATTTTCCGATATCAATGCGCGACGATACACGCGGAAGGTGGTGTTTTCCTCGAACATCGAGTAGATGCGGACAATGATCGCCTGTTTGAGGGCGGCGATGGCGATACACTCATCGACGCGGGTCACGATGTCGCAGACGCGATACTCCAGCGTGCCAAAGATCGGGTGGGGGCGCATATCCCACCAGATTTTCTTGGGGTTGTCGATCGATTTGGTCTTGACCAGCAGGCTGATGTAGTTGGCGTATTCGGCATACGACGAGAACGAGGGCGGGATGCCGGTGCGTGGGAAGTTCGAGAAGATCGCGCTGCGGTACGATTTGAAGCCGGTGTTGCGGCCCATCCAGAACGGCGATGAGGTCGAGAGGGCCAGCAGATGCGGCAGGAAGTAGCGGGCCACGCTCATAATCTCGATCGCCGTTTCGTTGCTGGGCATGCCGACGTGGACGTGCATGCCGAAGATCAGCAGTTGCAACGCGAGATCTTGCATCTCGTCCACGACGCCTTTGTAGCGATCGAACGGCGTGATCTCCTGTTTCATCCACGATGAGAAGGGGTGCGTGCCAGCCGCAGCGATCTTGAGGCCGTTCTCGGCGGCGAGCGCCGCAATGGTGCCACGCAGCCGCAGCACTTCGTCGCGCGCTTCTTGAACGGTGCGCACGGGGTTCGTGCCGACTTCGATGATGCTTTGGTGCATCTCGGGCTTGATCTGCTCGCGCAAAATCATACGACCCCGATCCAGAATTTGCGTGATGTAGGAGCGTAATTCGCGTGTTTCGGGATCGATAATTTGATACTCTTCTTCGATGCCAAGCGTGAAGGGGAAATCGGGCGATTTTGGATCGTAGGCGCTCATAGTAGCTCCTTCCGTTTGAGTGATCAGCGCGGTTCGATCACGAAGGTTGGGACGGTCGAGCCACCACCTGCGGTGACGTTGAGCAGCGTCACGGTCGAGAGGCGCGTGAGGCAGCCTGCGACGGTGGTGCCAAAGATAAACGGGTCGCTATCGACAAGGCGCTGTCCGATCTGCAATTGGCCATCGATCAGGGCGGGATAGTCTTCGTACGCGATCTGGACGCGCTCCTGGAGCACCGAGGGCGTCTTGAGCGCCTCGGCGAGCGCGTTGGCCCATTCGGCGCCGCTCACCTCCCAGCCGATCACGATGCCTTTTCCGCCGTATTCGTCGTTGGGTTTGAGGATGAGGCGCTGCTGTTCGGCCTGCGCGAATTCGAGCAGGTCGATCGATGCGCCCTGGTAGGTGCTGGGGCCGCGCTGCACGATGCGCGTCCAGGGCACGTGCGCCTCGATCGCTTGGCGTTCTTCGGCGGTGAAGTGGTGGTGAAGGTTGGGATCGGTCAGCAGCGCGAAGATCGCTTTTTTGTGCAGCAGTTTGGCGCGGAAGGAGTTGACCATGCAGATCGTGCCCGCTTGATAGGCTTGGATGAGGGGATGCGTGAGCGCTTCGTCGCCGTAGTGCGTGAGCAGTTCGCTGCTCAGCACACGCTTGTACACCAGGTCGATCGGCTGGCGCTGGCCGTCGAGTTCCGCGTACAATCGCCCCTGCTCGTAGCGCAAATCGTGCGGCGTGCAGATGATGGCGTGCAGGTTCTGTTGGGCGAAATATTGCTGAAAGAGGACAAATTCGTTATGAGTGGGCAGACCGCTCCAATCGACAATCGCGATGATGGGCGAGCCGCTGCCGCCATAGGCGCGCCACGCACGCAGAAGGGTGTCAGTGAGGTGTTGGCGCGCGGGAAGCGCTTGAACATGGTAGCGCTGGGCAAACTCACGCATCACGGGCAGGTCGAGGAATACATCGGAGAGCACATCTTCATAGGCGATGGCGGCGGGGCTTTCGGCGTTGTATTCCACGAAGCGCAACGAACTGCCGTCGGTGGTGAGGAAAGTATCCATCCGCGAATGGGCGCTCGGTTCCTCGTAGCCGGGGTGCGTGGCGATCAGCGTCTCTTCAGTAGGTGTGAGGGCGATGGCGGCGCGTAGGGCGGGATCTTCCAGCATGGCGGCGGCGAGGCGTTGCATGGCGCTCGCCACCAAGCCGCAGGCGTGCTGGAGCAGGGCGTACTGCGCGCTGCTGAGCAAGTGTGGGCGCAGCACGGTGGAAATCGCACGCGGCCCAAAAAAGAGGTTCCGTTCGCGCTGTTGCGCGTCGAGTTGCTGTTGGTTGATGCGGGCGGCGTCGGTATCGAGTAGGGCGTGATAGTGGGCAATTGCTTCTTCGAGCATATGCACCCCCTCTAGGCTAGGCCATGGCATCTGGTAACGCTAGGGTGTGACGGTCGGGTTGGCGAGTACGCCTGGATTCAACTGCTTGTACTGGTAACGGCCAGCCTTCGCTTTCGCGATGCACATATCGGCCATTGCTTTGACCACCCAGGTGAAGAACTTCTCTTTGAGCGACCAGTAGTCCATATCAGGGGCGGGGTTGGTGAAGTCGATGGCGTAGGGGACTCCGCCGACGAGCGCGAATTCGCAGGTGTTCATGTCGTAGCCGAAGGCCCGCACGATCGCGAGGGCGCTTTCGACCACGCGCTGATGCTCTTCAGGGGTGAGGTAATCTGGCTCATCGAAGTAGCGGTGCGGGTACGGCTGATTGACATCGAACTTCATCACCAGCACTTGTTCCTGGCCGATCACCAGGCAGCGCACGTATTTCTCCCAGGCGATGAACTCTTGCAGGATCATACATTCGGTGCCGGTTTGGTTGTAGGCTTCCCAGAGCTGTTCGAGGGTGTGCACTTTGAAGACCTGCTTAAAGCCGCCGCCCGAATTTGGTTTGAGGATAACCGGGAAGCCACCAACGTGGGCGACATGCGTCTCCCAGGGAATCCGCTCCTTGAGGTTGCGGAGCGAATCGGGATGCACAATGCCATCGATATAGCTGTGCGAGGGTAGGGCGATCGTGCGGGGATGCGCCACACCGAGATGAGCGCAGAGTGTCGCGCCGAACAGTTTATCGTCGGAAGCGCTCCACCAGAAGGGGTTGTTGATGATGACGGTGCCGCTGACCATCGCCGTGCGCAGGAAGGTGCGATAGTAGGGCACTTCGTGCGAGATACGGTCAACGATCACGTCGTAGGGGCATTCTTCGGCCATGCCCGTGCCGTCGAGTTTGACGTATTCGGCGCGAACTCCGGCGTTTCGTTGGTTGACTTCGGCGATGAATGCATCGGGGAATGTGTTCTCGCGCCCAACCATAATGCCAATTCTCTTATCCATCGACCTGCTCCTCGTTTTTCGATTTCACGCGATGCGGCTAACTCGGCCAAGAGAGAACGCTGGTGAAGTGTTCGACTGTCGGGAATGGGTCGTAGAAGTGGTGGAGCAGTCGCTTCCATTCCTGATATTGGGGCGATGTTCGGAAGCCAACGGTATGATCTTCGAGCGTCTCCCAGCGCACCAGCAACAAGTATTTGCCCGGTACTTCGAGGCATTTCTGGAGTTCGTGGCCGTGGTAACCCGCGATTGAGGCGATGATCGGTGAGGCTTGGTGGAAGGCGGCTTCAAACGCGGCCTCGTGGTCGGGTTTCACTTGAAGCATGGCGGCTTCTAAAATCATACATCCTCGATCTAATCTGAGCCGTTGATGTAGCGAAGTATCATCTGTTGCCAATAGGGCCAATCGTGCGCCCATCCGTCCCACCAGCGCATGGCGTGCCAGATGCCTTTCTCCCACAGGGCATCGGAGAGTTGCTGATTGGTCCAAGCGGCGGAGTCCTCGCGCCCGATCGCCATGATGATGTCGATGCGGCGCAATTGCTGGGCGAGTTCACCCTCCTGCAGGAAGCGCACGATGTTGATGGGGTGATGGTAGTGGACTTCCTCATCGTAATAGCCGTCGAGAAAGCGCGTGGTGTCGTAGTAGCCAGCGAAGGCTAGCACACGCTGAAAGACCGTTGGGTGACGCAGGGCAAACAGCATCGCGTGGATGGCACCGAACGAGCAGCCATGCGCCATAATGAATGGATTGCTGTTCTGGGTGCGCACGAACGGCAGTACTTCGTTGAGCACGTACTGTTCGTACTGATCGTGGCGGGCCAACCGTTCGCGCGGCGAGCGCCATTCGCAGTACCAACTCTCCGCATCAACACTATCGAGGCAGACGAGTTGAATCCAGCCCTGCTCAATGTGATGAGCGAGCGCCGACACCATACCGCGATCTTCATACTCGAAGAAACGACCCTGCGATGTGGGGAACACGACGACTGGCGCTCCAGCATGGCCAAAGAGCAACAACTCCATGGTGCGGTTTAATGCTGGACTCTGCCATTGATGGTACACACGTTGCATACATGTGCCTCATTCCATTTAAGTGAGCAGCGGGGGTTTTGTTATGATACTCTGGAAGTATTCGCGCTGTCAATGCTTTTACTTCGTTATATGGCCTCTGCACTGGGTTTAGGGGCAGTTTTCCGTATATTCGTGGCCTTTTTTTTGATGGATACGGCTCTATTCGCATGAATCAGGATCAAGAATCGCGAAAAGGCCTTGTAACCTAACTATTCTTTGAAACCTTGTGAAGCATCCATCCGTACTTAGGAGTGCAACTATCAC
>CALKHR010000132.1 GCA_937988885.1 uncultured Roseiflexaceae bacterium | reverse complement strand
TCACCAATGAGGCGCAGAGCAGCAATATCGAGTCGCCTGGTACCGCTACCTACCGCGTACAGGTAAATAATGCCGTGAACTTAGATCACTCGTTGTACCTACCATTGGCGATTCGCTAGTCCACTTAAAGGATGTCTCCAACACAACAACGCATCGGGCGGCGCGTACCACCCGATGCGTTGTTGTGTCTGCTTGTGCTGTCGAGCGTTAAAGCTCCTGCACATCGACTTGTTCGAATAACTGCGCGACCTGCTCCGATGTGCCGACTGCCGTGCCCGAGAGACTCGCGGTCGCGGCGCCGCAGGCCACGCCCCAGCGCAGCGCGGTAGCGGCATCGTGGCCCTGGCTGAGGCTCCAGGTGAGTCCGGCCAGCATCGAGTCGCCCGCGCCGATCGGATTCGCCTGTTGGATCTGTGGCGATGTGGCATGCCACGCGCGGCGTTGATGCGTCAGCAGCGCTCCATCTGCTCCCATCGAGAGCGCGACGTATGCGATCGTGCCCAACGCCTCGGCGGCTTGGCGCGCCTCGCTGACCGTGCGCACGGGCAGGCCCGTCAACTCGCTCGCCTCCGCTGCGTTCGGTTTCACCAGGAATGGCGCCGCCGCACAGCCGTAGCGCAACGCGACGCCGCTGGTGTCGAGCAGGGCGTGCGCGCCTGCGCCCTGGATCAGGGCGATCAGGTCGGCGTAGAAGTTCGGTGAGCAGCCCGGCGGCAGGCTTCCCGCCAGCACCCACCAGTCTCCCGGCGCTGCCTTCGCTTTCACCAGCGCCACCAAGGCCTGTTGCTCCTCGGCGCTGATAGTTGGCCCTGGCTCGTTCACCTTGATGTGGCGGTGATCGTCGCTGGCAACGATGCTGATATTGGTGCGCGTCTCGCCAGCGACCCACACAAACTCGGTGGCGATCTGGAGCGCCGCCAATCCGTCGCGGAGCATCGCGCCAGTGTGCCCGCCCGCGAAGCCGAGGGCGGTGCTCGCAGCGCCCAGGTTGGCGAGCATACGCGATACGTTGAAGCCTTTGCCGCCACAATCGGCGCGCGATGCGCTCGACCGCAACACTTCATCGAAGGTGAGGCGCGGCACCGTCAGTTCGCGGTCGAGCGCGGGGTTGAGGGTGAGTGTGTAGATCATGGCCGCCAAAAGCGCTCGATCAGCGCCCGTTCGACGGCTGGCGTCCAGATATCGCCCGGTCCGAACAGCGCTGCGATGTCGGGATACTGTTTGCGCAGGTCGGGCAGGCTGGTGAGCGGTAGGCCGCGCACCTGTGGCAGAATGACGATCTTGCCCGGGTAGCGCCCCTCCATCATCGCCTTGATGCCGTCCCAGGCTGCTTCGATGCCTCCCACCGCCGCGACCGAACGGTTCGGCGAAAGTTCGCCCGCCACCGTCTTGTTGATGACTGTCGCTTGGTCGTTCAAGGTCGATCCCGAGGTGCCCGTGAACTGCGCGTTGTGCAGGTAGACATCGCTGATGTTGAGCGGTGCCATCGTGCCGTTTGGCACGCCTGCAAACAGCACGAGCAGTCCATCGGGGGCCATCAGTGTGGCGGCATCGGCCATGATCGCCGCGACGGGCACACTGACGATCACATCATCGGCGCCGCGCCCCTCGGTTTCGCGCTCGACCAGGTTGCGCAGGGCGCTTGGCGACTTTTGCGGGTTGATCAGCACCAAGCGTTTGCCGTGTTGTTTGGCCAGCGGCCCAAACTGCTGTTCCAACACCGCGAGACGCTCGTCGTTGACATCGGTTGCGATCAGGGTGCGCGGTCCGTTCGGCAGTTCGATGGCCCGTTGCAGGTGCATTTGGCCCATCGGCCCGCCCGCCCCCACAAACAGCGTGACGCCGTTGGGTCGCAAGTCGCTGCGGTTGTGCGCCTCGCCGTACGAAGCACCGATGTCGGGGCCGGGATTACCGATGTACGCCGTGTAATCGTAGTGGATGCGGCCCACATCGATGTTCGGCAGCCCATCGAGCGGGGCGCGCCCAATGAGGTTGAAGGTGCCGCGCCGCGCGATCTGCTTTGCCGCCGCGCTCACGGCCTCCGCCGAGCGCGGATCGAGCAGCACGATGTCGTCGAAGCCTTGGTTGGCGGTGAGTTCTGCCGCGAGTGCGCCGTACTGCTCGGGTGTCAGCCCGTTCCGCTCGATCAGGGTGGCTGCACTGTTCGCGAGCAGGGCGCGCACCGCTTCTGGCACATCGGTCAGAACAATAGTGGCGGGCGCATCGAGGCCCTGCGTCCACGTGTACGCGGTTGTGTCGGCGGCGTGGCCGACGATCCACATGACGCCACCCTCTTTCGGCGTGAGCCGACGACGTTGGCGATACGCGCCCTCCACACAGGCCCACGGCTCAGTGAGCGCGGTCTCGGCATAGCCCAGCTCCTCGCTGATCGGCAGCACATACGAGCCGTGATCGGCGTTGAGCACCTCGGGGCCGATCAGGTGGAACTGTGTCAACCCGCCAGGGATGGTGTAGCCGTAGGCGGTGCTGCGGCCTTGCTGATAAATGTCGGGTTGCAGCGCCAAGCGCTGGCCGGGCGAGTAGCTGTCGCGCAGGTTTTTGCCCACTTTGATCACGGTCAACGAGGTCTCGTGGCCCAAGCGGGTCGGTTCCTGCGCGAGATCGCGGTTGTAGAGTTTGGGATGTTTGCTGCCCTGCTGGATCAACTTCACATCCGAGAAGCACAGGCTCACGGCATCGACCCGCACCAGCAGTTGATCGTCGTTCGGTTCGGGGATGTCGAACGCCTCTGGCTTGCCGTCGCGGCCAATCGATTCCAGGCCAGCGCCGTACATATTCCAGGCCAACGTTTGTTTGGGCAGCGGCGCATCCGGCGAACGATAGAGGGTAAACAAGTCTGTCATGGGTTTTCCTTCCGCACTTCAGCAGCGCTCGCACAACGGAGGGCTTGTGCCGCGCGAACCTGGCAGGCTTCAAAACTCATGGTGCGGATCTGCGCTTTGACGGTTGCGATCGCTGGAACCCCCACACTTAGCTCATCGACGCCCAAGCCCACCAGGATCGGCACCGCCTGTGGATCGGAGCCGAGTTCGCCGCAGACGCCTACCCATTTCCCGGCGGCGTGTGCGCCCTGCACGGTGCGCTCAATCAGCCGCAGCACGGCGGGGTGCAGCCCATCGGCCTGCGACGCCAAACTGGGATGTGTACGGTCCATCGCAAGCGTATATTGGGTGAGATCATTGGTGCCGATCGAGAAGAAATCGACCTCGGCGGCCAAGATGTCGGCCATCAGCGCTGCCGACGGGATTTCGATCATAATGCCGACCTCGACGGGCGGCGCATTGAGTTCGCTTCGGAGTTGTTCCACCATCGTACGGGCCGCGCGGATCTCGCCGATATCTGCGATCATGGGGAACATAATGCGCAGCGAGCCGAACGACGCCGCGCGCAGGATCGCACGCAACTGTTCGCGCAACAGGTCGGGATGCGCGAGGCATAAACGGATGCCGCGCTCACCTAGGAAGGGATTCTCCTCGGGTGGAAGGGTCAGGTAGGGCAACGGCTTGTCGCCGCCGATGTCGAGCGTGCGCACGATGATCGGGCGCCCCTCCATCGCTTGCACAATGTCGCGGTAGACCACGAACTGTTCTTCTTCGGAGGGCGGTTCGCTCCGTTCGAGGAACAGGAACTCGGTTCGTAGCAGGCCAACGCCTTCCGCGCCCGACTCCGCGGCTCGGCGCGCATCGCCCACGCCGCCGATGTTGGCGACGATCTCGACACGGTGGCCGTCGGTGGTGATGGCTGGCTCGGCGGCGCTCTGTTGGGCTGCGGCACGCTGCGCCGTGAAGCGTTGATGCTCTTGTTTGGCGGCCTCGAGCGCTGCGGCATCTGGCTCGATGATGAGCGTGCCCGCCCGACCATCGATGATCACCTCGGTGCCGTTCTCGAGATCGAGCACGCGCGGCCCGGCGCTCACCACAGCGGGCAGACCTAGCGCCCGCGCGAGGATGGCGGTGTGCGCATTGGGGCCGCCCACGGCGGTGCAGAAGCCGAGCACCAGCGACGCATCGAGCGAGGCGGTCTCGGATGGTGTGAGGTCGCTCGCCACGAGTATGAACGGCTCGTTCGGCAATTCCGGCGTTTGCGACGACGTATCGACCAACAGGCGCAGCACGCGCTCGCCGACATCGCGGATGTCTGTCGCACGTTCGGCCAGCAGCGGGTCGCGCAACTCCGCCAGGGTGGCGGCCCGCTCGTTGATCACCGCCTGCCACGCGGCGGCAGCGCCCTGATGCTCGGCGATACGCTGATTCACCAAATCGAGCAGGTCGGGATCGGCCATGATCTCGCGGTGTACCTCGAAGATCGCGGCTTCGCCCTCGCCCGTTTGCTGCACTAACCGTTCACGCAGTTGGATCAGTTGCGCATGGGCCTCGTCGAGCGCGGCTTGCAGGCGCGCTTGCTCTTCGGCGATCGCGCCCGCCCGTTCGCGCACCACGATCTCGGCGCGGCGGAACTGGTGAATGCGACCGTGCGCGATGCCCGGCGCGCCTGGGATGCCCCGCACCACATTACTCGGCGTCGCATCGATGCGCTGTTGCTCGGTGGCCTGTGCCTGGAGCGGTGTGCCGTTCTGTGTCCCGTTGGCCTGCACCTGGAGCGGCTGCGAGCCGTTCTGCGCGCTGTGTGCTTCAGTTGCATCGACAGGACCCTCGCCGAGGCCGCTGCGCACGGCTGCCTCCAGTGCCGCGATCGCATCGGCTTCATCGACGCCATCGGCATCGATCAGAATATGCTGCCCAGTCGTGACTCCCAGCGTGAGCACCGAGATCAGACTCTTGGCGTTCACGAGTTTGTCGCCATGCCCAATGCGGATCGTCGATTTGAACTGCTTGGCGATATCGACAAACACGCGGGCGGGGCGTGCGTGCAGACCCGTCTTGTTGTGGATGACCAAATCAAGCTGTTTCATACTCGGTGCTCCGACAGCGATTATACCTCTTCGGTTGAGGTTCGGTTGAGCCGCTCGATGATCTGCATCGGATCGGTGGTGTGCGCCAGTTGCTCGGCTGCTTCGGGGTCCTCGACCACTTCCGCAAGGTTCGCCAACACGCCAACGTGCTCGTCGGACGAGGCCGCGATGCCGATCACCAGGTACGCGCGTTCGCCCGGCTCCCACTCGACGCCCTGCGGCAGTTGAAGCACCGAGATGCCCGTGCGGCGCACCAGGCCAAGATCCTCGTGTTGGCCGTGCGGAATGGCGACGCCGTTGCCCAAGTAGGTGGACATCGTCCGTTCGCGGGCGAGCATGCCCTGCACGTAGGCGGGGTCGACGCAACCACCCTGTGCCAAGAGTTCGCCCGCCTGGCGGATGGCGTCCTGTTTATCCTGCGCAGTGGCCTGAAGGCGCACCGTCTCGGGTGATACGATGTTCATAGCTAGCGTACCTCCACCAGATCGCTGCCCTCCTTGAGCGCTTGCACCACTTTATCGAACACGGGATCGTTCAGGAATTGGCTGAAGGCGATCACTACTGCATCGGGCGCTTGCTTACGTGCGAAGTCGGCTAAACCTTTGTGCGCGATTACCAGTTTGGCATCCTTGGGCACCGAGCGTACGGGCTTATGGATCACCGTGGTGCGCAGCCCGGCCTGCTTCAATTTCTTCTTGAGCGCGTTCACGCCCATAATGCTCGAACCGATGCCCGCCTCGCAGGCGAAGATAATGGTATCGACATTCGCTGCCGGAATAGACGTAGCCATAAGAATACTCCTTTGTATGCAACCAGCGCGCAACGGCGGTGGTTGGATAGGATGCTGGCGGCTAGTGGCACGCCAGCACCATCAGCAAGCATACCCACTAGTGCGAAGGAACCGCCTGCGGCGCGACATTGGCCTCCTCTTCCTCGCCCTCCGTGATGTTGACGGGGGACAGCCGTAGGATGGCCGAGCCGACCAGGAACGATGCGACGATACCGACCAATACGCCACCCAACACGCTGATGTACTCACCGCGCGGGATCACGGCCAGGTAGGCGAAGATCGAGCCGGGCGAGGGCGGAGCGACCAAGCCAGCGCCCCACATCACGAACCAAAGGTCGGCCAGGATGCCGCCAGCCCACATCGCCACGATCATCACGGGCTTGGCCAGCACGTAGGGGAAGTAGATCTCGTGGATGCCGCCCAAGAAGTGAATGACCATCGCGCCGGGGGCCGATTGCTTGAGCGTGCCACGACCAGCTGCCCAGTACGCCAGCAACAGGCCCAAGCCAGGCCCAGGATTCGTTTCGAGCAGGAAGTGGATGGCCTTGCCGCTCTGCTGCGACTGCGCGATACCCAACGGGCTGAGGATGCCGTGGTTGATCGCGTTGTTCAGGAACAGCACTTTGGCAGGCTCAATGACGATATCGGCCAGCGGCAGCAAGCGCCAATCGATCAGGAAGCCGACCACAGCGCCCATCGTGTCGCTCAGCATCTGCACCAGTGGCCCGATCGCGACATTGGCGATCAGCACCAGGATGACGGCGAGGATACCTGCCGAGAAGTTGTTGATCAGCATCTCGAAGCCGACCGGGATATGATCTTCAAGCAGTTCATCGAGCTTCATGATCAGGTAGCCGCCGATCGGGCCCATAATCATTGCGCCGAGAAACATGGGGATATCGGCACCTACAACCACGCCCATGGTCGCCGCTGCGCCGACGACGCCACCACGAGTATCGTAGACCAGTTTACCGCCGGTGTAGCCGATCAGGACGGGCAGCAGATACACGATCATCGGGCCGACGAGCTCTGCGAACCCTTCGTTTGGCAACCAGCCGGTGGGAATAAACAACGCTGTAATCAAGCCCCAGGCGATAAACGCGCCAATGTTAGGAACGACCATCGCAGCCAGGAAACTTCCGAAGCGCTGAATCTGCTCTCGCATGATAGGTTTCTCCTTCACATTGAGGTATGGTTGTTGTCCGATTGGCTTTGGACCGCGTTTTAACTTGGTATGTGCGCCTTTTTTTGGGTATAGAAAGCCGAGCATCGGCTAGCGCAGCCCATGCGTTGGTGTGAGCCTGCAGGTGCCATCACACGGTGTGAGCCGAGCTAGGATGCGTTCACTCCCCGTGGAAGTGCTGCTTTCCTCTCAAAGCGAACAATCTCGGATGGACGGACGACGAACGATAGCTGACGATACATCAGCGGTTGCATTGCTGCGCCATACGTCCCGGGCGGTATGGCTGGCGTTGCAGCGCTGTGCGGTTGAATGTGAACAGTCTCGGTGCTACCCCATCCACTGCGTCAACGCCGCGATATCTTCGGGCTTGAGCATCGGGTGCACCTGAATAATATCGATAGAGACGCTGGTCGAGAGCACGAGCGGCGTGGTTGTAATGATCAGGTCGGCCTCGGCGATGCGCTGGTCGTTGAGATCGCGCATCGATAGCACCTCGAAGTTAACCAGTCGCGGGAAACGCGCCCGCAACCGCGCGACGAGCAGTTGCGTGGTCGCCATGCCGCTTGGACACACCACCAAGACGTGTTTGCTCCGCTCGGGGCGCGCCCGAATGAACGCGGCCCGCAGCAGCAACACGAGATCGTTGATCGTCTCCTCGGGCAGCAGCGTGCCGGTCTGCGCGGCGACGTAATCGGCGAGTTGCCGCGCCACCCGATCCTCAACGACGTAATGCTCGAGATCGAGCGTTTCGCTGCTGGTTGCGGGTGTGCTCCAAAGCTGGAAGCGCTGCCGCACGTAGGCGGGGAACACGTGCGCCTCCAAGCCCTCGCGCAGCAGGTGATCCTGGGCTAGCTCGGGCACATTGTAGGCACTCGCGATCTGTTGGCACAATGTATCGATGAGTTTGCTAAAGACTTGATCGGGGCCGAGATCGTAGTGCCATGCTTCGTCGCGCGCGCCTGCCAGGAGGTGCGCGGCGAGTGCGGCTACTTCGGCCTGCTGTTCGGGCTGCGGCAAGCTGGGCCATAGACGCTCGGCCATGCTATTGGCGACGCGCCAGATGCTCTGCTCGTGCAGCCAAGCGATCTCGTTGTTGCTGAAGCCGACATACTCGCCGAGCGCGATGCGCTGCATCTGAATGGCTGTCGTGAGCGAAAGCTGCAGCACGGCCATATTGGTGAAGCGCCCACCGAGTTCGACCTCAGCCCAGGCCAACTGCTCAAGCGCCTTGGAGAGGTTAAGGCTCTCCAGAAGCTCGTTGATCTGCGTGATCATCGGCAGCGAGTGGGCATCGTGGGCCAGGGTGAACGCGATCGCGGGGGTGTGTTGGACGCTCATCAGCGGCTGCTCGAAGGGCGTATCGCCCCACAACAGGGCGGTGAGCGCCTGCCGACGGGCGAATTCGTTGCCTGCCACCCAGCAGCCACGGTGTTGGCGGCGCGCCAATTGGAGCGAGAAGCCTTCGAGCCAGAGCGCCACGTTCTCGAGATCCTTCAGCACCGTCGCACGTGAGACGAGCACATCTTGCTGGAATTGCGAGAGCGTTTGCGGTTGTTGCAGCGTGAGGAGTTGAAGGGCGAGCAGTTGCTGGCGCTGGCCGGGCGTGAGGATCAGCTGGAACTTGGCCTGAGAGTTGAGTTCGGCCAGCAGCCGGGCCTTCTGATCGTCGGAGCAGAAGATCTGTACGCCGACGCCAGGCAAGTGGCGCATCGTAGCGTTGCGGCGATTCAGCCATGTTTTGATTTCGCGCAGGGTGTAGTGGATTTGGCGCGGTGTTAAGCGCAAGTGTTGGCCGATCACCGAAGCACCGAGCGGGCGTTCAGTCGTCATTAACAAAAATAACAAATCGCGTTGTATTGTCGTCAATGACATCATGCTGCAACCTTGCAACGCCAATCGACACGGAATTGGCGTTTGATGTGAATAACCGCAGTAAACGCGCTTCTTCGATTAGATACGTGCTCGATGGATGCAAACAAGATGCTACAATGATATAATCACCGAGCAACCCATAAAATAAATATAGATAATTGGATCATTTGTGTGAACTCATAGTACGATCCGCATAGGGCATTGTCAAGCGAAATTGGCCACTTTATTAATATGTCTTTTACAGCATGAGCTGTGACAAAAGTAGATCATTTTGCATTAACGGCATTAGAATGCGTTATTGTGGGATAGGTTGTTGTGTCGTGTATCATCCGCACGCTGCGATCTTCGCCCTTTCGAACGGTAGCCAAACACTCACCTGCTTTTGGATGCGCTGCACCGTTCGCCGTAAAATCCGTTACAATCTAGCCATCACATCTCGTTGACTCATCAGCAAAGGGGCATGTTATGACCACACTTCTAGACGCAATTGTCGCCGCGCGGGTGGTTGCGATTGTGCGGCTCGAACGCTACGATCACGCGGTTGAGCTTGGTCGTGCGCTTGTGGCGGGCGGTATTACTGCGTTGGAGTTCACGTTAACTGGCGCTGGTGCGCACAAGGCGATCTCCGATTGCCGGGAGGCGCTGGGCGATACAGCACAGATCGGTGTGGGCACCGTGCTCACTCCCGATGATGCGATCTCGTCGATCGAGGCTGGCGCGCAGTTTGTGGTGACGCCAGTGGTGCGCTCCGCTGTGATCGCTGCGTGCCGCGAACGCAACACGCCGATCTTGTGTGGTGCATTCACGCCGACCGAAGCGCTCGATGCCTATGAGGCCGGTGCCGATATGATCAAGATCTTCCCGGCGCGCATTGGCGGCCCGAAGTATATCAGCGATCTGTTGGGACCGTTGCCCTTCCTCAAGTTGGTGCCGACCGGCGGCATCGGCCCCGAGAACGCCCGCAGTTATCTCGATGCTGGCGCGAAAGCGGTGGGCATTGGCGGCAATTTGATCAACGCTGCGAAGGTGGCCGCGCAGGATTGGGATGCCATTACCGAGACGGCCCGCGCGTGTATGGCGGCGGTGCGGGGATAGCTCGGTTCGGTTCGCTGGACGGTGGTTATTGGCATAGCGCGCTGGGGTGGGGTTCGTAACCCCAGATGTTCCGCAAGGGGCTTAGCGCGTTCGCTTTCATGTTGGTAGAGGAAGTATGTCAGAAGTTGTTACGATGGGCGAATGCATGGCAGTGCTGTATCCGCCCGATCCAGTTACGCTCGATGACACTCGCTCGCTCCTGCTCGATATCGGCGGAGCCGAAGCAAATCTCTCGATTGCGCTGTGCCGCTTAGGACGCTCTGCCCGTTTCATCAGCCTGGTTGGCGATGATCCCTTCGGCCAGCGTATGCGCACCACGCTCGCACGCGAGGGTGTGGATGTGACGTATCTCACCACCACGACCAAAGCGCCGACGGGCGTGTTCTTCCGCGAGTGGCTGCCCGATGGCGCCCGCCGTGTGTATTACTACCGAGCCAATTCGGCGGCGAGCACGCTCGGCCCCGATGATCTGCGGCTAGAGATGTTCGCTGGCGCGCGCGTGGTGCACCTCACGGGCATTACGCCGGTGTTGAGCGCGAGTTGCGCGGCGGCCTGCGCTCGTGCGATCGAGCTGGCGCACGAGGCTGGCGCACTTGTCTCGTTCGATCCGAACTATCGCGCCCGTTTGTGGTCGCCGGAGGCCGCTCGTGCAGCGCTGCAGCCCCTGATGCGCCAATCCGACATTATTCTGATGGGCCACGAGGATGCTGCGGCGGTGTTGGGGCCGGAGTACGATGAGGAGAGCGCGATGCGCATTGCGGCGGAGATGGGCGCGAAGATCGTGGTGCTCAAGCGCGCTGAGCGTGGGGCGCTGGCATTGGTCGATGGCGTGACCTACAACGTGCCCGCCGCTCCGGCAACGATGGTCGATCCGGTCGGCGCGGGCGATGGCTTCAACGCGGGCTTCCTGACGGGCTGGCTGCGGGGCGACAGTATCGACGATGCGCTCGCGTTGGGCGCGAAGATCGGCGCTGCAGCCGTCGGCAAGCTTGGCGACTACGCTGGCTACCCGACTCTCGATTTCAGCGGCCAAGCGCAGTAGCGACACTCCCCACTCACACGCGACGTTTCGCATACCACAGCCCATGTTCATACGAACATGGGCTGTAGTCTTTCGAAGCGCTCGACAGGTTTGGGTTACGGCGTGACCCAGCCGTTGGCGCGGCCACTCGCCACAATCGCCTCGATAATGCGCATATTCTCGATACCATCCTCCAGCGGCGTCGGCACAGGCGTGTCGTTGAGCACGGCCTGCGAGAAGAGATCGCCCTGGATGGTGTACTGATCGACGGTATCGAACACGATCTCCTCGATCTCGCCGCCGCGCTGGTGCCAGATGCGGCACGGGCGATCGGGCGGCGCGTTGAAGGGGATCTCGATCTCGATGCGCCCCTCGGTACCGAAGATGTTCACGCGCTGGTACGACGAAAGCTGCGTCGAGCAGGTGAACGTCGCGGTGCCATTGCCGAAATCGAGGATGCCGGAGGCCAAGCGGTCGGTGTTGAAGTTCGGGTCGTACTCGACGATGCCCAGCACGCGCTTCGGCTCGCTGCCGAAGATGAAGCGCGAGAGCGAGATGTTGTAGCAGCCGATGTCCATCAGGCCGCCGCCGCCGATGTCGGCCATATTGCGGATGTTATTGGGATCGTTGTTGAAGTACGAGAAGAACGACTGGATGGTGCGCAACTCGCCGATACCCCCGCTGCTCACGATCTCCTTGGCGCGCTGCCACTGCGGATGCAAGCGATACATAAACGCTTCCATCACCTTGATCTGTGGGTGTTGGCGGGCAACCGCAAGCAACGACTCGGCCTCTGCAGTGGTGAGGCTGATCGGCTTCTCGCAAAGCACGTGCTTGCCTGCTTCGATGGCCTTGATGCTCCACGGCACATGCAAGTGATTGGGCATTGGGTTGTAGATCGCCTCGATCTCTGGGTCGGCGAGCAGCTCCTCGTAGGAACCGTACGCTTTGGGGATGCCCAAACTCGCGGCTTCGGCCTGCGCCTTGGCGAGATCGCGCGATGCGAGCGCAACAACCTCGCTATACTGCCCGCGCTGCATAGCAGGGATCACCTTTTGCGTGCCGATTTTGGCCGTGCTGAGAATACCCCAACGAACTTTACGCATTGTAGCTCTCCTTTGAAGCAGAACTGGTGAGTTGGGAAGGGTGGCGATAGCGCAGTATACCGCAACACGCTCACTCCTGCCAGTGTATCGCTCGATGGCAGGTGCGGATGAAGGCGTATCGGCTCGTGTTTCTTGGTTGTTGGGTGTTTGTTTAGTGGTGTTGTTTTGAGATAAGTGTAATAAAGTTGATTTTATATTTAAAAATTGATGCGCAAGTGATAAGTGAAGAAAATGTTAATTAAAAATACATGTTACATAATGCTACATTCTGTAAGATTGACTTTTGGTTTATCATGTGATAAGTTGGTTTCAAAATTGACAAAATGATCTGTAAATAATGTGTTTTCTTTTGTTGATGTGTGATTTATTATTTTGATGGTGTATATGTTTTCTGATGTGTCGTTTTATTTTGAATAAGTGAATGGGTGCTGTAAAGAGTGATTCTTGTTCACGAGTGATCTGTTTTGCGAACTATCTTCCTCAGCAATGAGCACCACTCAACGGGAGGGGAGAGTCATGAAGATGGTACAGTCGATACATCG
>CALKHR010000131.1 GCA_937988885.1 uncultured Roseiflexaceae bacterium | reverse complement strand
TCTTCGAGATCTACGTCGTCGCCCCGATCGAGGGCCGACTCGTGCTCACCAAGGGCGGCGTCTTCTCGCACTACGAATTCGTGCAGCCGCTCAGCGACCGCCTCACCGACGAAGCCTGGCAAGCCATGCTCGACGAGGGCAACACCCCGCCGCTGGCCGAATGGACCAACAGCTTCATGGTCGAGCAGAACGCCGCCGTGCCGCTGGCCGATCACATCCGCGAATACACCAAACAACTCATCGAAGCGCGCTGGTACTCCAACCCCGAACTCGTCGAATCCTACTTGACGGGCGCGGCCCTAAACGACCTGCGCGCCACCATCGACCAGCAGATCGCCCAAGAACAGTTCACAGGCCTCACGCTGGTGCGCCTGGAGTTCCTCTCCTTCGACTTCCAGGACGCCGATCACGCCATCGTCACCACCCGCACCACCTGGGACGAAACGCTCTGGGGTGGCTCGCCGATGTTCAACGACGAAGGCGAGATCGACACCACCGAGCTCGGCCAACGCGGCCCCTACACCCTCAATCAGACCTACACGCTCGAACGCCAAAACGGCGAATGGAAGATCGCCACCATCGTCGGGCAGAACGAACCACCGCCCTGGCCCTAAACCGCCCCGTGGGATGCTTGGCCCGCCAGGCATCCCACACCATCAACCGTCTCGGCAGCACACACGCCTTTTTTGTTGGGAAAGAAAGAGCCAACCGCAACGTGAACGCCCGTCGCTACGGGCAAACAACGTCGTGTACAACGTGTGCGCGCTCGGACAGGTATGGCGCTTCGCGCCACAACGCGCGCCGCTCCACTCGCGGCCCTCACTGCGTTCTTCGCCGTTCTTCGCCATCGCATCGCAAACATCATTGCTCGCTTGCTTTGACCATATGACTTTCGACGCATAAATAGTCATGATCGCAAAAAACCATCACAATCAGCGCTCCTCCATTCGCGTCCTTGCAAGCCTGCTGCTACTTGGTTGGCTGATCGCCTGCGCCCCGCCCGTCGAGCCGCCGCCGACTGTCGCACCGCAGCCCACCGCCGCGCCGAGCGCCGAAGCGCACATCGCACCCACCGCCGAGTCACAGTCAACCGCTGCACCGCAGCCGAGCGTTGAGCCGCAGCCAACCGCTGCGCCCGACGAGCACATGCAAGCTTGGCAGACCGTCTATCAGCGCGAGACACCCAGCACAGGCGACGTGGTGGACCTGCGCGCCGTGGGCGACGTGATGTTGGGGCGCTACGTGGGGCAGGCCGCCGAGCGACGGGGCTTCGACTATCCCTTCGAGGCGTTCGGCAGCACGTTGCAGGGCGACCTGGTGGTCGGCAATCTCGAAAGCCCGCTGACCACCCGCGACATCGCGCGGCCCGGCCCCTACCGCCTGCCCGCCGACCCGATCTTCGCCGCAGCCCTGCACAAGGCTGGCTTCACAGCCCTCTCGCTGGCCAACAATCACGCCCTCGATGCCGGCCCCGAAGGTCTCGCCGAAGCCAGCGCTGCCCTGCAAGGCGTTGGCATCGTACCGCTCGGCGTTGGCCCCGACGCCAGCAGCGCCGCCACAGCGCAGATCATCGAGCGCAACGGCATTCGCATCGCGCTGCTCGCCTTCAATGCCGCGCCGGACCCCGAGGACGATCCCGACGAAGCATCCGGCTGGGGACGGGCCTGGCTCAACGACCAAGCGCTTGCAGCCGTGGCCGACGCCCGCGCCAACGCCGATGTCGTCGTGGTGCTCCCGCACTGGGGGCGCGAATACGTCCCGCAACCCGATGCCAAGCAGCGCGAGTGGGCCAGCAAACTTGTGGCGGCGGGCGCCGATGTGGTGATCGGGGCGCACCCGCACGTCCTCCAACCGATCGAATGGATCGAGAGCGAGCAACGCAGCGGCCTGGTGGCCTACTCGCTCGGTAACACCATCTTCGACCAACCCGAGCGCGAGGAGACCCGCACAGGTGCCGTGCTGCGCGTGCTGCTCGATGCGGAGGGAGTCGCAGTCGCCATGGTCGTCCCGCTGGAGATCGTCTCCGGCCAAGCGCGTCCGCTTACATTGGGCAGCGCGCAGGGCCAAACTTCGCTGCGTGCCCTCGGCGCAGCGCCGCCCGACGATGTTTGGCCGCAAGGCTGGCAGTGGAACGGCGAAACGGCCACCGTCTATAACGTGCCCTCCGATACGCCGCTGCCATTACCGCCCCGACACGTAGCGGTGGACCTGCGGGGTAACGGCGTACCCGTGTGGGCCACGCTCGACGAGCGGGGATGGCTCGAACTACGCGACGGCGAAGCCAGCGACGCACCGCTGCTCTGGGAGAGCGAAGCGCTGAACTGGCAGATACTACGCATCGAGCCGGGCGACCCGAACTGGGATGGGCGCTACGAACTGCTGATGCTGCTGTGGAAGCCCGATGAAACGGGTCAACTGCGCTCGCACCCGTTCCTGCTGGGTTGGCGCGGCGGCCATTACCGCATCATCTGGGGCGGTTCCGCCACCAGCGTCGCCATCCAAGACCTCGCGCTGGGCGATCTCGATGGCGACGGGCGCGAAGAACTCGTCGTGCTCGAAGGCGGCGACGGGCCGGGCGCGCCCGCCGAGACAGTGGCAGTGTGGGATTGGCACGGCTGGGGCTTCGAGTTGGAGTGGCGCTCGGAGCCGCTGCAACCCGCTGGCCGCAACACGCGCCTGCTACTGCGCGACCTCGATGGCGATGGGCGCTCCGAAATCATCGTGGCACTGGCCGAGTAATACAGCTGAAACGAAATCGAGGCCCTTGGCATTGCGCCAAGAGCCTCGACCAAACCGTCCGATCATAAAAACTAGGGCAGATCGAGCGCACGGGCCGCATCGATCCGGCGGGGCACATCGCCAGGGATCGTCGCCGATTTAGAGACGATGCGCGACACTACCTGACTCGACGTAAGATTCGGATATTTAGCGATCACCAGCGCCGCCGTGCCCGCCGCTAAAGGCGTCGCCATCGACGTGCCGCTCCAAGTGCCGTAATCATCGTCGGGCAGGCTGCTCAGAATATTCTCGCCGGGCGCGGCCACATCCACCCAATTGCCACGGGTCGAGAACGTCGCCAGCGTATCGCTCGACGTGCTTGCAGCGACCGCCAGCACCGAGGGAAGCGTCTCGGCTGCCGGATATTCCGGTGCTGTGCTTGGCCCGCTATTGCCAGCCGCCGCCACCACCACAGGACCGCCGGGCAGGCTGCCCACCAATTTCAGCACATCATCGAGCAGCAGCGAGCGCTTTGGCACGCTGTAACTGATGCTGATCACATCGGCGCTTGCTGTTGGCAGTGGCAGGCCCAGCGTGGGTAAACCCGCCGCATAGCGCACTGTTTGGGCTACCAGCCAACTACTGCCCCGCCCATCGGGACCGAGCACGCGAAGCGGCCTGATCTTGGCCTCGGGAGCCGCCAGCGCGATCAGTCCGGCCACGTGCGTGCCATGCCCGTAGGCCGCATCCACACCCTCGATGCCTTCTTCAGCGGGAATAGGATCGAAATCGACGAAGTCGAAGCCTGGCACGAGGCGGCCCGCCAATGCCGGATGATCCAGATCAACTCCTGTATCCAGCACTGCGACAGTCACACCAGCGCCCCGCGAGACCGTATGCGCCTCTGACAAGCGCATGATGTCCGCCGCCCATTGGCCCTCGTAATCGCCGTGTTCGCCGCCCTTAAACCACGAATAGCGTGCGACACTCTCGGGCGTCTGGCCGATGTAGTTTGGCTCCACATACAAAACGCCAGGGATCACCCGTAACAAATTGATGACTTGTTCGACCGAGAGCAGATTGTTCAACAATTTGAGGCGGAAGACCGGTAACGTGCCGAGTTGATCCAGCACTTGCAGGCCGAGTTGTGCGGTGATCGAGTTCAGCAAGGTGTTCACGCTGCCCAAGAGCGGCGGCAACAGTCGTACAATCACTTCCCCCGGCACATAGTTGCCAGTAGAACTTTGCGCTTGAGCGGGCCGAATTGGAGCGACATGTCCCGCGAGCAACACAAATGCAAGCAGCAGAATCGTGAGGCGTTGAAATCGTGGATGCATAATCACAAACCTTTTTGCTACAACAAGGGTGTAATAGTGAAACGTCCGAGTTTGTTGTTAAGTTATGCTTGTTTGATAAGGGGTGTGTAAGAAAAGTATGTACGAATGTAGTAATTGACTACCAACGGCCCAACAGCACGAACGGTGCCCAGAAATAGGGATGCGTGTGCTGATCGAGCAGCGCGATTTGGGCGGCCCGCAGTGCGGCAGCGGGTGGTTCGCCATCCTGCAGGGCTTGATAGAAATCGACCATCAATTGCGCGGTCGTCTCATCATCGACCGTCCATAGGCTCACGAGCAGCGAGGGCACGCCCTGCGCGAAGAAGCCCCGAGCCAAGCCGATCAGTTCGTCGCCGGGCGCAACGGAGCCAACGCCCGTTTCGCAGGCGCTTAACACCACCAAACCGCAGCGCAAGTCGAGGTTAGCGATGTCGCGCACCGTTAGGATGCCGTCGGCCAAGTGCAGTGCCGAGAAGAGTGGATTATCGGGCCGAAACTGCCCGTGACATGCTAAGTGTACCAGATCCGCGTCGGGCGCGTGGGCCGCTAAGCTCGCCAATGTGGCTTCCGCCTCCAAGAGCAGGGTCGCCTGTGGGAACAGCGGCTCAAGCTCAAGCACCTCGTCGCGCACGCGGGGAGCGTTTTCATCGGGTACGCCGAGCAGTAGCGCACGCTCGAAGGAAGCGCGCGGTGCGGCGAGGCAGTAGCTCAACACCTGCGCGCTAGGCACACTCAGCACTTCGCGCTGCTCGATCAGGTAGGTCACGCCGTCGTAGAGCGCGTGGAACGGCACGTAGTACAGCGCTCGGTGTGGCACCACCACCAATCGGCGCGTGCCAAGGTGGCTTTCCAATGGGCGGATCAGCAAATCGTAGAGCGCGGCAAGGTGATGCTGGGCGCGCACCGTGAGCTGACCCAAGTGGGCACGCAGTGGCGCAGCCCCATGGCGCAGCCGCCCGATCTGGAAGCGCAACTGCTCGACAGCGGCCTCGACCTGCGCCTCATCGCCGGGCAGCCGAATCGCCTCGACATAACGATCGGTAACAACAAACGCCAACAGCGCGCCATCCAGGCTGAAGTATTCGACGAGCGCCGTATCGTCGCCGAGATCGCGTTGGAGTTGGGCCAGATCGAACTGGTCGCCCACGGCGGTGGCGCGGGCATCGGCGCTCCGCTGCATTATTTGACGAGTGATTTCAAGGATGGCCGCTTCGTGTTCGCGGGCCTCGGCGTGCAGCGCGTCGAGCGCAGCGGGGCTGCGTGGTTCCTCGTCCTCGCTGGGCACGCGGTTGATCTGCACGTACAGCCAGTTCAGTTCGTTGCGCAGCGTATCGAGGCGGTCGCGTTGCGCCTGCTCGAAGGCATCGCGCGGCTTGGGCATCGCCATCAGCGCCCCGCCGATCATATCGATCAGCGCTCGCGCCCGCGAACGCTCCACATACGTCAGCGCTTCGGCGGTGCGGTCGGTGGGGCTATCGAGGCACAAGCGCACCAACTCGGCGTAGGGCGTGAGCTTATCGGCGAAGAAGGCGGTGCGGAACTCCTCGGCGGGGAGCGGCGCGCGCATCTGCTCGATCAGGGCGATGGCCTGGTGGAAGGAGGCCTCGGCGGCGGCGGAATCGCCCTGCGCGGCGGCCAGCAACCCCAGCGATGTGTACGAGCGCTGCACCACCTGCGGCACCATCTGGCGTTCGGCGTCGTGCAGGGTGGCATTGAGGCGTTCGTGGGCCAGCGCGTTATTGCCGAGCGCGCGAGCAGCCTCGCCATGCAGCCAACGGGCTTGTAGCGCCCGCCCCCACGTGCCAGCGGCCACGAGCGTTGTTTCGGCTTGTGCGGCTATTTGCGCGGCTGCTTGGTAGTCGCCCTCGCGGTAGGCTAACTGCGCCTCACTCAGCATCACCATCGCCACGCCCACCGCGTTGCCCTCCTCGCTGTACAGTTGCTCGGCTTGCTGGAGCAGTTCGCGTGCGCGTTCGTGTTCGGCGAGCGCCAGGCGGGCGCGCCCGTGATGCGCCAGCGTGCGGGCCTGTTCGGCGCGCATGCCCAACTCTGCGAAGGTGTGCGAGACCCGTTCGTAGATCGCGGCGGCCTCGGCCACCAGGTTTAGTTCTAGGTACGCATCGGCCAATTCAAGCTCGGCGATGGCGGATTCGTGGAGCATGTCGAGGGCAGCGTAGCGGCGGCGCGACCGTTCGAGGTAATCGAGCGCTTGGTCGTAGTGGCCCTGAAACAGCGAGAGGTTGCCCAAGTTGCATTCGATCTCAGCCTGCGTAACCTCTTGGCCGGTTGCGATGGCCCGTTGCAGCGCTTGCTCGTACATCTGCTGCGCTTCTGGGAAGCGGTGCTGGAACATCATCGCGGTGGCCAAGCAGTTCTCGATCTGCACCAATGGCTTCTGTTCGCCAACCGCCAGGAAGCGGGAGTGCGCCGAGCGAAACAGTTGCTCGGATTCGGCGTGCTGCTCGCGGCGCCCGTAGATATTGCCGAGGTTGCCCTCGACCTTGGCGGCGGTGAGGATATCGCCCAGCGCCAGCAGGTTATCGCGGGCTTGCAGGCCACAAGCAATGGCCTCATCGTAGCGCCCGAGTATGGCCAGCGGGATCATACGGCTAACTTGGGTGGCGGCGGCGGTTTCGGGCTGGTTCAGCGCGAGGAATCCTGCTTCGGCGGCTTCGAGATGGGCCAGCGCTTGCTCCATTTGTCCGGCATCGAGCGCGGCCATACCGCTTGTCCAGGCGGCGAGCGCGGCGATCTCAGGGTGTGCAACATGCGTAGAAAGCAACTCCAAAGCAGCAGCCGCATTGGCTGCCAGTTCGGGGTCGCTCGATTCGGTGTCTTCGTAGAGTTGTTTGAGCGCTTGCGCTAATGCCAGATCTGCCAGGTCAATGTAACGATGCAGGATATCTGCTCGTTCATCATCACCCGACTGAGCCAGCGTCAGTGCTAGCTCCGTGTGATCCATACACTACAATCCGACTTCTAGACCCACCAACTCAACATCGGCAGCGGCAAGATGTAACATCAGCGTGTAGGTGCCGCTGGGCATCGGTGGCAGGCGAAACTCCCCCAATTCGTTGAGAGACGCCTGGATGGCTTTGCCATTGCCTTCTAGCTCGATACAGCCTCGAACATCGGAGCCAAGCACTTGGCCTGCGATCCGCCAAAGGTCGCCTTCGGGCGCGAGTTGCATATCGAGATCGGCATCACCAATATTATAGAGCAGTTGGCGTTCGAATTGGGCTCGCGCTCGCACGCCACTGGGTTGAAGGGTTTGTTTGCTATCGAAGCGTAATATAGCTTGGATCCGTTGGCGAATCGTGGGGGCCTGTGGCGTAGGGCGGCTCTGGAAAATTTCGATGGCCTGTGCGATCGCTTGTGGTGGGGCATCTTCGCTGCGATCGGTGCGCATATGCTCGACGAGGCGTATCATCCAGTCGATTTCTTTGGAGCAACGGCTACACGTTTCGGTATGTGCTTGCAAACGATGATGGGTTTCAGCATCGAGGCGGCCTTCAACGAGATCTGCAATTTGAGAGAATGAAACATGTTTTGAAGCTATGCGCATATTTATACTCCTGTTTCCGACATCCCACCTCACCACATGGAAGCTTACGAGGCTCAAAACGCTCAGTATTGTATTGTTGATAAATGCCGTATACGAAGAAGTGCGCTAAACGGGATAAAAAATACGTTATAGCTGTTCGGCGTGTTGGAGTGCACGCGCTAATTTTTGTAGGCAGCGCGCACGTGTTGGCCCAATACTACCTTCGCTTGTACCAATGGCTGTAGCGATCTCCGCATACGAAGGCGGTTTATCGCAATAAAAAAGGAGCGTTAAGAGGGTTTTGCAACGTGGCTCTAACGTGGCAAGAGCAGTGCGGATGCGGTGTTGTTCTTCCATACGTACCAGATGTTCATCGGGCAGAAGCGCAGGATCGCGCCAAGTCTCGTTTGCCTCGCTATCATCGTCTCGCTGTGCTTGAAAGGCCTGCTCGCGGCGCAAGATACGATACGATTCGCGGCGAGCGGTCGTCGCTAGCCACGCACTGATAGCTTGAGGTTGTTCTATTGTATCAAGGCGTTCGAACAGAATTGTAAAAACTTGTTGAAACACCTCGGAGGCAAAGTCGGTTTCAAGGCCGATCCGACGAGGGATGCTGAACACCAAGCGTTGGTAGCGGGTGACAAGCGTCTCCCAAGCTGCCGAATCACCTTGGCGGCATGCCAGTATTAGCGTCTCATCACTTGGCTCCATAGGTTCCTGTCTTTTGGTAGCCTTTTTACGGTATGTGGGAGATCCAACGTAAGAATATTCTATCACAAACAGAGGTTTGTTGTCCCTGATTGTTTACCAATATGCTCTATTTTCGATCGAACTCATTCTCATCCAAAATTTCTTGGACGCGCCCGACAAGCCCGTTGGTCAGCCGTACTTTGATGCCGTGCGGATGCGTGGCCGATGAGGTCAGGATGGTCTGCACGATGCCAACGGTACGCTTGCCTGTGCGCTGATCCTGCTTCTGCACGATCGATACGCGTAAACCTGGCCGAATATTGCTACGGTGTTGCCCGTCCATTGAGTATTCCTTGAAATATATTCATACGAGAAGTATCTTGAATGATTATACATGGGATCAGGTGTTTTGTAGTGCGGGGTGGCGATTGTAAGACAAATTTCATTATATGATGTGAGTTGCTTTGGGATAATACGCTTAGAATAGAATTTGTATTTGCTCGATTTGAAGTGAAACAGGTTCTGTAAGTTTGATAAGAATGTTGGTTATGATCAGTGCTTGAGAGTTCATACGTCTCTGGAGCGATTCAAGGGTGTTAGAATACGCATTCTAGGTAGTAGAAGCACTTATTCTACGCTAATACTTATCTTTACGCTCATTATTACAGTTTCGAGGACTGGACCTCTTATCGCACTTCCATTATAATAGCTAGAGTGGCATGCTCTCATCGTTCGGTTGTTATACTAGCCTTGATAGCTTCAGGAACTGCAGGTAACATTTGTACTCGCAGGTCGTAGGTGTCGTGTCGCGCCTGCTTGACCATTAACTAGCAATCGGGATCATGATGCCATTGTACCAGACGTCTCCATTAACCTGGCTCCGCAAATTGCATCCACTGCGAGCTTTTGCCGACCTTTCTCTTCAAACAAAACTGATCATTGTTTTTGTGACACTAACTGTGCTTTCGATTCTTTCGATTGGCATGTTTAATGCTCGGTATGCCACGACCGCACTGCACGAACAGGTCGGCAACATGTTGAACAAAGAGGCCGTCACTCAGGCGCAGAGCGTTGGCGATCTGTTGATGCGACAGGTGAACACGCTGCAAGCTTTCGGCCTGACCAAGTTTGTTCAAGAGCAGGTAAGTGGTGCGAATAGTGCATATCAGGGCGATACGGCTGGTATTATGAGCCGCCTGCAGGAGCTGGATCAGCAATGGCTGGAGGCCGATGAGTTCGACCCCATGATCCAGAGCCGGTTGCGCAATCAACTTGCGATCGAGTTACGCAAATACTCGGCTGCGTTCCCCGATAATGTCGAGTTGTTTATCACCGATCGGTTTGGTGCCACGATCGCGGCAAGCTCGCGTACGTCCGATTATCTGCAATCGGATGAGGAGTGGTGGCAGGTGGCTTGGAATAACGGCAACGGTGCGATGTATATCAGCCAGCCGACCTTCGATGAGAGTAGCAAGACGTTCGCGTTGATTTTGGCTGTGCCTATTCATAGCAGCATCGATAATTCGGTGATCGGTATTTTGCGGAGCACCTATCGCCTCGATACGCTGATCAATATGATTGCGAATCAGCGTATTGGCAAGACGGGGCGGATGCAGGTGTTGCTGCCCGATAATACGCTGCTTTCAGAGGCGCTGAATGTCACATCGCTCGATGCGAGTAGCGCCGTGTTGCTAGAGGCTCCGGCTGGCACTTCGATTGAGGCCATCTATCAGGGCGTGAATCGTTTTGTGAGCCTAGCGCCAATTGTTTCTGGTACGGACGATACGTTGATCTCGAACCTGGGGTGGCGCTTGCTAGTCTACCAAGACCTGGAGGAGAGTTTGTATGCCTCCAATACGGCCCGGCGCCTCAATATGATGGTGACGTTTGGGGCCGCGTTTATAGCGTTGGTGATCGCGGTTCTGATGGCGCGCAGCATTAACGCTCCGCTTGGGCATCTCGCCCGCATTTCCGAGAAGATCGCGCAGGGCGATCTCTCGCAGCGGGCCAACCTCGCGCAGCGCGATGAGATCGGGCAGTTGGCACAGCACTTCGATATCATGGCGGATATGTTGGCCGCCCGGCAGGCCGAGCAGGAGCAGACCTACAGCGCCCTGGTGAAGCATCACGAAGAGCAACAACGTCTGCTTGAGTTGATCTCCGATCTTGAGACGCCGCTACTGCCGCTAGGTCGCGGTGTGCTGTTGGCTCCGCTGGTCGGCAGCCTCGATCAGCGGCGCACCGAGGCCGCCCGCAGCCGTATCCTGGAGGAGATCTCTCGCCAGCGGGCCGATTGGGTGATCCTCGATTTGACGGGTGTGGTGCTGACGAATCAGAATATCATCAAGCAGTTGGTCGAGATCGGTCAAGGTGTGCAGTTGCTGGGCGCGCAGATGATATTTACCGGCATTAATGCCGAAATGGCGATTATGCTGGCCGAGCATCATATCGAACTGCGCGGCTTCAAGAGCGTTGCGACGCTTGAGGCTGCTATCGAGACCGTGATGCAGGCGGCGAAGCGCTCGAAGTCGACGGTGGCAGCGCATCAGTTTGAGACGGCCTTGAAGGACTAACTGCTCTCCAAATAACTCAAAGCTTCTGAGATGGTTTGCCCCGTGCAAACCATCTTTTTATGTCGTAGCTCCGAGACGTTCAAGCTCATCGGCAAGGCGGAGCGTTTCGAGTTGCGCGATGCCTTTGGGCACTTTGAGGTTGAAGGTTGTGATCATCTGCTGCAGCGTATCGAGCTTGCGGCGGTAGACGATCTTCATCTGTGCGCGGGCCGTGAGGGGCAGTTGCGGCCAGCGGCGATTGGTGGAGGTGAGCCAGCTTTCGAGTTCGCTGCGGTATTCGTCGATCTCTTGGCGGGCGGCGATCCAGGGCAGGGTGAAGTTGTTCGACTTGAGCATTCGGTAGGCCGCTCGATCGGTGTCGGGCACGAGCGAGTCGTCGTCGAGCTTGAGAGGCTTGCCCGTCCCTGGCAGGTTATCGAACAGACCATCCTCTTGTGCTTGCTGAATGCGCTGCTCGATCAGCCCTTCGTAATCGGCACGGGTTGGCCTACGCTGCGGCTTGCCCTGTTTGGCGGACGATTCGTCGTTTGACATACGTTTCCTCCATCCGATCGTTTGATGATTGTTCAGTATATCACAAAGTCTGTGGTAATAGCAAGGAATAATGGTGTTGTTATGAGTAACGTTTGTTTTTTAGTGCTTCGTGAGATATGCCATTATACTTAGTGGCGTACCTATTTTATCGATGCTAAAGCAGTAGTAAGCTGAAGAGAGGAGGGCGAAAAGGGATATCGGAGCGATATGTGTTGACAAGGATGACGAAGTGCCCGGTGTAGGTGTGTAGCTCCTGTTAGACAAAGGAACAAGACATTTGCTGCTATGATCGAAGACTTTTCTCAGATCAAAGACTTGTTCGATGCCCCAACATGGCTGCTCGTTCTCTTTGGCCTGTTTAATATTGTTGGCTGGCTGGTCTGTCTGATAATGCTGTACGTCGTCCCGCATAAGCGTGGCCCCGAATCTGCGACTGGTTGGCTGCTGTTTTGCTTCTTCTTCCCCTATTTGGGCGCACTCTTTTTTGTTCTGATTGGCAACCCGAAATTGCCGCTTGAGCGGCGTCAACTTCAGCGCACGATCAATACCTTTATGGCTGAGCGTGTGGAGGAGCGGGCGAAGAATCCGATCTATGCCCGTGCGCTGGTCCACAATTTGGATGCGCGGCAGGAACCTATCGCCCGTTTAGTTGAGCGGTTGGGTGGGCTGCCGGTCTTTGGCGCTAATCAGGTGGAGTTGCTCTCAGATTACACCGCCACCATCGATCGGATCGTTGCAGATATCGACAGCTCCAACAAATATGTGCATCTGCTGTATTACATTTTTGCTGATGATGAGCATGGGCGCAAAGTCGAAGCGGCCTTGGTGCGCGCGGCGAAGCGTGGAGTCGTCTGTCGTGTGTTATACGATGCGCTCGGCAATCTGAGTTATGTAGGCAAGGTCCATGAGCGCCTTGAAGCGGCTGGGGTGGTGGTGCACCGCATCTTGCCACTGAAGCTCTTTGGCAGGCAGCGGCGTCGGCCAGACCTCCGTAATCATCGCAAGATCGCCGTGATCGACGGCTTAGTTGGCTATACCGGTTCGCAAAATCTGACCGATCCCCAGTATAAGCCGGATGTTATCTACGAAGAACTGGTTGCGCGTGTGCGTGGCCCGGCGGTGATTCAGCTCAATATGATTTTTCTGGCCGACTGGTATTCGGAGACCGATATCCGCGTCTCTTCAGAGGAGGCGGCGCCCCATGGGATACCGAGCTTCGAGGGCGACATCGCCTGTCAAGTGCTCCCCAGCGGCCCCGCCTACGATACGGATAATATTCCGGCCCTGTTTACCTCGCTGCTCTATACTGCGCAACGCTATGCCGTGCTGACCACGCCCTATTTTATTCCCGATGCTCCGCTGTTGCATGCCTTGGAGCATGCGGCCATACGCGGGGTTGAGGTTCATTTGATCGTCTCGGCCCAGGGCGATCAGTTTTTGGTGAGCCACGCTCAGCGCTCTTACTACGAAGAGATGCTGGAGAGCGGCATCCATATCCATCTGGTGCGCGAGCCGACCTTCATTCACGCCAAGCATTTAAGCATCGATGACGACATTTCGGTGGTCGGTTCGAGCAATTTTGATGTGCGCTCGTTCCGTCTCAACCTTGAGATCGTCTTGCTCTCCTATAGCAGCAAAGTTGTGGCGGCTCAACGGCGGATAGAGCAGAGCTATTTCGCGCGTTCGGACGAGTTGCTGCTCGAAGAGTGGCTGCAACGATCGCGCTTTCAGCAGTTTGTCGATAACACCTGCCGTTTGCTGAGTGCCCTGTTGTAGACCTTGTGTTACGTTTGTTTTGAACCTTATAGAACCATGTAGAACTAATAAAATCTGATATATTCAAAATTGACCTATTGACAACCAAATATATCCATGATAAACTCCACACAACGGAAGTGAACTAGGTGTGGTGTAGTGGATGCATTCCGCGTTTGGAGCGCGGCGGTCGCTGGTTCGATCCCAGCCACCTAGACCAGATGCTTCATCTCTCTTTTTCGGGGGTTGATGAGGCTGTATCGTCGGTAGAGCGTCGGTGCGTGTCATCGAAGGTTCTGGTTCGAGGCCAGGCCCAGCGCTAGTTGCGGGGTAGCTTAATCGGCGGCGATGCGTTTCATCAACGCAGTACGGCCCGTGTCGGTGTTCGCCGACACGGGCCGCTTCTCCTCTCTGCTCTCTCTATACAACGAAGCGAAGGGCTATGATGTGAATTGTGGCATGATCGCTTCGCTGAATAGTTGCATTTGCTCAATTGTATCCTCAATACTATCCGTACCGAAGAGCAACGAGCAGAAGTGAGTCACACCTACCTGCTTGTATTGGTTGATGCGCTCGGCAACATCGTCGGGCGAGCCGATCAGGTTGAGCGCCATCATGTTGGAGATATCGACATCCTTGAGCGTCGATTTCTTGAGCGACAGGAGGTGCTTGTAGATCTGGCTCTTGTGGAATTTCTTCTCCGCTTCCTCGCGGGTTTTGGCGATACACACGCAGAATTGTGGCGCGATATCGATCTCGTCGGGGTCGCGGCCAGCCTCGTGGGCAGTGGCATGGATGCGTTCGATTCGTTCGCGCATCTGGTTGAGCGGCAGCACGGCTGGCAACCAGCCCTGGCCCCAGCGGCCCGCGCGCTCGGCGGCCTCGAAGGTGTTGCCACCCACATAGATCGGCAGCGGGTTCTGTAAGGGCTTGGGATACGATTCGACGCCCACGAAGTTGGTGTGTTTGCTTTCGAAGGTCACCTCGCGCTCGGTGAAGAGCCGAATCAGCGCCTGAATGCCTTCTTCGACCAATTCGCCACGGTTGGCTTTGCGCATGTCGGGGCGTACTGCGGTAAACTCCTCGCGGTAGGCGCCCACACCCACGCCGAGCAACATGCGCCCGCCGCTGAACTGATCGAGCGTGGCGACCTGCTTAGCCAGCAGCACTGGCTCGCGCATGGGCATCACGATCACGCTGGTGCCGAACTTGATGCGCTTGGTGATGCCCGCGAGATAGGCCATCACGATCAGCGGCTCGTAGTAGTTCGGCGCGTCGGCCCATTCTTCCTTGACATATTTCTGCGTTGAGAGGTGATCGTTCCCCCACACCGAGTGATAGCCGAGATCCTCGGCGGCCTGCGCAACTTGGAGCAGGCGCTCGGGGGTGATGAACGGCACTGGGTAGAGCAGACCTTCGACACAGGTTGGCACTGCAACGCTAAAGCGCATGGGAAACTCCTTGGGAATGTTTATTCACCCACCAGACGCCGCACACGTGGCACAACTTCTTCCATCCAAGCGCGCATGAGCACTTCCATGGCGACGCCAGCGGGCGGATGCGCCAGGAAGGTGATCTGCGTGATGCCGAGCTTGATGATCTCGGCGACTTGACGCGCAACGTCGTCGGGAGTACCTGCCCAGGCGAACGCATCGACGAACTCGTCGGGCACCAGACGCCAGGCACCGAACGAGCGCGCCTCGTTGCGTTCGCGCAGGATTTCTTCGAGCTCCTCGGGTACGGTGAGGCCCATCTGATGGACAAAACTACGGTCGGGGTAGCTGCCCATCAGCAGCGCTGCGATCATTGGCTTTACGGCGTCGCGTGCGACTTTTCGATCCGGCCAGACACACATATCGACACGCGAGATTAGGCCGACGTCGTTCAACGAGCGCCCGGCTTGCTCTGCCCCTCGACGGACGAGGTCGAGTGCATACTGCACGCCGTCGGGCCTTGCGAACGTAGCGATCATGACCTCATCGGCCATACGACCGGCTAGTTCGAGCATACGTGTCCCGCGCGTCGCAAGGACGATCGGGATATTCGGTCGCGTGTTGAATTGAAGCTTCGCGTTCTCGGCAGTAAAGACTTTGCCCTTGAGCGAGACGGTTTCGCCCGCGAACAGCCCGCGTATAATGCGGATGGTCTCGTCCATGGCGGCCAATGGATGCAGCCGTTCGACACCCAATTCTTTGAAATTGGCACCACCAGTGCCGATACCAAGCAGTGCTCGGCCATTCGAGATCTCGTCGAGCGTGCCCATTGCTGCGGCGATCAGCGCCGGGTGCATGGTGTAGGGTTCGGCGATGAATGTGCCGAGTTTGATACGTTCGGAATGACTGGCGGCGAGCGTCAGCAGCATCATCATGTCGCGATAGAGCTTGTGGTTGCCCAGCCAGAATTGGTCGTAGCCGAGTTGATCGCAGAGGCGCACGACTTCGACAAACGGGCCTGGCGCGTAGGTCTGCCACATGCCCACGCCCCAACGGAGCGCTGAGCCAGTCGATTGGTTGGCATCCAAGGCCGTCATAGACGCTTCCTCTCTTACAGCGGGATAATGCCCAATTCACGGCTGAGGGTGGTGAGCACTTCGTTGCCGCCCTCGCGGATCACGAACGGATCTTCAACGTGCACAGCGCCGAAGGCCAACTCGTAGTACGGCGTCTCGATGTTGATCACCATACCGTTCTCCAGCACGTGCGTCTGACCAGGGGCGAGCAGCGGAGAGTCGTAGACCTCGACGCCGATGCCGTGGCCGACGTGGTGGCGGCGGTAGTGCGGCACGCCCGCTTCCTGGACCGCTTTAACGGTGGCCTCGAACAGTTCGCCAGAGGTCATACCCGCGCGGGTGATGTCGATAGCGTGCTGCTCGCCGACCAGCATGGCGTTGTAGTAGGTGCTCAACTTCTTCGAAGGCTCGCCCAGCGTGAAGATGCGGGCGATATCGGCCCAGTAGCCCTCGACCAGACAGCCAACGTCGAACCAGATCATGTCGCCGGGGCGGAGCTTGGTGTCGCCGGCGGGGATCTGGCCGAGTGCAGCGTTGCGGCCAAAGCGGATCATAGTGAAGGTAGGGGAGCCGCCGCCATCGATCACAGCATGCTGGAACGCTCGTACCATCTCACGCTCGGTAACGCCCTCTCGTGCAACCGCGACAGCCGCCTTAATGCCGCCCTCGGTGACGATCGCAGCTTGCCTAAGACGGCGAATCTCTTCCTCCGTCTTCACCATGCGAATGGAGCGGAACAGGTCGGCTGCGGGCACGGCCTTGAGGTTGGGCAAGCGGCGCTCGAGTTCGGCCCAGTAGCTGGGGTTGAAGGCTTTCTCATCGATACCGATGCGCTTGTCGGTGAGGCCCAACTCCTCGAGTGTGGCGATCAGGGCTTCGAGGGCGTTTGCGCGGGGCTTGCTGTCGATGGTGTCGATCTTGGTTTTGCGCTCCAAGTCGTCCATTGCGCCTTCGCCAGCCTCGGGCAGCTCGCGGATGAAGGTGCCGTAATGCACGGTGGCGCGCAGGCCAGGGAATGCGACCGTCGATTGATCCCAGTCGCCGGTTGAGATAACGACAGTTGGAGATGTCAGCTGATCACGGGTGACCACAGCGTAGCACTGCTGGTCGTAGGGAAACATCATCTGACTAATGTTGTAGATGCCGCTGAGGTAGAAAACATTTTCAACGCGCGTCCCAACCAGGGCATCCAGCCCTGCTGCATCCATAAGCGCCGCAGCGCGGCTTTCGTTGATCAGCATGTCGTCTCCTTTGGGTGTGGCCGGGTAGAGAATCCTTCGATTGCTATGAAAGGGAAGTGAGAGCGGTTGCTCAAGTAACTGGACTGCTGTCGTGCAATCGGTACGAATGAATTCAACAAATACGCTTTGAGCTGTAATTGTTGCCGATAAAATGGTTGTTTATGGACGTTGGGTGCAGCAAGCTGTACCGAAATGCGCTCAAGCGCTTCGGGGTTACGGACAGGGTAACTCGTTAAAGGTTGTTTGATGCGCAAGATGGCCTTCCGATATGTCGTCGCACCATTGAGTGTACGAATGGTGAACAGTGACAATGTGTTTGGTAACAACCAATTGTAGCACAACAACCAATTGTTGAATCATTTTGACAGAGTGTTGAACATATATAGCACAGCGTTCTTTCCTTGTCAAGAAGTCGAAATGGCCATAATTTTGTCAAGTTGTTGAATTAATTTGACAGAGTGTTGAAATCAAACTACAATACAGCCGCCCCAAATCGGTGTCGATAACAAAGCGAGGTTGCATGAGTTCTAATGAAGATCTTGCCCAGATTCCACTATCTGGAGATGATCTGGTTGAACCGAGCGACATACTTGAGGATTCTGGTTTAGGCGATTTGGTGCGGTTGGTGGGGAGTAATATCGCAGAACGGCCCGAGCTTTTCGATCTTCTTAAACAGATTGCAAAAGCGATTGTTCAGACATTTGGTGCCGATATTTGCGAGGTGGTGATTCACGATCTGGCCGATTTAGAGCATTCAATCGTTTGGATTGAGGGGGATGTCACCCATCGTCGCATCGGCGGTTCAATGACAGATCTAGGGTTAGAGTTGGTGCAGGCGGGCGAGACACAAGATTTGTTTGTGTATCGCTCACAAGTTGATGGGAAAACGCTACAATCCTCTTCGGTATTTCTTCGCGATCAAAATGGTCGAGCTTGGGGGTCATTTTGCATTAATTTCAACATCACCCCACTCCTTCAGTTTCAACGTTATCTCGAATCGATGGTTCCTGTTTCGCCGAAGGCGGATTTCAAAGAACGATTCACCGACGATATCGAAGAAACACTACATCAACTTATTCTCGATGCAACAGAACGTATTGGAAAACCTCTCTCTGAGTTGACTCGAGAAGAACGCCTTGAATTGGTGCGAACGCTTGAACATAAGGGTGCCTTTTTAGTTCGACGAGCTGTTCCTTTTATTGCTCAGCATTTAAATGTCACTCGTTACACTATCTACAACTACCTTGCCGAAATTCGCGGGAGCGATCCTGCACGGTCGTCGTTAGGGTACTCGAAAACTGAATGAACGTTACTCTCCAGCTCATCGGAGTTATCTATTCGAATGGTTAATCGTTTTACGGTCGCTGACCGTCTGAAAGGCAACGGGGCCTTCAGTATAGAAACGTTGTAGCCCGCTACGCATCGGAAGGTGTGTGGCAAACCGAGGATCTGTGTCACCAGGAGGAAAACGAGACAATGTACCTTAGGTTGAAGACGCTCATTTTACTGGGATTACTTGCAGCAATCGTGTCCGCCTGCGGTACATCTGCACCCCAGCAAAGTTCTGCACCGACTGCGGCTCCGGCTGCCGAGCCGACTGCCGCCCCCGCTGCGGCTGAGCCAACCGCCGCCCCCGCTGAGAATCTTGAGCCGATCCGAATTGGTTTGTCGGCGCCGATGACCG
>CALKHR010000130.1 GCA_937988885.1 uncultured Roseiflexaceae bacterium | reverse complement strand
ACACAACGAGATTCTTCACTTCGTGCTGCGCACTCCGTTCAGAATGACAATGAAACAACAATGCAACGCAACGAGATTCCTCATTTCGTGCTGCGCGCCCATTTGGAATGACAATGAAAAACAACGAAAAGCATTGTCATCTCGAACGAATGTGAGAGATCTCAACGTGGAAGCAACGAAAGCAATGAATAGCGTCGAACAACAAACACATCCCAAAAATCTGCGTAATCTGTGTAATCTGTGGACACAAAAACGCGGCTAGCAATCGCTAACCGCGTGTTCGGATCGGCTATGTCGCAGCAACTACAGCTTCGGGCGGGTCGCCAGCGCATGCTCGATCACGCGCGTGGCTTCGGCCAACTCCTCACCCACCAACTCCAAGCGCGGCGGACGCACCACCGTCGAGCCCATCCCGACCATCTGCTGCGCCAGCTTAATCAACTGCACAAACTTCGGCACCGTATCCAAGCGCAGCAGCGGCAGGAACCAGCGGTACAACGCCTCTAGCTTGGCGCGGTCGCCTTTGCCATCCCGCACCTGCACGGCAAGGTTGAATAGCGCCACCGACTCCACCGGGAACGCGTCCACCAAGCCTGCGATCCAGCCGATCGCGCCAGCCTGCACGCCCTCAACCATGCCATCATCGACGCCCACCAGCACCTTCACGCGGTCGTCGAGCAACTCGTAGACCGCCCGAACGCGGCGCGTATCGGTGCTCGACTCCTTCACCGCTGCGAAATTCTCGTACTCGTGGGCCAACTCAGCAATATGCACGGGCAGAAAATCGGTCTTGTAGGCCACCGGGTTGTTGTAGAGCATCACGGGTAGATCGGTCGCGGCGATCACCGCGCCGACGTGCGCCTTCATCTCGCGCCAATCGGTCGAATAGACGTAGGGCGGCAGCACCATCAGGCCGTGCGCGCCTTCGGCAGCAGCGGCCTGCGCCATCCGCACCGCCTCAGCCGTCGAGAGCGCCGCGATGCCCGGCACAATCGAGGCGCGGTCGCCGACCGCCTTGACAGCCGTCGCCACCAACTTGGCCTTCTCCTCAGCCGTCAGCGTCGCGCCCTCGCCTAGCGAGCCAGTCGGCACAATGCCCACACAGCCCGCATCGACCAGCCACGTGCAATGCTCGGCGAAGAAGCCGTAGTCAACACTGTAGTCGCTGTTGAATTTGGTGGTGATCGCCGGCAAAACGCCATTCCATGTCACAGCCACGGGAGCCTCCTTATCGCATTGGTATGCCTCAATGACAGCACACAATCACATCTAGCGCACATCAACTATCGTTCGATCGTTCGTCTCCTGAGGAGCATCGGCGGGAGCGGGTTGGCCCATCAGGCTGCCGAGCCGGGCCGCGCTCAGCGGTAAACGCACCGAATCGACCGTCCAGCCAAACAACGCCTCAGTCGCGCCGCCGCAGATTCGGCCTTGGCACGCGCCCATCCCGCAGCGCGTCTGGAGCTTTGCGCTGCGCCAACCGTCGTGCTGAGCTAGCGCGCTCAACGGCACATCCTCGCAACGGCAGACGATCGTGTCGGGAGCAGCCAGCGCACGCACCTCGGGACGCAGCGCAAACACATCGGCCAGCACTGCCCGTAACGCGCGCTCGCGACGGTGCTGCGCCTGCAGTTGCTGCGCCTGATCCGCAGCGCCCGCCGCAACAAGCCCTGCGATCTGACCCTCCAGCAGCGCCAAGTCCACGCCGCCGATCCCGTTCAACTCGCCCACCGCGTACACATTCGGCACGCTGCTGCGCATCGCAACATCGACCTGCACCGCACCCCGCTCAAGCGCGCAGCCCAGCGCAGCCGCGAGTTCGTTATTCGGCAGCAGCCCAAAGCCACAGGCCACGTAATCGCACACTTCCTGCCACTCGCGCTGCCCCTGCCGCAGCGTCACACTTTCGACTGCATCACTGCCCTGCGCAGCGGTGATCCAACAACCGCTACGTACCCGCACGCCACGCAGCGCCCACGCAAGCTCGGCAGCCTGGGCCGCTTTCGCTGGCGAACCGAGCATGCGCGCCCCGAAGGCCGCCAACTTTACCAATGGCGTCTGCTCGGCCACCACGACGATCCGCGCGCCGTGCTGCCGCAGATAGGCCGCCACCGCCAGCAACAGCGGACCGCTGCCCGCCACCACCACACGGGCACCAGCGATCGGCAGGCCGCCCTTGACCAGCGCCTGCAAGCCGCCCGCGCCCATCACGCCGGGCAGCGTCCAGCCAGGAAAGGGCAGCATCCACTCACGAGCGCCTGTCGCCAAAATCAGTTGCTCGTAATGCATTTCATACGCATCGTTGAACGTCTCGACCAGCAGCGTGTCGGGGCCGCACGGCCCGAGCACCCGCGCGCCCTGCAGGTGCCGCAGACGGCCCGCCCGCCCAGCACGCTCGGTCCGCTCGAACCACTGGCGCGCCCCCGACGGCGCGTGAGCCGCACCACCGCGCCAAATCTGACCACCCGCCAGCACGTTATCGTCGAGCAGTAATACATCGGCGGCCTGTTCGGCAGCAGTGGTGGCCGCCGCCAAGCCAGCGGGGCCAGCGCCCACCACCGCGATCTGGCATTCCAAACGCTTCATTAGCTCACCACCACGTGCATATCGTCTTCACAGAGCGTCTGGCAACTCAAGCGCTGCGCCTGGCCGTTGATCGTTACGCGGCACTCGTGGCACACACCCATGCCGCACAGGGGCGCGCGGCGCTCGGCGCTCACCGAGTGACGCGTGTAGCCCAAGACCTGCATAATCGCCGCCGCCAACACGCTGCCGGATGCGACCCGCACCTCTTGGCCGTTGATCGTGATGCGTACCTCGTTCATGCGGCACCTTGCGTCAATTGCGACAAGCCCGCCACACGAGCGGGCAGATACGGCGTTGGATCGAGTTCGGCGCGCTCATTCAGCATCTGCGCCGCCAACAGCTTCGCCGTGCCCAACGATGTGGTGATGCCCAAACCCTCGTGGCCCGTCGCTAGCCACATGCCGGATCGGCCCGGATGCGGGCCAATCAGCGGCAAACCATCAGCGGTGGCGGCCCGCACGCCCGTCCACACGCGCACCACCGAAAGCGCGGCCAAGCCGGGCATATACGCGCAGGCCGCCGCCAACATCCGCTGCAACATCGGCATATCGATCGCGCGGTCGAGGTTATCGAACTGGCGCGAGGAGCCGATCAACACCTGGCCAGTGCTACGCGGCTGCACATTGAAGGCGACCGAATCGCCCTCGGCGGCGTGAGCGTTCTTCACATAGCCAAGCTCGATCAACTGATGGCGCACGAATCCAGGGTAGCGATCGGTGATCGCCAGATGACCCTTCTTCGCGCGCATCGGCAGTTCCGGCGCAAGCTCCAACGCCCGAATGCCGTTCGCCAGCACGATCGCATCGGCGCGCACCCACCGTCCATCGGCCAGGCACACACCATCCTGCTCCAACTGAACGGCCCGGCCAGCGATCAGCGTGACGCCCTGACTGCGCGTCCCTTCCAACAGCAACGCAGCCGTGCGGGGCGGATACACCACACTATCGCCTGGCACCAACAGCCCGCCCACCAATCCCGGGCGCAAGTTTGGCTCGTGGGCGTAGAGCGCGTCGGCATCCAGGATCTCGCAAGGTACGCCCGCCGAGGCGTAGACATCGCGCTTGTGCGCCACCTCATCGAGCTCGTCGGCGTCGGCGGCGACCCACAGCGTGCCGCAGCGCTGATACTCATGCGGAGCGGGGTTCGGCGCGGCCAGCGCGTCCCACAGCAGTTGCGAGTAGCGCGTCAGGGCCAACTGCGCGTCGCCCTCGTCCATCACGACGATATGGCCCATGCCAGCAGCGGTCGCGCCGCTACCCGGCGTATCGGCCTCGATCACCGCGATGCGAAGGCCAGCGCGGGCCAGTTCGGCGGCACAAGCAGCGCCCACGATGCCCGCCCCGATGATCACGATGTCAAAGCGTGGTTCCGGCATGAATCCCCCAGCGGAATGGGTCGCGCTCGTCGAGGATCAGTCGCCCCTCAAGCGTGATAAACGCCTCTCCCGTGATCTCGGGCAGGATACGGTCGCCAAGGCGAGTGTAGCGCGCTTCGAATCGGCTGCCCACGATACTCTCCTGCACCCAGCGCTGCTCGGGCGCGAGTTTGCCGCTGGCGGCCAGGCAGGCCAATTTGGCACTAGTGCCCGTCCCACAGGGCGAGCGGTCGTAGGCCTTGCCGGGGCACAGCACAAAGCTTCGGCTATCGGCACCCGCGCCGCCGGGCCCGAACAGTTCGATATGGTCGATCAGCGCGCCATCGGCTCCCGTGATGCCCGCCCGCTCCAGGCTCAGCCGCACGCGCCAGGCGAAATCGGTCAACGCTTCCACCCGATCAAAGGTGATCTGCTGACCGTGATCTTCGACCAAAAAGAACCAGTTGCCGCCCCAAGCGATATCGCCGTGGATGACACCGTGATCGGGCACCTCCACCGCGACATTGTGCGCCAAACGATAGCTCGGCACGTTCGCCACTGTCACGCGACCGTCCTCGTGGAGACGCGCCTGCACCTCGCCCACGGGCGTCTCGATGCGATGCAGGCCCGGCCCGATGCGCCCGAGATACGCCAACGTGGCCACCAAGCCGATCGTGCCATGGCCGCACATCCCCAAGTACGAGACATTGTTGAAGAAAATCACACCTGCGGCACACTCGGGATCACACGGCTCGCAGAGCAACGCGCCGACCAACACATCCGAGCCGCGCGGCTCGTTCACCGCCGCCGCCCGAAGCCAATCATACTGTTCGCGTAACAGCGCAAGCCGCTCGACCATACTGCCGCGCCCAAGATCGGGAGCGCCCGCCACAACGACACGAGTTGGCTCACCACCAGTGTGCGAATCGATAAATTGAAGTGTTTGCATAGCCATATTCTACTTGCAGCGCATCTTTCTGTCTTGTATAATTATCAAACAAAGCATGCAGATTTTTGCACAATTACAGTAGCACATACACGTACATGGAATCGTCAACCTCCGACGCTGGTAGTGAACCTCCCTCTGAACCGCATCAACGTGCGTTCTTTGATACCTCATTACTTGCGGATCCTTTCTTCGCCGAAACGCTATTCAACCAACTCTCCGATGTCGTCTTCTTCGTGAAGGATACGGCTGGCCGTTATGTCATGGCCAACACTACCCTGATACGGAGATGCGGTTTTCAGCATAAAGAGCAACTGATCGGTCAAGCCACGATCGATGTCTTTCCACCCGAACTTGGCGCTAACTACGCCGCCCAAGATCAGCATGTCATATCGACAGGCGAGCCAATCCACGATCGGCTCGAACTCCACCTGTACCCCAACCGTGTGGCTGGCTGGTGCCTCACCCACAAGATTCCGCTGTACGATCGCCAACAGCGCATCATCGGCCTGGCAGGCATCTCGCGCGACCTACGCATGCCCGACAAGCAACACCCGGTCTATCACCGCATTGCGGAGGCGATCAGCTACATCCAGACGCACTATGCCGAGCCGCTGCGGCTTGAGGAGTTGGCCCAGATCGCCAAGCTCTCGGTGGCGCAGTTCGAGCGCCACATTCAGCGCATCTTCGACCTCACACCCAAACAGTTGATCATCAAAACACGCCTCGAAATCGGCGCGCAGTTGCTGTTGGGAGATCGGAGCGTGGCCGAGGTCGCCCAAGAGTGCGGCTACACCGATCATAGCGCGTTCACTCGGCAGTTTCGGGCAACGGTTGGCCTGTCGCCCAGCGAATATCGCACCCTCCAACGCCGTAGCAAGTTAGCAAAATGATGAATGGACTGCGCGATGAATCTGCGCTTACTGGTTCGACCAAACGGTCAACCGCTATCGGATATATGTGCTTCAACACAGAGATTTTTGGCCTCAACAATCGCGGTGTTGTGACTGCTGACAGGCCAATGAGAGGAATAGCATGGAATTACTGATTATTGTCTTACTCGTCCTTCTGAATGGCGTCTTTGCGCTCTCGGAGATGGCGGTCGTCTCGGCGCGCAAGGTACGCCTCAAACAGTGGGCGGATAGCGGCGACAGCAACGCCCAAGTCGCCCTGGAACTCGCAGAAGATCCCACACGGCTGCTCTCCACGGTGCAGATCGGCATCACGCTGATCGGCATTTTGGCAGGTGCCTTCGGTGGTGCAGCGGTCGCGCAACAGATCGCCGAATGGCTGAACGCCATCCCCGCGCTCGCGCCCTACAGCCAGAGCATCAGTTTCGGTTTGGTGGTGCTGCTCACCACCTTCCTCTCGCTGATCCTCGGTGAGCTGCTGCCCAAGCGCTTGGCGCTCAACAACCCCGAGCGCATCGCCAGCCTGATAGCCAAGCCGATGCGTATGCTCTCGATCATCGCCTCGCCCGTGGTGCGCCTGCTGAGCTTCACCACCGAGCTGCTGCTGCGTATGCTGGGTGTGCGCCCCTCCACCGAGCCGACCGTCACGGAGGAGGAGTTCAAGGTGCTGTTGGAAGAGGGCACCGCTGCAGGTGTATTTGCAGAAACCGAGCAGGAGCTGGTTGAGCGCGTGTTCCGCATGGGCGATCTGCGGGTTGGCATGATCATGGTCTCGCGCACCCGGATGGTCTGGCTCGATCTCGATGATCCGCTGGAGGTGAACCTGCGAAAGATCGCCGCGCACCCCTTCTCGGCCTTCCCGATCGGGCGGGGCACCCCCGATGCGATTCGCAGCGTGGTGCACGCCGAGGATCTGCTGGCCCGCGCGTTGCTCGGCGAAACCGTCGATCTGCAGGCTGTGAGCCGCCCGGCGCTGTTCGTCCCTGAGAGTATGTCGGCGTTCCAGGCGCTCAACAAATTCCGCGAGAAACACGCGCACTTGGCGCTGGTTGTGGACGAGTACGGCGGCGTCGATGGGATCGTGACTCTGACGGACTTGGTCGAGGAACTGGTCGGCGATATCTCGGATATCGACGGCAATGACGATCATGCAGTGCACCAGCGCGACGACGGCTCCTGGCTGATCAGCGGGCGCATGCCAATCGATGACTTGAAGGAACTGTTAGAGGTTGAGCACCTGCCCGATGAGGAACAGGGCCGATATCAGACGCTTGGTGGGTTTATGCTGGCGCAGTTGGGGCATCTGCCACAACCCTCGGAGTTCTTCATCTGGAACGGGTTGCGTTTCGAGGTGATGGATATGGACGGGCCGCGCATCGATAAAGTGTTGGTGAAGCGGAATAGCTAGGAGGGAGTGGTGCCAGACCGCGCTGTCGGGAGACCACTACACTGCATCGATCAGGGCTGACTGAGCATATCGATTGCGTGATTGTACTGCTGTGCGAGCATACTTGGCTGATGAACGGTGATGCCAAGTTCGCGCAGCAGTCCATCGGCCACACCGTAGATCCAGCCGTGTACCGCGAGCGTTTGTCCCCGTTGCCAAGCCTCCTGCACGATCGTGGTCTGGCAAACGTTCACCACCTGCTCGATCACATTGAGTTCGCACAATCGGCGTAAACGCTGGTGATCGTCTTCGAGCTGCGCAAGGATGGCGGCGTGTTTGTCGCGCACGTGCTGCACATGCCGAAGCCAATTATCGATCAGGCCAAAACGGCGATTGGATAACGCGGCCTCAACGCCACCGCAACCATAATGCCCACACACGATGATATGGCGCACCTGCAGCACCTCCACTGCGTACTGCAATACCGCCAAGCAGTTCAGGTCGGTGTGCACCACCACATTCGCCACATTACGATGCACAAACATCTCGCCCGGCAGAAGGCGGACGAGTTCGTTGGCCGGGACGCGGCTGTCCGAGCAGCCGATCCAAAGATATTCCGGCGCCTGTTGCGCCGCGAGCCGCTGAAAGAACGACGGCTCCTGGCTGGTCATAAACGCAGCCCACTCGCGGTTATTCTTCAACAGTTGTTCGATCTTCTGCATAGATCCCCTCTCTTATCCAAATAGCACCGTAGTGTGACGCATCGTTTTCTCATTGTCAAATGGTAAGCGAAGCCATGCTCGAAAGCTCTTCGAGGCTTGCGGTGGTGTCGATAGACGGCGTGTTGCAGCATCCCGACACAAAAAAAGATGCTGACACAAACAAGGCTTTCTCCTTATCATCAACTGCCTTGATACAACATCTTACATAAGCCAAAAGCATTAACGCATTTTAAACAGGTTATAATATCGTAAAAAACATTCTATATACATTATTTGAACTATGTGTACAAAAACTGCGAGTAGCTACGTTCAATTATGCATAGCACACTACGAATGAACAAAAACTCATCCATTAAGAACAACTCATTTTCAAGCACAAAGCATCAGGGTGCCACAAACGACAAATTATACACACATCAAAGATGACAACTTAACAATTTGCACACCAACGTGATTTAAATTGAAGTTTGTGCTATCATTATCACGATAATTGTGTTAAACTTAAGACGTATGCGTTGTGAGGAGAGCATGGAACAACTTGGATGCTATCTCGATGCTGTCGCCAATACGTTACTGACCCTCCCTCGTAAACCGCTCGAAGACGTTGCTCAAGCGCTTTGGAATACATATCAACAGGACAACACCATTTTTATCTGTGGAAATGGTGGAAGTGCGGCTACAGCGTCGCACTTCGCTTGTGATCTGATGAAATGGACGATCCATCCAAATCAACGTCGTGTCCGCGCCTTAGCCTTCACCGATAATGTCCCGATTATGACTGCGTGGTCGAACGATCGCAGCTATGAGGTGCTGTTTGTTGAGCAATTGATCAGTCACTATCGCCCTGGCGATTTGCTCTTCGCTATTTCTGGCAGTGGCAACTCACCAAACGTGATTCAGGCTGTCACTTGGGCCAATCAACAGGGTGGCATCACCGTGGGGTTATCGGGGTTCGATGGTGGCAAACTCGCTCAGATCTCGCAATACAGCCTTCATGTCGAGAATAATCAAATGCCACAAGTCGAAGATGCCCATAGTGCTATTTGCCATGCCCTTGCGGTGTGGATGGGGAAGCAAATTCATGCTGTTGCCGAGCAAATGTTAGTAGAAGTCAACGTGTGATGAAAGCCATCATTTTAGCAGCAGGAGCTGGCACACGTCTTCGTCCTCTCACCGATACTTGCCCCAAGCCGATGCTCCCAATTGCCGGACGCCCATTACTCGCCCGCACCCTCGATTGGCTGCAAGAGTATGGAGTTCGAGAAGTCGCACTCAACCTTCATCATCTGCCAGCCATTATTCAACAAGGCCTTGGAGATGGGAGCGCTTGGGGCATGCGTTTGCACTATTCCTACGAACCAACGCTGTTGGGCACTGCAGGGGCTGTGTTAGCCATCGCCGAGCAACTTCCCGGGTGGCTCGATGAGACGTTCTTGCTCGTGTATGGCGATATGCTGCTCCAGATCGAGCTCGATAACCTCATGCAGCTCCACCAACGACGACACGCAGTACTGACACTTGCGCTCAAAGAGACGACTGTCACGCATACTCAGGGGATGGTTGAGGTTGATAAGGACGGACGGATCTTGCAGTTTGTGGAGAAGCCAAGCTCGTGGAACAAGGGTAATTTGGCGAATGCGGGCCTGTATCTCTGCGAGCCAAGCATCCTCAACTATATTCGGCCTGGAATCAGTGATTTCGGCTACGATGTCATCCCAACGCTGATCAAGAGCAATGAGCCCGTATATGGGCAACGTGTGGCGGGCACCCTCCTTGACATCGGCACACCAGCCGCATATGCTCAAGCGCATCAAGTAGTTAGGCAGTACGCATCTCATCAAGAATAATATCCTATCCAATATTAATCAATAGTGATATTTTGTGATATGTATATTTCTTTACAAATAATTTAACGAAAATGATATACAGAATGCACACTTTTAGGGTTCCTATTTGGGTGACATACTGCTATAATACGTAACCATGTAATATATTCGATTCTTAATCACTTTTTTACTATTAGGAGTTTGTCGCTTAGACACCAACAAAACATGGATACACAGCAAGCGTTCATTGGTGAATTTGTGGGAGTTCGCCAGTCGAATAGCGAGCGCTCGTGTAACGAGAGGTTAAGTGCAAGTGAAGGTGTTTCTAACAGCTGATGAAATCAGTGAAAAACCGTGGATAAAAAGGCGAGAAGTGTGTGGGCACTTCCCGCCGGGTCGACCATAACTTTCCCTCACTAGAAGCTGCCAGCATCTGAGATTTTGAGTTAGTCATTTGGTCTTTTACATTATACTCGATTGGTGATCATTTCCGCAAGCATAATTGTTAACAATTCTATAAACTCTCGCTTAGAATAACATAATAAACAGAGTTTCTATCACATAATTCTACATAACAGAAATTTTAAACAATAGCGATCATTTTTCGTCCTTTGTTCATTCTTGTCTGATATGAATAACATAGGTGTTACCAACAAGTTTGTTGGTTTCCTGCTTGATACGTTCTACAGCACCGGAATGAGTGTAGGAGTGTGTGGGCGCTATTGCACTCATCAAAATCAGCCTCAGCCGCTGGTTTGCTGTAAATAAATACTGCTCCCTCAATGCCGAGGTCCAGCAACAGCATCAAGTCTGGAATAGTTCGCTACCAGTTCGTAGCGCTCAAATACGCTACGACTGTGCACACCTCGTGTGCAAAAAACCTCGACTCATTACTCACAGTACAAAACCCACACCATAATTTGCATACGACTACAGCATGAGTTTCGGTGTCTGCATCACCCCGATATCGGTTTCGACCGCTAAGTGGTGTCGATACCAAAGGCAGTAGGTCGTCTGGTTCAGAAGCTCTGATTGTCGTAGCCATTGCTCCGATCAGGCCATATATATGATTGTAATGCCAAATACAACGTATTTGGGTGGCGGAGCGTGGGCACTTTTCGGTCTTCACCTCGATAGGGTTATCAACTCATCCTTTTATAGGTTAGGGGTGATTCTATGACGATGTTGCAAGTTGCAAATACTCAGCAATGGTATGTTATTCACTGCAAATCTCAACGAGAACCACAGGCTGCGGCAGCGCTCCACGAATTGTTGGGGCTATCCGTTTATCTTCCATTATTGAACCAGAATGTTCGACAGGTACCCCTTTTCCCGGGGTATCTTTTTGTGCAGGCAAACTTATACAAGGTGGCGCCCAGCCATATCAACGCGGTGCCGAATATTGTGCGGCTTGTTACTTTCAACGATGTGCCGCAATCGCTCCCCGATGACACTATCCCTACGTTGCAGCAACGACTCGCGCTCCTGAACGCCAATGGTGGCAAGCCACGGTTTCAGCCTGGCGATCGCGTGCGCATCACACAAGGGCCGTTCCAGCATCTGGAGGCGATCTTCCAAGGGCCGCTCAAGCCGAACCAACGGGTCCAGGTGCTGATCGAGTTCCTTGGCAGTCTACGAACGCTCGAGGTCTCCGCCTCCCACGTGGAGCGCCTCGATATGCCGCCCCAACCCAAACGCGAACGCCGAACACGAGGACGCGGACGCCCGATCCGTTCGCCGCTCACCCACTGATACTTACGACTTCACCGCTCTTGGGCGGTCATATCAGCGAGATGATGATGATGGCACGACGACAATCCTGGATGATTGTGGTGGCGCTGCTGTTTTGTTATGTCTACACGCTGCCACGTTGGGCCGATTGGAGCCAAAACTCGCGCCTCGATCTCTTGATGGCGCTCAGCATCGAGCAGAGTGTACGTATCGACACATATGCGGCGAACACTGGCGATTACGCCTTGTACAACGGCCACAAATACAGCGATAAAGCGCCCGGACCGGTGTTCTTGGCGTTGCCCGCTGCGCTGTTGCTTCAGCCGATCTTCGATCTGCCGTTCTCGCAGCAGGTGTTGGAGCGCTTGGCAAACGGCGCGGCACTGGGCGCTACGCTCAATCCCGATGGCACCGGGCTGGCGAGCGAGAAGCTGCGCTTCTTCATTCTGCAGGTGGCGCTTACGGGCTTGACGATCGCGCTGCCCTCGGCGCTGGCGGCGCTCGCGCTGATCGCGCTGCTCAAGCGCTTTGTGAGCGACTCTCGCTTGGTAATGCTGCTCACGTTCGCCTACAGTCTGGGCACGATGCTGGCCGTGTACAGCGGGAACTTCTACAGCCACGCGCTGGTGGCGGCGCTGCTGCTCGGCGCTTGGGCGCTGAGTATGGAGAGCTATCACCCAAGCCGGGCTGTACTGCTCGGCCTGCTGCTGGGCTGGGCGGCGATTAGCGAGTACCCTGTGGTGCTGCCCGGGCTGCTGATCGGGTTGGCGGCGCTCTGGAACTGGCGCTCGTTCAGCGCGCTGGTATGGCTCACGATCAGCGGGCTGCTACCGATCGTGCTGCTGGTTGTCTACGATCTGCGAGCGTTCGGCACGCCTTGGCCGGTTGGCTACCAGTATTCCGAGCTTTGGCAGGATCAGCATCACACCGGGTTTATGAGCCTGACGTATCCGCACCCTGAAGGGCTGTGGGGGCTACTGTTCGGGCTGTTCCGAGGTATGTTCGTGCGAGCGCCGTGGTTGCTGCTGGCGGTGCCCGGCTATCGGTTCTGGTGGCGCAGTGGCCAGTACCGCGTGATGTGGTTGGTGTCGCTGCTGGCCTCGCTCAGCCTGCTGTTGTTCTACAGCAGTTCGGCGATGTGGTGGGGCGGCTTCTCCGCTGGACCGCGCTACATCGTGCCGATGGTGCCGTTCTTGGCGGTGAGCGCAGGTTGGACGGCGGTTCTGCTCTGGCGCATCGCGATAGGCCGCGTTGTGCTGGTGGGTCTGATCGGCGCCTCTGTGGTGCTGACTTGGGCCGAAGGGATCGCCCGTCAGCAGTTTCCGCCCGATACTATCCTCAATCCGTGGCTCGATTATACCTTGCCCGCCTGGCAATCCGGCGACATCGCCCGCAACCTCGGGATGGTGCTTGGACTGCCTGGCCTGTTCTCGCTGATACCGCTCGTTCTGCTGATGCTGGGGGCGGTCTGGTTCTGCTTGCGTTCCCAACCGACGACATCGGTGCTCCTGTCGGAGCCATCTCTAGAAGGACAAAGCGTTGCTTCAATCCAGCACTAGTCGGGTGAAACCGACCACCGAGCGCACGTATGTGACGCTGTTTCGAGGCGATTATGGACGCTTGAGCCTCCTGCTGCTGGCTTTGTTGGTGCTGACGGGCCTGCCGCACCTGTATGCGCTGCTGAAGGAATCCGGCCAGCAAGTGTATATGGGGATCGTCTCGGATGTGCCCGATACCACCCAGTATTTCGCTTGGCTGCGCGCGCATCAGGAATCGCTCATCGTCAGCAATTGGATGACGCCCGAGCCGAACGAGCCGGCCTTCTTCAACCTGTTGTGGCTGGTGCTTGGGCATCTCGCACTGTGGACAGGGCTGAGCTTTACGGGTGTGTTCCAAGTGATGCGCATCTGCGCCGGACTCAGCTTTGGCTTTACGCTGTTCTGGCTGTACGGGCTGCTGGCCGAGAGCCGCCGCGAGCGCTGGTTGGCAACGTTGCTGGTGTTGTTGGGCGGCGGCGTGGGCTGGATCTGGGTGATCGAGAAGTATGTGTCGGGTCGGAGCGACCTGTTGTTCCCGCTCGATGCGCAGGTGGCCGAGCCGAACACCTTTCTATCGCTGATCGGCTACCCGCACTTTTTGATCGCGGCTGCGCTGATGTTCGCGATCTTCGGGCTGTTTGTGGTGGCCGAGCGACTCCATCAGATGCGTTGGTTCGTGCTGGCCGCCGTGGTGGCGCTGCTGTTGAGCGTGCAACACGCCTACGACCTGCTGACGATCTACCTGGTGCTAGGGGCGTATGTGCTGCTGCGCTGGTGGAACAGCGGCAAACTGCCGTGGCATTCCGCGATCGGCCTGACGATCATCGGCCTGGTGTCGAGTCCGCCCGCCGCGTACTTCACGTACCTGACCAGTACCGACCCGATGTGGCGGCAGGTGTTGGCGCAATTCTCCAACGCGGGCATCTTCACGCCGAACCCGCTGCACTTGCTGATCATCTTCGGGCCGCAGTTGCCGTTGGCGGTTGCAGCGCTGCCCGCGCTCTGGCGGCGTCGCAGCGATGCCGATCTGCTGCTGCTGAGTTGGGTGGTGGTGGGGTTCGGGCTGTTGTACATCCCCACCGACTTCCAGATTCATATGTTGAACCCGTACCAAGTGCCGCTGGCCTTGCTGGCGATGCGCGTGGTGCTGCGGTTCGCCGAGACACCCGGCAAGTACACGCTGCTGCGGCGCTGGGCACCGATCGGGCTGCTGCTGCTGGCGTTGCCGATCAATGTCTACCTGTTGAGTTGGCGCGTGCTCGACCTAAACCGCCAGAGCGCGCCGTACTTCCTGCATCGCGATGAGGTTGCGGCGTTGGAATGGCTGAACCAGCAGCCCGATCACGAGGTGGTGCTGAGCAGCGAGACATTGGGTCAATACGCTCCGGCGCTCTCCGGCAAACGGGCGGTGCTGGCCCACTGGGCGCAATCGGTCGATTACTACACTAAACGCGATGAGGTCGCGCTGTTCTTCGCGCCGACAAGTGCACAAAACCAACGCCAAGCTGTGATCGAGCGCTACAACGTGCGCTATGTGCTGGCTGGCGATGCTGAACTTGCGGCGGGTGCTGGTCCTGCGCTCGATGCGGCAGGGCTGGAACTGGTATTCGAGCAGCCGCACGCACGGGTCTACATGGTGAAATAGGGCATTCTTCCGCGCTAGAACGTTCTGCAAGGATGAAGTTATGCGTATCTTGCTGCTGACCCAAGTGGTGCCGAACCCGCCCAACAGCGGGCCACGCATTAAGACACACTTTCTGCTGCACTATTTGGCGAAATATCACACGGTCACACTGGTGTCGTTCGTGCGCGATGAGGCCGAGCGGGCCGCCGCTCACGCGCTAGAACCGCTCTGCACAGGCGGTGTGCATACGGTGCCCATCCAGAGGTCGCGCATCCGCGATATCGGCTACCTGTTGGCGAGTTTCGTCAATCGTCGCCCGTTCCTGATGTTGCGCGACGAGAGTGCGCCGATGCGCGCGTTGTTGCAGCATCTGGTCCAACAGCAGACGTTCGATATAGTGCACGCCGATCAACTGAATATGGCGAGTTTTGCGCAGGCGACCGGCTTGCCGATGGTGTTGGACGAGCACAACGCGGTGTGGACGATCTTCCAGCGGATGGCCAAGCAGGAGCGCGGCCTGATGCGCTTGCTGCTGGAGTTGGAGTGGCGTCGGTTGCGCCGCTACGAGGGCCAGGTTTGTCACGAAGCCGATGCCGTAATGGCGGTGAGCGCCGAGGATCGCGCCGCACTGCTGGCGGCTGGCGCGCCCGAACCGATCACGGTCATCCCGATCGCGGTAGATGTGAGCGGGATCCAGACCGTGCCGCGCAAGCCGGACGCGAATGGCATCCTCAGTATGGCGACGATGTATTGGCCGCCCAACATCGATGGGGTGATGTGGTTCAGCCGCGAGGTGCTGCCGCTGATCCGCCAAGAGGCTCCCGATGCGCCGTTCTTCATCGTTGGCGCGAACCCGCCACCCGAGGTGGTGGCGCTCGGAGAACAGCCACACGTGGAGGTGACGGGGTTCGTGGCCGATCCCACTTCGTATCTGGCCTCCAGCGCGCTGTTGATTGTGCCGCTCCGCGCCGGTGGCGGAATGCGCGTCAAGATTCTGGAGGCGCTGGCCCGTGGCATTCCGGTGGTCTCGACCACGATCGGGGCCGAGGGCATCGATGTAAAGGATGGTGAGCATTTGCTGATCGCGGATGAGCCAGCCGATTTCGCGGCGGCTGTGCTGCGCGTGCTGCGCGACCGCGCGTTGGCGGATCGGCTCGCGAAGGCTGGGCGTTCGCATGTGCTGACCCACTACGATTGGCGTATGGTCTGCCCGAAGATCGAGTCGGTGTACGAACGAGCGCTGGCGGTCGGGCGAAAACTCGGCGATCGTTATGCCCGCCCCGATGAATTAGCCGTCGGTGAAAAGACGAAGTGAGGAGAGAAGGTGCATCTATGACTACACTGTACTCTGCCACACGGTATATGCTCAGGAATCGCTTGCAGGGCGCTCAAGCAGCGCCATCGCACGAAACACCACGCTCTGTATCGCTTCAGAATCGCTCATTTGGTAGATAGACTAAGGCGGCAGCTATGCGCATTCTCTACCTCACGCCGTATGTACCTTCCCCGATCCGTGTGCGACCGTACCAGTTCATCCGCCATTTGGCGCGTTTAGGCCACGATGTAACGTTGCTCTGTTTGGCGCAAGCCGATGAGGAGCCGCAAGCGTTGGCGGAACTGCGGCGTTGGTGCCGCGCGGTGATCACGGTGCCCACATCGTCGCGACAGGCGGCTGTGCAAGCGCTGCGGGCACTGCCAAGCCGATGGCCGTTGCAGATGGCGTACGGAGCCTCGCAAGCGCTGGTGAACACGGCTCGTCGGCTGATGGATAAGCATGATGTTGTGCATGTCGAGCATTTGCGCGGCTCTAGTTACGGCTTGGCGCTCCGCGAGTGGCCTGTCCTGCTCGATGCTGTCGATTGCATCAGCCTGTTGTTCGAGCGCACAATCCGGCAGGGCGTCTCACTCGGAGGCCGCCTGCGAGCCTTCCTCGACTTGGCGCGCACCCGCTACGCCGAGGGGCGCTACGGGGCCACGTTCCGCCAAGTAGTGGTGACATCGCCCGAGGATGCGTGGGCGCTACGACAGTTGCAAGCCACCGATGCTCCTGCACCGAGCATCAGCGTGATCCCCAATGGCGTGGATATGGAGATGTTTACGCCCGTCGCTGCAACGGAGCGGCCTCGCTCGACCCTGTTGTTGAGCGGCAAGATGAGCTATCACGCGAATGAGGCGGCAGCGCTCTACTTGGGGCGCGAGATTATGCCGTTGATCTGGCGCGAGCGACCCGATGTCGAGTGTGTGATCGCTGGCCGCGACCCCACGCCGAGCATCGTGGCGCTCGGCTCCGATGCGCGCATCCGCGTGACTGGCGCTGTCGATTCGATGGCGAAGATGCTCCATCAGAGCACCATCGCAGTAGTGCCGTTGCGCTACGGCGTGGGCATCCAGAACAAGGTGCTGGAGGCAATGGCGACCGCAACCCCTGTGGTGGCCACCCCACAGGCAACGCAAGCGTTGGCGCCCGAGGCCCGAGCAGCGCTGCTCCAAGCAAACAGCCCAAGCGCATTTGCCCAAGCCGTGCTGGAGCTGCTTGAGCAACCACAACGCCGCCAGCAATTGGGCGAGGCGGGGCGCACATATGTCGAAACACACCACAGTTGGTTGAACAACGCCAACCGTCTGGTGGAACGCTACGCACAAGCGTAGGATTCGCGCTCCTTCTCAGAACCTGAGCGCTATTGTTTCCCGCTCTGATCATTCGGTAGCGAACAGTCTGACGAAACTGTTAAGTCATAGCAACTTTTACTCATTCGTGATTTATGCATGAGGAGTATAAGTAGCATATGGCATCGGCATGATCAGCGCTTGCCTACACCAATTCCACACAGACTAAACGCATCATAGGGCCGCTGCACCACTAAACAACGCAGGATCAGCGGCAGAAAAGGAAGTTTGACGTGCTGATTGCTCGAACTCCTGTCCGCATCAGCTTCGGCGGAGGCGGAACCGATCTCGCAGCCTATTACGAGCGTTTCGGGGGAATGGTCGTAAGCGGCTCGATTAACAAGTACATCTACGGAATCGTGAGCAGGAACTTCGATACGACGTTTCAGGCCATCTCCACCGATTACCGCTCTTCGATACTGAGTGTACCGCTGGCAGGCGAGCCATACAACAACAACAACGTGGAGATGAAACTCTGCCGCGAAATCCACCAACATTTCAACTTTCAAATACCTGTCAATGTGTTTATCGCCTCGGAAGTTCCTCCGGGCACAGGACTCGGCTCGTCGAGCGCATTCTCGGTGATGCTCTGCACCGTGTTCAGCACGCTCACACGCAGGGCCATGAGCCGCGCGGAGCTGGCCGAGATGGCGTATGAGATCGAGACGAAACGCCTGGAGGCACCGATTGGGAAGCAGGATCAGTATGCGGCTGCGTTCGGAGGCTTGAATTGTCTTGAGTTCAGCGCCGAGGGCGTGCGCGTGACGCCACTGAAGATGAGCGCGTCGAGCATCCGCACGCTCGAACGGCGCCTGATGCTGTTCTACACCGGCGCAACGCGCCAAGCTCGCGAGATTCTGCACGAACAGCGCGCAGCCAGCGAACAGGACAGTGGCCGCACGCTCGAATCGCTGCATCGCATCAAAGAGCTTGGTTGGCAGATCAAGGCGGCGTTGGAAGAGGGGCGACTCGACGATTTCGGCCAACTGCTCGACACAAGTTGGCAGTTTAAAAAACAGTTAGCTAGCGGTATCAGCAATCCGGCCATTGATAAAGCCTACGAGAGCGCTCGCCGAAATGGCGCGTTAGGCGGCAAGATCACGGGGGCCGGCGGAGGCGGCTTCTTGATGCTGTATTGCCCCGACGAACATCAATCGGATGTACGAGGTGCGCTCCAAGAATTAGGCCTTCAACAAATGCATTGTGCCTTTGAGTTTGAGGGGACGCGAGTTCTGTTACATACCGATATGTTCGATTCGCCATTGAATTACTCGACGTAATGCTGTCTCCAAAGATGTGGACGCATCTTGGCGACAATGGGGGAACAATGATACGAGCTATTTTTCTTGATCGCGATGGTGTGATTGGCGAGAACCGCCGCGATCACGTGAAATCGTGGGATGAGTTCCGCTTCCTGCCAGGCGTATTCGAGGCGTTTCGCGCGCTCCAACAAGCCGGTTGGCCCATATTTGTAGTGACGAATCAAGCGATCGTGAACCGCGGCATGGTGCATGCCCACGTGATCGATGACATTCACGAGCGCATGGTGCGAGAGATAGAGCAACACGGCGGCGAGATCAAGGATATTCGCTACTGCCCACACGATTCGCACGAGCAGTGCGGGTGCCGCAAGCCCCGCGCCGGAATGTTGTTCGACTTAGCTCACCAATGGCGTATCGATCTGACAGGCTCGTACATGATCGGCGATGCGTGGACCGATATCGCCGCGGGGTTCGAGGCTGGTTGCCATACTGTTCTCGTACGTTCTGGCCGTGGAGCCGAACAGTTACAACTCCCTGAGATGTATCACGTCCCAGCTCATTTCGTCGCAGATCATCTCGCACATGCAGTGACATGGATCCTGCAACGAGAGCATCTCCTAACATCACATGTTGTTGAGGCGCAGGCACTTCCTTCTACCCTTGAACTCTCTCAACTGCACGCGCTTCCAACAACCTTGTGAAAGAAAGCGCCTTATGATCACAAAAGCTGAGATTTTACGCTGTTTGTGGGCGGTGCTTCGCTGGTGGTGGGTTGTTGTTCTTGCTGTGGTGCTGTCGAGTAGCGTCGCATTTCTGCTCACAATGAACCAGCCGCGCACTTATATGGCCCGAGCAACACTCATGATCGGTAACACGTTCACGAGCCAATTACCCGATCAGAATCAACTCTCGATTAGCTTGGCCTTATCGGGATACTACGGGGAGTTGGTGCGACGCGAGCCGATCCTGAAGCCTGTTGCTGAGAATCTGAAGTTGCCGTTCTCATGGCAATTCCTCAGCGACCGGATGCTCCAAATCAATCCGATTCGTGGCGCAAACCTGCTGGATATCTATGTCACCGATACGAACCCCGAGCGTGCTGCGTGGATCGCCAATAGCATCGGTGAGCAGTTGATCGCCTTCAGCCCCAATGCGCCCGATAAGATTGAAGCTGAACAGGCGGCGATCGCGCAGCAGTTGCAGATGAGCGATAACAAGATAAAAGATTTGCAACAGCAGATCAATGCGCTCACCGAACGGCAGGGCCAAGCGACATCGGCCAGCGATCTCGCCGAAATCAACCGCCGCTTGGCAGAGTTGAATGTCAGCCTGTCCCAAGAGCAGAACACGTACAACTCGCTGCTCAATTACAAAAATAACAGCGCGGTTAATAGTCTTAGCTTTTTTGAGCGCGCAACTCCGCCAACCACACCGCTGCCAACCAAACGCAAGATCTTGATTGGCAGTGCCGCACTAGCAGGGGCGCTGTTGGCCATGCTGGCGATCTATGTTTTGGAATGGCTCGATAACCGAGTTCACGGCTCTCGGGATGTCGAACTCCATCTGAATGTGCCGATCCTGGGCTCTGTTCCGCACGGCCCTCCGCTGCACGCAACCTCACAGGCGTTGCTTGGGCCCCGTTTGGAGGCAACCCGCGAGGCGCAGACCAACCTGATGCTGCAGGCCGCCGAGAGCAACATGCAGTTCCTGATGGTGACGAGCGCCCAACCGAACGAGGCCCGTTCGGCGTTTTCGCTCGATCTCGCCGACCTGTTCGCCCGCGCGGGGCACAAGGTGTTGTTGGTCGATGCCGATACCACACACTCCTACTTGACGCGCATGCTGCTGCCGAACGGCTTGCCGAACCAGCAGCAGGTCTTGACGAACAAGGATCGGGCGAACGTGTGGTCGTACTTGCAATCGACGCCGCTCCAGAATGTGGCGTTGTTGCCCGGGCCCAGCAATCCCAACGGGATGCCCGCCATGCTGCCCTCGCTGCGGTGGCGCGAACTGGTGGATCAGCTGCGCAACACCGCCGATATCATCATTTTCGATGGTCCAGCCACGCTGCTCGGGCCGGACGCGGCGTTGCTCGCGCCTCACCTCGATGGCGTGGTGCTCACGATCGACCCGAACACCGATAGCCGCGAACAGATTTTGAAAAGCAAGGAGCGGCTGCTGCATCAGCCAGGCACACGATTGCTCGGCGCAGTCAATTTTGTGCCGCCGAGCGAGCCAGGCGAGAAGGGGCCGATCTGGAAGCAGTTGCGCCGCCCCACACCGCCCTTGCTCACCGTCTCCGAGACGCTCAATACGATCGCTGCGCCTCCAGCCGATAAGCCAACCACATCGGTGATTATCACACCTGCACCGCAGCCACAAGCCGAAGAGGCCGAGGCAGAACAAGCGAAGGCACCGCTGATCACGCCCGCACCGTCCGATGAGGGCGATGTGCAGGTGATGAAGCAAGCGAAAGCGCCGCTGATCACGCCTGCACCATCCGATGTGGACGATGCGCTGGTGCTCGATGCCGAACCCGAGCAGAAGCAGGCCAATACGAAGGCACCGCCGCCTGTGGTTGCACGGCGCCCGTCGCGACGAAATACGCGCTCACGGTCACGAGCCAAACGAAGCCATGCTGAGGACTAACGAGCTATGAGTTTACGATCGCAACTTCAACTCTATCTCTCGCGGCAGTCCACCTCGTTAGGGCGCTACGTTCGCGAACAGGTGCTGCAAGCGCTGTTCGGCTGGGTGCCGAGCATCGTGGGGATCGGGCTGCGTACCATTGTGTACCGCGCAATGCTCCACGCCGAGGGAAATGTGGCGATTGAGGATGGCGTGCGCATCCGCTTCGCCGATAACGTGTGGCTGGGCAAGGGTGTGTACCTCGACCACGGGGTGTATCTGCACGCCTGCCCGGCAGGCATTCGGATCGGTGCCGAGAGCTTTGTGATGAAAAACGCCATTCTGCACGTCTACAACTTCCGCAACTTGCCGCACGCGGGTATCGTGATCGGGCAGCGCTCGCTGATCGGCGAGGGATGCGTATTGCGCGGGCAGGGTGGCATCACGATCGGCGATGATGTGTTTTTGGCGCCGCTGGTTCAGGTGCTGGCCGTAAACCATGTGTACAACGATACCAGCCGCCCGATCAGCTTCCAAGGCATCACCACGCAGGGAATCACTATTGAGGATGGAGCGTGGATCGGCGGTGGCGCGATCCTGCTCGATGGCGTACGAGTGGGCCGCAATGCTGTTGTGGGAGCGGGCGCGGTGGTGACCCGCGATGTGCCACCATTTACTGTTGCGGTGGGCAATCCTGCCCGTGTTGTGCGCGACCTGCGCGAAGCCCCTGTAGAGAAGCCGCTACGTGAGCCGTTAGCGGTGTACTAGACCCCTTTCCACCAACTGATTGTCATCGGTCTCGCGCACTGCGACGAGGCTTATAAACGCATCGCACTAAAAGGAGTTTCGCCATGACGACTCTCTCGGTTGTAATTCCTGCCTACAACGAAGAAGATGGCATTGCGGCGATCGTCGAGCGGGTGCTGGCGATCAAGGCGGACTTGGCGGCTGTGGGTGTCGACGATCTCGAATGTATCGTGGTAGATGATGGCTCTTCGGACCGCACGCCCGAGATTGTGCGCAAGTACGAGCCGGAAGCAACGTTGATCTGCCAGGCGAACCGAGGCTATGGCGGCGCACTGAAAACGGGGTTTAACGCAGCACGAGGTGAGTTGTTGGCGTTTTTAGATGCCGATAGCACGTATCCGCCCGAGTATTTCCCCCAAATGTGCAAAGTGGCGCTCGAAGGCGCCGACTTGGTGATCGGCAGCCGCATGTCGGGGGCAAGCAGTGAGATGCCGCTGGTGCGCCGCATCGGCAACACGATCTTCGCCACGCTGCTCTCGATCGTCTCGGGGGTGCGCATCAGCGATAGCGCGAGCGGCCAACGGGTGCTGCGGCGCGAGGTGCTGCCCATCCTGTACCCCTTGCCCGATACGCTCGACTTTACGCCTGCGATGAGCACGCGCGCCCTACACGAGAAACTGAACATGGTCGAGGTGCCCATCCCGTACAAGGAGCGCTCGGGACGCAGCAAGCTGAGCGTGGTGCGCGATGGCTTGCGGTTCTTCAAGAGCATTGTGTGGACGGCCCTGACCTACAATCCGGTGCGCATTTTCGGCGGGCTAGGATTGGCGCTGCTGATGCTGGGCGTGCTGGTGGCCGCGATCCCGCTGTTCAACCAAATTATGAGCGGGCAGAACGATTGGCCGTTCCCGCAGTTCTTCGGCGCGCTGGTGCTGGCGGTGGCCGGTATCACGCTCTACACCACTGGAACGTCGTTCAGCTACATCGTGCGGCTGTTCCACAAGCGACCAATCCGCCAGGGGTTAGTTGGGCCGCGTGGCAATGGGCGGCGGCTCGAACGCCATTATTGGTGGATGGGCCTGTTGTCGATCGTGCTGGGCATCGCGTGTTACGTGGCGGCGGTGGTGTTCGACCTGACGAATCCAGCGTTGGCAGCCTCGTGGTTCGCGCCCGTGGTGAGCGCGTTGTTGGTGCTGACGGGTGTGCAATTGATGAGCGCTTGGGGTCTGGCGCGCGTGTTAGCCGAACTGAGCGCCCGCGAGGGACAAGCTGCACTGGATCTGGGCCGCGCCGATCATTTGAAGCCAGTTTTGCAAACAGAAGAGCACTCTTCATATGCAACAGTATAGCCATTGGCACTACATCGCTGGATATACGATCGTCACGGTCAGGCACAACTGGCCTGTACTCATCGCACTTGCAGTAGCGTTGATTGCGGCTTGGCGGCTGTATCGAGAGCCAAGCCGCAAACGGGTGCAATGGTTGTACGGCTGGTCCCTCCTTGTCTTCACCTACGAATATATTAAACACCTTGGCGATGAGCTTGCTCGGCCAGTGGTGTTTCTCTTCACAACCGATTGGGCCTGGATGCAGCCGTATGGGATTTTCCTGGTCGTACTGGTGCCTCCACCGTTCTTACTGGCACTCTCGCTCTTTTTACTAGCGCGATCGCTCTATCTGCCGTTCGCCCGTACTAGGAACGTTCATTCAACTGGATAGAAACCAAGCAGACATATCAACACGCCGCGCGTAGTAGCCAAGCCTCACATCTGATGACACTGGTGCTGGTGCAATTGGCGCTGAGCCTGTTGGCCGAGCCATTCGCTCGCCAAACCAGCGCGTTCGATGCGGAACTCACCGAATTAAGACATCAGTTGCTCGCCAAAGAGGGCGCTTATGAGCTATATCAACTAAGCCGTTAAATCGCTCGATTACCGTCTCACACGTAAACAACACAGCCACGGAATCGCTCATCAATTCACGGAGAGCACTATGCTGCGTAAATTGGTCGTCCCACTGATTGTGTGCTGTCTATTTACGGTGAGCAGCGGTTATGGGGTGTCGCCCCAGGCGTCGGAAACCGCGCGCGGCCAACCACAACAGCTTCCGACGAGCAAGGTGGATGTGTTTCTGCCACAAGTCCTGAACCCGTACGCGACACTCACAGCCACCACTACCAGTGTTCCAGTGCCAAGCGCGACCGCTTCGGTTACGCCTTCGTTCACGCCATCAGTTACACCTTCGCTCACACCTCCGGCCACACCCACGCTCTCGCCCACACCGAGCGAGGTGTTTGAGACGTTCGAGGCGAGCAGCGATACCTGGCGTGTCTTACGAATCACCACAGGCAATGGCACCATCGAGCGCAGCGCCGCGCAGGCCGCCAATGGCGCTTATGCAGCTCGCGTGAGCACCACAGCGGGCAATAGCTCCGCGCAGATCGCTGTACAGTTTCGGGATGCTGCTGTGGAGCATCAGTGGAAGGAGCGCCCGGGCACGTGGCACTGGCAATGGGCCAAGGTGTACATACCTTCATCGACGGTGGCGCAGTTGGGGCCGAACGATTATTTCACATTGGCGGGGATGCGGCCCAACAGCGGCGGTTCATTCGGCTGGTTCCTACGGGTACGATCACAGGGCCAGTTGGCGGTCTACGGCTACGATGCCGATGGCCTAGCCCACGAGGTGCGCGCCTACGGCAACATCCCGCTGGATCGCTGGTTCGATCTGGAATTGGGCCTGCACAGTCAGGCCGGGCCGGGCGTCAAACGGGCCTTCGCCTTTGTGATCGATGGCGATGTGTACGGTTGGTATCGTCAGGGGCATATGCGCGACGAAACGTACGACCGCGTCGCGTTCGGCATTCTCGGCAGCAGTGTGAATAAGCCGCTCGAAGTGTTTATCGACCAATGGTACACGATGGGCACGGATCGCTTCCCCACCGGCCCCGATCATCGCTCGGTGGCCGCAGTGCAGGAGCACGATTTCCGCAACCAGAGCGGCATCAACGTGCAGTACGATTGGTCCACCTGGAAGAACGCTCCGACGTTACACGCCACCGCTGGTCTGTACACACCGATCGACCGCATTCAGGCGGGGCACAACATCGATCGTATGCCATCGCTCGAAAGCGGTTGGGCCGAGATCGAGATCGATTGGGTGAACGGATCACCCACGGGTGGCACGTTGTTCGGCGCGTTCGCGGGGCTGATCGGCTTCCGCAAGGAGATCAACCGCGAGGAGAATCTGGAGGTCGCGCCTGTGTTGGAGAATGACGGCAAGGTGCGGCTTGTTTACAATGCCTGGACCGGTGGCGATTTTGAAATTTTCTCACGTTGGCAATTGCCTGCAGCCACCACGGTCAGCAACTCGAACATCCCTGAGCCAGGCGATCGATTGCGGGTGCGGTGGGAGCAACTCGACACAAAGAGGTTGCACGTGCAGGTCAGTTACTACGATGCCAGCACAAACACGTGGCACACCAATGTGATCGATGATACTCGCGATCTCTCACAAATTGCGCACGCCGAGCCGGGCACGCCACCGATCAACTATTTGGATAACTACCATCTGGCGTCGTCGATCACGATCGACTCGCCTCTTTATGCGATCCGACGCTTCCGGGTGGGCACGTTAGACTCCTACCCTTAAACAAACATTGCGAAACATTTATCCTCATGTCATTTCTTGTAGACAGAAATTTATCTCTGCGCGCTATGCTTGAAACATAGCGCCAATGCCGCGTGGAATCGACCAATGCGACATCGAGAGGCAGACAAGGGAGAAAAGCATGACCGATCAAACGGTTCCGCCCCAGAACGACAAACAAATCGCACCTGGCGACAAGAAAACTGGCATCAAACTCGTTGCGCCCGCCCGCGCCGATGAGCGCGCAGGTGAGATTCGCTTCGTTGAAATGCCACGCGAGCGCAGCCCGCGCCTCGATGTCTTGGTGCTGAATCCGCCATCACCCGATGGGGATCTGTTCCTCCGCGACATTGCGCGTGTGGGCCGCCGAACTCGCGATGGCATTATCTGGCCACAGACGGCGCTGGCCCAGATCGGCGCAGTGGTGCAGGAGGCTGGCTATACCGTCGATGTGATCGATGCGATCGGCTTGGGGATGACGTGGGAGGCCTTCGAGCGCTATATGTGGGAGCACAAGCCCCGCTATATGATCATCCACGCCACGGCCCCAACGCTGACCAACGATATGCGCACCACCTTCATCGGCAAGGCGGTTGGCACCATCACTATGGCGATCGGCACACACGTCACGCCGATGAGCCGCGAGACACTGGAGAGCTACCCAACGCTCGATATTGTGGTGCGTGGCGAGCCAGAATTGACGATCGTCGATGCCATTCAGACGATCGACCGCACCATCAAGGCCGAAGGCGCCGATGAGACGATCATGGTGGGCAACCCCGATCTCACCGCGCCGTGGCGCAAGCTGCCCTTCCCCGACGCATCGTACCTGACGACGCGGGGGCGGTTCGCAGGCGTAAGCCCCACACTGCTGGCCAAGGCGTTGCGCGAAGTGCGCGGCGTGGCCTTCCGCGACAACAACGCGCAGGTGCAGATCAACCCCGACCGCCCGTTCATCGAGGATCTGGACACGCTACCCATTCCGCTGCACGATAAGCTACCGTGGCGCAAGTACAAAGAGCCGATCATCGGCGGGCCGTACACCTTTGTGCTGACCAGTCGCGGGTGCCCCGCCGGCTGCCGCTACTGCATCAAGCACGTCACCTATCAGGCCAGCGTGCGGCACCGCAGCCCCGATCACGTGCTCAAAGAGCTGTACATGCTCAAAGAGATGGGCATGCACCACATTCACTTCGAGGCCGACCTGTTCACGGTCAAGAAGGAGTTTGTCTACGACCTGTGCAACGCGATCATCAAAGATGGCATCAACATCCGCTGGTCGTGCAATAGCCGCGTCGATTTTGTGGATGCCGAAGAGCTCGCGCTGATGAAGAAGGCGGGCTGCTTCCTGATCGCCTGGGGCTTGGAGAGCGGCAGCGAGGCGGTGCTCAAGCGCGCGCGCAAGGGCACCACGGTGGCCCGCATCCAAGAGACCATCCACGCAAGCCATAAAGCTGGCATTATGAACTGGGGCTATTTCATCATCGGCCTGCCAGGCGAGACGGTCGAGACGATCCAGGAGACCATCGCGCTCAGCAAGCGCTTGCCGGTGGATATCGCCCTGTTCCACATCGCCACGCCGTACCCGGGCACGCCCTTCTACTACGAGGCGGTACAGAACGGTTGGATCGATATGAACCGCTGGGAGGATTACGATATGTACTCCCACACGGTGCTGAACTACCCGAACCTCAGCTCGAAGCAGCTTGAGTACTGGGCACGCCGCGCTGCCCGCGAATGGTCGCTCCGGCCCGGCCCGATCATGACGTTCGCCAAGGCCGCCACGAACCTGGATACGCTCGGCCAGCTCTGGAAGATCGGCATCAACCACCTGAAGTGGATGGGTGGCAGCCTCCAGCGCGTCTAAACAGCACATGTGGCGCACAGCCCCTGTGTGCGCCACTCCCATGCCTCAATCCCAACTGTGGTCGCTTAGTGCAGCGAGAAGTTTATGCGTATTGGCATCGATGTTCGTTACCTCTCGCACGGCTTAGTTGGCGGCGTACACACCTATATCGCGCATTTTGTCCCGGCATTGCTCGATATCGCCCGTGAGCATCAGGTGTTTTTGTACGCCGATACCAAGCGCCCGTTTGAGTTGACGGAGCTACCAAGCCACGCCACGCTGCGGCTCCTACCCTATCGCAATGCGCTATCGAGCATCGCGAACGACCTGCTGATGCACCGCCAACTGGCGCGCGATCGCCTGGATGTGGTGCATTTTCCGGCGAACGTCGGCTTCGGCCCAGCGGGGACGCGCACCGTGCTCACGTTGCACGATGTGATCAACATCCTGCCGCTGCGAGAGATTATTCGCGGGCATCCTAAAAATCCCAAGACGATCGCGATGATGACGTATCTGCACCTGCTCAGCACGCAATCGGTGCGCCGCGCCGACCTGCTGCTGACCGTCTCGGGGCACGCCGCACGACAGATCGCCGATCAGAGCAGCTTTCCGCCCGAGCGCATCGTGCCGATCCCGCACGCGCCCACGCCCGACCTACGGCGGATCGAAGATGCGCAGGAGTTGGCGGCGCTCAGGGAGCGGTTCGCGCTCACGCACCCCTTCGTGCTGGCCGACGCGCTCAAGAATCCGGCGGTGCTCGTTCGTGCGTGGCGGCGCCTGCCAGACAGGCTGCGCGACACCTACAGGATCGTGTTCTTCTCGCGGCGAGCCGACCCACTGCCGATCGTGGGGGAGGCGGTCGCGGCTGGCGAGGCACACCTGCTGATCCGCCCGACCCGCGCCGAGTTGATCGGTTTGTACAGCATGGCGCAGGCGTTCGTGTTCCCTTCGTGGATCGAGGGCTTCGGCATTCCTGTGCTGGAGGCGATGACCTGCGGCGCACCGCTGATCGCCTCGGATCGCGGCGCGATCCCCGAAGTCGCCGGGGATGCAGCGCTGATCTGCGATGCCGAAGACGATGTGACGCTGGCGGCGTACATCGCCGCGGTGCTCACCAACCCAGTCACAGCCCAGCGCTTGCGCGAACGTGGATTCGCTCGGGCTGCGCAGTTCTCGTGGCGTTCCACCGCCGAACTCATTTTGGCAAGCTACGAGCGAGTTGTCGCTGAACCGCACCCGCTCCCCCAGCACGCACAAGCGGCTGGCAAATCATAGGCATAGCTTTATGCAGCACTTCTCTCGGGTTGTCGCACGCAATTCGATCTTCAGCATGGGTGGCCAATTGGCGATCAAGCTGCTCTCGTTTGGCTTCTCTGTGCTGATTATCCGCAATCTGGCCGTGGATCACTATGGGCAATACACCACGGTGTTGTCGTTCGGTGCGGTGTTTGTGTTCCTGGCCGATCTGGGGCTTAGCCCATACTTAGTGCGAGAAGTAGCCCGTTGGCGCGACGAGCCCGATGGTATGGAACGGGCCAATGCGCTGTTCGGCAACATTCTGCGGTTGCGCATGCTGATGGCGCTGTTCACGGCGCTTCTGCTGATCGGCAGCGCGTGGCTGATCGGGCACCCGCCTGTGATGGTCATCGCGATCGCGCTGGGCACGCTGGGCCTGATGATGTACAGCGTGCAGGGCGCGAGCGATAGCGTGCTGGCGGGCTTCGAGCGGCTCGATCTCTCGGCGGGCGCGAAGGTCGCCTACCAACTGCTGTTTGTGTTCGTGGGTGGGGCGCTGCTGCTGAGCAACTTCGGCTACTACGGCTTGATCACCGCCAACCTGATCGGAATCGCCGCGATGACCTGGATCTGCTGGCGCGGCGTACGGCGATTGGGGGTGCGACCGGGCCGGAGCACACCGAGCATCTGGCCTGGCCTGCTGAAGGCGAGCATTCCGTTCGGCGCGATCGGCTTCGCGCTCGGTTTGTCGCGCAACTTCGACAGCATCTTCCTGCAGCGCAGCTACGGCGATACGATAGCTGGACACTACAACGCCGCCTGCATGCTGGTGCTCTCGCTGTTGCTGTTGTCGAACGTGTTGAACACCTCGCTCTACCCGTCGATGACGCGCCAGGCGGCGCAAGCACCGCACACCCTGCCGACGATCTACGGGCGGGCGCTGCGCTACCTGATGGTCATCGCGCTGCCGCTGACGGTTGGCGGCATTGTGCTGGCCGACCAAATCATGCCGTTCCTGTTCGGCATCAAGCACGTCCCAGCGATTCCTGCGTTGCAGGTGCTGTTGTTGGCGGTGCCGCTGATGTTCGCTTCGGAGTTCCTCGGCTACATCGTGCTGATCACTAACCACGAGCGCCGAGCGGCCCGTGCGGTGATGATCAGTTCGGCGGTGAACGTGCTGCTCAACATCCCGTTCATCTGGCTGCTTGGAATGCCCGGCGCGGCGGTGATGGCGGTCGTAACCGAGGTGGTGTTGGTTTGCCAGTATCTCTGGATGCTGCGCGATACGATGCGGCTCCTCAATTGGAAACACATCCTGCTGCGGCCTCTGGTGGCAGTAGCGATTATGGGCGTGGTGGTGCAGTTGATGCGCGGTCTGCCGCTACTGCTGAACATTGCTTTGGGCGGCTTGGCGTACGCCATGCTGCTCGTGTTGCTCGGGATTATCGGGCGCGATGAACTTCAGTTTATTCGTCAGTTACGTCAACCAGCAGAAAGTAGCGTATCGCCATGAAGATAGTGCTTCCTGTCCACCATTTTCCGCCTCGCTACAGCGCTGGAGCCGAGTTGTACACCTTGCGTTTGGCGCACTGGCTCCAGGATCACGGCCACACAGTTGAGGTGATCTGCGTCGAGGCGATCGATCAGGGCGGCCCGAGCGAACTGCAGGCGGTGGCCAATTGCTACGAGGGGCTGAAGGTATGGCGGCTCTCGTTCAACATGGCCCACGCCGCCGACGCGAGTTGGCGCTACCACAACCCGCTGATGTTGGACTGGTTTACCAAGCACTTCGCTCGCGAACAGCCCGATCTGGTTCACGCTCAAGCCGGATACCTGCTCGGCGCGGTGCCGATCATCGCGGCGCGCACAGCCAATATCCCCATGGTGCTTACGCTACACGATTACTGGTTTCTCTGCCCTCGCATCACGCTGCAACGGGGCGATGGCTCGCTCTGCACGCATGTCCCCACCGATCCGGCGGGCTGCGCGTGGTGCATCAACCTGGAGAGTCGTCGGTATCGGCTCCCCGATCAGCTGACGAAAGGGCTGCTTGGGCGCGCTGCACAGCAGATCGCGCTCCATCAAGGGCGGCAGCATATTGCGGATCGACGAGGCTGGCTGTTGCCACAGCTCGCTGAGCCTGACGCGGTGATCGCGCCCTCGAAGTTCTTGGCCGAGCGCTACGCGCCATTCGTGCCTGCGGAGCGTATGCACGTGGTGCGCTACGGCATCAACGTGAGCGCCCTCCGGCACGAGGGCCAACCGCGCACCGACAACTCGTTGCGGATCGGCTTTTTGGGTCAGATCGCGCCGCACAAGGGTGTGCATCTTCTTATTGATGCGTTTCGCATGCTGCAATCGCACGGGCCAGCGCTCGAACTGCACATCCACGGCGGGCTTGAGCCGAACCCGGCATATGTGGCGAAACTGCGCAGCCAAGCGGCAGGCGATACGCGGATCTGCTTCCACGGGCGCTTCTCGCACCATCAGACCGCCGCGATTCTGGCGGAGGTGGATGTGGTGGTGGTGCCATCGGTCTGGTACGAGAACAGCCCGCTCGCGATTATGGAGGCGCACGCCGCAGGCAAGCCGGTGGTGACCGCCGCGCTCGGCGGCATGGCCGAGTTGGTGCGCAATGGTGTGGATGGATTGCACTTCACGCCCAACGATAGTGCAGATCTGGCGTGCCAACTGCAACGCCTGATCGATCAACCCGCACTGCTTTCGCGCCTGCGAAACGGTATTCGAGAACCCGCCAGCATCGATGATGAGATGCGTCAGATCACCGGGATCTACGAGCAGATTACCGAGCACTCGGCAGCGGTCAATCTCCAAGAATTGCACTATCACCTATAGCTTGGGTAGGTGTCGTTGGTTCACCCGTCGTCTCCTTGGCCACAACCCAAGCAACCTACAAACAACCACAGAACAACAGCATCGCAGGAGGAACCGATGAGCAACATACTAGTTACTGGCGGGGCTGGGTTTATCGGCTCGCATGTGACCGAAGAACTGATCAAGCGTGGCCATACTGTCACCGTTCTCGATGATTTAAGTGGCGGTTTCCTAGAAAATGTGGTTGAAGGCTCGACATTCGTGCAGGGCAGCATCAACGATGTCAACCTGGTGAATGAGCTGTTCGAGCACGCACGGTTCGATTATGTCTACCACTTGGCTGCCTACGCCGCAGAGGGCCTGAGTCACTTTATCAAGCGCTTCAACTACTCCAATAACCTGCTCGGCAGCGTCAACCTGATCAATGCTTCGATCAACACGGGTGTGAAGTGCTTCGTGTTCACCTCCTCGATCGCGGTGTACGGCACGAGCCCCGAGTTGCCGATGACGGAGGAGACGCCGCCGCATCCCGAGGACCCGTACGGCATCGCCAAGTTAGCGGTCGAGCAGGAGTTGAAGGTCTCGAAGGCGATGTTCGACCTCGACTACATCATCTTCCGGCCCCACAATGTGTACGGCGAGCGACAAAACATTGCCGATAAATACCGCAATGTGGTGGGGATCTTTATGAATCAGATCCTCCAGGGCAAGCCGATGACGATCTTCGGCGATGGCACTCAAACGCGCGCCTTCAGCTACATCGGCGACCTTTCGCCGATTATGGCCGATGCTATCTCGAATCCCGCTGCGTATAACGAGATCTTCAATATCGGCGCCGATCAAACGTACACGATTAACGAATTGGCTGAGGCGGTCGCGCAAGCGATGGGTGTGGAGCCGAACATTGCGCATGTGCCGGCCCGCAACGAGGTGATCAACGCGTATTCGTCGCACGAGAAGGTGCGGCGCGTCTTCGGCGCGTACACACCCTACAGCTTGGAGGAAGGACTGGAGCGTATGGCCAAGTGGGTGCGGCACTACGGCGCGCGCGCCAGCAAGAAGTTCGAAGGCGTGGAAGTCACCAAGAATTTCCCGCAGGCTTGGCTGACCTAGCGCCAATTCCTGCCGAACCGTAGAAGGAACAGCAGCAATGAGCCAGCCCTACATCATCACTGTGATCCTCAACACCAATCGGCGCGATGATACCTTGGCCTGCCTGGAGTCACTCGAACGCAACACCTACGCCAATCACCACATCATCGTGCTCGACAACGCATCGAGCGATGGGTCGGTGGAGGCCATTCGCGCGCGCTTTCCCAAGGTGGAGATTATCCCCTTGACCAGCAACCGTGGCTACGCCGGCAACAACAACGTGGGCATTCGCGCCGCGCTCGAACAGGGGGCCGATTGGGTGTTCGTGCTGAACGAAGACACTATTCTGGATGCGAACTGCCTAGAACAGCTCGTGGCTGTCGGCGAAAGCGACGCTCGCATCGGGATCGTCGGGCCGATGGTCTACCACTACGACGAGCCAACGGTCATTCAATCGGCGGGAGGGCGACTGGGGCGCGCCTGGGAATCGCAGCACATCGCGCAGAACGAGCCGGATACCGAACAGTTCCGCGCTCCTCACGATGTCGATTGGATCTCGGGATGCGCCATCCTGGTGCGGCGTCAGGTGATCGAGCAGGTCGGCATGCTCGATGAGCGCTTCTTCTACTACTGGGAGGAGACCGAGTGGTGCCTGCGCAGTTCGCAGGCGGGTTGGCGCATTACGCACGTTCCCCAAGCCAAACTGTGGCATAAAGGCGTGCAGCGCGACTACCGCCCCAAGCCCTCGGTCGCCTACTACAACACGCGCAATCGCCTGTTAATGCTCGCCAAACATCGCGCGCCGTTGCACGTTCGGGTGGCGGTTTGGGGCCAGATGATGCGGACCGTCACCAGTATGTCGGTCCGCCCGAAATGGCGCACATCTCGCCAACACCGCAATGCGATGGTTCGCGGCATGGTCGATTTCCTACGCCACCGCTGGGGGCCAGGGCCATTCTAACAAGTTGTTTATCTAAGTGACCTCGCCTCGTCAGCCGCCATTCATTGGTGGCTGATATCTTTTTGTGGCAGCATTATTACGGCAACCGTCGCAATCGCCGTTTCCGTTGCAGAACTCGCACATCACAGTCGCTCGCCGCGTTTGGGCATTCTACTCAACCCTACCGACAAGGAGTCGCTGCTATGGCCCGCTTGCTAGTTCTCCTATTTGTCTGTCTTCTCATCAGTGCCTGCGGCCCGGATCTGCCAACAGAAGAAGAGTTGTGGCAACCACCAGTCACCGCAGAACCGACCGAGCAGGCCGAGCCAACCAGTATCCCAATCGCCGATGAGAACGCCACGCCCACCGAGGTCGCTCCCACAGCCATTGCCGCCACCGTCTACACCGTTCAGCGCGGCACGGTTGAGCAGATGTTGTCGTTGGAAGGGCAGGTGGTGGCACAACAACAGCGCTCGGTGATGTTCGCCAACGGTGGACTGATCCAAGCGGTGCACGTGGAGGTTGGCGATACGGTCGAGCCGAAACAACTCCTGGCCGAGCTAGATCCAGGCGATCTCATCACACAACTGCAGGAGGCTCAAAAAGCCTACGACATGAGCAAACGCACCTTGGATCGGGCAACGCAACAGCAGGAGATAGCGGTTCGGCGCGCTCAACTCGATCTTGAAGCTGCCCAAGCACATCTCAGTCAACTGCAAGCGCCGCCAAGCCAGATCGAGATCAGCAAAGCCCAAGCGCACGTGACTCAGGCGCAGGCGCGACTCGATAGAACCCGCAACGATGCATCGGAGCGCAAAAACCAGGCCGAACAGGTGCTACGCCAAGCTCAACGCGCCCAACAAGAGGCCCAATGGGCACTCGCCGCCGCCCAGGAACGCGAACGCCAACTGACGAAGAAGAGCTCACCCGAGGAGCGCGCCGCCGTACAAGCGCAGATCGCCGAAGCTCAGGAGGCCCTGCGCAAGCTCGATGCCGAAGTGGCAACGGCGCAGATCGCCTACGACACCGCCTTCAACAACGAGATCGCCGAGATCAAATCTGCCGAGGCCGACTTGGCGCTGGCCCAAGCCGAACTCGACGCGTTGCTGAACGGCCCGAACCCACGCGATCTGGCGGAGGCGAACAACGCTGTCAAAAAGGCAGCCTTGGCGGTCGATGAGGCGCGGGTGAACTTGAGCCCAAGCCCCGACCTCATCCAGCAAGTGAACAATGCGGCCCAGCAGATCGCCGATATTGAAGCGCAGATCGAGCAAATGCGGCTGTACGCCAACTTCAGCGGCACGGTGACTGCCGTGAATGTGCAGGTTGGCGATATTGTTCAGGCTGGCCAACCAGTGTTTGTTATCCTCGACTCGTCGATCGACCCGCAGGCGCTGCAGATCGAGACGACCTTCACGAACGAACCAGCAGCGGCGAAACTGCGCGTCGGCTCGCCCGTGACGATCACCTTCCCCAATGCTGGCGACAAGATCGTGAAGGGCGAGATCGCTCAAGTCATCTCGAACCAGGATGCGAACGCGGTCCCGCTCGATATTGTGGGGGCCGATGTGCGCTACATCGTGCGGTTCGATGCGAGCAAGTTGGATGTTGAGGCTGGCGATGCGGCGGTGGTGGATCTGGTGCTAGCGCGCCGCGAGAACACGTTGTGGCTCCCCGCCGAGGCAGTTCGGGTCGATGGATCGGTACTGGTGCAACGAGGTGAACGCCAAGAACTGATCTCCGTACAGGTCGGGATTATCGGCGCAAACCGTGTAGAGATTCTTGGTGGCCTTCAGGAAGGTGATTCGGTGCTCGTCAACTAGCTCAGTCGCACAAGGAGCAATCATGGCACACGTGCTGTTTCTCTCCGCCTGGTGCCCACTCCCTACCGATAACGGCTCGAAGCTGCGGATCGCGGCGTTGCTACGCGAGCTGGCGCGCGAGCACACCGTCGATCTGATCTCGTTCGCGCCCGAACTGCCCGATAGCGAATCGCTGTACCAGTTGCGCGCAATGTGTCACTCGGTCGAATTGGTGCCCGAGATGCCGTTCGCGGCGAACCCTGCCGGGCGATTGCGCGGCTTGTTGTCCACCAAACCGCGCTCGGTGGTGGCGAACTTCAATACAACGATGGCGAAGGCGGTGCAGGCGCGACAAGGACGCCGATACGATCTGGTGATCGCCTCGCAAGTGCATATGGCGCCCTACGCGCTGCTGTTGCACAATGTGCCACGCCTGTTGGAAGAAGTTGAGCTTGCGATCCTGTACGAGCAGCCGCAACACTACACCAGCGCGCTCAAGCGGTTGCGCTACCGCCTCACGTGGTGGAAAACGCGCCGGTATATCGCCGGGTTGCTGCGTCACTTCGCTGCGGCGACCACCGTTTCGGCCAAGGAGATGGAGTTGCTCCAACCGCTGAGTTCGCCGCGCACGCAGTTGGCGGTGGTGCCAAACGGCGTGGATACAGCGGCTTGCGCAGGCGATTTCGGCGCCCCCGAGGCGAACACGCTGATCTATCCCGGTTCGCTCTCGTACATTGCGAATTTCGATGCGGTGAATCACTTCCTCGATGCGATCTGGCCCCACGTACGCTCGATGCAGCCAAACGCGCGCCTGCGCGTGACGGGTCGCGCCACACCCGAGCAGGTCGCGGCGCTGCCCCCCGCCGAGGGTGTGGAGTTCACGGGGTTCCTCAATGATGTGCGCTCGGCTGTAGCGCAGTCCTGGGCCGAGGTCGTGCCGCTCCGACAGGGCGGCGGCACGCGGCTCAAGGTGCTGGAGGCGCTGGCACTCGGCACGCCGATCGTCTCCACGACCAAGGGCATCGAAGGGCTGGATGTGGAAGATGGTCGGCATCTGCTGGTCGCCAACAACGCCAAAACGTTCGCAGAGCGCACGGCGCAACTGCTGGCACAGCCCGAACTACGCCAGCGTTTGGCGGCAGCGGGGCGTGCGCTGGTCCGCGAGCGCTACGATTGGAGCATCATCGGATCGCGTCTCAATGCGCTGGTTCAACAAACTGCACGACAAGGATAAACTGCATGCCTGCTGAGATCGATGTGTCGATTGTGTTGGTGAGTTGGAACACGCGCAAGTTGCTGCTGGAATGCCTGGCGGCGCTGCCGAACGCGCTCGGCCCGCTTGAGGCCGAGGTGTGGGTGGTGGATAACGCATCGAGCGACGACAGTGTGGGGGCGGTGCGAACCTGGGCAGCAACCGCGAGCCTGCCCGTGCATCTGATCGAAAATAGCGAGAATGTCGGCTTTGCAGCGGCCAACAACCAAGCGATCGCCCGCAGCACTGGGCGCTACGTGCTGCTGTTGAACACCGATACGCTGCCCGAGCCAAACGCGATCGCGAATCTGGTGGCGTTCGCCGACTCGCAGCCGCTCTGCGGGATGGTCGGCGGCATGCTGCTGAACCCCGATGGTTCGTTCCAAGGCTCGTTTGCCGCCTTCCCGAACTTCGTGAGCGAGGTGCTCAATGCAAGCGGCTTGGGGCGACGCTTGTTCGGTGCGTGGTACCCCAACGCTGGCCCTCGCGAAGCCCAAGTCGCACGGAAAGTCGATTACATCCAGGGCGCGTGTATGCTGGCGCGCCGCGAAGCCATCGACGAGGTGGGAATGCTCGACGAGGGCTATTTTATGTACAACGAGGAGCCGGACTGGTGCTGGCGCATGCGGCAGGCTGGCTGGGAGACGTGGTACACGCCCGATGCGCGCATTCTGCACTACGGCGGCCAAAGCACGCGCCAAGTGCGCCACGCGATGATCCAGGCGTTGTACCGCAGCAAGGTGCGCTACATCCGCAAGCATCACGGAACCTGGAACGCACGGCTGCTCCAAGCGGCGTTCGTGGTGCTGCTGCGCCTGAAGTGGCTGGTGCTGCTGGTTCAGGCGTTGCGCACGAGCCAACCCATCCTGCCGCCCATCCGCTGGAACGACCTGAACAGTGCCACCACGGCCACCATCTCGCTCGGCTCAAGTATCAAGCATAGAGAAGCGAAAGAGCGACCATGATCCTCCCTAAGACACAATCCCGTAGCACCGCTTGGTCTCGACAGGCGGTGCTCGAACGGGCCTGGCTGCTGGCGCTGATCGGCGGGGCGCTGCTGTTGGCGCTGCTCAATCTGCCATATGCGCCGCGCACTTGGTTCGATGAAGGCTCGCACCTGCACGTGCCCAAGACGCTGATCCAATACGGCGTTTACGCCGACATCAGCAGTGAGGGGTTCCGCTACTACGGGCCGACGATCGGCGTGGGGCCGACGGTAATGCTGCCGATCGCGCTGGTGTTGCAGCTTTTTGGCATTGGGCTGCTGCAAGCCCGCCTGGTGATCGTGCTATACCTGTTGCTCGGCCTGGTGGCCTGTGGGATGCTTGCCCGCAAACTGCACGGCACGCTCGTCGGCTTGCTGGCCACCACGCTGTTGCTGGCGTCGCGCAGCATCACCTACGAGGGCGCGATCGAGTATGGGCGACAGGTGGTGGGTGAGGTGCCGGGCGTGGCATTCCTGTTCCTGGGCATGTTGGCCTGGCTGGCGGCGTTGCGCGCGGCGCAGACCGACACGCGTAGGTCGCGCACGATGAGCATCCTGGCGGGGCTTGGCTTCGGCCTGGCGCTCGTCACGAAGAATCAGTTTGTGCTGATTATCCCGCTGGCGTTGCTGTTGGCGGGTCTGCTCGATTGGCGCTACTACCGCGCCGGCAGTTGGTGGCTGCGGATCGTGCCGCTGTTCATCGCTTGTGGCTGCTTTGGGTTGTGGACGCTGGCGCAGTTCCAGTTCTTGGGGCCGGGCAGTTTCATCGAGAATATGCGCCAAACGCGGCAGGCTGCGGGTGGCGCGATCTTTGTGTTTGATCTGCGGGCCACGCTGCGGGCTGGCTACTACCTGCTGCGGCCCGATCTGTACGGTGGATTGCTCGTGCCCGCGCTGATCTACGCGGCGTGGCGGGCGCGTCGGCGCGATGCGCAGGGCTTGGCCGAGGCGTTGCTGGTGCTGATCGTGGGGTTGTGGCTGGCGTGGTACGTGGGCGCGTCGCTCGGCTGGCCCCGCTATGCCTTCCCCGCTGTGGCCTTTAGCGCCATTCTGGTGGCCCGTGCGATCGTGGATCTGGTCGGCTGGCTGATGCGCGGCAATCAATGGCAGCGGGTGTTGGCCTACGGTGTGAGCGTCTACGCCGCCTTGGCGATCGCGCTGCCGTTGGCGCTCTCGTTCCTAATGGTGATGCAGCCCGATTCCACCGCCGAGCAGATGGCGGCCTATCTCAACACGCACGTACCGACCGATGTGGTGGTGGAGACGTGGGAGCCGGAGTTGGGCTTCCTGAGCGATCATCGTTACCACTACCCGCCGATCGCGCTGCTCGATACTGCGGTGCGCCACCAATGGCTCGACGGCCCGCCACTGGTCTACGATGGGCTTAGCGATCGACCTGAATATGTGGTGGTCGGAGGATTCGGAAGTTACACCAATGTGTATGCGCCCGAACTGCTGGAACGCGATTACCGTTTGGTCGAAGAAATCGGCAATTATCGCTTGTTTGCGCGTCGTTAGCGCTAACGCGACTGGTATGCCATGACACTCTTTCAATCAATCAATGCATCCGTAGCACGAAAGCGCATCCCCTGGCCGCTGGTTGGCGTGGTGCTGCTACTGTTGATGTTCAGCGGCTTGGCCGGGCTGCTCGCGGGCAAAGACCGTATGACGCTCGCCCTGCTGCTGGCTGCGGCTCCGGCAGGCGTTTTGGTGCTGCTAGTTGCGCTGCGCTGGTTCGAAATGATGGTGCTGGCGCTGCCGATCGCGGCCTTGGCGATCCCGATCGATGTGCCAACCGGCACCGAAACGCGCCTCCCTGCGGCGCTGCTGCTCACGATCATGCTCTGGGGCATCTGGCTCGTCTCGATGGTGATGCGCAAGCAGTTTCAGTTCGCACCCACGCTGATCAATCGCCCGTCGCTCGTCTTTTCAATCATCTGTTGTATCTCGCTGGTGTGGGGCATTGCGTGGCGCGATCCGATCCTGATCGACGCGCCAAAGTTCATCATCGTGCAGGTGGCCTCGCTCATCACGATCCTGGTCTCGATGGGCGCTGCGCTGCTGATCGGCAATTTTGTGCAGACCGAAGGGCGCTTGAAGTATATCGTCGGCGCTTTTCTTGTCTGTGGCGCGATGATGACGTTCACGCAGCTTTTCCGCATCAATCAGCCATTCCTCAACGACCGTGGCTTGTGGGGGTTGTGGACGGCGCTGCCCGCCTACGGATTGCTGATCGCCGTTCCGCAGATGCGCTGGCGCTGGCGCTTGTTGCTGCTGGGGCTGATCGCCGCCTCGATGTACCAAAACGCGGTGGTGAATGCCGAGTGGGTGTCGGGATGGTTGCCCACGGTGGTCGCGCTGTTCGTCGCCACGTTCCTGCGCTCGAAGAAGGCGTTCGTGATTATGGTGATTGTTGGAGCAATCGGGGGATACGCCGCACGTGGCTTCTTCGAGCAGGTGGCCAACGACAATATCGAAGATGGCAGCTTGGAGCGGCTGATCCTTTGGGAGCAGAACTGGCGCGTGGTGCGGGCGCATTGGCTGTTCGGCACGGGGCCGGCTGGCTACGCGCTCTATTACATGACCTACTACCGCGACGATGCCCGTTCAACGCACAACAACTACTTGGATATTTTGGCGCAGTTCGGCTTCAGCGGGATGCTAGCGTGGCTGTGGTTGGCTGGTTCGGGCTTGTACGAGGGCTACCGCTTGTGTATGCGCGCGCCGCCGGGCTTCCTGCGGGCCTTAGCGATCGCGGCCACCGCTGGATGGGCGGGCGCACAGTTCTCGATGCTGCTGGGCGATTGGATCCTGCCCTTCGCCTATAACCAAGGGGTCGGAGGCTACAAATACACGGTGTACAGCTGGATCTTCCTTGGCACGCTGATCAGTATCCGACAGATCATGGGGCGCACGCCTCCACCCGAACCAGAACAATGAAGCGTTTTCACACAATCACACTCGCCGTGGTATTTGTGGTGTTCGCCACCAGCATGCTGCCCGCCCGACCAAGTTCAGCGCAGAGCGGGCAGTGGTCGGTGCCGATGCAGATCTCGGAGAACGGCACCAATTCCTGGTTCCCCGATATCACCGTTGATCCGTCAGGGCGCGTCCACATCGTGTGGGCGAGCGGCATCTCGCAGGGTGCCGAGGTGCAGAATCAACTCGACCTGCTGATGTATCGCTCGCTGTTCAACGGGCAGTGGTCCAAACCGAACGATGTGTTTAACACGGGCACGGGCGGCTTCGCCTCGCGCGCCAGTATTACGGTGGGCCGCACTGGCTTGGTGCACGTGTTGGTACGCAGCCAGTTGAAGATCGAGTATCTGCACGCGCGGGTTGAGCAGGCCCAGAGCGTTCAGGATTGGAGCCCCGCGCGACGTATCAACAACGACAGTACGGTGTATTACGACGCGATCACCAGCGATGCGAATGGGACGCTGCACGCCTTCTGGAACGAGACAATGCCGATCGATCCGCAAAAGATCGATGAGGAGTGCGCAGGGTGCGCCGATCTGTTCTACCGCAGGAGCACGAATAACGGCCAGGATTGGAGCACGCCGATCAACCTTTCGGAGACGCCCTACGGCAGCACAAAGCCGCAGGTCAAGCTCGATTCGGAGGGCGGCTTGCACGTGGTATGGGATGAGGGCTACGACAACCTGAACGGACAGGGCACGCCGAACAGCAGTATGTACCGCTACTCTGGCGATGGCGGCACAACGTGGAGCACGCCCGTGGTGTTCACGCTGCCGCCCCTCCGACCGGAGCCGACTGAGGGGACGCCACGCCCCGACCCGATCCCGAACGCGCCACAACAGGTGACGCTCGGTCTCTTCCAAAACCAACACCCGATCGTGGTCTATCGCTCGACCGCCGATAACACGATCTTCTACCAATTTTCGCGCGATCGCGGCCAAACCTGGAGCCGACCCGCTGCTGTCCCCGACATCTTGGCGCGCGATCTCAACGATACGCCGTGGGACAGCTATACGATGGCGACCGACAGCTCGGGGACGGTGCATCTGATCGTCAGCGGCTTCCTGACCAGCGATGTAGACAGCACCCAAGAGCGGCGCACGACCGATCCCCGCAATCGGCCACGTTTGCTCCATCTCACCTGGAACGGCTCGCGTTGGTCGCGCCCGATCGTCATCGCGAGTGAGGATCGGTACCCAGGATGGTCGCGCGCAGTGGTAACCAGTTGCGATAGGATCTCACCACAATCGGCTATGGCGCGCTCTGCTGCCGGAAAGGCTGCCCTGCAAGCGTGCCGCGAACAGGAACGTTACCCAGAATGGCCACGCGCCGTCGTGAGCGGCGGGAATCAGTTGCATCTCACGTGGTTTACCCGCAACGGAAACGATCTGCACAATAGCGATCACGCTCGCTATCAAGTTTGGTATAGCGTTTTACAGTTAGCAAGCCCAGCGATTACGCCATTGCCTTTCTTCACGCCTACTCCCACCGAAATACCGCTGACACCGACAGCGACGCCAGAACCGACACCAACACCTACGATGGACCCGAACGCGCTCGCAGCACCTCCTCCCGAGGGCGCGATCGCTTGGGAAGCGCCGGGTTTGGTGGTGGCTGGCATCGCCGCTCTCACATCGCTGCTCTTCGTGGTGGGCATCTTAGCAATAGCTTTTTGGTGGAATCGCCGCCATCATCACCTATCACGGTAAACAGCCCACGGTGTCAGAACTAAATACTCAGCGTGAAGGAGCGCTATGATTATGTCTACTCGACCGCGTGTCTACGCTCGGTTACAGAGAGCAACCCTGTTTTTGTTGCTTGTGATCGCCCTGATGCTCCCGAGCACGCCAATACCGTTTGCCGCGGCCAATGCGAGTGTTCCGATCGTCGTTGTCATACCAAACAATAGCAGCGCCCACGGATTTGGACGGTACATTGGCGAGATCTTGCGGGCCGAAGGTCTGAATCACTTCGAATTGCGTTCGCTCAATCAAGTGTTGAGCGATGGGTTACAACAGTACAAGTTAGTGATCCTGGCCGAAATGGCGTTGACAAGCACTCAGGCTTCGCAGTTCGCCAGCTATGTCGCTGACGGCGGACGACTGCTGGCGCTGCGGCCCGATACGCAATTGGCCCCAACCTTTGGATTGAATAGCTTGGGCACCACGCTCAACAATGGCTATCTGCGCATCGACACGAATCAATCACTGGGGCAAGGTTTGCCCAATGCGAGCTTGCAGATTCATGGCGTGGCCGACCGCTACAGTGTGAATGGCGCAACAACGCTGGCCTGGCTTGCCTCTCCCTCCACGAACGTGTTATCGAACCCCGCCGTGGTCACGCACAGTGTGGGGAATGGCAAGGCCACCGCGTTCACCTACAACCTCGCCGCCAATGTGGTGTATACGCGCCAGGGGAATCCTGCCCATGCCAACGTGGATGTGGATGGTGATGGGGTGCTGCGCACGATCGAGTTGTTCCAAGGCATGAACAACAGCGATCCTTGGGTGGATCGCGATTTGATGAGCATTCCGCAAGCGGATGTGCAGCAACGCCTGTTTGCGCGATTAGTGCATGATCTTTTGCAGGATGTGACGCCATTGCCGCAGCTTTGGTACTTCCCCGATCAGCACAAGACGATACTGGTGCTCACGGGCGATGCGCACAGCAACCCGCAGAGCTATTTCAACAACTATATCTCAAGCATTGAGCAGTATGGCGGCAACGTCACCATCTACCTTTCGATAGCGGGCGATCCTTCGAGTAGTTCGGTGCAGCAGTGGACCAACCAAGGCCACTCGTTCGGCATTCATCCGCCACCCTACAAGCCCGACAGCTATCCACCGTACAACATTACGAGCTTGGCGCAGGCCTACGACGTGTATAGCGGCACCAATGGCAATGGCGGTTGGTGGTCGATGCAGTACAGCGTCCCGAAATCGCGCACGACTCGCAATCATCAAATCGCCTGGCAAGGGTGGACCGAGGGCGCAGAGATCGAGGCTGCGCACGGCATCGCTCTTGACACGAATTTTTATCATTGGGGCGAGTGGCTGCGCAACAGCGATGGCTCTTGGCCCCATGGCTACATCACCGGCAGCGGCCAACCGATGCGCTTCATCCGCGAGGATGGCACCGTGCTGCCCGTCTATCAACAGTTGACGCAGTTGGTCGATGAGCAACTGCTTGAGTGCATCACTGCATACCCCTATTCCGAGAATCTCACTACGGCCCAGGCCGTTGCGGTGAGCAAGAACCTGATCGATGCGAGTTTGGCGGGCGATTACGCTGCCCTGATGGCACAATTCCACGTCGATTGTTATAGCGTAGGCGGCCAAGCATGGGCCGAAGGCACGCTCAATTACGCGCAGAGTAAGGGCATACCGATGTGGAACGCCGACCGATGGCTCAATTTCACCGAGACGCGCCACGATGCGGAGTTTACACAACTGAACTGGAACGCCAACACTGGGACGCTGCAATTCAACCTGAGCGCGCAATCTGGCAGCGAAACGCTCACGGTGCTGTTGCCACCCAGCTATGGCGGCAAACAATTCAACGGTGTGCTGGTGGATGGCGTTGCGCACCCGCACAGTGTCATGCAGATCGCAGGACAATCGCGGATTAGCGTGAGTGTTACGGCGGGCAACCATTCGTTTGAGGCCAACTATGATGCCCAAACAAACACGCCAGCTCCCACCATGCAGGTGACGCCAAGCCCGACGAGCTCGCCCACGGCGACGAGCACACCCACCGCGACGGCAACGGGTGAGCCGAACGCGACACCCAGCTCGACGACGACCGCCACCGCGACGCAGACACCGACCAATACGCCGACCGCAACAACTGAGCCTGCGGGCGGGACGTTCGTACACACATCGCTGAGTGACTTCGGCACCTGTAGCGTCACTAACGGCACGACCATCGCCCATCTGAACGACGGTGCCGTACAACTGGCTGGCACACTAGCCGAAACGTTCAGCGGTCCCTCACTCGATACTGGCCGATGGCTCGCCGGACAGTGGGATGGCGGCAGTTTCTCGCCAACCCTCAACGGCACGCTGGTCGTCGATGCGGTTGGTGGCGCGTTCGTGCGCTCGCAGAGCACAACCAGCAGCAACACCACCATCGAAGGGGTGCTCACGTTCGGGGCCGCGCCCTGGCAACACTTCGGCTTCGGCAGCAACGAGTTTGAGGGCAACCGTTACATCTTGTTCAGCACCTTCAACACCTCCGATCGCCTGTTCGTGCGCCTCAACAACAACGGCAGCGAGCAGCAGGTCGATCTCGGTGCCCTGCCATCCGGTGCTCACCACTACCGCATCGCCTGGCAGAACAACGGTGGCACCGATCAGGTGCGCTTCTACATCGATGGTGCCTTGGTCGCCAATCTGAGCGTGGACGCGTTGCCACCGCTCTACATCTATCTGTCAAACAACACGTCCGGCACGCCGCTGTTGGCCGATGCCCTTGAGAGCATGCCACCATTCGTGACGAGCGGCACCTTCGAGAGTTGTCTGCTCGATGCGGGTGAATCGGTGGAGTGGGATACGCTCAGTTGGGTCGCCGATGTGCCCGCCAACACCTCGCTCACAGTTGCGGCGCGTAGCTCGAATGACGGCAACACTTGGAGCGCGTGGAGCACGGTCGAAAGTTCCGGCGACGCACCTGCGGTGCCGACTGGTCGGTATTTGCAGTATCGCTTCACGCTCAGCAGTAACGATTCGCAGATCAGTCCGGTGGTGCACAGCATCACGGCGCACTATCAGGCCGCTTCTGGCTCTACGCCAACCGTCAACCCAACCAACACGCCCACCGCCACCGCAACTGCGACGGCGGAGCCAAGCACAACGCCAAGCTCGACGGCCACCGCGACTGTGACGACAACGGGTGTGCCAATCACAACGCCAAGCCCGACGGCCACCGCCACCGCGACTGTGACGACGGAGCCGAGCACAACGCCAAGCCCAACAAGTACATCTACCGCAACGCAGACACCGACAAACACGCCTAGCGTAACGCTTGAGCCTGCAAGCGGGGCGTTCGTACACACATCGCTGAGCGACTTCGGCACCTGTAGCGTCACTAACGGCACGACCATCGCCCATCTGAACGATGGTGCCGTACAACTGGCTGGCTCGCTGGCCGAAACGTTCAGCGGTCCCTCACTCGATACTGGCCGATGGCTCGCTGGACAGTGGGATGGCGGCAGTTTCTCGCCAACCCTCAACGGCACGCTGAGCGTCGATGCGGTTGGTGGCGCGTTCGTACGCTCGCAGAGCACAACCAGCAGCAACACCTCCATCGAAGGGGTTCTCACGTTCGGGGCCGCGCCCTGGCAACACTTCGGCTTCGGCAGCAACGAGTTTGAGGGCAACCGTTACATCTTGTTCAGCACCTTCAACACCTCCGATCGCCTGTTCGTGCGCCTCAACAACAACGGCAGCGAGCAGCAGGTCGATCTCGGTGCCCTGCCATCCGGTGCTCACCACTACCGCATCGCCTGGCAGAACAACGGTGGCACCGATCAGGTGCGCTTCTACATCGATGGTGCCTTGGTCGCCAATCTGAGCGTGGACGCGTTGCCACCGCTCTACATCTATCTGTCAAACAACACGTCCGGCACGCCGCTGTTGGCCGATGCCCTTGAGAGCATGCCACCATTCGTGACGAGCGGCACCTTCGAGAGTTGTCTGCTCGATGCGGGTGAATCGGTGGAGTGGGATACGCTCAGTTGGGTCGCCGATGTGCCCGCCAACACCTCGCTCACAGTTGCGGCGCGTAGCTCGAATGACGGCAACACTTGGAGCGCGTGGAGCACGGTCGAAAGTTCCGGCGACGCACCTGCGGTGCCGACTGGTCGGTATTTGCAGTATCGCTTCACGCTCAGCAGTAACGATTCGCAGATCAGTCCGGTGGTGCACAGCATCACGGCGCACTATCAGGTCGCTTCTGGCCCTACGCCAAGTATCCAAGTAACGGCTGACACTCCAACACCAACGCAGACATCGACGCGTACACCGACACCGACGCGAACCGTAACGCCAACGCGTACACCTACACCGACGCGGACCGTAACGCCAACACGTACGCCTACACCGACGCGGACCGTAACGCCAACACGTACGCCTACACCAACGCGGACCGTAAAGCCAACGCGTACGCCTACACCGACGCGGACCGTAAAGCCAA